>NZ_JBTMWM010000006.1:0-208592 GCF_054489705.1 Sphingomonas sp. RS6
ACACCGACATACCAAAGCGCTTCAGGACATCCTGAGGCGGCTTTTTTATGCCTGTTTTCCGAAGCTTGCGCCCGAGTCGCGTCGTCTCAGATGGCTCCTTTGGACCCCACCGAACGCCAGGACGTCGATTTGCTTTTGGGGGTATTTTCTGGGGTAATCGCCGCAACCCCAGCGGAGTACCCCCAGATGGCGCTCAAGGAACTCGAAGTCCGCTACGCGACCAAGCGGCAGAAAGATTACAAGCTCGCCGACGGCGAGGGCCTGTACCTGCTCGTTCGGCCCAATGGCTCTAAGCTATGGCGGATGAAGTACCGCTTCGACGGCAAGGAGAAGCTGCTCTCCTTCGGCCGCTATCCCGACCTCAGCCTTGCTGAGGCGCGGCTCCGCCGCGCAGAGGCCAGGGTGGCGCTGGGGCAGGGCAGGGACCCAGGCGCCAGCAACAAGTCGCCGGTCGGCAAGACCTTCGAGCAGGCGGCGCGTGCCTGGCATGAGAACCGCGAGGGCAATCTCGACGACGGCCACGCCAGGCGGCTGATGACGCGGCTCGAGCGGGATGCCTTTCCGGTGATCGGCGATCGGCCGCTTCGGTCTATCACCAGTGCCGACGTGCTGGCCATGGTGCGGACCGTAGAAGCGCGCGGCGCGCTCGACGTCAGCCGGCGAATCAAGCAGCATGTCAGCCAGATCTATCGCTTTGCCATTCCGCAGGGCTGGGCGGATCAGGACCCGGCGGCCTATCTATCTGACCTGCTGAAGCCGAAGCCGCGGGTGCGGCACATGGCGCGGGTGGGCCTGCAGGAGCTGCCGGCGCTGGTGCGCGCGATCGATAACTACGACGGCGAGGAGAACCCCAGGCGGCGTGCTGTCACCCGTGCGGCGTTGCTGTTCACGCTGCTGACCTGGGCACGTACCAACGAGACGCGGCTCGCCCGCTGGGACGAGTTCGAGGGGCTCGACGGGTCGGAGCCGCTTTGGCGCGTGCCAGCGGCGCGAATGAAGATGGAGCGCGAACACATCGTACCCATCTCGCCTCAGGTCGTGTCTCTGCTCGAAGACGTTCGAACTTACTCGACCGGCATGTACGTCTTTGGCGGGGACAAGCTTGGGCAGTCCATTTCGCAGAACACGATGATCTATGGCTGTTACCGCATGGGCTATCGCGGGCGGCAGACGGTCCATGGCTTCCGCGGCCTCGCATCGACCTGGGCGAACGAAGCGGAGCGCTATCGATCCGACTGGATCGAGATGGCGCTCGCTCACGTCGACCGCGATGACGTCCGCAGCGCGTATAATAGCGCGCTGTACCTCTCACCGCGCAGGCGCGTGCTGCAGGATTGGGCCGATCACGTGTTCGGCTTCCTGAAGCAAACTAGCGACACGTCTCACCTTGGCGGTCACCGACTGGCTCGCACGGCCTGACATGCGCCTGCTGACAGACTTTGGATCCGCGATGGACTGCCGCAGCCAATAATGCCCGGGGTGGCCGGTCACGACCAGTCCCAGTCGTTCACATTCGGCCTGGCGAACGTCCGATCTTGGCATAAGCTGCCGATGAGGACAGCCGAAACCACCGATCGCCAACGCGGGGCTTATCGCCATTCCCGAAATCGGACGAGACCTCCAGCTGTAGGACAGGAAAACGGTGCGGCACGCCGATTATATCGGCAGCTGGCTGGCGGTGCTGCGCGAGGACGAAAAGGCGATCTTTCGGGCGGCGAGTGCTGCCAGCAAGGCGGCTGACTATCTGCTCGGGTTCGTCTCGGATGAGGAGGCGGGGCAATGATGCGCTGGCTTCGTTTGCGGCGCATGCGCCGCGCGTTTCGCGCGCTCCCCGAGCGGGATCGGGCAATCTTCGGATCGGTGCGGTTCGACGATTTGGACTGCGTCCAAACCGCTCAGCGGCATGGCTGCACGGTGGCGGAGGTGGAACAGACGCTCGCCCGCGTGCTGATCGCGCTCGACCGCGCCGCGCGGGGCAAATGACAATGACCCAGACGACACCTCGGTCGGTGAAATCGGGTGAGGTGTACGCCGCCGCATCAGCGCGTTAGGATCGATCCATGAGGACCACCCTCGACCATCTGCCCCCAGCCAAACAGCGCGAGCTGGAGCGTGTCGTCCAGATCCTGTTCGAGGAGTTTGGCGACGCGATCGCCATCGCGACACAGGACTGGAAAAAGCAGGCGCGTATTCTCAAGGTGATCCTCTACGGCAGCTATGCGCGCGGCGGCTGGGTCGACGAGCCGCATACCGCCAAGGGCTATCAGTCGGATTTCGACCTGCTCGTCATCGTCAACAATGAGAAGCTCACCGACCGCGTCGAATTCTGGGCGACCGCCGAGGATCGGCTCAACCGCGAACTGGCGATCACCAGGACGCTGCGCACGCCGGTCAATTTCATCGTTCACACCCTGCACGAGGTGAATGACGGCCTCGCGCATGGGCGATACTTCTTCATGGACGTCGCCCGCGATGGGATCGCGCTCTACGAGAGCGATCCCAGCGAACTGCACGAGCCGAAGCCGAAGACGCCGGAACAGGCACTGGTGATGGCGCGGGAATATTTCGAAGAGTGGTTCTCGGCGGCGATGCGCAGACATGACTTCGTGCGCTTTGGCTTGGAGAAGGGGCACGCTCGCGAGACCGCTTTTGAGCTCCACCAGACCGCCGAGAGCCTCTATCACTGCGTTTTACTGGTATGCACTTTCTACACGCCGCACACCCACAATTTGGGGTTTCTGCGCACCCAGGCCGAACGCATTGATCCGCGTTTGGTCGACGCGTGGCCGCGCGACCAGCGTGGCGACCGCTCGCGGTTCGAGAAGCTCAAGGCTGCCTATGTGAAGGCGCGCTATTCGAAGCACTACCGGATCAGCGCCGAGGAACTGGCGTGGCTGGGCGAGCGCGTCGAAGTGCTCGGGCAGGCGGTGCAGGTGATCTGCGAAGAGCGCATCGCCGCGCTGGAGCAAGCGGCTGCAGCATGATCGTCGCGCGCCGAGGCTTCGAGCCTCGGCGCGCGAATGGGGTCAGGCAGTGGGTGCCGCCTTAGCGCGCGGCTTGCGCGCGGGCTTTGGGGCTGGCGTTTCGGCAGGCGCGTTCCGTGCTGCGCGGCCCTTGGCACCAAGGCCAATCTTGTGCGCCATCGCGCGGCGCTGTTCCGAATAGGTCGGTGCCACCATCGGATAATCGGACTTCAGATTGTAGCGCGCGCGGTATTCCTCGGGCGTCAGACCGTGCGTGCTCAAATGTCGGCGCAGCGTCCGGTACGGCTTGCCGTCGATCAGCGAGATGATGTGGTCTTTCGAGGCCAGCGATTTGCGAACCGAGACGGCAGGCGTGAATTCTTCCGAAGCAGGTTCTTCGCTCGCGCCTTCCGCGCTCGCGACGCCACCTGAAAGCTCCATCACATCTGCATGCATCTTCCGAAGAAACGTGGAGACATCGTCCATCGACGCGCGATTGTTCGGGTTCGATAGCCAGGCAATGGTAAGGTCGCTTGCGAGTTCAACGGGATCGGTATTGCTCTGCTCAGACATTCTGCGTCCCTGCTCCTTGTTTTTCGGCATGCTGCCGACCTTTTGATTATAGGAGCGTGCGTACGCCGTCTGCTAAAATATGCTGGAAGGCGCGGCGACATTACTCATTCTGCAGCTGCTCGAACGCGCGACGTCCACGTCTTCGCCATAACGTAAGCGCCTGATCCCGTTGTTCGCCTTTGAGCGTAGCAGCAGCGTCGATCATCACACCGAACAATACGGCGCGATCATCGTCTGTGAGTTCGATCAGTCCGGCTTTGGCAACCAACCCGCCCAGCTCGATCAGCTGGCGCGTTCGTTCGCGGCGCTTCACCACCCATTCTCGCGTATCATCCCGCGCCCGCTGCCTTTCCAGCCGGTGCCTTGCCGCCGTCAGCTGCCGCAGCCGATGCCGCACGCGAACGAGCGCCGCCGCGAGCTTTCCCCTGTCGTTGAAAGAAGGCCGCGCCACGCTGGCGCCAGTCCTCCCGCACGATCAAGTCGGACATGCTGACAGCGGCGAGCAACGCGCCCGCCAGGCGCTCGTGTGGCAGCGCATCGGCACCGGTCGCGACGACCAGCTCGCCGAGTTGCTGGAGTTTGGCTTGTTTGAGCTGCCGCGCCTTGCTGTCGAGCGCCTTCAGCTCCGAATCGAAGTCACGTGGTTTGCGCATCGAACCCTCCGCAGTTGATGGATGATGCTCGGTGATTTAGGAACTGCATCGATCAGCGCAAATGTCGTGAAACATCTTGGGATGATCACGTCGCGAAAAAGATGAAATCTTTTGAGGGCGCGCTTATACGTCGTGCCGACGTCGCTTGTTTTAGTGTAAGTGAAGTGTCGCTATGGCGATCTACCATTTCTCGGCCAAGATCATCAGCCGCGCCAGCGGATCGTCGGCGCTGGCCGCTGCCGCCTATCGTTCGGCCTCCCGACTGCACGATCAGCGGCTCGACCGGCATCACGACTTCTCGAACAAGGCCGGCGTCGTGCATTCCGAAGTGCTGCTGCCGGACGGTGCACCTGAGCATCTCGCCGATCGCGAGAAGCTGTGGAATGCCGTCGAAGCCGTCGAGCTGCGCAAGGACGCGCAGCTTGCCCGCGAGATCGAATTCGCGATCCCACGCGAGCTGAACCAGGCCGAGGGCATTGGACTAGCGCGCGAGTTCGTCCAAGCAGAGTTTGTGAACCGCGGCATGGTCGCCGATCTCAATGTCCATTGGGATATCGGCGCCGATGGCGAAGCCAAACCGCATGCGCATGTCATGCTGGCGTTGCGCGAGGTGGATGCCGATGGCTTCGGCAAGAAGAACCGCGACTGGAACCGCACCGACCTGCTGGAAAAATGGCGCGAGCGCTGGGCGGGGCACGTCAATGCGCGGCTGGCGGAATTGGATATCGATGCACGTGTCGATCACCGCTCGCTGGAGGCGCAGGGCGTCGACCTCGAACCCCAGCACAAGATCGGCCCGGCCGCGGCGCGAATGGCTGGCCAGGGCCTAACGTCGGAGCGGCTGGAAGAGCATCACGAGATCGCGCGGGCCAATGGCGAGAAGCTGCTGGCCAACCCGGCGCTGGCGCTGGATGCGATCACCCGCACCCAGGCCACCTTCACCACCTGCGATCTGGCGATGTTGGTGCATCGCCACAGCGAAGGGAAGGAGCAGTTCGACCAGGTGATGGCGGCGGTGCGTGCGTCGCCCGAACTGGTGAAGCTCGGCAAGGACGGGCGCGGCGAAGATCGCTTCACCAGCCGCGACATGATCGAAACCGAAGCGCGGCTGGAGCGCGCAACGATGAAGCTGGACGCCAGTCGCGGGCACGGCATGGACGAACAGCATCGCAAGCTTGCGCTGGCACGCGCCGAGATGCGCGGGTTAGTGCTGTCGAGCGAACAGCGCAGCGCCTTTGACCATATCACCAGCGGAAGGGATCTGGGCGCGGTCGTTGGCTATGCCGGTACCGGCAAATCGGCGATGCTCGGCGTTGCCCGCGAAGCATGGGAGAGCGCCGGCTATCAGGTGCAGGGGCTGGCGCTGTCCGGCATCGCCGCCGAGAATCTGGAGAGCGGCTCTGGCATCGCATCGCGCACCATTGCCAGCATCGAGCATCAATGGGGGCAGGGGCGCGAGTTGCTGACCGACAGGTCGGTCCTCGTGATCGACGAAGCCGGCATGATTGGCACACGCCAGATGGAGCGGGTGATTGCCGAAGCCGAGAAGCGCCGCGCCAAGGTCGTGCTGGTCGGCGACCCCGAGCAGTTGCAGGCGATCGAAGCGGGGGCAGCGTTCCGATCGGTGGCCGAACGGCACGGCGCCATCGAGATTACCGACATTCGCCGGCAGCGCGAGGACTGGCAGCGGCTGGCGACGCGGCAACTAGCAACCGGCCGCACCGCCGAGGCGCTGGAGGCTCACCGGCAGCAGGATGCACTTCATGTTGCCGAGACGCGCGAAGCTGCGCGTGCCGCGTTGGTCGAACGCTGGAATAGGCGGCGGCACGAAGCACCCAGCGCCAGCCGGATCATCCTCACCCATACCAATGACGAAGTGGCGGCGCTCAATCGGGCGGCGCGCGACCGGCTACGTGCACACGGCGAGCTGGATGAAGATGTCCCTTGGCAGGTCGAGAAGGGCGAACGCCAGTTCGCCGCTGGCGACAGGGTCATGTTCGGGTGCAACGAGCGCAGCCTGGGCGTCAAGAATGGATCGCTCGGGCGTATCGAAAGCGTCACCGCCACCCGAATGGCGGTGCTGCTGGACAATGGCGGTTCGGTCGCCTTCGACCGCAAGGACTATGCAGCGGTCGATCATGGCTACGCCGCGACCGTGCACAAGGCACAGGGTGTCACCGTCGACGAGGTGCATGTGCTGGCGACGCCGGGTTTGGATCGGCACGCCGCCTATGTCGCATTGTCCCGACACCGCGAGCGTGTGGACCTCCATTATGGCCGAGACGACTTTTCGGGCCATGCGACGCTGGCGGCGGCGCTGTCGCGCGAGCGGGTCAAGGATATGGCGTCGGACTACGCGCCCGAATTCGCAGAACGTCGGCAGATCGTGCTGCCGCCGCCGGTTCCGGCCCTGCAGCCGGCACCCAAGCGCGACATGTTTGCCGGGCTGAAGCTGCGGGTATCGCCCGAAGTGCCGCCACCGGTGCAGCCATTGGCGCCCAAGCAGGCGCCGCAGCCTGAACCCGTGATCGTGCCGTCGCGGGCCGTGCAGCGCCATGCGACGATTGTCCGCGCGATGCGCTTCGCGAATCGTGTTGGTGACCGCCACACCCACGCACAGCGCGAGGAGCTCCAGGCGAGCCGTGCAGCGCTGAATGCGCTTGCTCCGTATGCCGCGCGCGGTCTTGAGCTGGCGTTCTCCAACGATCCAAGTCTAATCCAGGAAGCGTCAGAAGGCCAGGGGGCCAGGTCGATCCGCGCCATGCAGTTCGAAGAAGATATTCGTGTCGATCCGCAACTTCGCGCCGACGCCTTCGTGCAGCGCTGGCAGGCATTGGAACGGCAGCGCCGGCTCTTGTTGCGAGACCATGAGACCACCGCCGCGAACAACGTCGGCAACCGGATGATCGGTATGGCGAAGAGCCTTGAGCGCGATCCGCAGGTCGAGTCCATTTTGCGCAACCGGAAGGCGCAGCTCGGCTTGCCCGAAATACCCGGAAAGAGTGTGGGTCAAAGCTTGGCAGACCTCATCGGCCGCGGACGAAGCCGTGGGCTCAATATCGGGATATGAGCTGAATACGGCAGGAAGTATGCTGGCTGTTTGAGCGTCAACGTCAGTGCTGTTGCGGCACGGCAGCGCCCGCATAGGGATCGTAAGGTTGGCTTCTTGGAGCTGGGGTGGGCGTGGCGATCACCGAAAGGGGGGAGGGGGCGACACTGCCGGTTACCGCTCGATTGTCCTCGCCGATGCGGCCCTCCAAAGCGTCGCGGATCCCCCTCGCGATGGTGGCCGCGCCAAAGAGCAGGAAGCAGCCTGCGAGGACAGTCAGCCCGTGTCGGATATTTGCCCGTCCCGTCAGCAGCAGGAGCCCGAGTATCGCCACGGCAATCACCGCAACAGACGTAGCGAGCGTCCCCAGCAGTGTCTCCAAAACCCAGCTGCTCGCATTCAGAAACGGACTGACGGAGGGCGGCTCGGTCAACGGACCGGATGCGCGCGATAGCGTTGCGATGATCCCGATCACGCCAAAACCACTTCGGCAACGTGCCGGCGGCCACCCGTCCGAGCCAGGTGCACGAACACATCGACTGTGCTGCGCACGTAGTGGCGAACATCATCGCGGCTGAGCTGGGTTCCGGCTTGTAGCACCAGGAGCACGATCTGCTCGATCGCCCGCTCGGCCGAATCGGCATGCACCGAGCTCATTGAGCCGGGGTGCCCCGTGTTGATGGCGCGCAGGAAGGTGTAGGCCTCCTCCCCGCGCAGCTCGCCGAGGATGATGCGGTCGGGGCGCATGCGCAGCGATGCGGCGAGCAGCTCGGTGGCGCTCACCCGTGCTTCTCCAAGGCTGCCGCGCACGGCCAGCAGGCCAACCAGGTTGTCGTGATGCTGCTGAAGCTCGGGGGTGTCCTCGATCAGGATCAAGCGCTCATGTGCCGGGATCTCGCGAATGAGCGCGTTGAGGAAGGTCGTCTTGCCGGTGGAGGTGCCGCCCGAGACCAGAATGTTCTTGCGCTCGCGGACCGCGCCAGACAGCAGCGCCGGGATATCACCGGCGTCGAGCAGCCGCCTCAGCCGGTCCTCCTCCGGGATATGCTGGGAGACAGTACCCAATCGGGTCTGATTGAATGCCCCCGCCTCGACATAGTCGGCAAGGCTCAGATCGGAGGAGAGGTGTTTCCGGATTGCGATGGCCATCGGTCCGCGGGTCGCGGGTGGCGCAATCACCTGGACCCGTGACCCATCCGGCAGCGTGGCCGAGAGCAGAGGGTGCTCCCGGCTGATGCCCTGATGCGACAGGGCGGCGATCTGCCGTGCAAGACGGTCGAGCGTCGCGGCATCGAGCGCAGGCACGTCAAACCGCTCAACCGCGCCGCCCAGCGTCTCTGCCCAAGCCTCCTCCGGGCGATTGACATAGATGTCGGTGACGTCCGAGCGGAACAAAATGGGCGCAAGTGGCGCCAGGTACGCCTCCAGAAACATACGATCCGGCCTGCCCGACACGCCTGCGCTCGTCTTCGTCATCCGTGAGTCAACGATAGCCGACACGTTCTATACGGACATAGGACTGTTGCTGATACCAGACACGAAATTCAATGGCATGCCCTGCTCGCGAAGCATCCAGAACAAAGGGAATTTCGAAGACCTGATAGGCAAAGGGGGCCTTGAACTCCCGTCTTGTCACCTGCCGAGATGCCAACGTGGTCAAAGACGTGGTATCAAAGACGTCCAGTAGCACGACGTTCGCATTGTTCGCTATGTTGTTGTCGACCAGCATTCTGAAGGCCGCGACATGCGACCCAACGGAGACGTTCGCAGTGTACGGACCGAACGACATGAAGCTGGCAGCGTCGGTTGCGCTTGCCGACCAGGCGCTCCCTTCAGCGCGCCCAACATAATGTCCGATGGCCGGATCTGTCGCTGACCAAGCCATTGGAAATTGCGGTGTCACCCGGACGCGTGTTCGGTTGCTCGCTGGGTCCATGGTGTAGTCTGACGTGACGCCCTCACCCTGCTGGGTGCCAATCAGTCTCCCTTGCGCATCATAGGAATACTGTGTCACGCTCTGCGCTGACGCTTCCAGTGGCAGGAGCGTCGAGAACGCGGTCAGTACAATGCCCGGCGCACGATGTATGATTTCCAACGCCATAGTTTCCCCCCTTTAACGATCTGCCTCGACACACTCGAACGTCATTATGTCGGCCCGGCATCATGGCGTCTCAACTCCCGTGAAGTCGAGATCTCTTGAGACGAAGACTGAAATGCTCGTCGCAGGCTTCACCTTGAGCGTCGGGCGCACCTGATTGGGCGTGACGGTCTGGCGGATCGATCCGGCCGTTCCCGGCAGGGCAACAATGACGGGCGAGTTGGCCGACCTTGAGGCGAGGTTCACACCAACGTCGAGGACGGATTGAAGAATAGCGCCCGAGAAGCGTGCGAAGAAATGGGAGTCCACCTTCGCGCGGACGCCACCACGCCCTACCGGGTCGGCGGCAGGCGATCCGATTGCGATGGTGACCCCGTCTGGCCGGATCAGGCGCAGCCAGTTGACCAGCATCCGGTTCTGGCCGCTTTCAGTGGTCGCACCATATTCTCCTATCAGGCGACTGCCCCGCGGGATGAGCACGCGTGTGCCATCGAAACCCCTCACGTCACTCGAAACGACGGCGCGGGCGAGCCCGGGCAAGGTGGAATCGAGTGCTGTCTCCAAAACCGCCGGGATGAGAGTTCCCTGTGCGACGGTAAGCGTTCGACTGGCCAGCACGCCCGCGCCAACTCGCGTTCCAGCGATCTTACCCGAACCTGCTTCGTTCCCTCCCTGCTCGCCGCCCGCGGATGCTGGCGATTCCGCGCCTGCGGGCGCGCTGCTCGTGTCGATCATGAGCGCGGACCCGCTTGCAACTCGGGCCGGCGGCTGTGGCGGTATTGTGCTGCCTTGTATGGTGGTGGTGATTGGCTCTTGGATCAGGCGCTGCGGTTCTGCCCGAACGGGAGCGGGCAGCTGCTGCAGGGTTGGTGCAGGCGCCCGAGATAGCGGGGCCGGCACGATTGACTGCGCCGGCGTCAGCTCAGGTGGAATGTACAATGTGGGCGGCGGGGCAGGAGAGGATATCGCGTCGACGCTGCGTGGACGCACTGCCGGCGCCATGACGGAACGGCGTCGTGCATCCAGGACGATGAAGAGCAGCATCGCAGCCACGACGGCGCCTCCCAGGATCAGCCAGAGCGGCAGTCCGGTCGATTGCCTGGCGACGACGGGCAGGGCCGAGGCGGTGGACTCGGGCTGCGGCGACGATGCGGGAGGGACCTGCGCCATCAGTTCTGCTCCAAGATGACGCGGGTGGCCGTCGCCTTGCGCCTGTCGATGCGGAAGACGAGCACCTCTGCGACGCTGTCCACCACCATCCGTCCGTCGCGCATCATGCCGTTCACGAGCGTCTCGCGACCTCGTCCGTCGATCGCGTAGATCGCCGGCAGCGGAACGCCTTGGGCGAATTCGATATAGGTCTGTACGCCGTCATCGTGAATTCCGGCGGGTCTGAGGCCCTTGTCGCCACGAAGCTTGTAGCGCCCGACGGGCGGTGTCTCGGGCTGCGTTGTACCAGGACTCCCGGGAATGCGCTCAAGCGTGACGGGGGCCGGATAGCGGAATTCTACCGTGTAGGGCGTGTCTGCTTCCGGGGTGGCGATCGTCGTCAGGTCGAACAGATAGAGCCGGGCATCGCTTACGACCGTCATGTTGGTACTGGCACCTGCTTGAAGCGGCTTGAGAAACAGACGATTGCCGGCATGATTGATGTTCACCTGCCACGCGGCGCTGTCGCCAAGCGCGACATTTTCGACATGCTCGTCCGGGGCTAGCTCGACCATCAGCTGATAGCCAGGTGCTGATTGCAGCTGAACGACCTGGCCGGCGATGAAATCCACCGACTGGACATGCGCGTTTGCGCCGGTGGGGCGCGGCCGGATCTGCGCCTCTGCGGAAGGCGCCAGGAGGACCAGGAAAAGGAGCGCGTATTTCACGGCGTTGCTACCGATGGGGTGGGGGCGGCGGCGGGCACATCTTTGGGAGCGACCGGCTCCGTGTTAGGTGCCGCGACAATCGGCTGAGTGGCTGGATCGATTCTGGGGAAGGCCTCGGGGTTGCGCTGATAGGCAGTCACTTCGAACCCGAGCGGGTTGAGGAACCGATCTTCCAGGCTCATCGGCTCGCCCGAATAGCGATAGGCGAGCACCGCCACCCATGGCTGCGCCGGCAGCTGGCGACCGTTGGCGTCGCGGCGGATGGTATCGAACCGCACCATGGCCCGATTTCCGCCGAGCGGACTTACGCTCTTCACCCGCGTCTCGACGATGCTGCTGCGGGGCAGACGGGCAAGCGGACTGTCCGGATTGGATGCCTGCATGCTCGCGATATACATGCTGCGGGCGCGCCCCTCGGACCAGAGCGATACCTTGCGGTAATTCGCCTGGAGCGCGTTGATGTCGAAGCTCTCGCGGGCAATGACGTATTGGACGAGGAAGGATTGAGTGAGTGCGCTGTCGGGGGCAATGCGCTGTGCGTTGACCGGTTGGAGAGCCTGGACGAACCCGGTCTGCTTGTCGACGAGCAGCGTATAGGGCTCCACCGTCTTGAGCGGGGTCAGGAAAACCAGCGCCAGCGCCTCCAGCACGGCGACCCCGCACGCGCCGCCGGCTACAATCCAGGCGGCGCGCCTGGATTTCTCCAGCGCCGAGCGCTGATCCTCGGCCCAGCTGCCAGCTTCGTGATAATAGGCGTCGAGCGCTTCGCGCGCTTTGTTCTTCATGGCTTTTGATCCCTGCGGCCGGCACTGGCGGAAATGCGTCCGCGCGTCCGTCGGCGATGTTGTTGACCAAGCGGCTGCGCGGCGTTGCCGCGCTGTGGCTGAAGCGCGCTTTGGAGAATGGCGGTCTGGTTCGCCACCGCGTTGTCCCGGCCGCGCGCTTCGCGACGCTCGACCTGCGCAACCGCTTCGGCAACCGCTGCGGCGCGAGAATGGCTTTCTGCTGGCGATGAGGTGCGTTCCGGCAGCGGCCGGGACTTTGATGCCGCCTCGCCGAGGCTGTTGGTAAGGCGCTCGGGCAACGCTCGCAGTGCGAGTGGCAAGCGAAAGGCCATGGCGAACCGCGCGGCCATCCCGAGGCCAGCAACCAGCGTCAGCGCGAAGGCGAGCGTTACCACCAGCAGTTCGGTTGCGGCGCCGCCGATCAGCAGATCGCCGCGCCGTCGCAGGATGAGCGAGCCAAGCCAGGGCTCGAGCAGGGCCAGTTCGACCGATAGCAAGATGGTGACGGCAATCGCGCCGAGCGCCGCGCCAAGCAGGCCGCGCATCCAACCTTCGAAAAGCGATCGAGTACCGTCGAACAACAGAAAAGCGATGAACAGCGGCCCAAGCGCCAGCAGCAACCCTGCGACCAGCCGGACGGCAGCAAAAGCCGCGATAGTAGCAGTGAGATACACGATGCGGGCGGTGCCCAGCCCATAAGGGCTGAAGATGCTCGGCGGATCGCTGACTTCTTGCGTTACAACCGATGCCTGCCCATTGTCGACCTGCGGACGGCTTGCCATCATCGCCGAACCCGGCCCCAATCGACCCAGTTCCTGTATCGCACGATCGACTTGACCCAACCGGCCGACGATCCCACCACTGGTACCCGGCAGGCCCGCCGGTGCGCCGATATCGGAGACCAGCGATGCGGGCCCATGGAACACGACGTCATAGGCGAGGGTGCGATAGGCTGCCCAGCTCATCGCGAGCGCGAAAACGATACCGACCTTGACGAAGGCGATGACGCCGTCGCGCGCCGACGGTGTCTCGCCGAGGATCATGCGATAGCCAATCAGCGCGATGAAGATCGTCAGCATGCCGCCAAGGAGCAGCGAAAGCGAAGAGCCCGGCGCCGCCATCGCCTGGTAGCCTTGCGCACCCAGCGTCTGCGCCTGGCAGTCGATTGATGTGAGCACGCTCTCGAGGAACGTGTTGTCGGCGATCCCCGGACAGGTGTTCATGTGCGTGCCATGAGTTGCGGCAGCCATATTTCTGGATCATCACCGGTGGTAGCGCGAATTTCGTCGAGCAGGCGGACAGTACGTTCGCGACCTGAGAGGATCGTGAGCAAATCCTCCTCGCCGCTGAGGTTGAGTCGCGCGACCACGCTCTCATTACCATGCTTGATCAGGAAGCAGTGCGAACTGTCCGGCAGCGTGCGAACCAGCGCGAACTCATGCTCGGTGAGCCCGAAGCCCTCGATATAATCAGCCGCACGTGCCTTGGGATTGACCATGAAAATTTGGGTCGCGGCCTGTTCGATGATGGCGCTGGCAATCTTGCTCTCCAGCGCATCCTGCGCGCTCTGCGTGGCGAAACCGACCACGCCGTTCCTTTTGCGGATGGTCTTTTCCCAGTCCTTGATCCGGCGAACGAAAACCTCGTCATCGAGCGCCTTCCATCCCTCGTCGACAACGATGATCGCGGGTGTGCCGTCGAGCCGCTCCTCCACCCGGTGGAAGAGGTACATCATCGCCGGGGTACGCAATGCCGGGTCGTCGAGGATCTGGGTCATGTCGAACCCCACCGTCGCGGCGGTGAGATCAGTCTCGTCGGCCGCATTGTCGAACAACCAGGCGCGCTCGCCATCGCCCCACCAGGGGCGCAGCCGCGCCCAGAGGTCGTGGCCATGGGGCCGGTGGCCGCCACGGAACAGCTCGACCAGGTGGCGGAGGCGTCGCTGTTCGAGGGGCTGCCCGAAGCTCGCGTCGATCGCGTCCTTGATCTGGGCGAGTTCCTCGATGTCAGCGCCGCCGGCAAGCAGCGCCACCCAGTCGATCAGGAACTGGCGATTTGCCGGTGTGTCGTCGATCTGGAGCGGGTTCAGTCCCGAGGGCGTCCCAGGCCGCAGCACATCGTAACGTCCGCCGATCGCGCGCAGGAACAACTCGGCGCCCCGATCCTTGTCGAAGAACACGATGCGGGGGGCGAACTTGCGCGCTTGTGCCAGCAGGAAGTTGAGGACCACCGTCTTGCCCGAGCCCGAGGGGCCGATGATCGTGAAATTGCCGAGATCGCCCTGGTGGAAGTTGAAATGGTACGGGCCGGCAGCCGTGGTCTCGAGCAGCGTGACAGCCTGTCCCCAATGGTTGCCGGATGCCTTGCCCTGCGGCAGGTTGTGCCCAGAGGCAAAGCCGGCGAAGTTGCTGGTCGAGATCAGCCCGCGACGGGCGATATAGTTGAAGTTGCCCGGGAACTGCGCCCAGAACGCCGGCTCGAGCGCGATGTCCTCGCGTACCGCGATGATGCCCATATCAGCGAGCGCCGCATGGACCTCGGCCACGCCTTCATCGACCTCCGCCAGTGTCTGCCCGCGGATCGCGACTGTCATATGATGCTCGCCGAAGCCGGCGCGACCGGCGGCGACATCGTCCTTGGCGCTGGAGAGATCAGCGCGCAGGCTAACGGCCTCGTCTTCGGCTGAGCGCATTCGGCGAAGCGCCAGATTCATCCGGGAAAGCGCTGCCTGGCGCTCGACAAAGCCGAAGCTCTGCGAGATTGTCAGTTCGAACGGCAGGCGGAGCAAATCGTCGAGCATGCCCGCCGCGGTTTGCCCTGGATAATCCTTGATCGAGAGTAGTCCCATGAAGCTGCGCGGCAGTGCACCGACGGGGGCGAGCTCGATCGCCTCCTGACCAAAGCTGATCCGGCGATAGGGAAGATACGCACCGATATCCTGGCGCGGCAGCCGCACCGGCCGGGTCTCGCCATTGAACAGGCTGGATAGAAACTCGAGCGGCTCGGAGCAGGGCCCTTGCTCGGTCTCATACACGCTCAGCAACCGGGGCTCATAGCTGCCAAGCGCCGCCATCATCGCCTCGCGCGCCGCATCGAGTTGGCGCAGGCCGCGCGTGCCGTCCTGCGCGACGCCGGTGCCGCGAAGTCGATCGAGCAGGCCGATCCGGCCCTGTAACGGCCTGCGGATCAGTGTCAGGAACAGGTCGTTGACGTAGAGCTTCTTGCGCGAAAGCCGCGCTTGCCAGGCGTCGTCGAGCCGCTGCGAGAACGCATCGGCGAACACGGCGTCGAGCTCGGGTTCGACCTGCCGGCGCACGACATGGTGGTAAAGCGCGAACTGGGAGGAGCCGATCGTCTGCAGCATCGCGTCGCGCAGGCGCTTGCGATAGTTGATTTCCTCGCTGTCGGCCGTTTCGAACAACAGTCCCCGCAGATGGAGGAACTGCATCAACACGCCGTGGCGTGTCTGGATCGTATGATCGTCGACATGCGCGGCATAGGGCAGATGCCGCCCTGCCGGCGCTTCCCTTGCGACGATCTTCCTGTCGCGGGTCAGGGCCGGTAGGAATTGCATCGCCACAGGCCATGGTTGCGCACGCGCGGGCAGCGGCCGACGCGGGTCAACCAGAGATCGAAGAAGCGCGGCTCGCGCAGGCACAGCAGCACGCCGGCAAGGTGCACGGCGAGCGCGATGGCCAGCACCCAGGCGGACTTGAAGATCAGGAACAACTCGGTCGCGATCACCGCGTTGCCGACGAAATAGCTATAGGTGACGCCAGCGAACATTTGCGGTCGTGTGAGGGCGACGAACAGTTGGTCACGCTCCAGATGATCCATGTCACTGTCCGAGCTGAGCAGAGGATTGTATACCGGCCACGATGCTGGCCGCGCCGAACAGAATGAAGCACCCGAGGATCACAGTCGCACCGTAGCGCCAGTTGATTCGCCCGGTCAGCATGAGGAAGCCAACGGTAGCGACGGCGATCACCGCCACGACCGTCGCCACGGTGCCGAGCAAAGTACCTTCAAGCCATTGTACTGCCGAGACGATCACGCCTGAACCGGCCGGATCTGCCAGCCCATCCTGCGCAAGAGCTGATCCCGAAAATTGGGTTGTCAAAACCGCCATCAACGCCGCGGCACTCATTCGCGCCCTCAAAGTGACCTCCCCCGGTAGCTGCGTTTGCACGCGCATCCTTGCAGCCAATCCGAAGATTTTCAACGCGTTTCGCGAGTGAGTGCGAACGTCTTATGGTTGATCAACAATTATTTGAAATGATCTCTTGCGAGACTTGAAAAAACGTGCATCCTCTCATTTTGCGTAAGCACGACGAACGGCGTCTAAGCGGCGTCTACAGCCAACTTTATCTCGTGCTGCATAGAAGGGGGTGGGGGATGCGGAGTTTCTGGACAGCAGTCTTGATTGGCGTTGGGCTGCTTGGTGGGGCTTCCGCAATGGCAGCCGAAACAGTGACCTATACATACGACGCCAAGGGGCGACTTGTCAGGGTGGTTCGATCTGGAACTGTGAACAACGGCGTAAGTGCGCAGTATACGCATGATGCTGCGGACAATCGCACGAAGGTCAAAGTAACGGGCGCGAACTGAGCATCCGCAGCGGTTTCTTCTTTCTGTTAGAGGGGGGGTATGATGTTGAACTCGGCGTTCGCCGGGCGCGGCTTTGCGCGCGCGAGCTATGTCACTCTGGTTGTCACCACAGCTCTGTGTTCCAGTATTGCAATTCCCGCATTGTCGCAGGTTGCTGCGCCTGCGCCGGTCCGGAGTAATGTCGACGCCAACGGTGTGGATTTGTTTTTGGGAACGATGAATGTCGACGGGCCGACCCTCTCAGCTGGTGATGGCGATCGCCAGGGTCTGGTCTGGCAGAAGATGTTGCGAGGACAGAATGGCTGGGGCGACACCCTGGTGGGCACGCTCGTCGTTAGTGGGTCGACGACCAGCATATCATTTGGAGCAAACACCTATCGGTTCACGCTCTCGGGCTCTACCTATACGTCTACGGAAGGCGATGGCGCTTCGCTGACCAAGAGTGGCTCCACCTACACATTCACGGCATCAGACGGCACTGTCGCGACATTCACCTCCAACTATGTCGGCGCATACCCTTACGGTTCGATCCAGGGTAATCTTACGAGTGTGGTCAAGCCAGATGGCACGACATTCTCCTATAACTATAGTAGCGTTGGCTATTGCGCTGCTTCGAAACCGGGAGGCGATGGTGACATCTGCTTGCAGCACCGGACTGCATACAGAATCTCATCAATCACGTCGAATGCGCAGTATCGATTGACATTCCAGTACGCCAATTGGGAAAGCGTTTCCTTCGAGCCGGATACGGTGCCGATTTCGGCGCAGTGGGCCGGCTGGGGCGACATTACCAGTGTGACGATGGTCAACCTGGCGGGCAGTGGTTCGCCAGGGCGAACCCAGTCCTTCGGGTGGTCAAGCGCGAACGGCAACTCGTTCTACAATATCACCGACGCGCTCAATCAAACGACCAGATACCGCATTGTCAGTCAGGGCCTCGCCGGCATTCAACTGCCGGGCAGCACCTCAGAAGACGTCGTCGTCGGGTATAATGCCGCTGGTCGCGTGGCCACCGTAGCGACTAGCGCGGGTACCACCACTTATGCCTATGCCGACAGCGGCGGTACGCGAACGACGACCGTCACCGACCCGCTGGGGCACGCCACCGGCTACGAGTTCAACATCGCGCTTCAGCGGATGACAAGGAAAACGCTGCCAGCGCCGATTGGCACCAGCACGCAGTGGGCATATGATGGAAGCGGCCGTCTGACAAGGGTGACGGCGCATGAGGGAAACTATACCCAATACAGCTATGACAGTCGGGGCAACGTAACCGGCACCCTCGTCGTCGCAAAAGCGGGGTCTGGTGTCGCGAATATTTCGACGTCGGCAAATTATGATTCGAACTGTGCTAGCCCTGCCAAGTGCAACAGCCCCAATTGGACCAGGGATGCCAACGGCAACCAGACCGATTACACCTATGATAGCACGACCGGAAACGTGCTGACCATCGCACAGCCTGCAGCTTCAGCCGGCGCAGCGCGTCCGACCACGACCTACGCCTATGGTAGCGTGAATGGCATCTCGATGCTCTCGAGCATCTCTACCTGCGCCACTGCGGCGACATGCGCAGGCAGCGCGAACGAAACCAAAACGACCTTTGGTTACAATGCGAACGGCCTTGTCACCAGCGTCACAACAGCGGCGGGTGATAACACCTTATCGAGCACGGTGACCGCAGGTTATGACGATGCTGGCAATAAAGTGTCCCAGACGGATGCGCTTGGTGCCGATACTCGATACCGTTACGACGCCAATCGCCGGTTGATCGGGATTGTCGCGGCAGACCCGGATGGATCCGGTCCCTTGGTGCGTCAAGCGCAGAAGAACAATTATGATGCGAAGGGGCGTCTGATCGTCAGCGCGGTTGGAACGGTGTCCGACGCTTCCGACAACGCGTGGAACAATTTTTCGGAATCTTCGCGACAGACCGTTACGTTCGATTCGGCGGGGCGCCCGGTCCGGCAGAGCGTGTCCGCAGGCGGCATCACCTACGCCGTTGTCGATGCACTCTATGACGGTGCCGGCAGGCAAACCTGCGCTATTCAGTATATGGACAGTTCCAACTGGGGGTCGCAAGCGTCGAGTTGCGTTCCGCATCAGACCTCAGGCCCGAATGGCCCGGATCGCGTCACGCTGGGCACGTACGATGCCGCGAGCCGGCTTGTCAGCGTGACCAGCGGTGTTGGCACCGCCGATGCATCGACGGAGCAGACCGGCTACACGGCCAACGGGCAGATCGCCTGGGTCCGAGACGGCAACAACAATCTCACCAGCTATACCTATGACGGGCTTGATCGCCGTCGCAGGACCACCTTTCCGAACGGTACGTTCGAGCAAGTTGAATATGATCCGAACGGCAATGTGATCTCGCTACTGCCACGTGGTGCGACACAGGCGATCGGTTTCGGCTATGACAATCTCAATCGTCTGACATCGCGCGATCGACCGAACACGATTTTCTGGGAGACGGATCAAAGCTACGGCTATGACCTGCTCGGGCGGATGACGAGCGCCTCTGATTCGAACAACCGAACGATCAGTTTCACTTATGACGCGCTCGGCCGTCGAAAGACCCAGTCCGACAGCTGGTACGGCTACGGGAGCACGAGTTACCAATATGATGTCGCAGGTCGCCGTACCAGGCTCACCTGGGCCGACGGTTTCTTTGTCACGTACGATTACAACAACGTCGGCGCGATGACGGCTATCAAGGAGAATGGCAGCTTCGTGCTGGCAAGCTTCGGGTACGACAGCCTTGGCCGGCGGACGAGCCTTAGCCGGGGCAACGGAACATCCACGACCTACAGCTATGATGCCGTCTCAAGGTTGAGCAATCTTGGCCTCGATCTGGCCGGAAGCAACTATGATCAGTCGATCGGCTTCAGCTACAACGCCGCCGGCCAAATCGCAGCTCGGACGTCGCAGAACGATGCCTATGCCTGGAGCGGTGCGGTCAACACCGATCGGAACTATACTGTCAACAACCTCAACCAGTATACCAGCGCCGGTAGCATCAACTTCGGCTATGATGCGCGTGGCAATCTGACGAGCTCGGGCAGCCAGACCTACGGCTATACCGCAGACAACAAGCTTGCGACGTCGCCGGGTGGCAATCTGGCCTATGACCCTCTCGGGCGACTGTTCAATCTGAGCGGCGGCGCGGAACATACGACGTTCCTCTATGATGGTGCGGATCTGATCACCGAAATCGATCAGCCGACCAGTACGCTGCTTCGCCGCTACGTGTTCGGGCCGGGCAGCGATGAGCCACTTGTCTGGTATGGTGGTCCGGGCACGAACAATCGCTATTGGCTGCACGCCGACGAGCGTGGCAGCGTCGTGGCCGTAACTGACAACAGCGGGACGCCATTTGCGATCAACAGCTATGACGAATATGGCATCCCGGCACAGAACAACCAGGGCCGCTTCCAGTATACCGGGCAGAAGTGGATTTCCGAGCTCGGCATGTACGACTACAAGGCACGCATTTACTCGCCGTCGCTCGGTCGCTTCATGCAGACCGACCCCATTGGCTATGGGGATGGGCTGAACATGTATGCTTACGTTGGGAACGATCCGGTAAATGCAACAGATCCTAGCGGTCAGTACGAAGTCAGGATTTGTCCACCGCAACCTCAAAGTAGTGGTTGGTCGGTTTGGGATGAACACGGAGGAAGGGCGACTCAGTACCAAGTTAAGTGCCAAACTATAGACATTCCTGAAACCAGTTATTTTCAAGACCATTCCAGCGGTCAGCAGCAGTCAGGTTCTGGAGGCGGTCAATCAGGTGCTTCGCAGCAAAGTGATGACATCGTCGTCACCGCTGTCCGTCCGTCAAAAGATCGAATCTTGGTTGATGCCGCTGAAGAGGCTGCTAACTCCATTCCGCCATTTTTTAATACCCTCTTGGGCCGTTCAGTTTTTGGTTGGCTTCGTGGCATTCTAATTCATAACCGGTTTGCTGCTATCATTCGAGCAATGAACAACCCGATGTATAACGCTGAGGTTTCATATCTCCGTGGTAAAGTTGTTCCTTACGGCACACCAGGGTCGAGTAGGCCTGATGCCGTAGTAGGAAATATTGCCTCACCATTGTTCGTCATTGATCTCAAGACTGGTGCAGCCGTTGTTGGGGTCGGTCAGCTTAACGGCTATCGAGCTAATATTCCTTCTAGCGCCTTAATACAGCAGATACTGATACCATGACAAAAAAATCAGATTTACTTGCCAATATGGTTGCCGAAATTTCCTCCAAATTTCTGCCCGTCGATTCGTTTATATATTATAGAAATCCAGTTCTAATGTTGAGGGGATTTGCTTTCGACATGCCTCCTGGTGGGTGTTATATATGGAAATTCTATATTCCTCTATTTTCCGAAGTCCATTTCCTAAATATGAGCTTGGGCTACAGGATACATAATGGGTATATAGAAACGAAAAATAAAGACATAAAACAATTGGCTAGTGAGGCGATCGTCATCATTGATGAAAATGATGACTTCTCCGAAAATGAGAGTTTAGAAGAAATAATTTCGTTTTCTAGGAACAGAATGGTTTCTCCGATAGAAAGATCAAACCTATTCAAAGACCTAGAATGTTTCAATAATGAAAATCTAGAAATCATCCTTAAGAGAGCTGCGATGAATAGAGAGCGGCTTGGTATAGCAGGGTAGATGGATGGGAACTCTTTGCTACCCGATCCCTATCCCCACGGCCCTGACTGGTGCGGGGATGGCGATCGTCGCCACCTTCCCCCGCGCGAGGGTCTCGTCGATCGCACCGACCTTTGCACCGTCGCGGCCTTCGATGGCGTTCACCAGCGCGAGGCGATCGTCGGTATAGATGGCGGCGAACGTCTTGGCGCGCGACACGGCGACATAGGCCGCGCGGGTGTCCACGGTGTTGGTGCGGAAGGACTCCAGATGCGCCATCACCCGCTCGGCGGTCGCGCCCTGGGCAGCATGGATGGTCTGGACCCAACCGGGGCGGACGTGGCGATCGGCGAGCTTGGCCATGTCGAGCTGCTGGCGTTGCCCGTCCTGGTGCCGCTCGACCAGCATCGCGCCGCCCGCCACATCGAGTGCGACCACGGTGGCGCTGTGGCCGTTGAGGCGCTTGGCGGCATAGTTGTTGCGGGTGAACTGGACCCGGTCCCCGGTGCGGAACTCCTGGGTCACCTCGACGAACGCCTCGGCCTGATCGCCGCCTGACACGGAAGGCGACCAGGTGATCAGCTTGCCCTTGGGGCCAAGCAGCCGCACGGTGCCCGCGTCGGCGTCGACGCTATCGACGCGGTAGCCGATGCCGGGGCGCGGCTGCCCCTTGCCGGCACCTTTGCGGAAGGTAACGATCTGCCCGGGTTGATAGCTGCCGGCGTTGCGCGCTTCGGCGCGGGTCAGCCCCACGGGCTCCAGCACGGTCGCGACCATCGCCTCCTGGCCCAGCGTGCCGTCGCGGACCAGCGCGAGGCGAATCGACTCGGTCAGCCGCTGCCGCTGGCGGCACGCTGGAACTGCGCGTCGAACTTCCCGGCAAGGGCGTCATGCACCTGACTGGCATGGGCGAACTCGCCCCCTGACCACGCTGGCGCGGCGCCTGTCGCCGCGCTACGCTTCCCCGATGCAGGCCCAACGACTCCTGGTCGCCATTCCGCGCGCGCCTATGCGCCGCGTCGCCGCACGCACCCGATACCGAACCGCTTCTGCACCCGAAACCGCGTCTAGGGGCTCTCGCCTTCGGACCCGCTTCCGCATCGGGCAATTCGCCCCGCAAGCCACGGACGCATCACGGAAATTCGCTCCGAGCTACGATTTCGCGCGTCGGGGTGCTGTGTTGCCGCAAAATAAGAAGGAAGAACCTAAGGGGGACCTGAAGCAGTGTTTGCTCGGAGTTGGTGGAAAGCTTTTGGAAGGTGCACTGGATCCAGTGGGCGTGCTTGCCAACGGCGCGGCGTCTGTAGCTGTCTCTGCCGGATACGATATAGCTAAATATAACGCTTCTGCTGGAGGGATCATTGCGGAAACGGGTGTGAAACTTGCACCTCCAGGCGGTGCAATCAGCCGCTGGTCTATAGCTCGGGCAAGCGGGGCACTAGCTGGAAAGCTCTTTGTCGCGGGCACGGCAATAGTGGCAGTAGGTTACGCATCGTATTACGCTTACCATTCCCAAGACTGCAGGCCCCATTGATGAAATATCCGCTCTTAATATTTCTGGCTATATCCATGCCATCTTTTATCGTTATGAAGATTTTTCATTATGATGGAGTGTCTCTGTGGCTATTATCCTCCGCCTATATTATTATACTTGGCGTGGGAGTTATTTTATTCTGGAGAATGGTCCGGAGGAGAAGAATTCGCCAATCAAGCAAAGGCGAGAAACTTGAATGATTGGGGCGTTGGCAAGATAAAAGCAGTGGCTCCCCCTGTGGGCTAACCTGTTGTCTGCACATCATTATTTAGCGAGACAGACGGCACTGGTAGCGAGACACCAGTGCCGTTTTTGGTGCCAAGGCATTGATGTTGCGGGCGGAATGCCGGTGCCGCGAGTCTCGCGGCCTGGTTGCCCGGCGAAAGCCGGTACCCGGCTCGATCCGGCGACCGAACTGATCCAGCGCGATCGGCCCGGAAATGGCGGTATAGGGAAGCACACCCTACGCACGAGCGTGCATGACATTATTGAGCGATAGCAATGGCTTATCGGTGATAGCCCGTGTGTTACGTTGTGGTACAGCTTTTTGCGGAGGCGGAAAGCGCGCTATATTAATTCCTTGAGTGTGGTACTGAACCGCACCGGGTTTGCCGGAGGCCCCAACTCCTGAGAGGAAGGGGCTACGATGAGCAAGACGACGAACAAGTTTGCACCGGAGGTACGCGCCCGCGCGGTACGGATGGTGCAGGATCACGAGGGCGAGCATCCGTCTCGCTGGGCAGCACTGGTATCTATCTCCGAGAAGATCGGCTGTTCGGCGCACACGCTGAACGAGTGGGTGAAGAAGGCCGAGGTTGAGAGCGGCAAGCGTGCCGGGGTCCCGACCGACCTTGCTGACCGGCTCAAGGCGCTGGAACGCGAGAACCGTGAACTGCGGCAGGCCAACGAAATCCTGCGCAAGGCATCGGCTTATTTTGCCCAGGCGGAGCTCGACCGCCCGTTCAGACGATGATCGCTTTCATCGACGAGCATCGTGGGGAGTCGAGCCGATCTGCCGGGTTTTGCCGATCGCCCCATCCACCTATCATGACCAGGATGCCAAACGCCGCGACCCGTCGCGGCTGCCCGTTCGTGCGCGACGAGACCAGGCGCTGAAGCCGGAGATCGTGCGGGTCTTCGCCGAGAATTTCGGCGTCTATGGTGTTCGCAAGGTGTGGCGGCAGATGCGACGCGAAGGGTTCGACATTGCCCGATGCACGGTCGAGCGGCTGATGCGCGATCTCGGCCTGCAAGGCGTGGTCCGGGGCAAGCCGGTGCGCACCACGGTCAGCGACAAGACGGCGCCGTGCCCGCTCGATCAGGTCAACCGACAATTCCATGCACCAGCGCCGAATATGCTGTGGGTCTCGGATTTCACATACGTCCCGACCTGGGCGGGGTTCGTCTATGGCGGATTCAACCGGTCGTCGCAACACCAGGAAATTGGAGGTTGCGAACATGGCGGGTCGAAGAGCATCAGAGCGTTGCACCCGAGAGAAGCTGCATTCACCCGGGCGTCCATCTGCGTGGTTGCGTGAGCATCATTGTCGCTTCTGGGAGTCCATCTCTCGCGGGCGTTCGAGCGAGGAGGCTGCTGCGGACGCTGGCATCTCGACGCCGCTTGGACCGCGCTGGTTTCGGAGTTCGGGAGGTATGCCGCCAACCCATCTGGCGCCTTCGGCGTCGGCGCCCAGCGGAAGATTTCTGACCTTTCGCGAGCGGGAAGAGATCGCCATCGAGCTTGCCACGGGATCGGCGATCCGTGCGATCGCGCGCAAGCTGGGGCGCTCGCCCAGCACGATCTCGCGCGAAGTAGGGCGCAACGCTGCCACGCGTGGCGGCAATTTGGAGTACCGTGCCAGCGTTGCGCAGTGGCACGCTGAACGCGCGGGCCGGCGCCCGCGTCCGAGCAAGCTGGCCAGCAACTCTGCTCTATGCGCTTATGTCGAGGAGCGTCTTGCTGGCCTGGTCACGAATGCGGATGGCATCGGCTTTGCCGGCCCTGAAGTGGTATGGAGGAAGCGGCGCGCCGTGCTTCGACAGAATCGGCGCTGGTCGATTGCATGGAGCCCGGAGCAGATCGCCCATCGGCTTCGGATCGATTACCCAGAGGATCCCGCCATGCGCATCAGCCACGAGGCTATTTATCAATCCCTGTACGTCCAGGGACGTGGAGCCCTGCGCCGGGAACTGACGGCTTGCCTGCGTTCCGGCCGCGCGCTTCGTACCCCGCGAACGGACCCGCGGCCGTGGAAAATCCTTCGTGGGGGACGCCATCATGATCAGCGCGCGGCCTCCGGAAGTGGAAGATCGTGCGGTTCCCGGACACTGGGAAGGGGATCTTATCCTGGGCCTGCATAGCTCGGCGATCGGTACCCTCGTAGAACGCAGTTCGCGATTTACAATGCTGCTGCACCTACCGCGCGAGGAGGGATATCAGCGCGGGCAAGGGATCAAGAACGGCCCGCCGCTTGCCGGGCATGGCGCCGAAGCCGTCCGCAAAGCCATCGCCGAATCCATGCGGGCGCTGCCAGAGAAACTCCGTCAGTCGCTAACGTGAGACCAAGGTGCCGAGATGGCCCAGCACGCAACGCTCCGGGTCGACAGCGGACTGGAAATCTACTTCTGCGATCCGCAAAGCCCGTGGCAGCGTGGCTCCAATGAAAATACCAACGGCCTGCTCCGCCAGTACTTTCCGAAGGGCACCTATCTCAGCCGGCACTCGATGCAGGAACTCGACGCGGTTGCTCACGCCATGAACACGCGCCCGCGCAAGACGCTCGGATGGAGGACCCCCGCAGAAGTCCTCGACCAGTTCCTCGACCCTCAGTAGGAAGCTGGTGTTGCGACGACCGGTTGAATCCGCCCAATATCTTGCAATGAACTACACCCAGCGCCTCGCCGAAGCCGGGATCGAACCGTCCGTCGGCAGCGTCTGTGACAGCTACGACAACGCTTTGGCCGAAACCATCAACGGCCTTTTCAAGGCCGAGGTGATCCACAGGCGCGGGCCGTGGCGGTCCTTCGAAGCTGTCGAGTACGCCACGCTCGAATGGGTGGACTGGTTCAACCATCGTCGGCTGCTCGAGCCCATTGGCAACATCCCGCCGGCCGAAGCCGAAGAACAATATTATGCTGCCGCAAACTACATCGATATGGCAGCGTGACTCACAACCCAATGCCTCCGGCAGACCCGGTGCGGTTCACATCGTCCATCCGTCCCTCCGTCGAGCCGGGTCTGACACGCCATGCGCGCGGCGCCAACCTTTATCAGTCACGACCTAGCTTTGGTTCAGCACGTATTATCGCGAAGACGTCTTTTTGGGGTATTGTCGGGGGTATAGGACTCGAGTTTGCGATAGAACTCAAAGATAACAATAGAATAAAAGGGGTGATCTTCCAAGAAAGATCCTGCCCCCGCAACCAACATCACCAAACAAGCCCCGGCGCTACACGCTCCGGGGCTTGTTTGCGTTCAAACTCAACCCTCCAGCCGCTGCTTGATCGCCAGCAACTCGCCAGCAATCTGATCCCGCAGCTCCGCGCTCATCCGGATCGACGGCGCCGCAACGCCGATCGTCGCACAAGGTGTGGGGCGGACTAAGCGTCGCTCAGCGCGCCTTCCACCGTTCGAGTTCGCTGAGAACGTCGCTGGTGATCTGGCGAATGGAAAGGCCGGTCAAATCTCGAGGGCGCTCTGGCGAGTTCGTTTCCACGCTCAGCGACCAGCCCACGCTCCGGCGGCCTTCGGAAGCCTCCAGCGCCGTGAAGGCGGGGAGCGGCCGGGCCCGGGGCAGCAGGCGATAGATGAATGGACGGTTGCTCTGGCCGCCGACAATCAGCGCCACCTGTCCCTCCTCAATCTCAAGCATCAGGTCGGTCCAGCCTTGCGCCAGCATCGCTGCGTAGACTGCGCGCAACGCAGGTTCGCCGTTGCGATGAATCTGAGTGAGAATGTCGGCGCGCCGTGCGGGTAGCACCAGCCTTTTCAGCCGCTCGCTGATCGCCGGCGCCTCGTCGGGCAATGCGACACCCGCAAGATCGGCGTTAGTCTGCCGGATTAGCCCGAAGGCCAGAAGGAGCATGATGAAACAGAAGGGGAGCGCCGCAAGCAACGTCGCCGCCTGGAGTGCACCCAAGCCGCCGGCGACCAGCAAGAGTGTGGCGGTTGTACCGAGCAGAACACACCAGTACATCCGCTGCCACCGGGGTGCTTCTTCCTTGCCGCCGGAGGCCAGTGTATCGATCACCAGGGCCCCTGAATCCGCCGAGGTTACGAAGAACACGGCCACGAGCAGGATCGCGAGCGTTGAAGTGACGCCCGCTGCCGGCAGATATTCGAGAAACTTGAAAAGCGCCGTTGAGAGATTGGCCTGCACCGCCTGCGCGATCCCGCCGGACGCGGCACCCAGGTCGAGCGAAATGGCCGTATTTCCGAACACCGTCATCCAGAGAAAGGTAAAGGCGGTTGGCACGAACAGCACGCCGATAACGAACTCACGGATCGTTCGCCCGCGGGAGATACGCGCGATGAACATGCCGACAAAAGGCGACCAGGCTATCCACCACGCCCAATAAAACAACGTCCAGTCCGCCATCCAGGCGCGCGGCTCATAGGCGTAGAGCGTGAAGGTGCGCATCACGAAATGGTCGAGATAGAGTCCGAAATTCTGTACGAGCGCGCGCATCAGGAATAGTGTGGGCCCAAGCGCGAGCACGAACAGCATCAGTAGAACTGCGACCGTCAGGTTCAGTTCGGACAGCCGCCGTATTCCCCGGTCGGCACCGCTCAATACCGACAGGGTCGCCGCGCCCATCACGAGCATTATCACGACGATCTTTGTTGTCAGCGTATCGGGAAGCCCGTAGATATAGGCGAGGCCCGCGGTCATCTGCGACACGCCGAAGCCAAGCGAAGTGGCGACGCCAAACACCGTCCCGCACACCGCGAAAATGTCGATCGCGTCGCCAAGCGGCCCATTGATCCGCTTGCCGAGGATCGGCGCGAGCCCCGAACGGAGGGTGAGCGGCAGGTTCCTGCGGTAGGTGAAATAGGCGAGGCTAAGACCGACAAGGGCATAGATTGCCCATGCATGGACGCCATAGTGATGAAAGGTGATCGCCATCGCCTCGCGAGCGGCGTCAAGCGTTCCGCTCTTTGCCTCCGGCGGCGAGATGTAGTGCTGGATTGGTTCGGCGACCGCGAAATACATCAGTCCGATCCCCATGCCGGCAGCGAACAACATTGCCAGCCATGAAAGATACGGGAAGTCTGGCTCGGCATCATCCGGACCCAGCTTCAATTTGCCGGCTGGCCCAAAGCCCAGCACGACGACAACGATCAGAAAGACAGCCACCGCCGCGATGTAGAACCAACCGAACGTGTCGATGGTCCATGCCTGCGCCGCCTTGAACGCGAGATCCGCGCTGCCAGGCATAATGAGGGTGACGGCCAATAGTGTCGAAACGAGCACCGAGGCGCCAAAGAACACGCGGGGGTTTATTGCGCTTTTCAGCATATGTGAACGCCAAACGCGCGTCGGGCGAAATGGTAACAACCTGAAACGATTTTTCTGCGTTCCCGCGCGGCGATGCACAACCGCATTTGTGACAGCCACGGCGCGAGCTATTGTCGCGCCGTGAAGTGCTTATCACTGACTGTTCATGCGAAACGTCAGGCCCACCGTGCGCGGGCGAGGGCCGGCTAGCAGCGTCGGGCCGTTCGCTGCGGTCGGGCCACGCTCGTCCGAAAGATTGTCGCCGAACAGGCGAACTTCATAACGGTCGAAGCGGACGCCGATGCTCGCCTGGAACAACTGATAGGGATTGAGCGTGTCGACCGTGGCGTCGCCGTTGCGCGCACGCCCGACCGCGGTTGCCGATGCGGTGGCAAACCAGTCGAGATTGCCGACGCGGCGGTCATAGGTCGCATCAAGCCTAAAATTGTGCGGCGGCGTGTTGAGCAGGCGGGTGCCGTCGGCGATGCGCGGATCGCTGGCGGTATAAGCCGGGATTACGGCGGTGTAGGTGGAATCGTTGAGGTTCCCGATCAGTGACATCGTCAGCCCTTTGAGCGGGGTTCGCCAGGTCGTCTCGATGTCGATGCCCTGCGCCTTGCCGTCGCCCAGATTCGCGAAGGCCGACAGTCCGATCGAGGTGTTGAAAGCGCTCTGGATGTTCGTGTATTTGATGTCGTAGATGCTCACTGCGACGCGCAGCGCGCCATCGAACATCGATCCCTTCATGCCGAGTTCGAGGTTGCGTAGCTTGTCCGGCGTCAGCGACAACGCGCTGGGCACGCCATCGGCGATCACTGCGTCGGCTTGGGCCTTCGACTGGAGGATGCCGCTGCGGAAGCCGGTGCCGCTGTTGAAGAAGATCATCCAGTCCTTGCCCGGATAATAAGCGAGGTTCGCGCGCCAGGTGAGCGCGTCCGGTGTTGCCCGGCTGTAGACCTGTTCGCCGTTCGACAGCGAGTCCGACGAACGGGTGTCGCGGAAATAGCGCAGGCCGACCAGCGGCACGAGCTTGCCGCCGAACAGCTCGTAGCTCGCTTCCGAGAACAGCGCGGCATTTTCGGTGCGGGTGATCGTGTTGCCTTCGAGCGAAAGGCTGGGGAAATCGAGGTTGAAGGTGTAGAGGCCCTTCGCCTTCTGGTAGAACACGCCCGCGACGCCGTGGAACGGCCCCGATTTCGAGGTCGCCAGTCGCAGTTCGTTGACGAAGTTGTTGGCATCGCCGCCATTGGTCAGCGTCCCGATCCCGAGCGGCGCGCCAAGATTGAGGCCGACCGAGAAGCCGCCGGGCAGCGAACGCTGGAACGAGGTGGCGTTGGTAAGCGTGAAGTTGCCGATGTCGCGCGAAATGGTGCTCGACAGATAATAGGCGCGACGCTTGTCATAGCCGACGACATCGCCCTGATAGGAGGCATAGGGCGGATCGACCGAGTTGAGGACGTTCAGATAGTCCTGATCGGTGGAGAAATACCAGCCGCGCAGGCGCACGGTGGTCAGTGCATCCGGCTGCCAGAGCAGCACTGCCTGGATGTCCTTCGATCGGATTTCGTTGGCATCGCGCTCGCGCGGCATACCGGTGGGGGCGCCGCTATAGATGTCGGCGACGCCGGCGCGGCGATCGTAGCCGCCGCTGATCCGCAGGCCGACCGTGCCCGGCACCAGCGGCACCGAAACGGCGGCGGCGGCGCGATAGTTGAGCGCGCGCGCATCGGCAGAGCTCGACAATTCGACTTCGCCGGCGGTGGTGACGCGATCCAGATCGGGGTTCTTGGTGTGATAGATGATCGTGCCGCCCGACGAGCCGAGGCCATACAGCGTGCCCTGCGGGCCACGCAGCACTTCGACGCGATCGATATCGAAATACTGGACCGGCGGGGCTGCCTGATTGTTCGGCACCCCGAACGGAGTTTCGTCGAGATAATAGCCGATCAGCCCGTCGCCGATCGGGCCACCAGCGCCCGAGCCACGAAACGAGAAGATGCGATAGCCGGCGCCGATTTCCTGCGCCTGCGACGCGCCTGGGATCAACTGGATCAGATCGGCGCCGTCGCGAACATTGCGCTGCTTGAGCGTGTCGCCGGTAAACGCCTGGATCGCAAGCGGAACGCGATCGAGACGCGCGGCGCCAGATTTGAGGGCGGTGACGATGATTTCGCCGTCGTCCTCGGCTGTCTGACCAGCGGGGCGATCCGATGCGGCCTGCGCCTGGTCCTGCTGTGCCAGCGCAGGCGAGGTTGCCAGCGCGGCGACCGCCGAAGCGTAGAGCAGCGCCTTCCACTGGCGGCCACGGCCGGCCCGGGCACGATGTTGCGGAAGCGTCATATCCAATCCTCCCCTTTGACTCGCGATCTTGGTGATCGTGTAATCGATTGCGCAATCGGTATCATCGTCCTTGCACGTCCGCAACCGCTTTCGTCGGTGTGATCAGCGCGCTTGAAAGGCGGTTCGCAACGTCTGCTTCCATGCGGCGGTGAAGCCGATCGCCGCCCGGGACTGCGGCGCGAGGAAATCGAAGCCATGATAGGCGCCCGGCACGACCGTTAGATCGGTTCGCACCCCCGCATCGATCAGGCGCTGGGCATAGGCGATGTCTTCGCCGACGAACAAATCAATCGCCCCGACACCGATGAAGGTCGGGGGCAGTCCCGCCAGCGTCGCTGCACGCGCCGGCACCGCCCCGGCCGGCACCTGCACGCTGCCAGCGGGAACGCCGAGAAAGGCGGACCAGCCATAGCGGTTCGATGGCGCGTTCCAGCCGATCGTGCCGATGAACGGCGGCACCGGCCGTGTACTGCCGGTGCGATCATCGAGCATCGGATAGATCAGGATCTGGCAGCATAGCGCGATGTGCCCACGATCACGCGCGGCGAGCGCCACCATCGCGGCGAGCCCGCCACCTGCGCTCTCCCCCATGATCGCGATCCGCTGGCGATCGACACCGAGCCGATCGGCATTGGCGTGGAGCCAGACGAGGGCGGCGTAGCAGTCCTTCATGGGCCCGGGGAAACGCGTTTCGGGCGATAGCCGATAATCGGCCTCGACGACGACGCAGTCGAGCTCGGCTGCCAGTCGCTGTGAGGTGACATAGGTGTCCTGCGGACGCCCGACGATGAACCCGCCGCCATGAATGTGCAGGACGGCGGGACGCGGCGTTGCGCCGGGCCGCGCGCCGATCACGGCGACGCTGGACGCCGGCCGGTGCTCGCTCGCGGGCAGCGGATGAACGGCGATCGCCGGAGCGGCCAGAGGCGCAGCGGGCGGCGGCGCGCCTGCCCGCATCCGCAGCACCGCCGCATGATCGATTGGGTCGGGCAGGGGAAAGCCCATCACCTGCCGGGCGCCATCGCGAAGCTCGGGGTCAACGCGGTCGAGAATCGAAGCCTCGGCCGCATTCACGCTGGCGTTCTGGCCCGTCGCGCTGCCAGTGGTCGCGCCGAACGCGGCGGCGCCGAGTTGAAAGGTTCGTCTCGTCATCGGCATTGCGTGCCTCCTCCCCCGTATCGTGATGCAAGCGTAATCGATTGCATTCGCATTGTCGACGCAGCTGTAATCGATTACGCTACCTTAAAATGGTGAGGAGAGGGACAATGGCGCTCAAGCAACCGAGGGCGTGGCAGGGCATTTGCGCGGCGTTGATGACGGCGGCAGCGATCGTGCCGACGACCGGATCGGCGCAGACCGGAACTGCGGTTCGCGTCGAGCAGGACGGGACGGTGCATGTGCCGGCGATGACGGTGCCGGTTTCCCCGATGCTGAGCCCCGAGGCGCAGCGCTATGTCGCCGATCATCTGCTGGCGATGCAACAGCCGGCGCTGCTCAAGCAGGTGGCGGGTGTGCCCGTATTCCTGGCGCCTTATCTCGCTCGGCAGAAGCAGCTTTACGCCGTGGACAGGGCCGACACGCAGATCGGCGGCGTTCATGTGTATGACTATATGCCGAGACAGGGTATCGCCCCGGCCAACCGCAACCGCGTGCTCATCAACTTGCACGGCGGCGGGTTCATGGGGTGTTTTCCCGGCTGTGCCGAACTCGAATCCATCCCGATCGCGGCGCTGGGCCGGGTGCGGGTGGTGTCGATCGATTACCGGCAAGGCCCCGCGCACCGCTTCCCGGCAGCGAGCGAGGACGTTGCGAGCGTCTATCGTGAACTATTGAAACGCTATCCCGCCGCGAACATCGGCATTTACGGCTGCTCCGCGGGCGGCATACTCACCGGCCAGGCGGTGGCATGGTTTCAGCGGCACGACCTGCCCAGGCCGGGCGCCATCGGCATTTTCTGCGCTGGGCTCACCAGTTCGACGCGCGGTTTCGGGGGCGATGCGGATTACATGACCGCCGCGATCGGCGAGGCGCGGCCGGCGCCCGAATGGCCACGGGCCGAGCCGACGCAGGGATCCGGTCTGCCCTATTTCGCCGGCACCGATCCGGCCGACCCATTGACCTGGCCGGCGGAGTCGGATGCGGTGCTGCGCGATTTTCCGCCGACCCTGATCATCACGGGCACGCGCGGGTTCGAGTTCAGTTCAGCGGTCTATACGCACAGCCGGCTGGTGCGCCTGGGCGTAGACGCCGACCTGCATGTCTGGGAGGGGATGTTCCACGGCTTTTTCTACAATCCCGATGTGCCCGAATCCCGCGATGCCTATGACGTGATCCTGCGCTTTTTCGATCGTCAGCTGCACCGCTGATCAGAGATTGCGAAGCCAGCGATCGAACAATTCCATCCATTCGCCATCGGGCTGGCTCGGCGAGCCCAGGCCGAAGCCGTGCCCACCGCGCTGGAAGAAATGTGCTTCGGCCGCGACCGCGGCGGTGCGCAGTGCTGCGAGCATCCACAAGCTGTTTTCCGGTGGCACCGCCTTGTCGTCGAGCGCGTGGACGAGAAAGCAGGGCGGCGTATCGGCGTCGACGTGCAGATCGGGCGAGCGTCGCGCCAGCGCCGCTGCGCCCGGGTCGGGGCCGAGCAGCGCCGCGACCGAACCCGCATGGGTGAAGCGGGGATCGGTGGTGATGACGGGATAGATCAGCCCGGCGGCGTCGGGCCGCGTCGAAAGCCGGTCGGCAGCATCGCGCGGCGCATAGACGGTTTCGCGATAGCCGGTGGTCAGGCTGGCGGCGAGGTGGCCGCCCGCCGAATAGCCGAGCGCGACGACACGAGCCGACGCCTCGCGCACGCGGATCAAACGGATCGCGCGTTGGGCATCCTGAAGTGGCACGTCCTGACGGTGCGTCCAGCCTTCGCCGGGCAGGCGATAGATCAGGACGTAGCAAGTGTAGCCGCGCGCCGCGAGCGCCTCTGCCGTATCGGTGCCCTCATGCGTGCCGACGACGATGCTGTAGCCGCCGCCCGGGGTAAGCAATACTGCCGTGCCGTTGGGGCGGGCGGCAGGAAAGCGGTGCAGCGTCGGGCGCGCGACGTTGCGAAAGAAGCCCGGCGGCGCATCGGCAGGGAGCGGTTGCGGCTTGAAGCCGGTTTCGGGCATGGCATCGCCCCATAGGTCGATCACCTCGGCCTGGTGCCAGCTCGGCGGCAGCGGGCCGAGCGGATCGCGCGCGGTCTGCGCATGGGCCAGTGCCGGCGCGGCGGTGACGGCGGCGGCGGCCCCGAGCAGGGTGCGCCGGGTGAGGGATGCGTCGGCCATGCTCATGCCCCCTTTGCAAAGGCGGTGTGCAGCGCGGCCTTCCACGCTGCGGTGAACGCCTTTGATACCGCAGCATCGGGAACGACGAAATCAAAGGCGTGGAAGGCGCCGGGCGCGACATGGATGCCGGTCGGCACGCCCGCATCGATCAGCCGCCGGCCGAAGTTGAGATCCTCGTCGACGAACAGGTCGATCGCGCCGACGCCAATGAAGGTGGGTGGCAGGCCGGCGAGCGGTTCGACGCGTGCCGGGACGGCGCCGGCGGGGACGCTCGTTGCGCCGGCAGGCACGCCGAGAAAGGCCGACCAGCCGAACGCATTCGCCTCTGCCGACCAGCCGACAGGCGCGAGATGCGGCGCCGGCTTGCGTGTGCTGCCGGTGCGATCGTCGAGCATCGGATAGAGCAGGATCTGCTGGCAGGGCTGGATGCCGCCGCGATCCCGCACCGCCAGTGCGACCAGGGCGGCAAGTCCGCCGCCCGCGCTGCCGCCGAACAGTGCGACCCGGCGCGGATCGACGCCCAGCGTTTCGGCATTTGCGAACAGCCAGTCGAGTGCTGCGACATTGTCGTCAACCGGCCCTGGAAAGGGCGTTTCCGGTGCGAGGCGATAGTCGACATTGACGACGACGCAGTCGAACGCCGCCGCCAGCGTCTGGCAGAATGTGGTCATGTTGCGCGCGCGGCCAGAGATCATGCCGCCGCCATGGATGTGGAGGATCGCCGGGCAGGGTGCGGGGCGGCTGCGCACCCCGATCAGTTCCACCGGCACGGCGGGCGCGCCCTTCGCCCCCGGCGCCGAGCGGATTTCGACGGGAGGGCTTGCCAGTGGCGGCGGAGCGACCCAGCTCGCCCGCAGGGCCGGCAGACCGGCGCGGGTGAGCGGCGGAAATGTCTGCGCCAGCATCGCCTTGGCTGCCGGCCGCAATTCGGGGTCGACCACGGCAAGCGGATCGTCCGCGATTGCGGCGGCAAGCGCCCGTGCCGGTCCGCCGACCATCGCCGCCACCCCGGCTCCCAACAGCCAGCGATTGAGTTCGCGTCGATCCAGCTGCATTCTGTCCCCTCCCGGGCGCGCGGTTCGCGCCGTTTCCTTGCGATTGTGGAATCGATTGTGCATCGCTGCAAACGCTTTTTGCACCGATAGACGCGTGAAGCGGACCGCTGCTGCGGGGCTATCGGCGGTCGCCTGTGCGCGATACCATGCGGGGTGGAGGAGCACGAGCAGCGCGGCATGTCTACCATCAAGAATCTGAAGGAATTCGCACAACTCGCCGGTGTGTCGACCGCGACCATCTCGCGTGCGCTGTCCGGCACGGGGCGGGTGAGCGACGAGACGCGCGAGCGCATCGCGGCGCTCGCCGATCGGCTGGGCTATCAGCCCAACGCGACCGCGCGGAACCTACGCACCCAGCGGACGATGACGATCGGCGTGCTGGTACCGCTGGGGCATGAGGCCGCGCAGCATCTTTCCGACCCGTTTTTCAATACGATGACCGGCTTTCTTGCCGATGCGTTGAGCGATCATGGTTACGATCTGCTGCTTTCGCGCGTGCTGCCCAAAAGCGATCGCTGGCTCGATCGCTATATCGGTTCGGGCAAGGTCGACGGGATCATCGTGATCGGCCAGTCGACCGAGTTCGCGGTGATCGAGACGGTGTCGCGCCGCTATCTGCCGATGGTGGTGTGGGGCGGTCAGGTTCCGGGGCAGACGCACTGCTCGGTGGGTTCGGACAACCGCACCGGCGGCGCGTTGGCGGTGCGTCATCTGATCGAGCGGGGGTGCCGGCGGATCGCCTTTGCAGGGCCGGCACGGGGGCCGGAATTCGGCGAGCGGCTGGAGGGTGTGAAGCAGGAACTGCGCGACGCCAGGCTGGGCGAAACGCTGATCGAATTGCCATCGCATTTCGAGCCCGAAGCCGCGTTCGAGGACATCCGCGCGCAACTGAGCGGCATCGCCACGCTGCCCGATGGCATTGTCGCGGGGTCCGATGTGACTGCGATCGGCGTACTGCGCGCCCTCCAGGCGCTCGACATCGACGTGCCCGACCAGGTGAAGGTGATCGGCTATGACGGGCTGCCGGTGGGCGCGCATGTTTCGCCGCCGCTGACCACGATCGATCAGCAACTTCGCGCGGGCGCGGGGATGATGGTCGATCTGCTGCTGCGACGGCTGGCTGGCGAGCGCACCGAAAGCTGCATGATCGAGCCAAGGCTGATCGTCCGCGGCTCGACCTGAGGCGGATCAGGCGATCCGCGTGCGCGCGCCGTCGAGCACCAGCCGGAACCAGGGCGCGGGGTAGCCGCCGAAGCGGGCGCGGCGCATCGCCGTTTCCGTCACCTCGTCCATCGTCAGCACCGCTGGCAGATCGACGAAACTGGTGACGCGCAGATCATCCATAACCCACCAGCTATAGGCCTGGTAGGGCGCGTCGGGGGGATTTGCGGCGACCAGGCCGGTGCCGTTGAGCGGCTCGAACGGGCCGAGCGGGCTGGCAGCGACCATGCCGTAAAGGCCGGTCGGGCCGACCGGACCATCGGGCGCGAACACCTTCGCCTGGGTCGACCAGAACAGATAATATCGTCCGGCGATGTGCCGCATGTGCGGCCGTTCCAGTTCGTTGTTGACGCCATCTGCGGAGACCACCGGCGATAGAAGTCGCCAGTCGGCGAGGCCATCTTCACCCGTCACGGCGACGCCAATCACGCCGTTCCAGGGCGAATCGGAACCGGCCCTCGATCCGGTGAAGAACAGATAGTCGCGCCCGTCGGCCGGATCGCGGAAGAAGGCAGGATCGCGCAACGCCTTGATCGTGCCTGCGCCGCCGTCGCGCTGGTCGACGACCATATAGCGGATGCCATCGGCGACGAGGCTCTCGCGGTGGTCCCGCCAGTCCGATGCAATCGGCGCGTCGCCATCGAGTGAAAGGTGGAAGCGCAGCTGGAACAGCCGCTGCTCGAAGCTGACCGCCGGCTCGCCGCGACGCCCGGCGGCGGTGTAGAACAGCGTCACCGTCTCGCTCGCCGGATCGAACAGCGCCGAGCCCGACCATTCGCGGCTGCCGGCCGAAAGACCTTCGGGCAGCGCGGGGTCGTGGACGCGCCAGCCGCCGTCCAACTCGCTCACCAGCCGGATGCGGGCATGCGCGTGGCGCGCTTCAGGGTCTTCCTCCAGCGGCGCGGTGAGCGCGAGCCAGATCGCGGCGCCGCCGATCCTCGCCGGGGCACCATCGGCCTGCTCGACTGGCCACATGTCCCACAGGTCGAGCCCGTCGATCCGGCATTCGGGCGCCAGTGCGAAGGGCGGGATGCGTTGTTCGGCGGGAATGGCGTTGCGGCATAGCCCCGTGCCGGTCCATTGGCGGGTCTCGCAAGGCCCACCGGACTGGTTCAACAGCGATCCCGACATCCATCCTCCGACGAGTGCTTGAACAAACGATTACGCACGCTAAGCCGCGCTAACTTGTTTGGCGTCGCGCGGCAAGCGGTGACAGACTGGAAATGGCAAAGAGGGACCGAAGAATGGCCGCAGCGAATGGAGATGACGGGCTGGACATTCCGCCGTCGCGCGTGCCGATCGCGCCGCGCTGGACGGCGGCCGAGGCGATTGGCCTTTGGCCGGACACGCCACCCGGCGGCGGATTCGTGGCGCCCCGCCGAGACGCGGACCTGCCCGAAAGTTTTTACACCGGCATCGATCGGCCTCAGATCCACATCTTTCGTCCGGCGGTGCCGAACGGGATTGCGATCCTGGTGCTGCCGGGGGGCGGCTATCGGTTCGTGTCGGTGCAAAATGAAGGGCTCGACATCGCCGATGCGTTCTGCCCGCTCGGCTACACGGTGTTCGTGCTCCGCTATCGTTTGCCGGGCGAGGGCTGGCGCGAACGCGGCGAGGTGGCGTTGCAGGATGCGCAGCGTGCCATGCGCCTGATCCGTACGCGCGCAGCGGAAGAGGGATTGAATCCGGCGGCGGTTACGGTGCTCGGCTTCTCGGCGGGCGGCCATCTCGCAGCCTCGTTGCTTACCCGCGCCGGGGAGCCGCTTTATGCGCCGATCGACGCTGCCGATGCGCTGTCGCCGGTGCCGCTCGCCGGCGGGCTGCTCTATCCGGTGATCGCGATGGCCGGTGCGCAAGCGCATCCCGGCTCGCGTCTCGCCCTGCTGGGGGAGGCGCCTGGTGATTCGCTGGTCGCGCGACATTCGCCGGCGACACTGGTGCGAACCGATACCCCGCCTGCATTCGTCGCTCACGCGGTCGACGACGATACGGTGCCCTATGAGAACAGCCTGGCCTTCGCGCAGGCGATGGCGCGGGCGGGCCGGCCGTTCGAATTGCACCTTTTCGAAGAAGGCGGGCACGGGTTCGGCACCGGTCCTCGCAACGCCGGTGCGGGTACATGGCCGATCCAGTTCGATATCTGGTTGCAGCGAATATGGACGCGGCAGTGGGGGTGATCGACCGTCGCCCGCGCCGCATTTCGATGTTTCCGCTCACAGTCACCGATCGATGAGTTGACGGATTTCAGGGGCGCACGGCTGTCGTCGGATCACATGCGCTCCTTGAGCCCGGCGCGGATCAGCCGCCAGTTGACGGGATAGCTGGTCGCGAAGCCCGCAAGCATCGCCAGTTGCATGGCGAACCAGAATTCGGGCGTCGCGACGTCGGCGATGCCGCCATAGGCCGGTTTGAACCAGGCGAACTGGATCACCGCCATCAGCCCGTACATGCCGACCTGCCACGCGGTGATCGAGGCGATGTCGGCTTTCAGCGCGGCGATGATCCCTTGTCCGGGGGACAGATCGCGCGTCGGCTTGATCGTGAAATGTTGAAAACCGACGCCGATCAGGAAGGCGAGCAGAAAGTCGACGATCCATACGGCAAACAGCTTTTCGGCGAACAGGCTCTGCCAGCCGAACCAGATGGCGATCGCCGGCACCGCAAAGGCCGCCCATTCGGCAATGATGTCCCCCAGCGTGCAACCGGCGCCGCAATGGCTGGCGCCCTTCAGCACCATCGCCGGGTAGGGCGTTCGTCGTCGGTGCTGCGTCCCCATTTGTAACAGGCTGCCAGCCATAACACACCGCCGAACAGCGCGGTCAGCGGCCAGACCAGGCCCATGATCCACATCGTCGGCGGATGCCTCAGTTCGTCGGCGACGATGACGATCGCGCAGGCGAACCCGGTCGCAAGCGATATGATCGCGAGGACATGAAGCCAGTGCGGGACGGCGGTCATGGGCCGCATCGTCGATCCTCCTGGTGGCTGGGCGGCCGGCGCAGGATCGAACGCCCAGCGCGGGTTTCAGCCACGCTCCGCACGCGGCGGCCGCGCGGCATGAGACGCTTCATTTTCCAATGAAGAAGTGCTGGCCGGTTCCGCCCGGCGATCACCCGACTCCCGGGGGATCAGTTCGTGGAGGTTTCCACCCGCGGTGCAGTGGCTAGCGGCTGCGATGGTGCATCCAACGCATCGGGCCAGGAAAAGGCGTGCAGAAAGTCTGCGAACGCATCCTCGAAGTCCGCGCCCTCCTGCGCCCAGCTTGCCCGCGCGGCGACCAGCCAATTGCCGCCTGCCGGGCAGAACAGATAGCTTTCGGAATGGAGCGGGCGCTGCTTGCCCTCCAGTTCGCCGATGAACTGGAAGCTCGTATGATAGGCCGCATCGGGCGTCCGGCCGGAAGGCGACGTCCAGCGATCAACGGCGCCGCGCTGAACATCCGAATAGGATTGGTCGACGCCCCTCGACATGTCCTCGAAAGTGGCGGCGCAGTCCATGCCCTGCCGAACCGGATAGACATAGACGGTGAAGAACGCGACATCGTTCCGGCGCTTGATGAAATAGCCGGCGCTCGCATCGAGCCCCTCGGCGTCATAGGTGTGGACACGGGTGCGAACCGCCCCGCCGACCCGTTCCGGGAACACGAAGCCGGTCCCCGGATGCGTCCAGTCGCCTTCGACCTTCAGGTCGCCCTGGGCATGGGCAGCCGGGGCAGCCATAAACAGCGTAGCCAGCGAGATCAGGCTTGAAAGCCAATTCATCGCAACAGTTTGGCCGATCAGCGCCGCGCTGGCAACCCGTCGGGCGAAACGATCAGAGCAATCGGGGGACGAAGCGCTTCACGCGTGCGGCATATCCTTCATATTCCGCGCCGAATCGCTCTCGCAGCAACCGCTCTTCCTCGCGCACCCGCAGCCAGGTGCCGGCCCAGTAGAGCGGCACCGCCAGCACCAGCCCGCGCCAATGGCCGAAGGCGATGGCAACCGCGATCACAAGCAGGAACAGGCCGGTGTAGATCGGGTGGCGGAGCGTGGCGAAGGGTCCCCAGGTGACCAGGACATGATCGTGCCGCGTGCGCGCGACCACGCTCCATTGCTGCTGCATCGCGGCGGTGGCGGACAGGAACATCCCGATCGCCACGCCGCACAGGATTCCGATCGTCACCGCGATTCCCACCGCCGGCGCCGAGGCGGGCAGCAGGATCGGGCGAATCGGCCCGATCGCGACAGCAAGAAACGCCAGTGCCTGCACGATGACACCGGTCAGTGACGTCTGGCTGCGCGCGGCGTAGCGGCGGCTTGCCCCGCTCGCCCGGTATCGCCAGCGGGCGAACAGCACCGCGCCGGCAAAGAGGATCAGCCCCGCCGCCAGCGCCATCAGGCCGGGGACGCCGATCGGCACCGGGGCGACGATCGTTTCAATCATGGCTTGTTCCTGTTCTGGTAAGCATCAACACTGTCGGATTGCCGCAAAATGCGCGCCGCCGGATCGAGCACGACATGCGCCGCGGCGGGTATGTCGAGCGTGGCTGCGCCGCCGGTCATCTCGATCTTGCGCGCCACTCCGTCGACCGACACTTCAACGGGGAGCGGGAAGGGGCGATCATGGGGCGTCTTCCAGCGCAGCGTGAGCCGATCGCCCCGGCGTTCCGAGACGAGTTCCGGCAGTGCCGCTTCGTAGAGATAGACGTCGAAGAACCATTGCAGGTTCCGGCCGGTCACTTGGTTCACGATCGCAATGAACTCCGGCGTACTGGCGAATCGGGGCTTGAAATTGCCCGGTTTCGGATCGGGCCTGCCGTAGACGAGCCGGCGGGTCGCATCGAAGAACGCTTCATCGCCGATCAGGTTGCGCAGCGTATGCAGAACCCATGCGCCTTTGACATAGATGTCCAGCCCCGGGCCGCCCTTGGCGGGCTCGTACACCTCTTCCTCGGTGCGGATCTTGCCCGAGACGATCGGGGCTGCGTTGCGGATATCGAGGCGGAACGCGTCCATCATCGTCGCGTAGCGGGCCGAGCCCTCGCGCCATTCGCCGTAGAGCGGCTGCATATATTGGGTGAAGCCTTCGTGCAGCCAATAATCGTCCCAGTTGGCGGCGGTCAGCTGGTTGCCGAACCATTCATGGCCGAGCTCGTGCTGGAAAATCTCGTCGAAGCCGGACGGCGTCTTCTTGTAGTTGTTGCCATAGGCGTTGATCGTCTGGTGCTCCATGCCGAGATGCGGCGTTTCCACCACGCCCATTTTCTCGTCGCCCCAGGGATAGGGGCCGATCACCTGCTCGTAGAAATCGAGCGTCGGCGCGAATTCGGCGAACAGCGCCTTTGCCTTGGCCTCGCGGCCGGGAATGAACCAATAGTGCATCGAATAGGTGTTGCCATAGCGGCTATGATAGGGCGCCGAAAGTTCCGCATAGGGCGCGACGTCGAGCGCGACCGAATAGGGATTGGGGCTGCGCGCGCCCCAGTGCCACGTCGTTCGCCCATCCGCCAGGGTGTCGATTCCGATCAGCTTGCCGTTGGCCGGTGCCTTAAGACCTGCGGGAATGGTGATGTGCAGGTCGACGGCGTCCGGTTCGCCGCGCGGAAAATCGAGACAGGGCCAGAACAGGTCGCAGCCATAGCCTTCGGCGGTCGTCGCGACCCATGGTTTGCCGTCGCCAGGCGTTTTTGCCCAGACAAGGCCGTCGTCCCAGGGCGCGCGCACCGCGACATGCGGCGTGCCGCCATAGGTGATTTTCGCAACCACGCGATCGCCCGCCGCAATCGGCCGGGGGAGCGCGATTTCGAGACGGCCTTCGGGATTTTCCCATTGGCCGGGGGCAAGCGGCTTGCCGTCGATCTGGATGGTGCTGACCGGCAGGTTGCGATCGAGATCGATGAGCAGCGCACGCTGCGGCGCCGAGCTGCGCAGCGTCAGCGTGGCGACGCCGGCAAGGCGATGCGTGTCGGGAAACACCTCGATCGCCAGATCGACATGCTCGAGATGCAGGGCAGCCCGCGCCGCGCTGATCGGCCCGCCCGATTCCTGGGTCGTCGGCGTGATCGGCGGTTCGCCCCGCTTCTGCGCCCAGGCCGGCGCCGCGGCAATGGCGGCGGCCGAGCCGGCGATGAGCAGAATCGAACGGGCGTTTGAGATCATTCCTGGGTTCCCCTGATCGGCGAATCGCTGGGAGATTCGGCCTCGTCCAAGCATAGCTTCGCTGCGGCGCAACGCGAGCCGCGCGCGACCACGGTTCGACGCAAGCCGCCAATCTATCCGCAGCTTAATGCCCCCGAATGATTGATGCCGCTGGCGCCGGCCCCATATATAGTGGAAAGTAGGGCCCCGACGGGCCGACCCGGAGTACCCATGAAGCAGTCTTATCCCGTTCTGCCGCTTCGAGATATCGTCGTATTTCCGCACATGATCGTGCCGCTGTTCGTCGGCCGCGACAAGTCGGTGGCGGCGCTGGAAGCGGCAATGGCAGCCGACAAGGAAATCTTCCTCGTCGCCCAGCTCGATCCGGCCGAGGACGATCCCGGCCGCGACGATCTCTACGATACCGGCGTTTCGGCCGAGGTGTTGCAGCTGCTCAAGCTGCCCGATGGCACCGTCCGCGTGCTGGTTGCGGGCAAGGAGCGCGCGTCGCTCGTCTCGATCGAGGAGGCCGACGGCTATCTGACCGCCAATGTCGCGCCGGTTGAAGTGGCTGACGCCGACGAGGCGCCGAGTGCCGAGCTGAAGGCGCTGATGCGTTCGGTGGTCGACCAGTTCGAGAATTATGCCAAGCTCAATCGCAAGCTGCCGGCCGAGACGGCGGTGCAGCTGGGTGAGCTCGATGATCCGTCGCGACTTGCCGATGCGGTTGCGGCCAACATCGCGGTGAAGGTGGCCGACAAGCAGTCGTTGCTGGTCGAAACCGATCCCCAGAAGCGCCTGGAGATGGTGTTCGCCTTCATGGAGGGCGAGCTGGGCGTGCTGCAGGTCGAGAAGAAGATCCGCAGCCGCGTCAAGCGCCAGATGGAGAAGACGCAGCGCGAATATTACCTCAACGAGCAGCTCAAGGCGATCCAGCGCGAGCTGGGCAATGAGGGCGAAGAGGGTGAGGGCGACGAGGTCGCCGAGCTCACCCAGAAGATCGCCACCCTCAAGCTCTCCAAGGAAGCGCGCGCCAAAGCGCAGGGCGAGCTGAAGAAGCTCAAGACGATGGCGCCGATGTCGGCCGAGGCCACCGTCGTGCGCAACTATCTCGACGTGCTGCTGGGCCTGCCTTGGGGCAAGAAGTCCAAGCTGAAGAAGGACATCGCCGAGGCGCAGGGCGTGCTCGACGAGGACCATTATGCGCTGGAGAAGGTGAAGGACCGGATCGTCGAATATCTCGCGGTCCAGGCGCGCACCAACAAGCTGAAGGGGCCGATCCTGTGCCTCGTCGGCCCGCCGGGCGTGGGCAAGACCAGCCTTGGCAAGTCGATCGCCAAGGCGACGGGGCGCGAGTTCATCCGCCAGTCGCTGGGCGGCGTGCGCGACGAGGCCGAAATTCGCGGCCACCGCCGCACCTATATCGGCTCGCTGCCGGGCAAGATCGTCACCAACCTGAAAAAGGCCGGTACGTCGAACCCGCTGTTCCTGCTCGACGAGATCGACAAGCTCGGCCAGGATTTCCGCGGCGACCCCGCCTCGGCGCTGCTCGAGGTGCTCGATCCGGAACAGAACAGCAAGTTCAACGACCATTATCTGGAGATCGACATCGATCTTTCGGACATCATGTTCGTGTGCACGGCCAACTCGCTCAACCTGCCGCAGCCGCTGCTCGACCGCATGGAGATCATTCGGCTCGAAGGCTATACCGAGGATGAGAAGGTCGAGATCGCCGAGCGGCACCTGATCGCCAAGCAGATCGACGCACATGGCCTGAAGGATGGCGAGTTCACCCTGACCAATGCAGGGCTGCGCGACCTGATCCGCTATTACACTCGCGAGGCCGGCGTGCGTACGCTGGAGCGCGAGATCGCCAAGCTAGCGCGCAAGAGCCTGCGCAAAATCCTCGAGGGCAAGGAGACCCAAGTCACCATCACGCCCGAGAATCTGGCGGACTATGCTGGTGTCAGGAAATACCGCTTCGGCGTGGGCGAGGAGGAGCACCAGATCGGTGCTGTCACCGGCCTCGCCTGGACCGAAGTGGGCGGCGAGCTGCTGACCATCGAGAGCGTCACCGTGCCCGGCAAGGGCGCGATCAAGACGACCGGCAAGCTGGGCGATGTGATGAAGGAATCGGTGGAAGCCGCGTTCAGCTTCGTCCGCGCGCGCAGCCCGGGCTATGGCATCAAGCCGAGCCTGTTCTCGCGGAAGGACATCCACGTCCATTTGCCCGAGGGCGCGGTGCCGAAGGATGGGCCGTCGGCGGGTATCGGCCTGGTCACGTCGATCGTCTCGACACTCACCGGCGTGGCGGTTCGCAAGGACATCGCGATGACCGGCGAGGTCACGCTGCGGGGTCGCGTGCTGCCGATCGGCGGGCTCAAGGAAAAGCTGCTCGCGGCGCTGCGCGGCGGAATCAAGACGGTGCTGATCCCGACCGAGAATGAAAAGGATCTCGCGGAAATCCCTGCCAACATTCGCGAAGGGCTGGAGATCGTCCCGGTGGCGCATGTCGATGAGGTGCTGCGGCTTGCGCTGACCGAACCGCTCTCGCCGATCGACTGGACCGATGCCGACGATCTGGCGGCGCAGCCGCCAGCCGGCGTCCCTGCGATCGGAGACGCGGTTCATCATTGACAAGGTGTAACTTTTCTGACGCAATCCTGTCGGAAAGGCTTTGACAGCGGCGGCGGCCCTGTGCTCACTCGCACATCGGTTTGCCGCCGCGATTCATTCCAATCGTTTATCCGTTCCAACGCGACGTACGGCGCACAAATTTTAGGGGGTTTGCACCAGCATGAACAAGCAAGAGCTGATCGGACAGGTCGCGGACGCGTCCGGCCTTGGCAAGGGTGACGCGGTAAAGGCCGTTGAAGCGGTTTTTGACGTGATCTCCGAGGCGCTGAAAAAGGGTGACGAAGTTCGCCTGGTCGGATTCGGCACGTTCTCGGTCAGCAAGCGCAAGGCTTCGACCGGCCGTAATCCGCGCACGGGCGAGGAGATGACCATCAAGGCGTCGAACCAGCCCAAGTTCAAGCCCGGTAAGGGCCTGAAGGACGCGGTCAACTAAACCGCGCCAAAATTTTCCGGCCCGCCGCCGCGGATCGGGTCTGGACAGCGGGCTAGACTGTTCGTAAAGGCCCGCTTCCCGTTTCGGCCGATTGGCCAATGGGCGCGTAGCTCAGTGGTAGAGCACTGTGTTCACACCGCAGGGGTCGCTGGTTCAATCCCAGCCGCGCCCACCATGTAGCAAGCCCGCCGGTCGCAAAGCCGGCGGGCTTTTGCGTTTGGCGGCGACCGTTCCTTGCCGTCGCTCGCACCAAAAGGAGTGCCATCGATGCTCTGGGCAGCGGCGACGATCGCGGCAGCGACGTTTCAGGTGGCGCGGAACGCCTTCCAGCGCGGCATGATGTCGAGCAGCGGCCCCTGGGGGGCAACGCTCGTGCGCTTCCTGTTCGGCCTCCCGTTCTCCTGCCTGCTGGTGGCGGCAGCGATTGTGGCGGCCCCGGAGGTTCAGCCGCAGTTCGGACTGGCATTCTGGTGGCCCGCCATGCTGGGCGCGCTGGCGCAGGTTATGGCCACCGCCGCGCTGCTGCTGGCGATGCACCATGCCGGATTCGCGGTCGGCACAGCGCTTCAGCAAAGCTCGGTGCCGCTCGCCGCGGTGGCGGGCCTGGCCGTGTTCGGCGACCAGCTTTCCATGCTCGGCTGGACCGGCATCGCGATCACCTCGGCGGGTCTGGGCATCGCCGTCTGGCCGCGAGACACCGAGGGTGCGACCCGCCCCTGGCTCGGCATCACCTATGGCGCCATATCGGGCCTGTTGTTCGGCCTGGCGCTCAACGGCTTTCGTCACGCGGGTCTCGCGCTGGAGCCTGCGCATCCCTTTTTTGCCGCGACCGCCAGCCTGACGATCGTGCAGGCGGTGCAGGCGGCGGTGCTCGGCGCGATCCTGGCGTGGCGCGATCCGGCGGCATTGTGCGCCGTGCTGGCCGGATGGCGGGGCTCGCTCGGCGCCGGTGCCTTCGGCGCACTCGCCTCGACCGGGTGGTTCCTTGCACTCAACCTCGCGACGGCGGCCGCGGTGCGATCGCTGGGCGTCATCGAAATGCCGATCGCGGCGCTGGCGGGCCACCGCGTCTTCCGCGAAGGGCTCGGCATCCGTCAGTTGCTCGGCGGCGTCGCAATCTGCATCGGCGTGGTGATGACCGCCGGCTTCTGAGCGGCCATGCAGCCGCGGTGTTCAGCAACGGGACGCCTGTCACATCAGCGTAATCAATGAGTCTCCGAAGTTTCTCGAAGGTCGCACGTTCGCGTCATCTCCGTCCCCTAGCGGAGGCCTGCGGCCGACGGGGGAACAGCCGAGTCGATCCCGCACAGTTTCGCATTCGCGCAAAACAACCGGTGTTCGCCGGAACGGAGATATTATGGCCAGCTTCAAACGCCTTAGCCTTATTCTGATGACCAGCTGCGCGGGCGCTGCGCTCTCGGCCTGCGACGGGGCGAACGACATCGCATCGCCCGGCACCGGCGGCAACGTGATCATCAACAACCCGACCCCGGCGCCGACGGCGACCCCGACCCCGACGCCGACGACCGCGCTCGTCACGCCGGCCACGGGCTGCCCCACCATCGCCGACCCGAAGGGCCTGACCGATGAGGGCACGATTACCGGCCCGACGGGCACGTGGCGCGTCTGCACGCTGCCCGCGATCATCTCGAAGAGCGTGACGCTGCCGAAGATCGCCGGCCTGCTGTACCAGATGAAGGGCCGCGTCGACGTCGGCTGCGACGGCGGCTTCACCGCGCCGACCAGCGCCGCGCCGCGCGCCAGCTCGACCGTTGGCTGCACCACCGCCAACGGCTTCACCCTCAACAGCAGCAGCCAGCTGACCGCCGACACGAACGTCACGCTGACGATCGATCCAGGCGTGATCGTTTATGGCGGCACCGGTACGTCGTGGCTCGCGGTCAATCGCGGCAACAAGATCAACGCCGTCGGCACCGCAAGCCAGCCGATCATCTTCACCAGCCGCGACAACGTGCTTGGCATCAACAATGACGCGTCGTTCGGTCAGTGGGGTGGCGTCGTGCTGATGGGCCGTGCGCGGGTCACGGACTGCTCGACCGGCACGACCGCAGGCAACACTTGTGAGCGTGCCACTGAAGGTTCGGCCGATCCGGCGGTGTTCGGTGGTACCGATGATACGTACAATGCTGGTACGATGAAGTATGTCCAAATCCGGTATTCGGGCTATGTTCTTGGTGCGAATACCGAGCTTCAGGCGCTGACGACCGAAGGCATCGGCAGCGGCACCACGCTCGACTATATCCAGAGCCACAACAGCTCGGATGACGGCGCCGAGTTCTTCGGCGGCGTGGTGAACTTCAAGCACTATATCGCCACCGGCGCCGACGACGACAGCCTCGACATCGACACCGGCCTGCGCGGCGCATTCCAGTACGTCCTGCTGATCCAGCGTCCGGGCCAGGGTGACGCGCTGATGGAAGTCGACAGCAACGGCTTCGAAGCCGATCTGCCGCGCCAGAACACTGCAGTCGCCAACTTCACTGCGATCCAGAGCCAGGTCAGCAGCAACAACGAGGCGAACGACCAGGCTTCGGTCCTGCTTCGCGGCAATGCCGATCTGACGCTGGTGAATGGCCTGCTGATCTCGCCGAACAACGAGTGCATCCGCATGAACGGCAGCGGCACGACGCCGGCGACGCTGGTTGCCCGCTCGGTGGCCCTGCAGTGCAACAGCACCAAGTTCATCGGCACTGGCAGCATCACGGCGGCGCAGGTTGCCACGGCGTTCGGATCGGGCACGAACAACAACAACGACAGCTTCGTGAACTCGCTCGCAAACCTGTTCGTCAACGGTGCGACCGAGACGGCGGTGACTGCCACGGATCCGAAGACGGTCAACTCGTTCTTCGACACGACGACCTGGATCGGCGCGGTCAAGGACGCGAACGACACCTGGTATGCGGGCTGGACCTGCAACTCGGGCTACGCATCGTTCGACAACACCAGCGTCGCAGGCCGCGCCTGCACGTCGCTGCCGACGACCTGAGGCCAGGCCTCACCTGACTGGAGGGCGGGGCGTGGCCATCAGGCGGCGCTCCGCCCTCTTCCGATAAGAACTAGGGGTTCACGATGACCAAGTCGTTGGGGCTTGCCAGCCTGCTGCTACTCTCTTCCGCGCTCGTCGCGCCTGCGACTGCACGCGCGCAGACGACACCGGATTCGCCGACCGGACCGGCGACGGATGCGGCCGTGCCGCAGGATGACACGGCGGCAGCCGATGCCGTGCAGGGGCAGGACGAAGCCACCGACGTCTCGATCCCCGGCGACATCGTCGTCACCGGCCGGCGACTGAATATCGCACGCGATACGCCGCAGGTAGTTTCGGTGCTGTCGACCGCCGACATCCAGCGGACGGGCGAGGGCGACATCGCGGGCGCGCTGAGCCGCGTCACCGGCCTTAGCGTGGTCGGTAACGGCTACGTCTTCGTTCGCGGCCTTGGCGACCGCTATTCGCTCGCGCTGCTCAACGGTTCGCCGCTGCCGAGCCCCGAGCCACTCAAGCGCGTCGTGCCGCTCGACATTTTCCCGACCAACGTGGTCTCGTCCTCGCTCGTCCAGAAGAGCTACTCGGTCAATTTCCCAGGCGAGTTCGGCGGTGGCGTGATCAACCTCACCACCAATTCGGTACCGCGCGAAGGCTTTCTGACCGTGAGTGGCGGCATCGGCGCCAATACCCGCACGACCGGGCAACTCGGCTATGTCTATGCCGGCGGCGGTCATGACTGGACCGGCTATGACGACGGCACGCGCGACACGCCGCCCGCGCTAGCGGCGTTCTTCGCCAGTGGTGAGCGGATCAGCTCGGGGAACGTAGACACCGGGGCGATTGCCAAGCAACTGGTCAATGCGAACAACGCGCTGCTCCAGCGCAACACCAATCTGCCGCCGAACTGGTCGGCAAGCGTTTCCGCCGGCAAGTCGTGGGACGTGGGCGAGAATACGCTCGGCGTGATCGCCACCGCCGGTTACAGCAACAAGTGGAGCGTGCGGGACACGATCCAGCAAAGCTCGCTGACACAAGACCTTTCCACGCTTGAAAATGATTTTGAACGAGTTATCACTGACAATCGTGTTGTTGCAAACGCGCTGCTCGGCCTCGGGTACGAGTTCGGTGACAATAAGATCCGCTGGACCAGCGTCTATATTCACGACACCCTGAAGAATACGCGCTTGGGTATTGGCAAGCGTAACAATAACGAAATAACTGATTTTCAGGATCAGGATAGCCGCTGGTTCGAGCGTCAGCTGATCGACACCCAGCTGGTCGGTGAATTCAAACTGACCCCAACGCTCAGCCTGGACCTGCGCGGAAGCTATGCAAATTCGAAGCGTAAATCGCCGAGTGAGCTGACGTTTGAATATGTCCGTACTAACGTCGCTTCCGACCCCTATGGAAATTACTTTATTAACCGGCTGAACAACGGCAACGGCGGTGACGCCACCGTCAGCTATTCGGACCTGAACGAGGATCTGTGGTCTGGCGGCGCCGACTTGACGTTCAAGGTCGTACCGGACCTGAGCCTGTCGACCGGCTATGCCTATCTGGACACCAGTCGCTACAGTTCGCGTCGCGATTTCCAGTTCACGGCCCCGAGCGATTTTCCGAGTGCCGTTGCTATGCTGCGGCCAGACCTGCTCCTCGGCAGCGCGATCATCGACTATTATGGTATCAAGCTGACCGAAACCAACGAGGGCAACCCGGCCTTCGATGCCACGCTGCGCAGCCACGCCGGTTATGGCCGAGCAGTCTACCAGATCACGCCTGAACTCTCGATTGACGCCGGTGTGCGCTATGAAACTGCCAAGGAGCGCGTGACGCCAGCGCAGGTGTTCACCGTGGTGGGCTCCAGCAACGCATCGACCAGCTTGGACAATGATTACTGGCTGCCGGCCGCGACGATTACCTGGCAGTTCCAGCCTTCGATGCAGCTGCGCTTCAATGCATCGAAGACGATCGCGCGGCCGCAGTTCCGCGAGCTGATCTACCAGTTCTACTTCGATCCTGAAACCAACCGCCAGTATCGTGGCAATCCGCTTCTCCAGGACAGCAAGCTGTTCAACACCGAAGCGCGGTACGAATGGTATATGGGCAGCGATCAGCGGGTTACCGCTGCTGCCTTCTACAAGCGGATCGACAAGCCGATCGAAACTTTCATCGCGGGCGGTGATTTCATCACCAGTTTTGCCAACGCGCCCAAGGCCGATCTGTACGGCGCTGAGTTTGAAGCGCAAAAGGGCTTTGCGCTGGGCAACTGGCTGAATGGCGACTTCTTCGCCGACCGCAGCCTGCTGGCGATCGCCAACTACACCTACACGCACTCCGCGCTGAAGGTGAAGGACGGCGATCCGGTGGCGGTCTATGCGGCGTCCTCGACGAATGCGGCCGACTTCTTCCGCGACGGCTCGGCGCTGACGGGCCAGTCGGATCACCTGGTCAATTTCCAGCTCGGCATGGAGCGTAAGGGCCTGTTGTCGCAGCAGACCTTCATCCTCTCCTATGCCAGCAAGCGCGTCACCAGCCGCGGCCTGGCCAACCAGAACCAGCCGGACGTGTACGAATATCCGGGCTTCAACCTCGATTTCGTCGCGCGACAGGGCGTGATGGTCGCGGGCCGCGAAGTCGACCTCAAGTTCGAGGCGCGTAACATCACCGGCCGTCGCTATCGCGAGACCCAGTCGAACGGCACCAACACGGTGACGTACAACAGCTATGCGCCGGGAACGACCGTGTCGCTGTCGCTCTCGACGACCTTCTGATCCGACGGAAAAGCAAGGCCCGTGCCGCGACTGCGGCCGGGCCTTTTGCTTGCGATCATTGCCAGGGGCGTTCGCGAAACCACTGGGTGACGACATATTTCAGCCCGGCGCGAACCTTCATCGCGTGGTGGATCGTCGACGGGTTCGGCGTGCCGTCGGGGCGCAGATTGTTCCAGACGAGCAGCTTGCCGGTTTCCGGCTGGACGATCTTGTCGATCGCCTTGAAGCGGGTAGCGCCGCCCGCATCGACGTCGTTGAGATAAAGCATCACCGTCCAGGTGCGCTGGCCGGCGACGCTGCAATAGCGTTCGAAATCGACGCCGCTCGGCTCGAAATAATCGGTGTGCGCCTTGAACTCCTGGCCGATCGCGTAACGCTGGCCCTGCATCGGTTCGGCATGGGCCGGATCGAGCCCGGTCAGCGCGATGATCTGTCGCCGAAGTGTGTCGACGGCCGGATCGTCGGGCGGGAAATCACAGGTCTCGCTGGTGCGGAACGCATAATCGTCACCCCCATCGGCGATCGTCGAGGGGCGGCGGTTCGCGTCGATCGCGGTGATCAGTGTCTCGCACAATGCCGGATCGGCGAAGGCGCGGACGATGAACAGCGATACCTTGGGGTTCGGCACCCGTTGGACGCCGGGGTGGCGCATCAGGCATTCGATCACTGGCTCGGCGGGATGGCCGCCTCCGGGTGACGCGGCGACGATGGACGGATGGAGCGACACAGGCATGGTCGCCGCTTTTGCCAAAATTGCCCGCGGTTCGCCACACCGACTCGCCACCGTCATAAAAGCGACTCGTAACCGTCATATGGGATCCCTAGCGAGCAGCGATCATGCTGGGGGAACACGCGTGAACACGCTTGTAGAAACGATGGCGCGCGACGCGGCGCTTGCGCTGAGGCTCGATGATTTGCTCGCGATCGCCGCTGATCTAGGGGCGTCGCACGTCCATTTCGACTCCGACGAGGCCGGCATGCGGATCGGCTACCGCGTGGCGGGTCAGATGCGCGCCGAAGGGCCGTTGGCCTCCTTCGCGGTGTGCGAGGAAATTGCGCAGGCATGCGAGCTCTCGTTCGAAGCGCGAATGCCCCAGAATGCCGTCTTTCGCCGTGGTGGCGAGACATTCGACGTTGCGGCGATGCCGGCCGAAAATGGCGTTCGCATCGTTCTTCACCGCGAAGCGGCGCGCGGCGCCGGCGATGAGTGCGAGCGGCTTGGCATGAGCCCGTTGCTGGCACGCGAGACACGGGCGGCGATTGCCCGTCGCGGCCTTGTGCTCGTCGCCGGGCCGGCCGGTGCGGGACGAAGCACCACGCTGGCGACGCTGCTTGGCGTGGCGGCGGGGCGGGAGCGGCCGGCCCTTGCCATTGGCGGCGAGACGATCCCCGATCGCCCGGAAATTTGCCGAGGCGATGTCGAGCGCGCGCCACCGGCGGAGTTGCTGCGCGCGGCGCCCCGGCAGGATTTCGACGTGGTGATGATCGACTCGCTCTGCGACCGGGTGACGGCGGCCGCGGCGGTGCATGCGGCGCAGGCGGGGCTGCTGGTGCTGGCGGGGCTTGCGGCGCCCAATGCCGTCGCTGCCGTCCAGCAGCTGCGCGCCTGGCGAGTCGAGGCGTTCGAATTGGCGGCGTCGCTTAACCTGGTGCTGGCGCAGCGCCTCGTCCGGCGGCTCTGCCCGCATTGCCGCCAGCCGGTTCAGGCGACGGGATCGGTTTCGGCGTTGCTGGGATTCGATCCCGGCGCGATCGTCTATGCACCTGTGGGTTGCGCGCTGTGTGAGGGCTCCGGATTCGCTGGCGAGCTCGCGGCATTCGAGGCAGTTCGGGGCGATCCGGCGATCCGGCGGCTGATCAACGATGGCGGCGACGCGGCGATTCTGGCGCGGCATGCCTTTGTCAGCGCACCCGATCTTGGCGCGGCGACGCGGGCGCTGGTGCGGTCGGGCGTAACCACCCCGGAAGAGGCGGTAAGAATTTCGCGCGGATAACCGGCGGCATCGGCTTGCGCTCGGCTCAAGACCTCGCTAAGCGCGCATTCCTTCACGGCGACCGTAGCTCAATTGGTTAGAGCGCTGGTTTGTGGTACCAGAGGTTGCGGGTTCAATCCCCGTCGGTCGCCCCAGTTTCTCACGGCGTGCGGACCCTTCCATGATCACCGACTGGGGCTTTCCCGATTTCGACGACCATGAGGGCGTCCACCTGTTTTCCGACCGCGAATCGGGTCTGAACGCGATCATCGCGGTTCATTCGAGCAAGCTCGGCCCGGCCGCCGGCGGTGTCCGCTTTTGGCATTATGCCGATCACCGCGCCGCCATCACCGATGCGCTGCGCCTCTCGCGCGGCATGAGCTACAAGAACGCGATGGCCGAACTGCCGATGGGCGGTGGCAAGGGCGTTATCCTGGCCGACAAGCCTGGAGCACAGGTGACGCAAGCGCAGCTTGAGGCGTTTGGACGCGCGGTCGAGTCGCTGGGCGGTCGCTATGTCACCGCCGAAGATGTCGGCATGTCCGAAGCGCGGATGAAGATCGTCGCGACGCAGACGCGCCATGTCTCCGGTCTGCCGGTCGCGGCCGGCAATGCCGGTGGTGATCCGGGCCCTGTCACGGCGCGCGGCGTCTATCTGGGGGTTAAGGCGGCGGCCAAGCGCGGCCTGGGCACCGACACGATGGCCGGTGTCCGCGTCGCGATCCAGGGCGTCGGTTCGGTTGGCGGCGGGCTTGCCCGTCTGCTCGCGGCCGACGGCGCGAAGCTGATCCTCGCCGATGTCGATGCCGATCGCGCCCGTGCGCTGGCGTCGGAACTCGGCGGTGAGGCGATCGCTGCCGATGCGATCCTGACGGCGGAGGCCGATATTCTGAGCCCGTGTGCGCTCGGCGCGATCCTCACCGAAACCTCGATCGAGGCACTGAAGGTGGGCATCGTCGCCGGTGGCGCCAACAACCAGCTCGCCACCCGCGAGGACGGCCACCGCCTGCACGCGCGCGGCATTCTTTACGCGCCCGATTATGTGATCAACGCCGGCGGCATCATCAATGTCGGCCTCGAATATCTCGGCGCGGGCGACCGCGCGGCGGTCGATGCGCGCGTCGAACGCATTCCGGTGCGGCTCGAGCAGGTGTGGGACGAAAGCGCCGCGACCAGCGATCCCGCCAGCGAGGTCGCCGACCGGATCGCGCAGCGGCTGATCGGCCGGGCCTGAGCCCGGCCAGCTAGCGCGCTTACAGCCAGCCGGCGGTCTGTGCCGCCAGCCAGAGGCCGATCGCCACGAACAGGCCCGCCGCGATCCGATGGACGAGCGTCATCGGCACGCGCTCGACCACGGCGTTGCCGAAATAGACCGCAGGCACATTGGCAATCATCATGCCGAGCGTGGTGCCGGCGGTGACTGCCACGACATCGTGGAAGCGGGCGCCGAGTGCGACGGTGGCGACCTGGGTCTTGTCCCCCATTTCTACGAGAAAGAAGGCGACGGCCGTCGTGGCGAACGCGCCAAAGCGGGCGGGGCGGGGGGCTTCATCGTCGTCGAGCTTGTCCGGGATCAGCGTCCAGATGCCCATCGCGACGAACGAAGCGGCGATGACATAGCGGAACCAGCGTCCTTCGATCAGGCCGGCCACCTCCGCACCGACCAGCGCGGCGAGGAAGTGGTTGGCGAGTGTCGCCACCAGAATGCCGAAGACGATTGGCAGCGGCCGTTTGAAGCGGGTGGCGAGCAGGATCGCGAGCAGTTGCGTCTTGTCGCCGATTTCAGCGAGCGCGACGATCGCCGTCGAGGTGAACAGGGCTTCCAAGCAATGATCTCCGGGCCGGACGGATCGCGATTTCCAACGACATCGCATCTCCCCGCCCGGCATGGACGGAGATGCGACGTCATTGGTCTCGCCCGGATCGCAATGACGATCCCGCCCGCGCCACGGCCTCTCGACCGAGTGTGTTGACGCGAGCGCCCGGCGCCTTGGCGCCCGAGGCTACTCCCCAGATGACGGGGGCGCCCTAGCCGCTGTAATCGTGGCACGCAAGAGCCGTGATGACTCAAGAGCAGCTGAATTGGTGCTATGGATTTGCGTGTCGAAGCAGGCTAATCGAATAGTCGTGACGATGTTTCACGCCCTCGCCAATCCGGCGCGTTTCCTGAAGGTCGCCCGGCCGCTGACGCCAGTCCTGTTCTGGACCGGGGTGGTGCTGGCATTGTTCGGAAGCTGGGCGGGCCTGACGCAGACGCCCGCCGATTATCTGCAGAAGGAAAGCGTCCGCATCCTCTACATCCATCTTCCCACCGCCTGGTTGGGCATGGGGGGATGGACCGGGCTCGCACTTTCCAGCCTCGCCTATCTGGTGTGGCGGCACCCGCTGGCCCTCGTCGCCGCGCGGGCGATCGCGCCGGTGGGGGGGGTGTTTGCAGCGCTGTGTCTGATCACCGGATCGATCTGGGGGCGGCCGACCTGGGGTACCTGGTGGGAATGGGACGGGCGACTGACCAGCATGCTGCTGCTGTTCTTCGTCTATATCGCCTGGATCGCGCTAGCACGCGCCGATGCGGATCGGAATGGCGATGGCCGCATCCCGGCGCTGCTCGGCGTGGCCGGCACGGTGTTGCTGCCGATTGTCCATTATTCGGTCGTGTGGTGGAACACGCTGCATCAGGGCCAGAGCATCGGACTGACCGGCACGTCGATCGATCCGTCGATGCTGTGGCCCTTGTGGTTCACACTGGCGGGGTTCACTCTGTTGTTCGGAGGGGTTGTGCTGATGCGGATGCGGGCGTTGATCGCAGCACAGAAGCTGGAGGCGCGGTTGCGCCGGATGGCGCAGCGGTGAACGGCTGGCCATTCGTGATCGGCGCCTATGCGGCGACGCTGATCGGCACCGCAGGCATTGCGCTCGCGAGCTGGCGGGCGATGCGCCGGGCCGAGCAAGGCGTCGAGACGCTGGGGCAGCGGCGGTGAAGGCCAAGCATCAGCGGCTAACGCTCGCGGTGCTGGCGGTCGGCGCGATCGTCGCGGCCGGGCTGCTCGCATTGTCGGCGTTCAAGGACCAGGCGGCATTCTTCTATGCACCGGGTGATCTCGTGGGCAAGCCGCTGCCGCTGGCGCGTGCGGTACGGCTGGGCGGCATGGTGACGCCCGGCTCGCTCCAGCGGGCGAGCGACGGCGTGTCGATCCGCTTCGCCGTCAGCGACGGCAAGGCCAGCGTGCCCGTCCGGTTCCGCGGCGTCGCGCCCGATCTGTTTCGCGAGGGTTCGGGCGTGATCGCCGAAGGCCAGTTCAATCCCGATGGCAGCTTCGTCGCCGACAACCTGCTCGCCAAGCATGACGAGCGCTACATGCCGCCCCAGCTGGAAGGCAAGATGCAGAAGCGCGAGACGGCTTCCCAGTGATCGCAGAAGCCGGTCTCATCGCATTGTGGCTCGCCGCCGGGTTCGCGGTGGCGCAATTGCTGCTCGGTGCTGCCGCCGCACGGGCTTCCATCAGCAATGGCGAACGCGCGGTGCTCGCGCTGGCCGGGGTGCGGCGGATCGCCATCGTCCAGGGTGTCTTGGCGCTGGCTGCGTTCGCGCTGCTGATCCTGCTATTTGCGCGTTCGGACATGTCGGTGCTGCTGGTCGCGGAGAACAGCCATTCAGCCAAGCCGATGCTGTATAAGATCGCCGGCGCCTGGGGGAATCACGAAGGCTCGATGCTGCTGTGGGTGACGGTGCTCGCGGTTGCGGGCGCGGGCGTCGCCCTGTTCGAGCGAGGCCTGGCAATCGGCACGCTCGCTGCGACGCTGGCGGCACAGGCGGCGATCGCGATCGGCTTCTATGCCTTTCTCGCCTTTGCCTCGAACCCCTTTGCGCGGCTCAATCCGGCGCCGGCAGACGGCAACGGGCTCAACCCGCTGCTTCAGGATCCCGGCCTCGCCTTCCACCCGCCGACGCTCTACATCGGCTATGTCGGTCTCTCGGTAGCGTTCAGCTTCGCGGTCGGCGCGCTGGTGATGCGCGATGTCGGTCCTGTCTTGGCCCGGGCGATGCGGCCCTGGGTGCTCGCCGCCTGGATCTTCCTGACAATCGGCATCACCGCCGGCAGCTACTGGGCCTATTATGAGCTGGGCTGGGGCGGTTGGTGGTTCTGGGACCCGGTGGAGAATGCCTCGCTGATGCCGTGGCTTGCGGGAACGGCGCTACTCCATTCTGTCAACGTGCTGGCGACGCGCGACGGGCTTCGCGCCTGGACGTTGATGCTGGCGGTGGTCGCATTCTCGATGTCGATGGTCGGCACCTTCCTGGTCCGCTCGGGCATTCTGGTGAGCGTCCATGCCTTTGCCGTCGATCCGACGCGCGGAGCGTTCATCCTCGCGCTGCTAGGGCTGTACATCGGAGGGGCGCTGCTGCTGTTCGGCGCGCGCGTCGGGACGGTGACGCAAGGGTCGACGTTCCGCGTGATCAGCCGCGAAGGCGCGCTGGTGCTCAACAACCTGCTGCTCAGCGTGATCCTGGGGATCGTGCTGATCGGTACGCTCTATCCGCTGGTCGCGCAGGCGGCGGGCGTACAGCTTTCGATCGGGGCCCCGTTCTTCGAAAAGGCGGCGGTGCCGATCGGCCTGGCGCTGGTCGCGGCGATGGGAGTGGGGCCGCTGCTCAACTGGCGACGTGACAGCTGGAACGCGCTGGCCGGCCGTATGCTGATACCGACGGCAATCGCCGGCTTGACCTTTGTTGCGGTGCTTGTGCTGGCGGGCGGCGGCAGCATCATCGCCGCGCTGGCGATCGGCCTTTCTGCCGGGCTGGCGGCCGCGAGCGTCGCGCCGCTTTGGAAGCGTAACCTGCGCCGGACGCCGCTGCCGGTATGGGGGATGGTGATTGCGCATCTGGGCATCGCCGTGAGCGTGACCGGCATGGCGTGCGACAGCGCGTTCAAGCAGGAGCGGCTCGCCGCGATCTCCGTTGGCCAGTCGCTGGGGGTTGGGCCGTTCCGCGTCTCGTTCATTAGCGTGCAGCCGACGATCGGCCCGAACTGGTCGGCGATCGAGGCGCGGCTGCGCGTGCAGCGCGGCGACGGCAAGCCATTCGACGTGTTTCCGCAGCGCCGCTTCTTCGCCACGCCGCCGACCGACACGAGCGAGGCCGCGATCTCGATCATGATCGACGGTCAGCTCTATGCCGTGCTCGGCGCGTCCGACGCCGATGGCCGCTGGCAGATTCGACTTTGGTGGAAGCCGTTCATCACGCTGATCTGGGCGGGCGGCGTGATGGTCGGGCTGGGCGGGCTGATCGCGCTGATCGGGCGTGTGCGCCGCAGCGCGCTCGATCGTCGCCAGGATGGTGTGGCATGAAGAAGCTGCTGATCTGGGCGCCGCTGGCGCTGTTTGCGCTGGTGTTCGTGCTGGTGACGAACGGGCTGCTGGAACCGAGCGACCATCTGATCCGATCGGCAATGGTGGGCAAGCCGCTTCCCGCATTCAAGCTGAGTCCGATCGTCGCCGACAAGGACGGCCTTTCGAGTGCCAATTTCGGCAAGGGCAAGCCCAAGCTGCTCAACATATTCGCCAGTTGGTGCGTGCCGTGCATCGCAGAGGCGCCGCAACTGATGAAGCTGAAGCAGGCCGGCGTCGAGATCGATGCGATCGCGGTGCGCGATACCAGCGACGATGTCCGCGCCTTCCTCGCTCGCAACGGCGATCCATATACCCGGATCGGCGACGACAAGGCGAGCCGCGCGCAGCTGTCGCTCGGTTCGTCGGGCGTGCCCGAGACGTTCGTCGTCGATTCGCGTGGCATCATTGTCGATCAGCATATCGGCGACATTCGCGAGGAGGATGTGCCGACGCTGCTCGCCGCATTGGCGAAGGCGAAATGACGGGGCGGGCGATCCGGAGCGCGGTTACGGCGGCGTTGCTGGTTGCGGCGCCCTGCGCGGTGCTGGCCGACACCAAGCTGCCGGCGTCGCCGCTTGCCTATACCCAGCTGCCCGATCCGCAGCAGGAGGCGGAAGCGACGGCGCTGATGGAAACGCTGCGCTGCGTCGTCTGCCAGGGGCAGTCGATTGCCGATAGCGATGCCGACATGGCCGGCGAGATGCGCGCGATCGTGCGCCAGCGCATTGCCGCTGGCCAGTCGCGCGAACAGGTGCGCACCTGGCTCATCCAGCGTTATGGCGACTATATCAGCTATGATCCGCCGCTGCGCTGGGTGACGGCGCCGCTATGGATCACACCGCTGGTGCTGCTCGTGGCCGGATTTCTGCTGTCGCGGCGGCTGTTTCGAAGGTCGAGACAATGAACGGCTGGTTGCTTTTCGCACTGGCAGCGCTTGCCGGCGGCGGGGTGCTCTGGGCGCTTCGCTTCCCGCGCCGGCTCTGGACGCTTCCGGCGACGGCCGTCATGCTGGCCGGCGCCGGCTATGCGTGGCAAGGGCAGCCGACGCTGGACGGCCGCCCCGCCACCGGTACGGCGGCGGGGGCGTGGATCGATCCCAATCTCATCGCCGTGCGCGAGGCGATGTTTGGCCGGTTCAACTTCGACTACAGCTATTTCATGGCGGCTGACGCGATGACGCGGACCGGATCGCCCGACAGTGCGGTCGGCGTGATGCTGGGCGGCGTGCGCAAGGCGCCGAAGGATGCGGCGCTGTGGACGGGGCTGGGCCTCGCGCTCGCTGCGCATGACGACGATCAGGTCTCGCCCGCCTCGCAGTTCGCGTTCGATCGCGCCCGGGCGCTGGCCCCGAGCCATCCCGGGCCCGCCTTTTTCCACGGCGTCGCGTTCGCCCGCGCGGGCAATTTCGGCGCCGCCCGGCGCGAATGGGCCGTTGCGATGCGGCTGGTCCCAGAGGATGCGAGCTACCGGATGGACATGGTCAAGGTGATCGTCGCGCTCGATCCCGAAATCCTCGACGCCGCGCAGGGGCAGCAGCCGCAATAGACCCAAGGGCGAGCGCCATCCGGCGGCTACCATGTCGGGCATGCACCGCACTTCATCCCCGCATCCGCTATATTGGGAGTAGCGCCTGCCCGGTCAGGTGGCATTTTCAATGGATTCAGGGGATCCCGAATGCGCGTTGCCGCGGCAAAATCCACCGATTTCAAACAGCATGGCCTGAGCAAGGCCGATCACGCCGCCTATTCCCAGGCCGAGGATATGCTGTGGATCCTGCTTGAGGATCTGCTCAAGCCCGACGATCGCCCGGAGATATGGACTGCGTTTCCGCAGTTCCTGTCTTCCCTGCCGATGTTCTCGACGGTCATCCGTAACGCTCACGCAAAGGCGTTGAGCGGGACGGTGAAGCTGGCGACCGGCGTCGCGATCGGGCTGGAGATCGTGCTCGCGATGTGCGACGCGCATGAAGGCCAGATCGATCGAGCGCTGGCGCGGCTGAACCGGCTCTGGACGATGCAGAATACGTCGACGCTGATTCAGGGCGCGCTGTTCCACGTCCACGGCATGGCCGATCCTGAAAATCTCAAGTACAGGCTTGAAGGACGTTTCTGCACCAAACCGTTCCTCGAAATGCACGTGCTCGAGAAGTCGAGCTTCCAGTGTTGCGCAAGCTGGCTCAACAAGTCGGCGGGCGATCTGAATCAGACCGCATGGCAAGACGTGTGGAATTCCGAGGCGGCACAGGCGGTGCGTGCGAGTGTCCATGACGGCAGCTATCGTCACTGCGGCAAAATGGCCTGTCCGGCGATCCAGGCGGGCACGCTGCCGAGCAAGGCGGACGTCGCAGCGGCGTTCCCGACGCTCGCAACGCTGATCGACGAGTGCGAAACCGCGCTCGCCGATGGCCCGCAGGACGTCAATCTGGCCTATGATCTGACGTGCAATCTTTCCTGCCCCAGCTGCCGCACGGCCAAGATCGCGGCCGATGAAGAGACGCGCCAACGATATGACAGGCTGCAGGAACAGGCGATCCTACCGATGCTGCGGGGCGCCAAGACCGTGTTCATCACCGGATCGGGCGATCCGTTCGCTAGCAAGAATTTCCGGCGACTGATCGAGCGGCTCACGCCCGACGAATATCCGGATCTGCGATTCCGCATCATGACCAATGCGATGCTGTTCACCCCACGCGAATGGGAGCGTTTCCCCGCGCTCCACCGCCGCGTCTTTGCGCTTCAGATCAGCATCGACGGCGCCTCAAAGGAAACGCACGAACTGCTGCGCCGGGGTGCGCGGTGGGAGGTGATGCAAACCAACCTGCGCTTCGCCGCGGACCTGCTGGCGCAAGGGCTGATCGATCGGCTGTCGCTGAGCTTCACCGTCCAGACCGAGAATTTCCATGAAATGGGCGAGGGCGTCGCGCTGGCCGATTCGCTGGGGGCGACCAGCATCTATTTTGGCAAGATCACCAATTGGGGCACCTTCAGTCCCGAGCAATATGCCACGAAGGCGGTGTTCCTGCCGCAGCATCCACGGCATGCCGAGTTCCTGGCGGCAATGGCGGACCCGCGGCTGCGGTCGCCGCGCGTCCAGATCGGCAATCTGATCGAATATCTGCCGGCGAAGGAACTCGCCGTTTGATCCGACCATGCGGCCGGCAAGAGGCCGGGCGCATGGTCGCCGGTCAGTCTGCCCAGGCTTCGAACGGCAGGTCGAGGGCCTCCGCCACCGCCTGGTGACGAATCTTGCCGGCCGAGACGTTGAGGCCGTTGGCAAGGTGGCGATCGGCCTTCATCGCCGCGTCCGCGCCGTGATTGGCGAGCGTGAGCACGAAGGGCAGCGTCGCGTTGTTGAGCGCGAAGGCCGAGGTGCGGGCGACCGCGCCCGGCATGTTCGCTACGCAGTAATGGATCACGCCGTCGATCTCGAACACGGCATCGTCATGGGTGGTCGGGCGGCTGGTCTCGAAACAGCCGCCCTGGTCGATCGCGATGTCGACCAGCACCGAGCCGCGCATCATCGTCTTCAGCATGTCGCGAGTGACGAGCTTCGGCGCCGCGGCACCCGGCACCAGCACGGCGCCGATCACCACTTGCGAGGTGCGGACCGCCTCGGCGATCGCGGCCTTGCTGGCATAGGCGGTCTTGATCTGGCTGCCGAAATGCATGTCGAGTTCGGCAAGGCGTTCGTTGTTGATGTCGTAGATCGTCACGTCGGCGCGCTGGCCGGTCGCCATCTGCGCGGCGTTGATGCCCGAGACGCCGCCGCCCAGGATCGCGACCTTGCACGGCGCCACGCCCGGCACGCCGCCGAGCAGCTCGCCGCGGCCGCCCTGTTCCTTCTCGAGATAGTGCGAAGCGACCTGCACCGACATGCGGCCGGCGACTTCGCTCATCGGCTTGAGCAGGGGCAGGGCACCCGAGCTCGATGTCACCGTTTCATAGGCGATGCAGGTGGCGCCCGACTTCATCAGCCCTTCAGCCTGCGGCTTGTCGGCCGCGAGGTGGAGATAGGTGAAGAGCAGGTGGCGCGGCTCTAGCAGGGCGATTTCCTGTGCCTGCGGCTCCTTCACCTTCACGATCATGTCCGACTGGGCAAACACGGCCTTGGCATCGGGCGCGATCTGCGCGCCGACGGCGGTATAGGCGTCGTCGTCGAAATCGATGCCCATGCCAGCCTTGGTCTCGACCAGCACGCTGTGGCCGGCATGGACCAGTTCGGCGACCGAGGCCGGGGTCAGACCGACACGATATTCGTGATTCTTGATTTCCTTGGGAACGCCGATGCGCATGGGAACTCTCCTAAGTCCGATGCGGCGATAATAACCCAGGCGGGCCGGCGAATCCCTGCAAAATCGATAGCCTTGGGTGGCTGGGGTTGCATGGATGTTGCGTCCTGACGGGAAGTACGGGACATTTATGCGTGATGGATCGAATCGACACAGCAATTCTCAAATCGCTCGCGGCCGATGCGCGAGCACCGGTGAGCCAGGTCGCTGCCGCCGTCGGGCTGTCGCAGTCCGCCTGCACACGGCGCATCCAGGCGCTGGAGGCGAACGGGCTGATCGTCGGCTATGGCGCGCGGCTCGGCCATCGCCGGCTGGGCTTCCGCGTGACGGCGCTGGTCGACATCACACTGGGCACGCAGGTGGAAGAGGATCTGGCACAGTTCGAGGCGGCGGTGGGGCGAATCGACGGCGTGGTCGAATGCGCGCTGGTTTCGGGCGGGCAGGATTATCGGCTCAAGATTTTGTGCCGCGACCTTGATGATTACGAGCGACTCCACCGCGAACATCTCGGCCGGCTGCCGGGTGTGGTGACGATCAATAGCAGCTTCGTCCTGCGCGACGTGCCGACTCGGGGAGAAGGCGACGCGCTTTTTCCGGTCAACCGGTGATCAAAGCTCGGTTTTGGAACACTCCCGACGCCTGGCGCGTCTCTGCTGCCGACACCATTGTTGATAGGGCATGTTGCGCATGCTAACGGCCCGCATCCTGATGAAGACGAGAACACAGGTCGGTATGGCCAGGTCCGTTCACCCCGTTCAGCGACGCTTGCCGCGGTGACGCACTCACCCGAAGACGCCGTCGTGCCATCTGATTCCGATCCGATGGCAGAGACGCATGGCGGCCACGGCCACGCCCAGGCGACGTGGAAGCTCGCGCTCGGCGCGGTCGGCATCGTCTTTGGCGATATCGGCACCAGCCCGCTCTATGCGTTCCGCGAAACCTTCGCGAACGAACATCACGAACTCCCGCTCGATACCCCGCATGTGATGGGGGCGATCAGCCTGATGTTCTGGTCGATGATGGCGGTTGTGACGCTGAAATATGTCACCGTCATCATGCGCGCCGACAACAAGGGCGAGGGCGGCAGCCTCGCGCTGCTGGCGCTGATCTCCGGCCGTGGCGGCCAGCGACGCTGGACGCAGGGCATCGTGCTGCTCGGCGTGTTCGCCACCGCCCTGTTCTACGGCGATTCGATGATCACCCCGGCGGTGTCGGTGCTGTCGGCGGTCGAGGGGCTGGCGGTCGCCGCGCCCGCGTTCCACCGGCTAGTCGTGCCGATCGCGGTCGTGATCCTGGTCATGCTGTTCTCGATCCAGCGTACAGGCACGTCGCGGGTCGGCGCGTTCTTCGGCCCGGTGATGATGGCCTATTTCCTCGTCATCGCCAGCCTTGGCGTGATCAGCATGGTCCAGACGCCGTACATCCTCTACGCGCTCTCGCCGCACCATGCGGTGCATTTCTTCGCGATCGATCCGCTGCGTGGCTTTCTCGCGCTCGGCTCGATCGTCCTCGCCGTCACCGGCGCCGAGGCGCTCTATGCCGATATGGGCCATTTCGGCCGCAAACCGATCCGCGTCTCGTGGCTGTGGTTCGTGCTGCCGGCGCTGATGATGAACTATATGGGGCAGGGCGCGCTGCTGATCCGCGATGCAGAGGCGCTGCGCAGCCCCTTCTACCTGCTTGCGCCGGAAGCACTGCGGTTGCCGCTGGTTGGCCTTGCCACCGCCGCCGCGATCATCGCCAGCCAGGCGGTGATTTCGGGCGCCTTCTCGGTCACGCAACAAGCGATCCAGCTCGGCTTCGTGCCGCGCCTGCGGATCGATCACACCAGCGCGTCGACCGCGGGGCAGATCTACATCCCGATCATCAACTGGGCGTTGATGGTGATGGTGATCCTGCTGGTGCTCACCTTCCAGACCTCGTCGAACCTCACCGCCGCCTATGGTATCGCGGTGACGGGCGCGATGCTGATCGACAACTGCCTGCTGGCGGTGGTGCTGTTCAACCTGTGGCACTGGAAGAAGCGCTACGCGATCCCGCTGCTGATGGTGTTCTTCACCGTCGACCTTGCCTATTTCGCGGCGAACCTGACCAAGGTGCCCGATGGCGGCTGGTTCCCGCTGATGGTGGGCTTCATCGTTTTCACGCTGCTCACCACCTGGGCCAAGGGCCGCAAGCTGATGATCGAGCGGCTGCGCGAAAGCGCGATGCCGATCCAGATCTTCATCGAATCGGCCGCTAATGCCGCAACGCGCGTGCCTGGCACCGCCGTGTTCATGACCTCGACGCCCGAAGGCGTGCCCCACGCGCTGCTCCACAACCTCAAGCACAACAAGGTGCTGCACGACCGCGTGATCCTGCTGACCGTCAAGATCAGCGACGTGCCCTATGTGCCCGAGGAGCGGCGCATGGTGGTGGAGGATCTCGGCAAGGGGTTCCACCGCATGATCCTCTATTACGGGTTCATGCAGGAAGCCGACGTGCCTGCCGCGTTGAAGATGGTCGATGCCTGTGGCGCCGAGTTCAAGATGATGGAGACCAGCTTCTTCCTCGCGCGGCAGACGCTGCTGCCCTCGTCACGGCCCGGCATGATGATCTGGCGCGAGAAGCTGTTCGCGTGGATGCTGCGAAATGCCGAAAGCGCGATGGAGTTCTTCCGCCTGCCCACCAATCGCGTCGTCGAGCTGGGCAGCCAGGTCGAGATTTGAGCGGGGGCGGCGCGCCGCTGATCGTCACAGCGCTGTTCGGGCGCCAGGATCAGGCATGGTTCGATTCGCTGCGCCGCGCCCATTTTCCGCCCGAGCGTAATTTCCTCGACGCACATCTGACGCTGTTCCATCATCTGCCCCCATCGGCGGCGGACGAACTCAGCCATCGGCTGGCGCAGGAGACGCGCGCGATTCGCGCGCCGCGGGCGAGCGTGACCGGGCTGATGTCGCTAGGGCGCGGTGTCGCCTATCGAATCGAGGCCCCCGAACTATCGGCCACGCGCGAGCGGTTGGCCGATGCCTTCGCGTCCTTGCTGGTGCCGCAGGATGCGGGCCGCTGGCGTCCGCATGTGACCATCCAGAACAAGGTAACGCCGGTGCTCGCCAAGACGCTGCTGACGGCATTGTCGCAGGATTTCCACCCCCGCACGGTCGAAATCGCCGGTCTGGCAAGCTGGTGGTATCACGGCGGCCCCTGGGAATTGCATTCACGTCACATGTACGCTTGACCGCTCGAAAAGCCGGACCTATGTGACCGCCTCGCCCGAACGGGTCGCCTTGGTAGGGCGGAGTAGCTCAGTTGGTTAGAGCACGGGAATCATAATCCTGGGGTCGGGGGTTCAAGTCCCTCCTCCGCTACCATTTAAATCGAAACAACGAGGAAACGCCGCTTGGCGAGGCTCGCCTATTTGAGGCGGAGCGGCAGGCCGGCGGCGATCAGTTGGACTTCGTGTGCCGCCTGCGCCACCTGTTGGTGAAGCCGGCCGGCGGCATCGCTGAAGCGGCGGGCGAGGGCGTTGTCGGGGACGATGCCCTGGCCGACTTCGTTCGATACCAGGATCAACTGTCTGTCGAAGCGCCCGATCGCTTCGCAGAGCCGGCCGCCGGCCGCCTCCACGTCTTCGTCGGCGAGCAGGATGTTGCTCAGCCACAGCGTCAGGCAGTCGACCAGCACGATATCGGCCGCGCCCGATTGCGCCTCGATCGCGTCTGCGAGCGTGCGGGGTGCCTCGACTGTCGACCAGCGCTGGTCGCGATCGGCGCGGTGGCGGGCGATTCGCGCGCGCATCTCGTCGTCCCAGGCTTCGGCAGTGGCGATGAAGACGCGGCGGCCGTCGAGCGATTCGGCGCGCTCTTGCGCATAGCGACTCTTGCCCGAACGGGCGCCGCCGAGGACGAACAGGACGTGCGGTGCAGTCATGGGTGCGCCTCCGCTTCGCGAGCAATTGTGAGCATCGCATCGAGATCGAGATGGCGCTCCATCGCCGCTGCGATGTCCTCGAGCGCGGCGTCGACGGCGGCGGCATGATCGCCGCCCGCCGATGCAATACCGATGCGGTCGAGCAGCGCGCGCCGAATCCCGGGCGTGCCGAGAAAGTCGTGGAGATAGGTGCCGATCACGCTGCCATCGGCGTCAACCGCACCGTCGCCGGCGCCGTCGGCGAGGTGGGCGAAGGGCCGGGCGGTGTCGGCGCCCGTGGTCAGCCCCATGTGCATCTCATAGCCGGTAACCGGCGCGCCGAGGGCGGTGCCTGTCACGGCACGCAAGTTCTTCGACGGCGCGAGCCGGGTGGTGACGTCGAGCAGCCCGAGCCCGTCGACCTCGCCGGATGGCCCCTCGATCCCGTCCGGATCGGCGATCCGGCGGCCGAGCATCTGATAGCCGCCGCAAATCCCCAGGATCAGCCCGCCGCGCCGGTGATGGGCGCGGATGTCGATGTCCCAGCCCTGTTCGCGGATCGCCGCGAGATCGGCGATGGTCGCCTTCGAGCCCGGCAGGACGATCAGCGCCGCCGCAGCGGGGATCGGGCGGCCGGGTGGGACCATAACCAGCTCGACGCCCCGTTCGAGCTTGAGCGGATCGAGATCGTCGAAATTGGCGATGCGCGGCAGGATCGGGCAGGCGATCAGCGCTCGTGGCGATTCGCGCTCGCTGTGCCGCTCGAGCACGACGGCGTCCTCGCTGGGCAGCCGCGACGCGGCGGGCAACCAAGGCACTACGCCGAAGCCGCGCCAGCCAGAACGCTGCTCGATTGCGCGATAGCCGTCATCGAACAGAGCCAGATCGCCGCGGAACTTGTTGATCAGGAAGCCGCGGACCATCGCCGCGTCGGCGGGATCGATCACCGCGCGCGTGCCGACGATCGACGCGATCACTCCGCCACGATCGATGTCACCGATCAGGATCACCGGCACACCGGCGGCGCGGGCGAATCCCATATTGGCGATGTCTCCGGCGCGCAGGTTGATCTCGGCAGGCGAGCCGGCGCCCTCGACGACGACTAGGTCGCATTGCGCGCGCAGCCGGCGGTAGCTGGCAATCACCGTGTCGAGCAGCGGCGCACGCCCTTCGCGGAAATTGCCCGCGCCGAGCGTGCCGCGAACCCGTCCGCCGACGATCAGCTGGGCGGTGCAATCGGCCTGCGGCTTGAGCAGCACGGGGTTCATGTCGGTATGCGGCGCCACGCGGCAGGCGAGCGCCTGAAGCGCCTGAGCTCGGCCGATTTCGCCGCCGTCGCAGGTAACGGCGGCATTGTTCGACATGTTCTGCGGCTTGAACGGCCGCACGGAGAGGCCGCGATTGGCGAAGGCCCTGCACAGGCCGGCAACTAACACCGACTTGCCGACGTCCGAACCAGTTCCCTGGAGCATCAAGCAAGCCATGCGACGCTCCCCGCGACGATCCAGAGCAGCAGGCATGCACGATTATAGAGGCGGAGCGCGCGGATGATGTCGTCGGCTGTTGCCCGCTGGCGGCTGTCGCCGATCCACGGCTTGAGATGTGCCACGCCGTCATAGGTCGCCGGGCCGGCGAGGCGCAGCTTCAGGGCGCCGGCCATCGCTGCCTCGGGCCAGCCGGCGTTGGGCGAGGCATGGCGGCGGGCGTCGCGCCACATGATGCGCCAGCCCCCGGCCCCCGCGATGCAGACGAGCAGCCCGGAGAGGCGGGCAGGGATGAGGTTGAGCAGATCGTCGCTCCGAGCTGCAGCCCAGCCGAAGTCGCGCCAGCGCGGTTCGCGATGGCCGATCAGGCTGTCGGCGGTGTTGATGGCTTTGCAGATCCACACGCCGGGCAGGCCGAGCAGCAGCAGCCAAAACAGCGGCGCGACCACGCCGTCGCAGAAGCTTTCGGAAAGGCTTTCGATCGCGGCGCGCGCCACGCCCGCTTCATCGAGCGAACCGGTGTCCCGGCCGACGATATTGCCGACCGCCGTGCGGGCAGCGGCGAGGTCGCCGCCGGCGAGCGGCGCGGCGACGGCGGCGACATGGGCGTGAAGGCTGCGCTGGGCGAGCGCGGGCCAGGCGAGCACGGCGATCACCGGCCATGACCAGACGCCGAGCGCGGCGTCCAGTATCCTCTCGATCGCCCATCCTGCCGCGCCGGTGCCGACGACGAGCAGCAGGACGGTGATGACCCCGAGCGCGCGCCGTACCGGCGGCGAATGGGTCGGCCGGTTCCAGCGCGCCTCGCAGGCGCCGATCAGCCGCGCGAAGATGCCGACCGGGTGGCCGATGCGGCGATAGAGCGCGCCCGGCCAGCCGATCGCCGCATCGAGCGCCAACGCCGCCAGCGCGACCGGCTCAGCCATTCGCCAGCGCCCGTTCGAGGCGGGCGAGTGCCGCCGCATCCTTTAGCAGCCCGAAGCGCAGCCAGCGCGGCTGATCGGCAAAGGGGCGGCAAAGGATCGCATTCGCCGCCAGCCGCTTGAAGATCGCGGCGGCGTGGTCGGTCTCGACCAGTCGGAACAACGGGCATTCGCCGATCGGGCGCAGGCCGGCGCGCGTGAGCAGCGCGTCAAGGGCGGCGGTACGGTGCGGCAGCGTGTCGCACGTCGCCTCGATCCAGGCGCGGTCACGATAGGCGGCGGTGCCGATCGCGATCGCGGCGGCAGAGACCGGCCAGGCGCCGAATGCCGCGCGCAGCTCGTTTAGCAGGCCCTGAGGGCCGAGCACGAAGCCAAGCCGAACGCCCGCCAGGCCAAAGAACTTGCCGAACGAGCGAAAGACCACCAGTCGGCGCCCATCGCCGATCGCATCGGCCAGACTGATCGCCCGGTCGGCATCGGCAAAGGCTTCGTCGACCAGCAACCAGCTGTCCGCCGGCCGCCGATCGAGGAGCGCCGCCATTGCCTGCCGCGATTGGCGGCGGCCGTCTGGATTGTTGGGGTTGGCGAGGATCAGCGTGTCGGGGCAGGCGGCGGCATCGTCTGCGGCGATCGGCCGCGCGCCGTCGATCATCGCGCCATGCGTACGATAGGCGGGGGCGACATAATGGGCGGATCCCCCGATCGTGCGCCCCACCGCCCGAAGGGCCAGCTCGGTGCCCGGCACGGCGCAGACATGGCGCGGATCAATGCCGAAATGCGCCGCGGCGGCGGCCTCCAGTTCGGCGAGCGCCGCCTGGCCGGGCAGCGTCTGCCAGTCGATCGCGACGCTTGCTGCGCCGGGCCAGGGTAGCGGGTTGATCCCGGTCGACAGGTCGATCCATGCGTCGGGTGCATCGGGAAAGGCGCGGCGCGCCGCATCGATCGCGCCGCCATGCCAGGTCCAGGGCTCGATCATGTTAGCCGGGTCGCGAGCAGCGTCGCGAACAACAGCCCGGATTCGACGAGTTCGATCCCCGCCCCGTGCCCGTCACCCGAGATGCCGCCGAGCCGCGATCGAAGCCACAGCCCCCACGCCGCGATCAGCAGCGCCGCCGCCGCGAGACCAGGCGCGAGCGGAACCGCGGCGATCAGCAGCACGCCCCAGATAGCCAGATCGACCGGCCGGACCGCATCCCGGAACCGCGCGCCGAGGCCGGCATGGAGGCTGGGCAGCCAGCGTGTCCAGACGAGCGGCCCCATACGGGCCGCGAAGGGCACGAGCAGAATTGCGAGATAGGCTTGGGTTTCGATCAGGCCGTGCAACAGCACCAGCTTGGCGGCGAGTTGCAGCCCGATCGCGACAACCCCGAAGCTGCCGATATGCGGATCGGCGAGCACCGCGCGGCGCGTCGCCGGGTCCTTGTGCCCGGCTCCGGCTGCGTCCGCGACGTCGCCTAGCCCGTCGAGGTGCAGCGCGCCGATGATGCCGGTCCATGCGAGCAGACCCAGCAACGCTCCCGTCCACGGATCGATCGCCGCGCCGGCTATGGTCGCGGCCGCTACGATCGCGCCGATGATCAGCCCCACCGCCGGAAACCAGCGCATCGATGCGGCAAACGCATCGTCGCTGACGGCAAAGCGCGGCATTGGCAGGCGGGTGAGGAACTGGATCGCGACGATCAGCCCGGTCATGGCAGCAATCGGGTGATCTGCGCCACGGGCTGATCGCCCGGCCACACCCGCAGCGAAACCAGCGCCGCATAGGGCAGGTCGAATGCCCAGGATTGCGGCTGATCGAAGCCGCAAAGGACATGCAGCGCCGCACGGATCGCGCCGCCATGCGTCACCACGATCGTCGGTTGGGGCGCGAGATCGGCGATTGCCTTGGCGATGCGCGCGACGAGCATCGACCAGCGCTCGCCACCCGGGGGCGCATGCCTTTCCGGGTCGCTCCAGAAGCGGGCAAGCGCCGGCGGATCCACCTCGTCCGGCGCCAGGCCGTCCCATTTGCCGAAATCGAGCTCGCGCCACCGCGCGTCGGTCACCGGCGAGAGATCGATCGCCGCGCCGATCGCCTGCGCGGCAAGGCTGGTGCGCTGCAGGTCCGAGGTGACGAGCCGCGTGACCGACAAGTCGAAAGTCTTGGCGAGGCAATCGGAAATGCCTTGTGCGGTGGGTTCGCCATCGGTGCTGCCCATCAGCAGACCCGGCGCCGCCGGGGCGCCGTGGCGGAGCAGGTGGAGCGTAAACGGCGTCATAGCAACGATGTTACCTGCGCCTCGGCAAAGGTCGCCATGCCGTCATGGGCGGCGAGCGCGGCGCGGATGATCCCGGTCGCCACCGCCGCGCCGCTGCCTTCGCCCAGCCGCATGTCGAGCGAAAGCAGCGGGACGAGCCCGAGCTGGCCCAGCATCCGCGCATGCCCCGGTTCGGCCGAACAATGCCCGGCCAGGCAGTGCGCGGTGATCGCTGGATTGTCGGCCGCCAGCGGCGCGGCCGCAGCACTGCTGATGAAGCCATCGAGTACCACCGGCACCCGCGCCAATCGCGCCGACAGCACGGCGCCAGCGATCGCAGCGATCTCCCGCCCGCCGACGCGCCGCAGCGTTTCGAACGCATCGCGGCTGGCATCGGCATGATGGCGCAACGCCCGGTCGACCACATCGATCTTGCGCGCCAGGCCAGCGCTGTCGATGCCGGTCCCCGGTCCGACCCAATCGGCAGCGGTGCCGCCGAAACTGCGTGCGGCAATCGCCGCCGCTGCCGTCGAGTTGCCGATGCCCATTTCACCGACGACCAGAAGGTCGAGCCCGTCGCTCACGGCCGCGGCACCGGCGTTGAGGGCAGCGAGGCATTCGTCCTCGTCCATTGCCGGGCCGATCGTGAAGTCGGCAGTGGGACGTTCGAGATCGAGCGGGGTCACGGAGAGTTCCAGCCCGGCGGCTGCACAAAGCGCGTTGATCGCGGCGCCGCCGGCCTGAAAATTCGCGACCATCTGCGCCGTAACGCTCGCCGGGAAGGCGCTGACGCCGTGGACCGTTATGCCGTGATTGCCTGCGAAGATCGCCGCGCACGCACGTTCGATCCGCGGCCGTGCCGTGCCCTGCCATGCCGCCATGAAGACGGCCAGATCCTCGAGTCGTCCCAGCGATCCGGCGGGCTTGGTGAGCTCGTCCTGGCGCGCGCCGGCCGCGGCCACCGCTACGGCATCGGGATGCGGCAGCGTCGCGAGCGCGGTGCGGAACGCGGTCGGCGAAGCAAAGGCGGTCATTGGCCCAGATATCCGGCTGGCGGAACGCGGGCGATGAAGTGGCCCTTCACGCCCTCCGGCCATTTCGAATAGGCGACTTGGCCATGTTCGCTGGCGGCATATTCGACCGCATAGTCGAGGATCGCGCGGGCGGCGTCCTCGTCGGGTTCGAAGCGCCCCATGACATAGCCGATCTTGCCCGGCGCGCGCAGATGAACCGTGCAGAACTCCTGGCACGCGAACAGGCAGGGCATCTCCTCGACGGCGACGCCGGCATAACGCGGATCGCGCTGCTGCACGGCGCGCATCGCCAGGATCAAGCCGGCCCCGCCGCGCACGCCTTCATCCGAATCGCGGGCGTTCGCCGAATGGCGACACGTGTTGCAGGCGACGATGGCTGTGCCATCGGCAACGCGCTTCAGCATGCCGGTCCACTCGCGCCACAGCAGAGCGCCGAGCGTGAAACGGCTTCAGGAACGGGTAGAACCAAGCGACAACCAACCATACGCGACCCTTCTCGACATGGCCGCGTCGCGCGGGGGCAGGCTCGCGATGGTCCGGCGGACGCACGCGGCCGCCCCGCGATCCGCAGGCCGGCACGTCGTCGCTCGGGTTGAACCCGTCCGCTCGGCGCACCCTGGCCGAACGAAGGACGACCGCGACGGGCAGGTCTCCTGGCTCGCGGGTCAGCGCCGGTCCGGCCGCCTTCTCAGGGTTATCAACCCCAATGGCATCTGGCCGATGGCTCGCCGCTTACAGTTGCAGGGGCAGCCGGGGTTTTCCCGTTCCCGTTTTAATCCCCGTCTCCGGGGAACCTGTCGCAGCAACGCGCATACGCGCCGCCGCCAGCCTTGGCAATTGGCGGCGGCGGTGCGGGCGTCGGGATCAGCGGGCCTCGGCGGCCGGGGCCGGTACCGTCGCGATCAGGCCGGGAGCATCGGCGATGAAGCGATCGAGCACACCGTCGGCGATCTTGATCGGCCCGTCGAAGCGGGTGGCGCCGGAGATGCTTTGAATCGCCGCCGCCTCGGCCGCCAGCCGGGCGGCATCGGCGAAGTAGCGCCGCGCCGCCTCACTGCCCTGATTGGCGGCGCTCAGGCCTGACGCGGTCAACTGGAGCGCGCGGCCCCAGCGCTGGAGCGCGTCAAGCCAAGGCCGCGCCTGCTCAGCAAAGCCGGGATCGACGGTGCCGGCGCGAATGATGTCCGCCGCGCCGGCGAGGCGATCGGCGGTATGCGCCAACTCGGCGAGCGCCGACTCCCTCGCCTGCGCATCACCGCTGGCAAGCGCATCGCGGACATGATCGAGCGTGGCCTTCAGGCGGGGCGCCTGCTCCTGCCAGGGCTGGCTGCCGAAGGTGGGCGCGAGATGCTGGGTATCGAAAAAGGTCAGCAGCGCCTCGGTCGCGGCTGCGTCGCCACCGGCCAGCGCTTCGGCGGCAAAGCGCCAGGTGCGCTGCGCGTCATAGGCCTTGTCGTTCCACGCAAAGGCGGCGACGCCGGTCACCGCCACCCGGCTGGGGACTTCCTGGTTCATCGGGTTCGACAGGATGCCGGTGAGCTCCGCCGACAGCCCGGCTTCGCGCCGGTCATAGGGAGCGAGCAGCAACCGGCCGGTCGACTGGCCATAGTCGTTGACGGGATAATTGTCCCACAACAGCGTCTTGCGGCCGAACGCCTTGGTCGCGGCGCGTGCATCGGGGATCGAAATGGCGGGCGGCACGACGTCGGTGCCGGTCCACTGCACGACGACGCGGGGATCGAGGTGCTTGCGGAGAGCCGCCTTGTACGGCGTTTCCTTCGCATCATAATATTCGGTCGGCACCATGATCAGCGGCATCGATGCGGGATCGTTGGCGACGAGGCTGGCCTGGACGGCGTTTAGCAGATGCGCCTGGGCAATGCCGGCCGCTTCCGCGCCTGACGGGCCGAAGGTCGCCTTGTCCTTGTCGCAGTTCCACTTGGTATATTCGATGTCGTCGAGCGCAACGTAGAAGCGGTGGACGCCGATCGCGCGCAGCGCATCGAACTTGCGCTCGAGCGCCCGGAGGTCGGCCGGATCGGAGAAGCACACCGTCGGTCCGGGCGAGATCGCATAAACGAAGTTCACATGGTTGCGTCGGGCGGTGCCGACCAGCGTGCCGAGCGCGGACAGCGTCGCCGCCGGATAATCCTCGCGCCAGCGATCACGGGCATAGGGATCGTCCTTGGGGCTGTAGATATAGGTGTTGGCCTTTACCGTGGCCAGGAACTCGATGTGCCTGGTGCGGTCCTGCATCGACCAGGGCTTGCCGTAAAAGCCCTCGATCGTGCCGCGGATCGGCATCGCCGGATGGTCGCGGATCACCAGCGCCGGCAGCGACTTGCGTGTCACCAACTGGCGAAGGCTCTGCGCGGCGTGGAACAGGCCGTCGCCATCGTGGCCAGCCAGCGTGATCAGGCCGGTGCCGTTCGCCGGCGAGATCGCGATCGTATAGCCCTCCGCCTGATCGTCGGCCTTGGCGCCGGCGCGGGCGAGCGCCGCGCGGACGATCGCCATATCGTCCCCGCCGATCACGATGTGCGGGCGATCGAGCACGCTCGGAAGCTTGCGAGCGCTGACGATGTCGGTGACGCCGGCGCCGCGCAGGATGGTGCCGACCAGCGACACCGTTTCGGGATCGGTGCCGGGTGCCGCGACCAGAACAACCGAGGTGCCGAGCGAAAAGCTGCCGATGCCCAGCGTCATCGAGACCGGCGTGGGAAAGATCGCCGGCAAGGTTGCGGACTGCGCCGACGCGGCGATGGGGGCAAGGCCGGCCAGCGCCGTCGCAAAGGCGGCAAGGGCGCCGAGAGTGCCCGAACGTCGCGTCATATCCATCCTCCGGTATTAAACTGGTACTATGAGGTGGTGTTAGGTCGGTGAGCCTCGGACGGCAAGCACGCTCGGTACGACTGCATCAAATTGCATGGGCGACGCCGGGGATCATGACTATAGCAGCCCCATGCGCGCGAAGCGTCACGTGAGTTCAGGGAGAAAGGCGCAATGAAGATCGCAGTCATCAATACCGGGGGCACGATCAGTTGCGTGGGCGATCCATTGGCACCGATGTCGGCTGCCGAGTTTGCCGAGGCCTGTGGCTCGATTTTCGATCCGATCTTTGCAGCCCAGTTTCCCGATCTGACTTTGAGCTATGTCACCGATTTGAGATTTCCGGAGTCATCGACGGGGACGCTGGACAGCACGAATCTGCAGCCGAGCGACTGGTGCCTGATGGCGGGGTATATCCTCGATCATTATGCCGCCTACGACGGATGGATCGTCCTGCACGGCACCGACAGCATGGATTTCACGGGTGGCGCCCTGCCGTTCCTGCTGTCGAGTTTCTCCGCTGTGGGGGTGCCGCTTGCGACGCTCAGCAAGCCGGTCGTTCTCACGGGATCGCAGGTGCCGATGTTTCGTCGGAGCGCGGAGGGGGGAGCGGTCACGCTCAATTACAACACCGATGCCTATCAGAATTTTTGCGGCGCGGTCGCGGCCGCGCAGAGCGGCGTGCCCGAAGTCTGCGTCTATTTCGATGGCAACCTGTTTCGCGGCGCGAGGGTCGTGAAAACCAATGCAAACCAGTTCAACGCCTTCTCTTCGCCCAATTACCCGCCGCTCGGCACGTTCGGGATCGAGTTCGCCCTCAATCCGACGCTGCTGATGCCGCCCCCCGTTTCTGCCTCGGTCAGCCTCGACGATCCCGATGCGCTCGCGCGGGCACGGGCACAACTCGATGCGATCCGCGAGACGATCGATCAGGTCCCGGTGATGCAACTGAACGCCTTCCCGGCATGGTACAGGCGGGGAACGGGTAAGGCGGACGGCAAGGCGTTTCTGGCCGATATCATCGCGGCCTGCGTCGCGCAGGGGGCCGCTGGGCTGATCCTCGGTTCCTATGGCGAGGGAAATTTCCCCTCGGGCGACCCCGACACGCCGTCGCAAGGGGCGATCTATCAGGCGCTTGATGCGGCCAACCGCAAGGGCGTGGTGATCGTCGATAACACGCAGGTGCTCCAGGCGGTGGTCGACAACAGCGCCTATGCGGCCGGTGCCTGGTTGCCCGAAGTGGGGGCATTGAGCCCGGCGGACATGACGCCGATGGCGGCGCTGGCCAAGCTAACCGTGCTGCTCGCTGCCGCGGCGCATCACGGCTGGAGCGCTGACGACGTACGGCGGCTGATGGGCCTTTCACTGATCGGTGAAATGATTGAAACCAGCCGGCTCGACAGTCGGCGCAACGCTACGCTGCTGGGCGGCCAGTCCCTCACGACACAGGATGGCAGTGCTGTGCTGCGGAACGATCCGTCTGCCGGTCCGATGCTGACCGACGCTGCCGGTAATTTGTTGTGGAAGCCGCCGATCGTCCCGTCGGCAGATCAGACGCCCGTTTGGCTGGCGATGCAGAATGACGGCAATTTGGTACTCTATGGCCGGGATAATGCGCCACTATGGGCGACCCAAACCGGCACGCCGGACGGTGCATCGTCGATGCTCGTCCTTGCGGGATCGGCGCGCGCAGGCTCAGTCTCGCTACGCGTGTACGACTATTCGGCTGGCCGGATCAGCGTGACATTGTTCGAGCAGGGCTGATCCGAGCGCGGGAACGGCGTGTCACAAGCGCGGAAGCGTTACCCCGCGCTGGCCCATATATTTGCCGGCTCGGTCGGCATAGCTCGTCTCGCAGGGCGCTTCGCCTTTGAGGAACAGAAACTGGCAGGCGCCTTCATTGGCGTAGATCTTGGCCGGCAGCGGCGTTGTGTTGGAAAACTCCAGCGTCACATGACCTTCCCATTCGGGCTCCAGCGGCGTGACGTTCACGATGATCCCGCAGCGCGCATAGGTCGACTTGCCGAGGCAGATCACCAGCACGTCGCGCGGCACCCGGAAATACTCCACCGTGCGGGCGAGCGCGAAGCTGTTCGGCGGGATCACGCAGACATCGGTCTTGCGGTCGACAAAGCTGTTCGCGTCGAAATTCTTCGGGTCCACCACCGCGCTGTCGACATTGGTGAAGATCTTGAACTCGTCCGCCACCCGCGCGTCATAGCCATAGGAAGAGAGGCCATAGCTGATGCAGCCCTCGCGCCGCTGGCTCTCGACAAAGGGCTCGATCATGCCGTGGTTGAGCGCCTGCTCGCGAATCCAGCGGTCGGATAGAATGGACATGCGCGCGGTACTGCGGGGGAGGGGGCGCGGCGTCAAGCTTGGGGGGCGGGACCTCGGCCATTCAAACCTCCATCGTCATTCCAGCGAAGGCGGGAATCCGTTTGCCAGGACGCCGGGGGCAGGGACCGCCAATCCAGCGCCAATGGATCCCCGCCTTCGCGGGGATGACGGCGGGAAGGGGTGCCGGCGGCAACCCCTCAACTGATCCCCAGATCGCCCGGCCCGAACGCATGGGGCAGCAGCTCGGACAGGCGGTAGCTCGCCACCGCATCCCCCTCGGCCGCACCGCAATGGACGGGCAGGTCGCGCTTGCCGAGCTGCGCCGCTTCGTTGATCACCTGGCGGCAGCGGCCGCAGGGGCTGACCGGCGCGGTGCCCTTGGGAACGCCGTCGGCGCCGATCGGCCCGCCGATCACCGCGATCTCCGCCACGTCGCGCAGCCGCCCCTGGGCCGAGACCGTCGCCAGCGCCACCGTCTCCGCGCAGAGCGACAGGCCGTAGCTGGCATTCTCGAAATTGGCGCCGGTCACCACCGTTCCGTCGGTCAGCAGCACCGCCGCGCCGACGCCGAAGTTCGAGTACGGCGCGTGCGCGTGGCGCGCGGCAGTGCGGGCGGCTGCGATCAGCGCATCGCGTTCGGTCGTCATGAAACTCATCCCTTGATGTGGAGCACGCAGATCAGCGTGAACAGCCGCCGCGCGGTATCGAAATCGATGTCGATCTTGCCGTCGAGCGCAGACCGCAACAGCTCGGCGCTGTCATTATGGATGCCCCGCCGCGCCATGTCGACCGTCTCGATCTGTGCCGGCGTGGCGTTGCGGATCGCCTGGTAATAGCTGTCGCAAATCGCGAAATAGTCACGGATCGGCCGGCGGAAGCGGGCGAGGCCGAGCACGATCGTTTCCAGCGGTGTATCGTCCGCGCGGCTAATCGCCAGGGCCAGCCGCCCTTCCTCCACGCTAAGGTGCAGCTTGTACGGCCCGGCATAGCCATCGGCCTGTTCGCGCTGCGGGGCGAAGTGATTGTCCTCGAGCAGATCGTAGATCGCGATCCGCCGTTCCTGCTCGATATCCGCCGAGCGCCACAGGATGGTGCGCTCGTCGAGGGTCACGTCGATGATCCGCGGATCGGCCATAGGGCGCAGCTTTGGAAGCATTCCCCGTTTTCCACAAGCCATGCCGGTTGCCGTTGCCCCCGCATTGGCCGATGAGGGACGGATGGCACAGCCGATCCCTTTCCCCGCCCCGGAGCCCCAAGAGGGCCTCAGCCTCCCCCAGAACGTAGAGGCGGAAGCAGCCCTTCTCGGCGCGATGATGATCGACAACCGAGTCGCGGAAGACGTGCTCCAGAAGCTGCGACCCGAACATTTCTTCGAGCCGCTGCACGGCCGCATCTATGAGCAGATCGCCCACCTCGTCGGCGACAACCGCCTCGCCACCCCGGTGACGCTGCGCCCGCTGTTCGCCAACGATCCCGCGATGAAGGAGCTGGGCGGCCCGGCCTATCTCGCCCAGCTGACCGGCAACCCGGCCAGCCTGATCGGTGCGCGTGCCTTTGCCGACCAGATTTACGACCTCGCCCAGCTCCGTGCGCTGGTGGACGTAGGCCGCGGCATGGTGGAGGGCGCGCTCGACACCAGCCAGGACATCAACCCCGCCAAGCAGATCGAGCAGGCCGAACTCCGTCTCTACCAGGTCGCCGAGCAGGGCGATTCGGAAGCCGGCGTGAAGTCCTTCACCCGCGCCGCCACGCTCGCCGTGCGCCAGGCGGAAAAGGCGATGAACTCGGGCGGCGGCATCTCGGGCATCACCACGGGGCTGAGCGACCTCAACGCCTCGACCGGCGGTTTCAACCGATCGGACCTGCTGATCCTCGCCGGCCGCCCGGGCATGGGCAAGACCTCGCTCGCCACCAACATCGCGTTCAACGCTGCCAAGCGCTATATGGACGATCTCGACGCGGGCATCGCCGAGGAAAAGTCGATCGGCGCGCCGGTGGCGTTCTTCAGCCTCGAAATGTCGGCCGACCAGCTGGCGATGCGTATCCTGTCCGAGCAGGCCGAGGTCGTCTCGGAAAAGCTGCGTACCGGCCAGCTGAGCAATGCCGAGTTCCAGAAGTTCGCGCGCGCCGCGGGCGATCTGGAGCGGCTACCGCTCTATATCGACGACACGCCCGGCCTCACCATCGCCGCGCTGCGCACGCGCGCGCGGCGGCTCAAGCGCCAGCACAAGATCGGCATGGTGATCGTCGACTATCTCCAGCTGCTCACCGGCTCGGCCAAGGCCTCGGGCGACGGGCGCGTGCAGGAAATCTCGGAGATTTCACGCGGCCTCAAGACCCTGGCCAAGGAACTCCATGTGCCGGTGCTGGCGCTTTCGCAGCTGAGCCGCGCGGTGGAAAGCCGCGAGGACAAGCGCCCGCAGCTCTCCGACCTTCGCGAATCCGGCTCGATCGAGCAGGACGCCGATATCGTGCTGTTCGTGTACCGCGACGAATATTATCACGACTTCAAGGCCCCGACGAAGATCCCCGACGGCACCGAGACCGCCGAGGAGCGCATGGCCTATGAGGAATGGCAGGCGCGCCAGCTGGAAGTGGCGAACAAGGCGACGGTGATCATCGCCAAGCAGCGCCATGGTGCGACCGGCTCGGTGCATATGCGCTTCGACCGGCAGTTCACCAAGTTCAGCGATCTGGCGCCCGAGGGGTATTGAGGAGGACTGCTGCTGGGCCTGCTAAGCCCCTCGCCTTCCGGGGAGGGGCTTAATGGAGTTCGTTCAAGTATGAGCTTTCAAGTGCTGCTTGTAACTAGCGCTCGAACGGATCTTGACCTTCGTAGAATGCTTCTACCACTTTGATAAAATCAGGCATCATGCTGTATACTCTCTCGGAGTAGCCGAGGCACAGCCCGATTGACCCGGCCAATCTTCCTAGAATCATCTCATAGTGACGTTTCGCGGAGCGCCCGCCCCGTGCAAAAGACACTTTTGCTTCTTCTTTGTGAATGATTCCGTATGATCCGTAAGTGCCAAGCCAGTTCGGGTGTGAGTACTCACTTAGCGAAGCATAATGTTCGTCAAAAAATCCAGGGATTATCTTTTGAGTGTCTCTTAGTAAATTGTTGACGTGAATTGGGTCATTTAACTCGCTCCACTGCTTGGATCCTAGCAGGAGTTTGTCAATTTTGCTGATAAAATCTGGTGACAAGCCATGAGAAATAGATTTTTCAATTAAATTCTGTATTAGGATGATGCCGCCCAATGACTCCATTAGCGCTCGAGTTAAAATGGCGGACGTAACGAAATTTTGTTGATCAAGTGCCTGTATGGCTTGTTCGCCTAACTCTTCTGATCTCCATATGAGCCCTCCTAGGGACATCAGTATCTTGCCCGGTAATTTATAACGAGAGACATTCACTAGATCTGTTTCATGTGGCTTGATTCTTGCCAGTCTAGATAGCTCGCCGCTGGCCTCCTTCAGTCTGTCGTCCACGGTAAACTCCCATCTATTTGTTCAACAGACTTCCCCTCAAACACTCGTCCCGACAAGCCGCCCGATCCCCGCGGTCAGCGCCATCGCCAGCGCGCCCCAGAACACCACCCGCACCACCGGCTTGAGCGGCCTGGCCCCGCCGGTGATCGCGCCCAGCGCGCCGAGCAGGGCGAGGAACAGGATCGATCCCGCCGCTTCCCCCGCCGCCATCCAGCGCATCGGCAGCAGCGCGGCGAGCAGCAGCGGCAGCGCCGCGCCCGCGGTGAAGGTCGCCGCCGAGGTGAGCGCGGCGACGACCGGCCGCGCGGTCGTCATCTCGGTTATGTGCAACTCGTCACGGGCATGGGCCTCCAGCGCGTCGTGCGCCATCATCTGCTCGGCGACGGCCTTGGCGGTCGCGGGGTCGACGCCGCGGGCGGTGTAGATTGCGGCCAGCTCGCGCAGCTCGGCCTCGGGGACGGTCGCCAGCTCCACCCGCTCGCGGGCGAGGTCGGCGCGTTCGGTATCGGCCTGCGAGCTGACCGAAACATATTCGCCCGCCGCCATCGACATCGCGCCCGCCACCAGCCCCGCCACGCCTGCGACGAGCAGCGCCGGCCGATCGGCGCCCGAGGCGGCGACGCCCAGGATCAGGCTGGCGGTGGAGACGATGCCGTCATTCGCCCCCAGCACGGCGGCGCGCAGCCAGCCGATCCGGGATACGAGATGCTGTTCGCGGTGCGGTCTCAACGCCATCCTCCGGGCGGTTCGTGACGGCGCAAGCGTGAAGACAATTTCGGCCAGCAACAAGCCGTAACAACCCGGATCGAAGAAGTGTCGCAACCCTTGCGCGGCGCAGCTCAAGTCATCCCGAATATTAACCATGTTAACGCGGATCGTCGGAGATCGCCGCGAAATGACGCGTTGGCGCGGCCGCCCGTTGGAACCTCCGCACAGGCGCATGGTTAGCTTCGCGTTCGTGCATGGCTCGGCCGCATGAACTGGTACTGCATGTTCAGGAGGAATCTGATGAAGAAAGGCGCCCTGTGCGCGGCGGCTCTGTTTGCGGGCCTGTCGCTCTCTCCCGTTGCCGCTTCGGCTTCGACGATCATCGGCGGCGGGACTTCGGTTGAACTGACCGCCACATCCACATTCCAGTCGCTCGGCCTCGGGGTCGCGACCTATGGCACGGCCAGCGCGACCATGAACGGTTCGAACATCGTCGCCAATTTCCTCATCACCGGCGGATCCAAGAATGATTCGACCGGCGCGCTGCTCGTCCAGCACAATGGCTCGGGCCTCAACTTCAGCTCGGGCACCGACATGCTGAGCATCGGCAATTTCGAAATCGATACCGATGCCGGCACGGTGATGGGCATCGCCTCGGCAAACGGCACCGATCTCGGCATCGTGCCGCTGTTCACGCTGGGCGCAAACAGCACGCTGCTGCTGACGTGGGAAGCGGCGGGCGCCTTCACCAGCGTGTTCGGCGCCCCCGATCTGACCGGCGCCAACATCGGCACCGCGACGATCACCGCCGTCACGGCCGGCGCCGTGCCGGAGCCGGCGAGCTGGGGCCTGATGATCGGCGGTTTCGCGTTTGCCGGCGCGGCGCTCCGTCGTCGTTCGGCGCAGGCAACCCGCCTGGCCGCCGCAGCCTGATCCCCCCGGAAGCGGCCGGGCAACGACCCGGCCGCTTCATCCTCGACGATCCTCTCTTCCGGCCGCCCGCTTCGATCAGGCGATTTCGGCCAGCGTGCCTTCCACCGCGCCCAGATAGCTCGCGCCGAACAGGCGAAGATGCACCAGCAGCGGCCAGAGCCGATAGATGGGCTGCCGATCGCGCCAGCCCGGCGCCAGTTCGAGCGCGTCGAAAAAGGTGACCGGTGGGTGATCGAACAATGTCAGCATCGCCGCGTCCACCTCGCGGTCGCCATAATAGCTTGCCGGGTCGATCAGGCCGGTGACGCGTCCCTCGGCGGCAAGCACGTTGCCGCCCCACAGATCGCCGTGAAGCAGCGATGGCGGCGGGTTCGCGGGCAGCAGTTCGGGTAAGCGATCGGCGAGCGCCTCGATCCGGCGCGCAAGCCCGCCCGACAGGTGCGGCAGGTGGCAACGCAGCCGGTGATCGGCCCAAAAGGATGGCCAGTCATCGCTGTCGCCGTTCGGAATCGAAACCGCGCCAAAGGCGTAATCGGCATGCCAGCCATAGCGTCGGCCCCGCGCCGCGTGCAGCCGTGACAGCGCGGCGGTCAGGCTGTCCCAGGCGCCGCCCGGCCCGCCACCGCCCGGCAATTCGACCAGCAGCAACAGATCGTCGGTCACGGCCAGCACGTCGGGCGCGGGCGCGCCGCTGACGGCAATCGCCTCGAGCATTTCGGCTTCCAGCGAGACCATCGGCCCCTGTTTGGCGATGGCGCTGCCGCCATCGGCGAGCCGCAGGCGATGGACTGAGGAAAGATCGCCTCCCGCCAGTGGCGCCGCGCAGGTGGCGGTTTTGCCCAGCGCCGCCGAAGCGCGTGCGAGAAGGCTGGCATACATGTCGGCATGATGGGCGCCCGCTGGCCGATTGGGAAGGCGGTTTCGGCCCGATCAGAAGACCGGCTGGTTCGCCTCGTCGTCGCCGGTCGGGGTGTGGATGCCGCACTCGGTCTTGTCCCAGCCGCGCCAGCGGCCGGCGCGCGGGTCTTCGCCTGGCTTCACCACGCTGGTGCACGGCGCGCAGCCGATCGACAGATAGCCTTGTTCGACCAGCGGGTGCGGCGGCAGATCATGCGCGGCGAAATAGGCGTCGATATCCGCCTTGGTCCAATCGGCCAGCGGATTGATCTTCAGCCGGTCGCCATCGAGTTCGAAGCGGGGCAGGGCGGCGCGGGTGCTTGCCTGGAACGCCTTGCGGCCGGTGATCGTCGCGTCGAAGCCGGCCAGGCCTGCCGCCAGCGGCTGCACCTTGCGGATATCGCAGCAGCCATCGGGATCATAGGACCAGCGCAACTCGGTGGCGTCGCGCTTCGCCAGCAATTCGGGGTCGGGGCGAAGGTTGCGGAAATCGGCCAGGCCCAGCCGCTCGACCAGCAGGTCGCGATAGGCGAGCGTTTCGGGGAAGTGCTTGCCGGTATCGAGGAACAGCACCGGCACGCTCCGATCGACGCTGGCGACGAGATGCAGCAGCGCCGCCGATTCCGCCCCGAAAGACGAGACGATCGCCACCTCGCCGGCCAGCCCTTCCGCCAGAACGGCGCGCAGCATCTCGACCGTCGACACGCCCGCGAACCGCGCGTTCAGCCGGGCGGCGTCCGCCTCGGTAAACCGCGGGGCGGTGTCGATACGGTCGATCTGGCGAGCCGCATCAGCCATGCCGCAGTTTCCACACCGGCACGATCGCGTCCGCCGCCGCCTGGTAGCGGAAGTCATAGCGGTCGAGCGCGGCGTCCAGCGTCGTCTCGTCGATCGGCGCGTCGGGCGCGAAGCTGTCGAAGCCGCAGCGACGCATCAGCGGGATCTGGTCGACCAGCACGTCGCCCTGCGCGCGGAGTTCGCCCTGGTACCCCGCCTCGCGCAGGATGCGCGCCGTGGAATAGCCGCGGCCATCGCGAAAGCTGGGGAAGCTCACTTCGATCAGCGCGATGCGATCGAGGTGCGGGAGCAGCGCGCGAACATCTTCGCCGGACTCGATCCTCACGGCGGTGGCGTTCGACTGGCCGAGAAAGCTGTCGAGCGTGACCGCCGGCTCGTCATGCGCCTCGTCGTCGCGGTAGCGCAGGAACTCAACCATAGATGGCCTCCTTGAACGGTGCCATGCCGATGCGGCGATAGGTATCGACGAAGCGCTCGCCGGGCGTGCGTTCGCGGACATACACGTCGGTCGCGCGCTCGATCGCGTCGACCACGCCGTCCTCGCTGAAGCCGGGGCCTGTGATGTCGGCCAAGCTCACATCCTCCGCGCCCGATCCGCCGAGCAGCAGCTGGTAGTTCTCGGTGCCTTTCCGGTCGACGCCCAGGATGCCGATATGGCCGGCATGGTGATGGCCGCAGGCGTTGATGCAGCCCGAGATCTTGAGTTTCAACTCGCCCAGATCGCGCTGGCGGGCCGGATCGGCGAAGCGCTGGCTGATCTTCTGCGCAAGCGGGATCGAGCGGGCGTTGGCGAGGCTGCAATAATCGAGGCCCGGGCAGGCGATGATGTCGCTGATCAGGTCGAGATTCGCTTCGGCCAGACCCGCCTCGCGCAGCGCCGTCCACACCCTATAGAGATCGGCCTTGCGGACGTGCGGCAGCACGATGTTCTGCGCGTGGGTGACGCGCAGCTCGTCGAAGCTGTAGCGCTCGGCGAGATCGGCCATCAGGTCGATCTGGTCGGCCGAGGCGTCGCCGGGGATGCCGCCGGTCGGCTTGAGGCTGATCGTCACGACGGCGTAACCCGGCGCCTTGTGGGCATGGACATTCTGGTCGAGCCAGAGGGCGAAATCGGGATCGCTGCGGTCGACGGTGTCGGGGGCGCCAGCCTCGAACGCCGGCGGCGCGAAATAGGCGGCGATGCGGTCGAACTCGGCCTGGGGCGGGTCGATGCCCAGCGCCTTCACCGCCTGGAACTCCTCCTCCACCTGACGCGCATATTCCTCCGCGCCAATCGCGTGGATCAGGATCTTGATGCGCGCCTTGTAGATATTGTCGCGCCGGCCATAGCGATTGTAGACGCGCAAGCACGCCTCCAGATAGCTGACGAAATCGGCGAAGGGCACGAAGTCCTTGATCAGATGCGCGATCATCGGCGTGCGGCCCATGCCGCCGCCGGCGTAGATGCGCGCGCCGAGTTCGCCGGCGTCGTTTTTTACGATCTGAATACCGATGTCGTGCAGCCGCATTGCCGCTCGGTCCTCGTCGGCGGCGATCACCGCGATCTTGAACTTGCGCGGCAGGTAGCTGAATTCGGGGTGGAAGCTGCTCCACTGGCGGAGCAGCTCGGCCCAGGGGCGCGGATCGGCGATCTCGTCGGCGGCGGCGCCGGCGAACTGGTCCGAGCTGATATTGCGGATGCAATTGCCGCTGGTCTGGATCGCGTGCATTTCCACCGTCGCCAGCTCGGCGAGGATGTCGGGCGCGTCCTCCAGCTTGATCCAGTTGTACTGGAGGTTCTGGCGGGTGGTGAAATGGCCATAGCCGCGATCGTACTTGCGCGCAATGTGCGCCAGCATGTGCATCTGCCGGCTGTTCAGCGTGCCATAGGGCACCGCGACGCGCAGCATATAGGCGTGCAGCTGGAGATAGAGCCCGTTCATCAGCCGCAGCGGCTTGAACTGGTCCTCGGTCAGATGGCCGGCGAGGCGACGCTGCACCTGGTCGCGGAATTCCTCGACGCGCGCGGCGACGATGGAGGCATCATATTCGTCGTACTTGTACATGGGCGTTCTCAGTCGATGCGCGCGGGGTAAGGGAAGGACCAAGATTCTCCCCGGAACGGGGAGGGGGACCGCCGCCAAAGGCGGTGGTGGAGGGGGGTATCCACGAGAGACTCGCCCGCGCCGATCCCCCTCCACCATTCGCTGGCGCGAATGGTCCCCCTCCCCGTGCCGGGGAGGATCGATTGTGGCATCACCCTCATATCACCCAGCTTCCGGCCTGCGGGTCGGCGGGCTTGAGGGTCAGGTCCGGACGCACGGTGGGGCCGAGCGCGCGGATGCGGTCCTTGATGTGCGCGGGGCGGGGGCCTTCGGGCGTCGCCTCGGCATCGATGACATAAGGTACGTTCACGCGCCGCGCGGCTTCCTCGGTCGCCGCGAGCGTGTCGCCACGATCGCCGACATCGACGGCGTCGCTCAGGTGGCGGGACCAGCCTTCGCCGGTCCACCACACCACGTCGCCCGTGAACAGGTCGTTGCCGGTCAGCAATTTCATACCTGAATGTCTCCCAATGCCTCTGCCGCACGCGCCCAGCGTGCCAGCTTGTCCTCGGCGTCGGCCAGTTGAACCACTTCGCCCACGACGATGATCGCCGGGCTCTGCACCGCTTCGCGTTCGACCATCGGGCCGAGATCGGCGAGCAGCGTGCGCAACGCGCGGTGGCCGGCGAGCGTCGCGCGCTCCAGCACGGCGACCGGCATGTCCGGGGCAACGCCATCGGCGATCAGCTTGTCGGCGATCGCCGAAGCCGTCGCGACGCCCATATAGATCACCAATGTGCGGCCCTTGCCGGCGAGGCCCGACCAGTCCTGGTCGGTCAGCCCCTTGCACTGGCCGGCGACGAAGCTGACCGCGCTCGACCAGTCGCGATGGGTGAGCGGCAGCATCGCCTCGGCGGCGGCGCCCAGCGCGGCGGATACGCCGGGGATCACTTCCACCGGCAACCCCGCTTCTCGCACGGCTTCCACTTCCTCGCCGCCGCGCCCGAAGATGAACGGATCGCCGCCTTTGAGCCGCACCACGACCGCGCCGGTCTTCACATGCGCAACGATCAGCGCATTGATCGACTCCTGCGGCAGCGTGTGCTTCGAGCGCCGCTTGGCCACCGAGATGCGGTGCGCCTGGGGCGCGAGATCGAGCACGCGATCGTCGACCAGCCCGTCGTGGACCAGCACATCACACCCCTTCAGCGCCTCGACAGCGCGCACCGTCAACAGGCCGGGATCGCCGGGACCGGCACCGACAAGGATCACGCGACCGCGCGATTGGGGATCGAGAAGCGTTGCCATGCGACCGCAAATGGGCGCGCGCGTCCGTCGATGCAAAGGAGGAAGCGTTGGGAAAGGGGTAGGGAAACTTTGGGCGGCGTTCCTGCCCGTTGACCGTCGCCTCAGCCTTGGGCCCGCCAATCGCCGGATTTGCCGCCGGTCTTGGTCAGCAGCCGGATGTCGCCCAGCACCATACCCTTATCGAGCGCCTTGGCCATGTCGTAGAGCGTGAGCAGCGCGACCGATACGGCCGTGAGCGCCTCCATCTCGACCCCGGTCTTGCCCTCAGTCGCGGCAGTTGCCGTCGCGGTGATGCCGCCTTCGTCGAGATCGAGATCGATCGATACGCGGGTAAGCGGCAGGGGGTGGCAGAGCGGAATCAGCTCGGCAGTCCTCTTCGCGGCCATGATGCCGGCGATGCGGGCGGTGGCGAGGACATCGCCCTTTTTCACGCTGCCGTCGCGGATTGCCGCCGCAGCATCGGCTGACATGAAGATGCGGCCCTGTGCCACCGCCTCGCGGGCGGTGACGGCTTTACCGCCCACATCCACCATGTGCGCGGCGCCGGTTTCGTCGAGATGGGTGAGCCCGCTCACCCGACCAACGCCCGCGTCGCCGCCTCGACATCGGGCTGACGCATCAGCGACTCGCCGATCAGGAAGCAGCGAATGTCATGTTCGGCCATCGCGTCCAGATCTGTGCGGCTGTTGAGGCCGGATTCGGCAACGAAGGTGCAATCCCTTGGTGCATGCGCGACGAGATCGTAGGTCTTCTGCACATCGACTTCGAACGTCTTGAGATTGCGGTTGTTGACGCCGATCAGCCGTGAGCGAAGCTTCAGCGCGCGTTCCAGCTCGTCCGCATCGTGCACCTCGACCAGCGCATCCATGCCCAGCTCGAACGCGGCGGCTTCGATCTCCGCCATCTGGCCGTCATCGAGCGCGGCAACGATAATCAGAATCGCGTCGGCGCCCATTGCGCGCGATTCCCCGACCTGCCACGGGTCAATCAGGAAATCCTTGCGGATCACCGGCAGGTCGCAGGCAGCACGGGCGGCGACCAGATAGTCCTCGTCGCCCTGAAAATAGTCGCGGTCGGTCAGCACCGACAGGCACGCAGCGCCGCCGGCGGCATAGGCGCGGGCATGGGCAGGCGGATCGAAATCGGCGCGGATCAGCCCCTTTGACGGGCTCGCCTTCTTGATCTCAGCGATCAGGCCGTAGGCGCCGGCTGCGGCGCGGGCGTCGAGCGCTGCCTTGAAGCCGCGCGGCGCGCTGGGCGTCGGCCAGGTGCGCGGCGCGGCGCGGCGTGCGGCGACTTCGTGGCGCTTCGTTTCCAGGATGGTGTCGAGGATGGTGCTCATGCAAAGGCGATCCAGCAGTCGAGCAGCGCGTTGGCAAGCCCGTTGTCGAGCATTTCGGCGGCCTCCTCCACGCCCTCGCGCAGATCGCCGGCTCGCCCGGCGACCATCAGCGCTGCGGCGGCGTTGAGCAGCACGGCGTCGCGATACGCGCCTTTCTCCCCCTGCAGCAGCCGGCGCAGCGCCAGCGCGTTATACTCGGGATCGCCGCCGCGAATGGCGGCAAGCGGGTGGCGGGGCAGTCCCGCATCCTCGGGCACGATCCGGGTGGGAAGCGAGGCGCGGCCGACATTCACCACCACGCTCGCCGCTTCGGTGGAAAGCTCGTCCAGCGCATCCTCGCCGGAGACGACCGCAGCCGCCTCGACGCCGAGCTGCGCCAGCGCCTCGGCATAGACCGGCGCGTAATCGGGCCGGGCGATGCCGATCAGCTGGTGTCGAACATGCGCCGGATTGGCGAGCGGCCCCATCAGGTTGAAGATCGTACGCCGTCCGATCCGCCGCCGGATCGGCGCGATGCGGGCGAGCGAGGGGTGGTGGTGCTGCGCGAAGAGAAAGGCGATGCCGATCTCGTTCAGGCTCTGCTCGGCCCGCGCCGCAGCGCGATCGAGATTGAGGCCAAGCGCCTCCAGCGTATCAGCCGCACCCGCCTTTGACGATGCGGCGCGGTTGCCATGTTTGGCCACCGGCACGCCCGCGGCCGCAACGACCAGGCTGACCGCCGTCGAGACGTTGAGCGTATGGTGGCCGTCGCCGCCGGTGCCGCACACGTCGATCGCGCCTTGGGGCGCCGTCACCGGGATTAATCGACTTCGCAGTGCACGCGCGGCTTCGGCGATTTCGACGCTGGTTTCGCCGCGAATCGACAGCGCGATCAGGAACGCCTCGATCTCGGGCTCCGGCGCCGTGCCGTCGAGAATGTCCGCAAAGGCCTGCGCGGCGGTTTCGCGGGCGAGCGGGGACGACGGATCGGGCAGGAGGCTCAGGCGGGTCACCGGCCCTCTATTCCGTCGTGCGACGCCACTGTCGAGATAATCCTTCGCGAAGTCCGCGCGGAACCCCGGTCAGAACGGCTCAGCTCGCCTTCTTCTCGCGCGTGTAGGGAACGAACTTGCCGAGCAAGACGAAACCGCGCGGGAAATAGCCGAAACGGTCGACCAGGTGGACCGCATCGATGCTGCACAGCTGCGACCCGAAGGTGTTGGTCACCAGGATCGAGTCGTCGTCCAGCCGGTCGGCGCCCGCGCGCGGCTCGTTCACATAGAGCGTGGCGCCGCTGCGATAGACGATCGCCTTGCCGTCGACGACGGTGCTGGAGGTCGCCATGCCGAGATTGATGCAGTCCACGGGCTTTCCGGCCACGCGGCCTTCGATCATCTTAGCGAGCTGGGCATCGGGGGTATCGCCATCGCGTTTCGCGCTGGCAACGGGCGCCGCGAGAAGTGCGGCGCCGGCGAGCAGGGTTGCGAAAATCTGTTTCATGGCCCCTTCATATCACGACTGCGATGAACCGGGGCTGAAAAACGTCAGGCGGCCGCGCGAACGCCGATCCCTGCCAGCGCCAGGAAATTCGCCAGCATGGCATGGCCATGTTCGGTGGCAATGCTCTCCGGGTGGAACTGCACGCTGTGGATCGGCAGCGATGCGTGGCGAAAGCCCATCACCGAACCATCCTCGGCGGTCGCATTGACGATCAGCGTTTCGGGAATGTCGGTGACGATCAGTGAATGATAGCGCGTTGCCGTGAAAGGCGAGGGCAGGCCGCTGAACAGCCCGGTGCCGTCATGCGCGACGGGGGAGGTCTTGCCGTGCATCAGCCCGCCGCGAACCACCCTGCCGCCGAAATGCTGGCCGATCGCCTGATGGCCGAGGCAGACGCCCAGCAGCGGCCGCTCCAGTTCGGCGCAGGCGGCGACGAGATCGAGGCTGATTCCGGCTTCGTTGGGCGTGCAGGGGCCGGGCGAGATCAGAAATCCCTGCGCATTGCTCGCGATCGCCTCCTGTGCCGTCAGCGCATCGTTGCGGACGACCTGAACCTCGACACCCAGGTCCATCAGGTAATGGACCAGATTCCAGGTGAAGCTGTCATAATTGTCGAGGACGAGGATCATGGCGCTGCCATTAGGCGCTTTGCGGATGCTTCACAATGCGGCTCGGTGCCATCGTGCCTTGGCGCCGCCACAGTGCGCGGGCAACGCGTGCGGCGCAGGGATGTTGTACCCTCCGAAGGAGTATCGTGAATGATCGCCCCAATGTTGATCGCAACCGCCCTGCTGGCCACACCCGCGATGGCGCCGCCGCAGGACCAGGATGCAGCTCAGGGCCCGCCCCAGCGCGTGCGCAGCATCCTGCTCTATGGCGATGAAACCTGCCCGAAGCCGACCTCGCCGGACGAAATCGTGGTCTGCGCCAATGCCGGCGACTCGCCCTATCGCATTCCCAAGCGGTTTCGCGATCAGCCGAAGGAGGATGCGCCTTCGACCAGCTGGACGCGGCGGATGGAAGTGGTCGAGCAGGTCAACCGCGCGGGCCTCCCCAACAGCTGTTCGCCGGTTGGCGCGGGCGGCCAGACCGGCTGTACCCGCCAGATGATCCAGCAATGGTATCAGGAGAAGCTCGACAAGGAAGCCAAGAACGCCGACGTGCCCTGAGCACCGAGCAGGGCGTCAGGCCCGTGCGGCGGCGGCTGGATTTCGGTTACTGGCCGAAACCCGCCTCACCGGCCCGGGCGACCGCCTCGCGCGCAGCGGCGAACAGCGCCCCCGCCTTGGCCTCGCATTCGCGCTGTTCATAGGCGGGGTCCGAATCGGCGACGATGCCGGCACCCGCCTGAACATGCATGACCCCGTCCTTTATCAGGGCGGTGCGCAGGACGATGCACGAATCCATCGAACCGTCCGGGGAGAAGTAACCGACGCCCCCGGCATAGGGACCGCGCGTTTCCGCTTCCAGTTCGGCGATGATTTCGCACGCGCGCACCTTGGGAGCGCCGCTGACCGTCCCGGCCGGGAAACCCGCGAACAGCGCGTCGATCGCATCGGCATCGTCGCGCAGCCGCCCGACCACGTTCGACACGATGTGCATGACGTGGCTGTAGAATTCGACCGTGTAGCTGTCCGTCACCCGAACGCTGCCCGCCGCCGCGGCGCGGCCGACATCGTTGCGTCCGAGATCGAGCAGCATCAGATGCTCGGCCCGCTCCTTCGGGTCGGCGAGCAGCGCCTCGCGATTGGCGGCATCCTCCGCCGCCGTGCGGCCGCGCGGTCGCGTCCCGGCGATCGGCCGGATCGTGATTTCGCCGTCGCGCGCGCGGACCAGGATTTCCGGGCTCGATCCGGTGAGGCTGAAGCCCGGCAGGTCGAGATGGTAGAGAAAGGGGGAGGGGTTGATCCGCCGCAGCGCGCGATACAGCTCGAACGGCGGCAGCGTAAACGGCGTGGTGAAGCGCTGGGCCAGCACCACCTGAAAGATGTCGCCCGCCGCGATATAGTCCTTCGCCGCGGCGACCATGTCGGCATAGCGGCCCGCCGGCAGCACCGGTTCCGCCTCGATCGGTTGCGGCGCGGCGCGGACCGGGGCCGGCAGCGGCGCGCTCGCCAGCCGCGCCGCAACGGCTTCGATCCGGTCCGTCGCGATATCGACATCGCCGCCCGGCCAGACCGGCGCGACGATATAGAGCGCGTCGGCGAGGCGATCGAACACGAGCAGCACGGTGGGGCGCACGAAAATCATGTCGGGCACGCCGACCGGGCTTCGCAGCGGCCGCGGCAGTTTCTCCACCAGGCCAACCGTCTCATAGCTGAAATAGCCGACGAGACAGGCGAGCGCGCGCGGCAGTTCCGCGGGCACTGCCATCCGGCAATCGGCGACCAGCGCGCGCAGCGCGTCGAGCGGCGGCGCGTCACAGGCCCCGAAGGCATCGGGGTCGGTCAGCCATTGGCGGTTGATCGATGCCTCGGCGCCGGTTGACCGGAACACGAGATCGGGCGCCAGCCCAATCAGGCTGTGGCGCCCGCGCACCGATCCGCCCTCGACCGATTCGAGCAGAAAATCGCCTCGGCCCGGCTCGATCAGCTTGAGTGCTGCGGCGACCGGCGTTTCAGTGTCGGCGATCTGCCGCTGCCAGAGCAGCGCCGGCTGCCCGGCCGCCAGCGCGGCGCGGGCTGCGTCGACTCCCTCGATCACTGGCCGCCGGCACCCTGGCGTTCAAGCTCGGCGCGGAGGCGGGCAAGCGCCGATTCGTTGCGCGTCACCTTCAGCTGCTTGCGGATCGCCATGCTGAACTGGCCCTGATACTCGTTCCCGGCCAGTTGGGTGAGCGCACCCTTTACCGGCTGGAGGATCGCCTGATCGCCTGCTGCACTCTGCGGCTGGATGCTGTCGACATAGACGACGTAATAGCCGGCGCGGCCCGGCGCCTCGACCAGGCGCGCGGTCTTGGCCGGCATGTCGAACGCCATCTGGATGAAGTTTTCCTTACCCTGGATGTCACGACGGCGGAAGTCGAATGGCTTGGGCGGGGCGCCGCGGTTGACGCCCGCCTCGGCCATCGCCTGGGCCATCGACATGCCCTTCTGGAGCTTCGGCAGCATATCACTTGCCGCCTTGCGCGCCTTGGCGAGCGCCTGGTCGAGCAGATAGTCCGCCTTCACCTTCTCGGTGATCTGCGCGAGCGGGCGAGGGGCTGCGGGGACGATGCGTTCGAGCCCGATCAGCGCAAAACCGCCATCCTGGCCAATCGCGACAATCTGCGGCTCGTCGCCCGGCTGATCGAAGCCGAAACCGGCCTTCATCAGCGCGACCATCGTGTCGTCGGCCTTCTCGCCGGGCTTGTCCGGGTCGCTGCCGTCGGCGGCCAACGCTGGCGAGCGCGTCGCGGTCAGCCCCGCGTCGCGGACCGCTTCTTCAAAGGTGTTGCCGTCGCCAATGCCGTCGTCGATCTTCTGGCGCAGGTCGGTGAGGGCGGTGGCGAGCTTGCGCTTCGCGACCTCGTCGGTGAGCTCGCCACGAACCTGATCGAGCGAGCGTGCCGCGATCTTGTCGACGGCAGTGACGCGGTAGACATACCAGGTGCCGGCAAGCTGCACGGGGCCGGTCAGCGTGTTCGCCGGTGCCGTGAAGGCTGCATCGGCGAAGGCATCCGACACCTGCTTGCCAAGCGCCGCCTTGTCGGCCGCATCGACCTTGCGCATTTCGAGGCCGGCGCCCTTGGCGGCATCAGCGAGCGAGCCGGAAGCTGCCGCCTTCGCGACCTTTTCGGCGGTCGCACGGTCCAGCGCTGCCACGAGTTCAACCGCGCGCTTCTCGCTGGCCGCGAAGCGGGCCGCGCCCTTCTTGTACGCCTCGGCAATCTCGGCGTCGGTCGGCGTCGCCTTTGCGCGCAGTGACTCCGGTGCGACCAGCGCATAGCGGACGACGCGGCGTTCCGGCACAAGATACCGGCTGCGATTGCGCGCATAATAGTCGGCGAGCGTCTTTGCGTCCGGATCGGCGCCGGGGTCCATGGCGAGCGACTGGACAAAGCCGATCGTCCCGGTGCGGCGCTCGAGCATCATCGAGGCATAGGGCAGGACGACGCCGTCCGGCGCCGGGATCGTCATCGTCGCCGGCATCATCAGCCAGGTCGCGTAACGATCGCTGGCGATCGCATCGCGGAACTGCGCCGGCGCGATCCGGTTCTGCGCGAGCAGCGCTTCATAGGTCTGCTGGCTGAACTTCCCGTCCATGCCCGCAAACTGCGCATTGCTGGCGATCTCGGTATCCACCAGTCGCTTGCCGACGATCATGCCGTGATCATTGGCGAAGGATTCCAGCGCCGCCGTGTTGATCGCATCGTTCAGCGCCGCTTCGAGGCCGCCCTGCGCCAGCACCTGCGCCATCGTGACGCTCTGCCCCTGGGCCTGCGCATTGCGCATCAGCCGTTGGATGCGGTCGCGCACATCGGCATCGGTGATCGCCTTGCCATCCACGGTCGCCAGCGTCGTGCTGTTGCCGCCGAGCGTGCCGTTGCGCATTCCGGTGATATCGCCCGCGGCAAAGGCGAGCGCGATGATGCCCAAAAAGATAAAGACCGCGACGAGACCGTAGCGCGACTTTGTGAAGTTCCGGAAGGCTTTGAGCATGGATGGCCGTTCGTTCGAGTAAATTCGCGCCACGCTTTAGGGCGGTGGCCCTGCACCTTCAAGCTTGTGCGACGGCCGCGGATGAGTAACGGCCGATACGAACAAGCGAGGAGCGGATATGCGCCGGAAACTGGTGGCGGGAAACTGGAAGATGCATGGGTTGCGCGCCCAGCTGGACGAGATCGCGGCGATTGCGCGCGCCGCCGAGGCGCACCCGGCGGTGGACACGACCTTGTGCGTGCCCTTCACGCTGATCGCGGCCGCGGCGGCAATCGCATCCGATGCGCTGCCGATCGGCGCGCAGGACGTGCATGAGTCCGATTCGGGTCCCAATACCGGCTGCATCTCCGCGCCGATGCTGGTCGAGGCGGGGGCATCGATCGTCATCGTCGGCCATTCGGAGCGCCGGGCCGACCAGCATGAAACGAGCCATGACGCCTGGGCCAAGGCGGCGGCGGCGCGCCGCCACGGGCTCAAGGTGATCCTGTGCTGTGGCGAAACCGAGGCCGAGCATGATGCGGGTCGCGCCGAACGGATCGTGCAGTCGCAGATCGAAAAGTCGCTGCCGGACGGCGCCTCCCCCGACTGGCTGACGATCGCCTATGAACCGCGCTGGGCGATCGGTACCGGCAAGACACCGACGCTCGACGAGATCGGTTCGATGCATGCGATCATCCGCGCCAAACTGCGCGGGACGATCGGCGATGCGGCTGCGGACATGCGGATTCTGTACGGTGGCTCAGTCACCGGCGCCAATGCGGAAACGATCCTGTCCGTCGACGATGTCGACGGTGCGCTGGTGGGCGGTGCCAGCCTGACCGCGGCAAAATTCATTCCGATTATCGAGGCGGCCGCCGCAATCTCGTCGCGGCGTTAACCCGGTTTCATCGGAATAGTGCCTAAAATGGCATATGTTCCGTCGTTTGCGTCTGGTGCCCTCCGGCAAGACCAAGCTGGAGCGAGCGATCCTGGTCGAACAGCATCGCTCGCTCGGCGACCTCGTGCCGTTGATGTATGTTCTGGTCTTCATCGACGCGGTTTTCCTGAGCATCGCTTCCTATGATTCGGCGCCGCGCAAACTGACGATCGTCGCGCCGCTCCTGCTCGGGCTGGCGGCGGGCGGGCGTTCGCTGGTCTGGCTGATCCGGCGTCGCCGTCCGCAGCCGGACCTGCGTGCGATCCGACGCTATCTTACCGGAACGATCGTTGCCGCTGCCGTGCTGAGCCTTGCCTTTGGCGGCTGGGCGCTGATGCTGTTCGACGATGCCGACCTTACGCGCCGGACGTGCATCGCGCTGTACATCTTCATCGGCGCGATGACCTGTTGCTATTGCCTGCAAACCTTCCCGGTCGCGACGCATCTGGTGCTCACCTGCGGCGCATTGCCGGTGACGATTCGCCTGCTGACCTCGGACAACTGGTTCCTGGTGGGCATCGGAGTCGACATCATGGTGGTGTCGGTCGTGGTGCTTCGCATGTTCCGTGCGAACTATGCCGGTTTCGTCGAGGTGCTCGCATCGCGTGCCAAGATGGTGACCGAGCAGCGTCTGGCTCGCCTTGCCGAGGGGCGGGCGCATCAGTTGGCCTATCATGACCCGCTTACTGGCCTTCCAAACCGCCGCGCGCTTGCCGAGCATCTCGACGCGACGACGCGATCGATCGGGCCTGACGAAGCATTCGGGCTGATGCTGGTCGATCTGGATAGGTTCAAGTCGGTCAACGACGTCTATGGCCACCCCGCCGGGGATCAGTTGCTGCGCGCCGTCGCCGATCGACTGAAGACGGTGGTGGGCGAGAGCGGTCGCAGCTACCGGCTGGGCGGCGATGAATTCGCGATCGTGGTGCATCACCATCGCCGCGACCTCGATCGCGTGCGGGGCATCGCCCACGCCGTCGTCCGCGACGTCGCCCGCCCCTTCCTCGCCGACGATTATGTCCATCATATCGGCGCAAGCGTTGGAATCGCGCTGTTCCCGATCGATGGCGACGACGCCCAGACGCTGATGCGCCGCGCCGATGTGGCGCTGTACAAGGCCAAGGAGGCGGGCCGGGGCTGCTATTGCGCATTCGCCGAGCAGATGGATTCCGAGATACGTCGCCGCTCCCAGATCGAGGCGGAGATGCGCGTCTCGCTCGGCGCGCGGCATTTCTACCCCAGCTATCAGCCGATCGTCGAACTTGCGTCGGGGCGTCCGATCGGCTTCGAGCTGCTCGCCCGGTGGAAGCGGCCCGACGGTGACGAGATCGGCCCGAGCCAGTTCATCCCGATCGCGGAGGAATGCGGCCTGATCAACGCGCTGATGCTCGACCTGCTCGAGCGTGCCTGTATCGAGGCGCGTGATTGGGAGGGTGCCGGCAACATCGCGATCAACGTATCGCCCGTCCAGCTGCAGGACGGCTGGCTGAGCCAGAAGATGCTGTCGGTTCTCGCCCGGACAGGTTTCCCGCCGCAGCGGCTGACGGTGGAGATCACCGAAAATGCGCTGATAGTCGACGCGGCGGCGGCCCGACAGGCGATCGAATCGCTGAAAAACCAGGGTATCCGGCTGGCGCTTGACGATTTCGGCACCGGCTATTCGTCGATCCAGCATCTACGCATGCTGCCGTTCGACAAGATCAAGATCGACCGATCCTTCGTCGAGACGCTCAACGAGGATCCCGAAGTGCTCCGCATCGTCCGCGGTATCATCGGGCTGGCGGCGACGCTGGACCTGCCGGTCGTCGCCGAAGGCATCGAGACGCAGGCTGTGGCTGATCTGCTGCGCACGATGGGCTGTGCGCAGGGGCAGGGCTATCTGTTCGGCCACCCCATGTCGAAAGCTGAGGTCGAACGCTGGATTGCGGCCGAGCCGTCGCGCGAGGCGCGCCCGGCCGCATCCTGACCGGGCGGCGGTTCGCCCGGCCGGCGATCAGCCGCCATAGCGGTCCTTCAGCACCTTCCACGTCGCGCGCAAGCTGACGGCCTCCGCACCCTTGGGGCGGCCAGGCTTGGGGCTGCCGTTCCAGCAGAAGATGTCGAAATGCGCCCATTGGGCCTTTTCGGGCACGAATTCCTTGAGGAACAGTGCCGCGGTGATGGCGCCGCCAAACGGGCCCTCGGCGGCGTTCACCATATCGGCGACGTCGGATTTCAGCAGGTCCTTGTACGGATCATAAAGCGGCATGCGCCAGATCGGATCGGCTTCCTGTTCGCCCGCAGCCAGGATTTCGGCGGCCAGCGTGTCGTCATTGGCGAACAGCGCCTGAAGATCGGCGCCGAGCGCCACGCGGGCGGCGCCGGTGAGCGTCGCGAAATCGAACACCAGTTCGGGGTTCTTTTCCTCGGCGCGGGTGAGCGCGTCGCCCAGGATCAGGCGCCCTTCGGCATCGGTATTGCTGTTTTCGACGGTGATGCCCTTGCGCGAGATCATCACGTCGCCCGGGCGCGTGGCCTCGCCCGAGATCGAATTCTCGACAGCGGGTACCAGCATGTGCAGGCGAACCGGCAGCCGGTTCATCATCACCAGTTCGGCGAGGGCGAGCGCGTGCGCCGCGCCGCCCATGTCTTTCTTCATCAGCCGCATGCCGCTGGCCGGCTTGATGTCGAGACCGCCGCTGTCGAAGCAGACGCCCTTGCCGACGATCGCGATGCGGGGGTGATCGGGATCGCCCCATTCCAGTTCTATGAGGCGCGGCTCGCGACCCTTGCCGGCAGCCTTGCCGACGGCCCAGAGCATGCCATAGCCCTGCTGAAGTTCCTCGCCCTTCACGACGTTGAACGTCGCGCCATAGGCCTTGGCCAGTTCCCATCCGGCCACCTCGAGATCGGCCGGGCTCATGTCGTTCGCGCCTGTATTGATCCGGTCGCGCAGCTTGTACGTCACCGTCGCCATGCGAACGGCGTCGTCCATCTTGGCGGGATCACCGGTCAGCAGCACGCGCGCGCCTTGCGGCTTCGCGTCGGGCTTCTTGTATCGATCGAACTTGTACTGGGCGACCAGCCAGCCATAGATCGCGGTGCCGGGCTCGACGCCTTCGACGCGGTAGCTGCCCTCGGGCAGCGTTTCGGCGAGCTTGGCGAGGCACCAGGGCGACAGCTTGTCGACGTTTGCAACCACGCTCACGACCGACCAGTCATCGGCATCGTCGCCGGGCAGGATCGCGTTCGAATAACCGACCGGCGCCAGCTTCTGCGCCTGGGCGGCGGCACGGTGGCGCGGCGGCTGTGCCGCGAGCCAGGCATCGAAGCCTTTCGGATCGATCAGGTGGATGGTGCGGGCGGTCTGGCCGCGGTCGGGCTGAACGAGCGTCGTTGGATCAATCATGGCCATGATCTAGGACGGCAACCGGCCGTCGCCTAGCCAGACGATCCAGTTTTTGTCGGCATTTTTTGGACGATCTTTGGAACAACTGGGCAGTTGCCGAGGTTTGCGGGCTGTTCCTGACGCATTTTCCGGCGGCCTCTGTGGCTGACCGGTCGCGCCGCCCAGCAGGGAGAAACGGCCATGCCCGACGCCAATTCGCCAACAGCATCACCATTCACCGCCCGTCGCCGGGGCAGCAGTTGGACGGCCCGCATCGTCGGCGTGGTCGTCGCTGCGATCGGCCTGATCCTGGCAGGGGGCGGGGCTTGGCTCGCCGTATTGGGTGGGTCGCTCTACTACCTCATCACAGGGGTGGCGATGGTCGCATCGGGCGTGATGCTGGTGCGGGGGCGCGTCCTCGGCGGCTGGCTGTATGTCGCGATCGTCGCGCTGACCTTTATCTGGGCGTGGTGGGAGGTCGGCGCCAACGCGTGGGCGCAGGTGCCGCGGATCATCGCGCCGGTCGTCCTGTTGATCGCGGTGATCGCCGCGATCGCCACGCTCATTCGCTCGCGGCGGCGCTGGCAGTTCGCCGCCGGGGGTGCCGTGGCAGCGGTTGCCATCACCGCGGTCGATCTGGCGATTGCGGCCAATGGCGCACCGCCCACAGTTCGCGGCGAACTGCCGGCGCCCGGCACGCAGGGCATGGCCGATCCGTCGGGCAAGCAGACCGGCGCCGACTGGCCCGTCTATGGCGGGACGGGCGCGGCGCGCCGCTACTCGCCGCTTGCGCAGATCAACCCGTCAAACGTCGGGAAGCTAGAGCGCGCATGGTTGACCCATACCGGCGACATGCCGCGCAACAAGGATGTTGCCGGAACCTACGGCGCGGAGAACACGCCGCTCAAGATCGGCAACCGCCTGTATATCTGCACGCCGAAGAACATCCTGATGGCGCTCGACGCGGCAACCGGCGAACAGCGCTGGCGCTATGACCCCAATGTTCCGGACAAGGCCATTCCGTACACCGCCGCGTGCCGGGGCGTGGTCTATTACGAGGTTCCGGGCATGGCCGCGAACCAGCTCTGTGCGAAACGCGTGATCGAAGGCACACTCGACGCACGCCTGATCGCGGTCGACGCCCGCAACGGCAAACCCTGCACCGATTTCGGCACCAACGGTCAGGCCGATATCACCAAGGGCATGGGGCAGGTGCAGCCCGGCTATGTCTCGATCAACTCGCCGCCGACGCTGGTGCGCGGCATCCTCGTGGTCGGGCATCAGGTGCTCGACGGGCAGAATCGCTGGGAACCTTCGGGCGTGATCCAGGGCTTCGACGCGCAGACCGGCAAGCTGCGCTGGGCGTGGGACATGATGCACCCCGATTGGAACGGCTATCCGCCCGAAGGACAGACATGGGCGCGGGGCACGCCGAACATGTGGACGATGGCGAGCGGCGACGATCAGCTCGGTCTCGTCTATCTGCCGATGGGCAACGCATCGGTCGATTATTATTCGGGGAAGCGCCGGCCCGAGGAAAACATGTTCGCGACCTCGCTCGTGGCGCTCGACGTGACCACCGGCAAGCCGCGCTGGCGGTTCCAGGCGGTCCGCAAGGACGTTTGGGATTACGACTTCGGCGCACAGGCGACCTTGGTCGATTACAAGGGTACGCCGGCGCTGGTGCTCCCCTCGAAGCAGGGCGACATCTATGTGCTCGATCGCCGCACCGGCCGTCCGTTGACACCAGTCGGTGAAATCAAGGCGCCGATCGCGGGCGTGGAGCCGCAGCAGCGCGCCGAGACCCAGCCGGTGTCGCTGTGGCACACGCTGCGCCAGCCCAACCTGACCGAGCACGACATGTGGGGCATGTCGCCGATCGACCAGATGGTCTGCCGCATCCAGTTCCGTCGCGCGAGCTACAAGGGCTTCTTCACGCCGCCCGAATCGCAGCAACGCTCGATCGAATATCCGGGCTATAATGGCGGGACCGATTGGGGCGGGATCGCTGTCGATCCGCAGCGCGGCGTGATCGTCGCCAACTACAACGACATGCCGAACTATGTGAAGCTCGTTCCCCGCAAAGTCGCGAACGAGAAAGGCTGGGCGCCGCGTGACCAGGCGCGCGGCAGCATCGGCGGGGCCGAGGGTGCGGGCGATCCGCAGGCGAACACGCCCTATGCCGTCGATGTGAACGCCGGCTGGCGGCTGCCCTTTACCGGCATGCTGTGCAAGCAGCCCCCCTATGGCGGCATCCGCGCCATCGACATGGCGACCGGCAAGACGATCTGGGACCGGCCGCTGGGCGAAGCGCGCACCAACGGGCCATTCGGTATTCCGTCGATGCTGCCGATCACGATCGGCACGCCCAACAATGGCGGATCGGTGGTGACGGCGGGCGGGCTGATCTTCGTCGCGGCGGCGACCGACAACCTGATCCGCGCGATCGACCTGCGCACCGGCAAGACATTGTGGAAGGACGTGCTGCCGGCCGGCGGCCAGGCGACCCCGATCACCTATGAAGTGAACGGCAAGCAATATCTGGTGATTTATGCCGGCGGGCACCACTTCATGGAAACGCCGATCGGTGACGAGGTGGTCGCCTATGCGCTGCCGGGATGAGGCCGGGAAGGGCGGTCAGGGCATGACCGCCTTCACCTCTGGTGCGCAAAGGCCGAACGCAGTGCGGATCATGTAGGTCAGCCGGTCGCGCGCGCCGGCCAGTTCCACCGGATCGAGCCCGCGTTCCTGCGTCTCGAAGTTCAGATAATGGATGCCGTGCAGAATCGCGTAATTGGACAGCGAACCGTCGCTCGCCACCACGCGTTCCTGCACCACATTGAAATCGGCGCCGACCATCGCGTTGCGGCAGAACGCATCCTCGGGCCGCTGTGTCGCGCGATAGGTAGCGAAGGCCACCGTATCGTCATCGTCGAACGGCCATTCGCGCCGCTGTGATGCACTGGGCGTCAGCGTGTCGTCGCAGAAGCGAATCGAGATGATGCCTTCGCCCTTGGGATCGTCGCGATGGCATTTCGAGTCGGTGGGGTCGAAGCCGGGCGTATTGGTGTGAAGCGCGATGATCGGGCCGCCGACCCGCTTCAGATCGGCAAGGATATGACCGGCATAGCTCGGCAGCGCGGTATCGAAATTGCGATTGGGATCGATCGGCGGACCGTAATCGACCGCCGCGTTGTAGCGTTCGCCGTCATGGCCCGGCGCAACGCCCGAATCGACAGCGATCAGGACGCCGCCATAATGTCGCACCGCCCATAGTCCCGCTTCGAACCCGGCATTTTCATTGTCGTGCGGCACGAAGAACAGCGCGCCTTTGGGGTTGCGGATATTGGCGATCCGCCACAGCCGCCAATGGCCGCGCTCGGCCTGGAACTCGATCCGCCGGACCGACAGGCCTTGCCATTCGCCGGGATCGCGATGGCGCGAGAAATCGTCATCGGCGATCGTCAGCGGATCGACCCGCCTCACCACCGCGCGGTCGGTGGCCGACCCTGCCACCAGCAGCGGCGCCAGCGCGGCGGCGAGCAGGGCGGCCGCATGCCGCATCAGCGCGGCATCACCAGAAACTGCTCGAAGCGGCCATCGGTGCCCGGTTCGGCATAGGTGATCGCGACAAGGCGGCGATCCTTGAACTGGATCACATAGTTGCGGTTGACGAAGCCGCCCCGCAGCCGCGGCCTACCGATCGCGGTGAACGACACCGGATCACCGAGCGGGGCGAGGCTGTCTCGGTAATCACCGAGCACGGTCGCATCGAAATAATAGTTCGCGTCCTCTGTCATCAGCGAGCGATCGGGCGTGCCGACGCGGAGTTGGTCATAGAGCTTGCGGGCAAGCGTGTCACGATGCTGGTCGATCGCCGCGGTATCGGCCTTCGCGACGGGAACCAGATAATCGGTGATGCCGTCCGCAATCGCATCCTGCGCGCCGCCGAAATCGGCATTGACCAGCGCGACCACCGCATAGCGATCGTCGGGGATCACGACGTTGCTGGACAGGAAGCCCACGGCTTCGCCGCCGTGCGATACTTCCTTCTTGCCGCCATGTTCGCCGAGAGAGACGCCGAGACCGTAGTGGGTTGGCGAGCCATCGTTCAGCTTCACCTCGGCTTCCTGTTCGGCCCAATCATCAGAGGGCATGACGGCGCGGTTGATCCGGGCGATGTCCCATTTGGCGAGGTCGCTGGCGCTCATCGCCAGTTCGCCCGCCGCCCACAGCCAGCCGTCCGCCGCTGGCTTGGCGACCCGGACCGGGCCGAGCGCATAGCGGTGCGTGCCCTGTGGAAAGCCCTTGCCGATCGCCTTGTCCTGATCGATCGGATGCATGCCGAGCGGCTTGAAGATCTTCGCGTCGAGATAGTCGAGCAGCTTCATGCCCGACGCCTTTTCGATGATCATGCCGGCGACGACATAGCCGGTGTTCGAATATTGCCACGCCGTGCCGGGCGTGAAGTCGAGCGGCTTCTTGCCCCAGCGATCGACGATCTGCTGCGGCGTCACCGGATGCTCCATCGCCGCGAAGTTATAATCCTGCGGCCAATAATCCTGCAGACCGGCGGTGTGGCTGAGCAGCTGGCGGATCGTGATCTGGTCCGCGTCAGTGACGTCGGGCACCCATTTCGAGACCTTGTCGTCGAGGCTCAGCTTGCCCTCGTCTTCGAGCAAAAGAAGCGCAGCCGCCGTGAACTGCTTGGAGATCGAGGCGATCTGGTATTTGGCGTTGGCATCCGGCCCCTTAGCGATGCCGGGGCCCTGGTCGCCATAGGCCTTGGCGAAGACGATCTTGCCGTCGCGCACGATCGCGACCGATGCGGAGGGCACGCCGCTGCTCTTCAGCGCATCGGCGACGATCGAATCGACCTTCGCGGTCTGCTCCGCCGTCAGTTCCTGTGCGGCGGCGGGCGTGGCGATCAGCAGGGTGGCAGCAAGAACGGTACGGAACATCGGGCCTCCGGGATGGCTGAACATAGCGGCGCAGCGCTTCCCGTCATCAGGGTGTTGCCTCGCCGTTATAGGGTGGCAACGCTTTTGACTGCACGACGCGCGGAATGCCAGCGGTCGTTTAGCTGGGGGCTGCGCCCGCCCGCCACAGCATTCCGGGCAGCCAGACCTGCGCAGTGAAGAAATAGGTGGCGAGCAGCAGGAACAGCGTCGCGCCAGCCATACCTGCCGCGGCAGCGATCTTGACGCCAGGAGGTGTCGTCGGGCGCCGGGCGCGGAGAAACAATTCGGCGATGATCAGATTGGGCAGATAGAACCAGAAGATCATGATGGCATCGAACCACCCGTCGAACTGCGATGTATGGCCGAGCCTTCCGGCGAAAAGAAACCAGAAGCCATAGTCCATCCGGTACAGCCAAGAGCCGATCGCAAGCGCGAACAGCCGGACTGCCCAGGCGCGGTGCTGGAGGATTTGGCGCATCATCGCGAACCGCAAGGTCTGGGCGGCGGCGCCGATCATCAGGATGCCGTAGAGCCCGAAGCCGACATCCATCACCCAGCCGCCCACCGTGCCTCGCGCGACGATGAAGATGAGGCCGCCAATGCCGGTGACGAGTGCCGCAAACAGATAGAGCCGCCCCGTCCAGCGGTGAATTTGGGGCCATCTGCGTCGCACCCCGGCGAACAATTGGACCGGACCGAAGAGAAGCAGGACCGCCCCGAGTGCGAAATGGGCGCCGATGCCGACATTGGCGAGCCATGAGCGCGAGACATGAAGGCGGGGAAGGGTGCGATTCCAGTCATCCGGCGTGCCGGTGGCAACGGCGCCGACATAAAAGGCAAGGATATAGAGCGCGAAGATCGCCGAACTGATCCACACAGCGGCGACCAGTGCCCCCACCGACCAGCGCAGGACACGGGATGCCCGCGCATCAGCGGGCGTCCTACTTGCCGGAGAATCACCGGACAGAGGGGATAGGGTCGCCACGGCGGCCTCCAATGGTTCGCGCGACCGAGCATCGACGCGAAAACAAGGATTGTCGATGGCGCTCAGCCCATCGGTACCCCGTACAGGTCATGCTCGTCGGCGTCCTCGATCTCGACGCGGACGATGTCGCCCTGTTCGAGATGGCCCGCGTCGCGCAGGAAGACTTCGCCGTCGATCTCCGGCGCGTCGGCCTGGCTGCGGCCGGTGGCGCCGCCTTCGGCGTCGACTGCGTCGATGATGACCTCCAGTGTGCGGCCGATCTTCGCCTGGAGCTTGGCGGCGCTGATCGCGGCGGTCTTTTCCATGATCCGGGCGTAGCGCTCTTCCTTGACCGATTCCGGGACCGCGCCGGGGAGATCATTGGCCGAGGCACCCTCGACCGGTTCGAAGCGGAACGCGCCGACGCGGTCGAGCTGGGCTTCGTCGAGCCAGTCGAGGAGGTATTGGAAGTCTTCCTCTGTCTCGCCAGGGAAGCCGACCACGAAGGTCGAGCGGATCGCGATGTCAGGGCAGATTTCGCGCCAGCCGCGCAGCCGCTCGAGCACCTTGGCTTCGTTGGCCGGGCGCTTCATCGCGCGCAGCACGTTAGGCGCGGCGTGCTGGAACGGAATGTCGAGATAGGGGAGCACCAGCCCCTCCGCCATCAGCGGGATCACCTGATCGACATGCGGGTAAGGATAGACATAGTGCAGCCGCACCCAGGGAGCGATCCGGCCAAGCTCGCGGGCGAGGTCGGTCATGTGGGGGACGACTTCGCGGCCCTTCCACATGCGCGGCTCCTTGCGGATGTCGATGCCGTAGGCGGAGGTGTCCTGGCTGATGACCAGCAGTTCCTTCGTCCCCGCCTCGACGAGCTTTTCCGCCTCGCGCAGGATCGCGTCGGGCCGGCGGCTGACCAAGTCACCGCGCAGCGACGGGATGATGCAGAAGCTGCAGCGATGGTTGCAGCCTTCCGAAATCTTCAGATAGCTGTAGTGGCGCGGCGTGAGCTTGAGCCCGCTGTCCGGCACCAGGTTGACGAAGGGCGAGGGCGGCATCGGCGCTGCGTCATGCACCGCGCCGACCACTTCCTCATATTGATGCGCGCCGGTGACCGCGAGCACGTTGGGGAAGCGGGCGCGGATCACCTCGGCTTCCTTGCCCATGCAGCCGGTGACGATCACGCGGCCGTTCTCGGCGATTGCCTCGCCGATCGCTTCGAGCGATTCTTCCTTGGCGCTGTCGAGGAAGCCGCAGGTATTCACCAGCACGACGTCCGCGCCGGCATAGTCGGGCGACAGCGCATAGCCGTCCGAACGGAGCTTGGTCAGGATACGCTCGGAGTCGACCAGATTCTTGGGACAGCCGAGCGACACCATGCCCACCTTGGGGGCTTCGGGGAGTTTGGTTGCCATGATTGGCGCGGCACATAGGATGTTTCGCGAAAAATGCCAGCGGCCGCGCTCCGTCTGCGGTGTCTACGGATACGTCTGCGGCCATGCTATGTTTATCGAAGCGTCAGCATCACCGGGAGATTATCATGACCGCGACCGCCGCGCCCATCATCGAGCCTGTTCAGCTGCCGACGCGTTCCGGGCTCACCATCGAGGTGCGCTCGGTGCGCGACTCCGATCGCGATCAGCTCAGCGCGCTGTTCGATCGGGTCTCGGCCGAGGATCGACGCTTCCGCTTCTTCACCGCGAGCCCGGGCCTTCGCCCCGACCAGGCAGAGGCGCTGGTCGCCGTCGATCATTGGCGGACGGAGAGCTATCTGGCGTTCGCGCCCGAAGGTGAACTCGTCGCGTCCGGCGTGCTTGCTTGCGATCAGGCGATGGAGACGGCCGAGGTGGCGATTTCGATCCGGTCTGACCGCAAGGGGCAGGGCATCGGCTGGAGCCTGCTGCGCTTCATCGCCGACGAGGCGCGGCGCCGCGGCGTGAAGGCGCTGGTCTCGATCGAGAGCCGCGAGAATCACCAGGCGATCGAACTCGAGCGCGAAATGGGCTTCGTCGCCCGCGCCGTCGATGGCGATCCCAGCGTGGTGATGCTCGAAATCCGTTTCTGAAGCGGCGATCAGGCGGGCGCGCGAAACAGGAAAAAGGCGCCCGCCGCGATCAGCGCAAAGCCGATCGCGTGATTGATCGTGATTTTCTGCCCCAGATACAGCACCGAAAAACAGGCAAAGACCGTCAGGGTCAGCACTTCCTGCAGCCCCTTCAGCTGCGCAGCGGAATAGACCGCGCTGCCATAGCGGTTGGCCGGCACCGCGAAGCAATATTCGATAAGCGCAATTCCCCAACTGGTGACGATTACCAGCAGAAGGGGCGCGTTCTTGTATTTGAGGTGGCCGTACCAGGCGAACGTCATGAACACGTTCGACACGAGCAGTAGCGCAATCGGCAGCAGGCGTTCGGCCATTATCGCGGCAACCTGGTAAGCGGGTCCACGGGGGTTCGCCCCTGACGCAGCTCAAGATAGACGCCCGGCCGGGTCGCGCCGCCGGACTTGCCCGCGACGGCGATCGACTGGCCTTGCTTCACGGCGTCGCCGTCACGGACCAGTAGCTTGCCGACGCGGCCATAAAGGCTGGACCAGCCGCCGCCGTGCCGGACGACGACGATCGTGCCGAGCGAAGGAACATCGCGTCCGGTGTAGCTGACGACGCCGTCAGCCACCGCCCGCACCGGCGTGCCTGCCGGTGCCTCGATCGCAATGCCGTCGCTGCGGCTGCCGCCCGCTTGCATGCCGAACCGCGTCACGAGTGCGCCGCGCGCCGGCCACGCGAAGCCGGCAGGCGGTGCGGCAGCGACTTCACTGCCGGGTGACTTCGTGGTCGGCGCTCTCGGCGAGGGTGCCGGTACGGCAAGAGGGCGCTGGGCGGTGGGCGCGGCGGGGCGGGGGGGCACGGCGCGGGGTGGCGGCGTGATTGCGGGTGCAGCAGCGGGCGGCGCGGGCAAGGGATCGGTCTCGGCGCGCTGCACCGCCGGTGGAATGCAGCCGCAGAGCAGAAGCGTAGCGGCCGCCACCGACCCGCGGCCGATTGCGTGGCTGCGGCGTGCTATGACTGCCCCCGATAGGCGGTGTCGAGACGATCGAGCGACTCGCGATGCGTAAGATCGAGATGGAGCGGGGTCACCGTCACAAAACCCTGTTCGATCGCCTCCAGATCAGTGTCCGGCATTGCCTCGTGCGGCAGTCTTGCCATTGCCAGCCAGTAATAGGGGAAACCGCGCGGATCGGTGCGCTTGTCGAGGCCGACCCGGCCGTAATCGCGAAGCCCTTGCGATACGACCTTGATCCCCTGCACGGCGTCTGCAGCGACGGGCGGGAAGTTGATATTGATTAGCGTTCGCGGCGCCCAATCGAGGCTCAGCAGCGGTTCCAGCGCGCGAGCGCCCCATGCCTCGGCGGTATCGAACGGCACGGCATAGCCCATGCCTGTCTGGGCATATCGCTGACTCAATGCCACCGAACGGATGCCGGCAAGCGCCCCTTCCATCGCCGCCGAGACGGTGCCCGAATAGCTGACGTCCTCGGCCAGATTGCCGCCGCGATTGACGCCGGAGAGGATCAGGTCCGGCGGCGCGCCCTTCATCGCCTCGGCTAGCGCGAACATCACGCAATCGGTCGGCGTGCCACGCACCGCGAAACGATTGTCGCCATGACGGCGCACGCGGAACGGCTCGGTAAGCGTCAGCGATCTGCCCTTGCCAGACTGTTCCTCGGTGGGCGCGACGACGGTGATGTCGTCCGAAATGGTGCTAGCGATTCGCTCCAGCACGGCAAGGCCGCGTGCATGATAGCCATCGTCATTGGTGAGAAGGATTCGCATCAGGACTTCGGCTCGAACCGATCGACACCGCCGAGATAGGGCCTCAGCGCGTCCGGCACCGTCACCGATCCATCCGCCTGCTGATAGTTTTCGAGCACGGCGACCAGCGTGCGGCCGACGGCGAGGCCGGAACCATTCAGCGTATGGACGAATCGGGTGCCCTTTTCACCTTCTGGCCGGTAGCGGGCGTTCATCCGACGTGCCTGGAAATCGGTGCAGGTCGAGCAGGACGAGATTTCACGATAGCGCTGCTGCCCGGGCAGCCAGACTTCTAGGTCATAGGTGCGCGCGGCGGTGAACCCCATGTCGCCGGTACACAGCTTCATCCGCCGATAGGGCAGGCCGAGCTTGTCGAGAATGCCCTCCGCGCAGGCCGTCATCCGCTCATGCTCCGCCAGCGACTGAGCGGGCGTGACGATCGAGACCATCTCGACCTTCTCGAACTGATGCTGGCGGATGAAGCCGCGAGTGTCGCGCCCGGCGGCGCCCGCCTCGGAACGGAAGCACGCTGTCAGTGCGGCAACGCGCAGCGGCAACTCGCCCTGGGCCAGGATCTTGCCCGCGACCATGTTCGTCAGGCTCACCTCGGCGGTCGGGATCAGCCAGCGGCCATCGGTTGTCTTGAACAGATCCTCGGCGAATTTCGGAAGCTGGCCGGTGCCGAACAGCGCCTCGTCGCGCACGAGCAGCGGCGGCGCGACTTCCTCATAACCATGATCGCGCGTGAGCGTATCGAGCATGAACTGGCCGAGCGCGCGGTGCAGGCGGGCGGCATGGCCGCGAACCAGCGTGAAGCGCGCACCGGACATCGCCGCGCCGGTCTCGAAATCGAGCCCCAGTGCCGGCCCGATCGCATCATGTTCCTTCGCCTCGAAATCGAAGACGCGCGGCTCGCCGTGGCTGTGGACGAGTTGGTTGTCGTCCTCGTCCCGCCCGAACGGAACGTCCTCCAGCGGCAGATTGGGAAGCGTCGCCAGCACTGCGGTAAGCGCCTCGCCGGCCGCTTTTTCCTCCGCATCGATCAGCGGCATCCGCTCCTTGAGCGCGGCGACCTCCGCCATCAGATCGGTGGGATCGTCACGACGGGCCTTGGCTGCGCCGATCGCCTTCGACGCCTCGTTCCGGCGCGCCTGCGCCGACTGCGCCTCGGTGATCAGTGCGCGGCGTCGTTCGTCGAGGGCCAGCAGCTCTGCCGAAGCCGGGCCGAGCCCGCGCTTTGCAAGGCCCTGATCGAAAGCGGCGGGATGTTCGCGGATAAAGCGGATGTCGTGCATGGCCGCCAGCCTATGGCGGGGCGCCCTTGTGCACGCAACCCCGCCGTTCGCCGTCCGTTGAGAAGGAGAATCGACACATGAGAGGAGACGGAAGATGGAAGTCCCGCACGACGCGATGGTTGTGGTCGCAGATGGTCGCAAGATGCTGATGCTGCGGAACGAAGGCGATGCAGAATACCCAAATCTCCAACTGGTGAAAAAGGAGATCCACCCGAACCCGAAGGATTCCGATCAAAAGACCGATGCGGCCGGCGGCGCTTCTTCGACTCAGTCCGGCCCAGGCGCACCGCCGGTCGCGACAGGCGGTTCGATGCATGCCCAGGGCGGCGGCGCCCAGTTCGCCCCGTCGCGCGGCACGATGGCGGAGACCGATTTCCATCAGCTGGAGGAAGACCGGTTCGCGGCCGAGGTGGCAGGTCTGCTGAAGGAGCGGGCGCTCCGCAACGAATTCGAATCGTTGATCATCGTCGCGCCGCCCAAGACGCTGGGCGAGCTTCGCAAGCAGTATCACCAGTCGGTGACGGAGCGCCTGAAGGGCGAGGTCGACAAGGATCTGACCGGCCATACCGTGCCGCAGATCGAGGAGGCGCTGCTCAAGGCGTAAGCGGGGCGCTCCGAAGCTTGGCGGCGCCCTGATCGACGTTCCAGGCAGTCGCCACACGGCATCCGTTATCGCAGGCGGGCGGCGTTGCCCGTTCGCCTGCGCGCCGCCCCGCTCAGGATCATCGGATGCAGCACGCCATCACCTGACGGTGACGTGCGTTATGTTGAAGTCGTTTGCGGCGCTTTCGGACTGGTACTGCCGCCGGCGCGCAACATTGCGTCGCTTGGCGTTAAATCATGAACGGTTTGGCTGGGCGGCGTTTACTTATCGCGGACGTACCCAACAGCAATCTGGATAATGTTCGAATTCGATACATATCGACATCGCAACGATCCGTTCTGCTCGGGTCGTTTGTGCTCTCTGGCGTACTCGCGCGGAAGAATTCTGAGGCGTTGAGCCGAGAGGCTAAATCACACTGTATTACAGGGAATTCACAAAATCGCTCGCAAAGCATTCGCTTGTTAACCGGCGTTCGCGAAAGTATAGGCCCTTGGGGCAATGGCAGTCCGCTGGTGGCTCGTCTCCGGCGACTGGTGTGGAGAGAGTGGGGATGGCTACTGTTTTGGATCGTATCGACGAACCGGGTAAACACGTTCCTTCGGCTGCGAATGACGGCTATCGGCCGAGCGACGACGAACCCTTCATGAACCCGCGGCAGCAGGAATATTTCCGCGCCAAGCTGCACGACTGGAAAGATGCGATCTATCGCGAGTCGGCCGACACGCTCAATCAGCTTCAGACCGATTCGCTGCGGGAGGCGGACCTCACCGATCGCGCATCGAGCGAAACCGACTGGTCGATCGAACTCCGCACGCGCGATCGCCAGCGCAAGCTGATCGCGAAGATCGATGCCGCGCTCCGTCGCATCGATGATGGCGAATATGGCTATTGCGAAGTCACCGGCGAGCCCATTCCGCTTGCGCGGCTTGAGGCCCGTCCTACCGCGACGATGACGGTCGAGGCGCAGGAGCGCCACGAACGCAACGAGAAGATCAGCCGAGAGGAATGACGCCTGGCCCCTCGGCGCCTCGGGGAATTACGGAGGCGCCAAGGGGTTAACGCTTTCGATAAGGATGCTGGTCTATTCACGGTGCCCGTGAGTATACGCTTTTGAGAGCCCGAATGGATCAGCAGTCTTCCGCCCCTTCCTCCACGTTATCGGCATCCGATTTTGCCGGGCAGCGTTCGGACGTGCGCGACAGCCTGTTGCTCACAGCCGCGTTTCGCGTCCACGGCGCCGATGCCGGAACGGTGCGCGTTCGCAACCTGTCGGCTGGCGGGCTGATGGCCGAATATACCGGCCCGATGGCATTGCGGACCCCGGTGGCCGTCGAAGTGCGCGGCGTGGGTTGGGTCAGCGGCAAGGTCGCGTGGGCGGCGGAGGGGCGCGTCGGGGTTGCGTTCGATGCACCGATCGATCCCAAGCTGGCCCGGAAGCCCGTTGGCGGCGGAGCCCAGACCCCGGTCTACGTCAAGCCCATCATCACGCGCCGCTGATCGCGGCGCGCATCCGCGACATTCTCTGACTCACGGGGGTGGCCTAGCGGGGTCGGGCTTCGCAAGCGCGGCCTTGGGCGGCCATCGTCCTTCTTTGCGGTGGCGGTTTGCCGCCGTCTTAAAGGCCGGTCGCGGCTTGGCCAGAACCGCGACCGGTTGAAATTTCTGTGGATGCCGATCCTATCGGTTCATCTCTTCCTTGACGCGCAGCTTCTGCTTCTTCAACTGCGCGAGGACCATCCGGTCGGGAGAGGGGCGCTGCGATTCGGCCGCGATTCGCTTGTCCAGATGCGAATGTTTGGCGCTAAGTGCCGAAAGATGCGCGGTATGCATGGAAGCATTCCTCCTTGAACGGTTACAGGGGGAATCCAATAAAACACGTTTGCGTGCAGATGTCGCGCCTCGAATCATCCCTGATCGACGGGCCGCCGAAAAGTCGCGATAGTTCGTGATGGCGCGGCGGGGTTTCCGCAGCGAAGCGGGGGAGCAGCGTATTGGAAGACAATGAAATTCGCCGCCGGGTCGAGGCGCTCAGATCCGAGCACCGCGATCTGGACGCGGCCATTGCCGCCCTGGCCGAGAGCAGCAACGATCAGCTTCAGATCGCGCGGCTGAAGAAGCGCAAGCTGCGCCTGCGTGATGAAATCTCGTTGCTGGAGGACCAGCTTATCCCCGACATTATCGCCTGAACCCCGTTTTCGGACAGATCCGGCCTGCTTTTGGGCTTTCCGCGAGCACGGTCGCTGTGGCACGTTTTTTCGCATGCAAGGCTCGATGTCGTCCCCGATCCGCCGAAAGCTCGTCGACTCGCTCTATGTCGAGGCCATGGTCCTGGCCGACGAGGCTCGCGGCTATTTCGACCAACTCGGCCGCGACGAACGCGACATGCTCGGCGCGCTCAACCGGGTCGCATTCTCATGCGAATCGTTGAAGGTGACGACACGGCTGATGCACATCATCGCCTGGTTGCTGACGCAGCGCGCCGTCGATGCCGGCGAGATCGAGCCGCATGATGCGCTGTCGCCCTCGCGCCGGCTGGGGGCCGCCCCGGAGACAGACATGAACGCGATGGCCGGAATGCCGGGGCAGGCGGTTTCGATCGTGCAGGCGAGTATCGATCTGTATCGCCGGGTGGCGAGGCTCGATTCGTCGCTCGACGCACAATCGGTGGCGATCAGCCCCGCCCGGCGGATGCTCGATCGACTTTCCAGCGCATTCTGAGCCTCAGCGACAGAGCGCCGCACGCGCCTCGGTATATTGCGCGGCGAGACGGTCGATTCTTGCCCCGGCGGATTCGACCGCGTGGACCGCGCCGATCCCCTGGCCCGATCCCCAGATGTCCTTCCACGCCTTCGCCCCGCCAAAGTCCATCGCGCTGGGATCGCTTACCGGCAGATTGTCAGGATCGAGGCCCGCATTGACGATCGACGCGCGCAGATAATTGCCGTGAACGCCGGTGAACAGGTTTGAATAGACGATGTCGTCCGCCCGGCCGTCGACGATCGCCTGCTTATACGCCTCGGCGGCGTTCGCTTCCTCGGTCGCGATGAAGGGTGAACCGATATAGGCGAGATCGGCGCCCATTGCCTGCGCCGCGAGGATCGCCCGGCCGGTGGCGATCGAGCCCGACAGCGCCACCGGGCCGTCGAACCATTCGCGCACCTCCTGCACCAGCGCGAACGGGCTGAGCCGGCCGGCATGGCCGCCCGCGCCGGCCGCGACGAGGATCAGGCCGTCGGCACCCTTTTCCACCGCCTTGTGTGCGAACTTGTCGTCGATCACGTCGTGGAGCGTGATGCCGCCCCAGCCATGCACTGCGTCGTTCAGTTCGGGCCGGGCGCCGAGCGAGGTGATCACGATCGGCACCTTCCACTTCGCGCAGGTCGCGACATCCTGTTCCAGCCGCGGGTTCGAGCGGTGGACGATCTGGTTGACCGCGAAGGGTGCGGCGGGCCGATCCGGGTTGGCCTGATCCCAGGCCGCCAGTTCTTCGGTGATGCGGTGGAGCCATTCGTCGAGCTGCGCCTGCGGACGCGCATTGAGCGCCGGGAAGGATCCGACGATGCCGGCCTTGCACTGCGCGATCACGAGATCGGGCACCGAGATGATGAACAGCGGCGATCCGATGACGGGAAGCCGCAGGCGATCGAAGAGCGCAGGTAAGGCCATGTCCACGATTTGATAGCGCAAGCGGAACGTCTGTCCAGCGCCGCGCGGGCGACGTTACGGCAGCGCCGCCTGCGCTTTCGCGATTGGCGAAATCGTGCGCCAGCTGCGATCGGCTACTTGCGTTTGCCCCGAGTCGCGGCACAGTGATGCGACATCGATGGGGGGGAACGCGCTTGCGTGGATTGAAACTGGCTGCCGCTGCGGGGTTCCTGCTGACCGTGGCGACGACTGCGACTGCACAGACCGCGAAGGAGGCGGCGCTCGATCCAGACCCCGCCAAGGCGGCCCCGCGCTGTTTCGTCGCATCGACAAAGGTGAGCAGCGGGGACGACCGCGTCGACGCATACGAAGTCGCCGATGCGATGTGGTTCATGATCGAGAAGGCGCGCCTGACGCCCGCGCAGGGCTCGATTATGGCGCAGCTCGGAAACATAGAGTCGCTGGTCACCGGAGACCCGGCGGTTACGGCGGAAAATGCGTCGGCGATCATGGCGTTGTGCGCCACGCGCTGGCCGCGCAGTGCCGGGCATTCCTCGGCAATCGCGCTGCCGGCCGACGCGTTCGATCGCCAGCTGATGTGCCTGGCCGTCAGCAGCATCGTCTATGGTGCGGCCGAATCCGAGGTCGAGACCTATGGCGAGAGCGAGGCGATGCCGGCGCTGAAGGCGATCGTCGATCGTGTGAGCGCTTCCCTGACTGACGACGAACTCGCCCGGCACGGAATCAAGAATGACGAGGAAATGCTGATCCGGTTCGGCGCGGCGCTGGGCAATGCGGTGCAGTTGGGCAATCTGAACAGCGTGATCCGCGCCTGTTCGGCGGATTAGCGGCGCGGCTCAGCCGATCTGTTCGAGCTGCGCGGCATAGTCCCGCTGCTTCGCCGCGTAGAGCGCCGCACTGGCGGCGAGCATTGCCTTTTGCGCGTCGTCCAGCGGCCGGACGGCGCGCGCCGGGCTGCCGACGATCAGATGCCCCGGGGGAAATTCCTTGCCTTCGGTGACGAGCGCGCCTGCGCCGACCAGGCAATCATCGCCGATGACGGCATGGTTCAGAATGATCGCACCCATGCCGATCAGCGTTCGATTGCCGATGGTGCAGCCGTGCAGCACCGCGCGGTGGCCCACGGTGACTTCGTTGCCCAGCGTGAGCGGTGCGCCTGGATCCGAATGGAGCGTCGCGCCTTCCTGGACATTGGTGCCTGCGCCGATGATGATCGGGGTGTTGTCGGCACGGATCACTGCACCGAACCAGATGCTGGCGCGATCACCCAACCGGACGTCGGCAATCAGATCCGCGCTTGGCGCGACCCAGCACTCGGCGCCGATTTGCGGGCGCTTTCCGGCAAATTCGTAGAGCGGCACTGCGTGGGGATCAGAAAATCGGGGCGGAGAACGCAGGCGGAAGTGGCATCTGAACGCCCATTGCCAGCGCCAGCCCGAGCGCACCCATCAGGATGGCGAGCGTCGACGAAAGCGAGAACAGGCCCCAGCCGGCCATCGTGACGATTGGCAGCGTCTGCCGGCCCGATCGGCGGTTGCGCTGCATCGTCATGAGCACGAACATCGTCGCGACCGCATAGATGAAAATGAAGAACTGGATCGCCATGTCGCACCTGATTTCTCGGACGCAACAACGGTTAACGCGCACAGGTTAACGCTTCAATGCCGGGAAAGTGCGGATCACCGCGTCGCACGCCGCGTCCGTCGCACGGCGCGGAACATTCGCTTTGTTAAAGCGTAACGCCGCGCTTCCAGATTGCGATTTCCCGCTCGCCATTTCGTTCAGCCGCAGTGGGCTGGCCGGAAGCGACCGCGACGATCGTGTCGAGCAGTGCCGAGGCGGCGGTTTCGATACCCTGATCGAGCACCCGCCCGGCATCGAAGTCGATCCAGCTGGGCTTGCGTTGGGCAAGGTCGCTGTTGGACGCGATCTTGATCGTTGGGACGGGAAAGCCGAGCGGGGTGCCGCGACCGGTGGTGAACAGGATGGCCGTGGCGCCGGCCGCCGCAAGCGCGGTGGACGAGACCGCATCGTTCCCCGGCGCCTCCAGAAGCGTCAGGCCGGCGCGCCGAACGCGCTCGCCATAGCCAAGCACATCGGTGATGGTCGCATGGCCGGCCTTTTGCACCGCGCCGAGCGACTTTTCCTCTAGCGTCGTGATCCCGCCGGCGATGTTCCCGGGGGATGGGTTTTCGGACACCGGCTCGCCGTGGCGGGTGAAATAGGCCTTGAAGTCGTTGACCAGCGCAACAACGCGATCGAATACCGCCTGATCGCTGGCGCGTGCCATCAGCAGTTGTTCGGCGCCGAAGATTTCCGGGATTTCGGTCAGCACCGCCGCGCCGCCGGCGGCGGTAATGCGGTCGCTCATGCGGCCGACCAGCGGATTGGCGGTCAGCCCGGAAAAGCCGTCCGATCCGCCGCACTTGACCCCCAGCACCAGCGACGAGAGCGGGACAGGCTCGCGTTGCGCGCGTTCGGCGACGCCGACCAGTTCCCCAACCAGCGCGAGCCCTTCGCCCAGCTCGTCAGCGGCCTGCTGCGCACCGAGCGCGCGGAGATTGGGATGATCGACTCCAGCCAACATCGCCGACAACTGGTTCGACTCACACCCCAGCCCGACCAGCAGGACGCCGCCGGCATTGGGGTGATTGGCCAGCGCAGTGAGGATCGCGCGCGTGCCGTCGAGATCCTCGCCAAGCTGCGAACAGCCGAAAGGGTGACAGAAGGCATGGATGCCATCGACCCGCCCGGCAAAATGAACGGCTGCGCCGGCAGCGATCTTTTCCGCCGTCCGGCCGACGCAGCCGACCGTCGGAAGGACCCAGATCTCGTTGCGCGTGCCGACCCGGCCATCGGCGCGGCGATAGCCGAGAAAGCCGGGACCGTCGAACATGGCCGGGGCAGCGGATGACGGGGCGTACCGATAGCTGCCGCTCGTCTCCAGCGCGGTAGCAACGTTGTGCGTGTGGACATGTTCGCCCGGCGCGATGTTGCGGATCGCGCGACCGATCGGGAAGCCGAACTTGTGGACCGGATCGCCTGCGCGGATCGGGCGCAGCGCCACCTTGTGGCCCTTCGCGACCGGCGCCGCCACCGTGACCCCAAGCAACGCCTCGCCAGCGGCCAGGTCGCGCAGCGCTGTCGCGACTGCGTCGCTCGGGTCGATCTGGAAAAGCGCAGGGATCGTCATGGCTTGTGGCCCATAAATGCGTCCGCGGGCACGCGCCCGCAGCGGCGTGTAGCGATCGCTGCCCTGCTTTGCAAAATGCCTGCCGTGGCATGAGGGGCGATGGACGCTTGCGGGCTGCGGCACAGGCTATAAACTTCGTGCATGTCACAGTGTCTCCACCGATGAACCTGCGCCACATCGAAATCTTTCACGCCGTCTATGTGAACGGTTCGGTCAGCGGTGCTGCGCGCGCGCTCAACGTGTCGCAGCCATCGGTGTCGAAGATGCTGCGCCATGCCGAATCGCTGCTGGGATTTCCGCTGTTCGATCGCACCAACGGCCGGCTGGTCCCGACCGAGGACGCACACATGCTGTTCAGCGAAGTGAGCGAGATTCAGGATCGCGTCTATGCCCTTCGTGAAGCGGGGCGCAATCTTAAGCGCGGTGCCGGGCAGATGCTGCGGATATCGGCGTTGCCGTCGCTGGCACTGGCGGCGTTGCCCACCGCGGTGGCACAATTTCTGCGCAGCCATGCCGATGTGAAATTCGATCTGCAAACCGTTCACCACGACGATCTGCTGCGCAAGCTCTATGAGCGTGAAACCGATATCGCCATCGCCTACGAAGTACCGCCCACCGCGCCTCTCGGGCATCGGTGGCTGGGGGAGGGTGAATTGGTCGTGCTCTACCGCGAGGCGGACATGCCCAACGCGCCGCCGCGGATCGCACTGGAACAGCTTCGCGACGCAAAGTTCATCAGCCTGGCCGCCAGCGGACCGATCGGTCAGCTATTCACCCAGGAGTTGCAGCGCGCCGGCGTCTCGCTCGACGAGGTCATCTCCGCGCGGACATTCTATATCGCCACCGCACTCGTGGCGCATGGCGTTGGCCTGACGGTGGTCGACAGCTTCACGGCGCAGGCATCGCTCGCGCCGGGCCTGTCGATGCGCCCGCTCAAGCCGCCCGTTACCTTCGACGTCCATGCGATGTTCCTGCTGAACCGCCCGCCGACCGCGCTCGCCACCGAATTCCTGAAGGGGATGGCGCGGGTGATCGACGAACCATGAATCCATAGCTCGCGGCTATGCCGCACCGGGCGGATTGCTATGGCGAAGCCACGGCATCGCGTCCTAGCGTCGACGCACGATGATCCCAGCGCCCTATCTGCTCTATCTCGGCCATTCGACCGACTTTGCCGGCATCAAGACCTCGCGGGGGCTTGCCGAGTTCCGGCCCGACGACTGCGTCGGCGAGTTTCGCCATGACGATTGCCCGCTGACACTGGGGCTCGATCGGCTTTCGATCGCGGACGGTGCGGGCCGGGGCGCGCGGACGATGGTGCTGGGCATCGCCAATTCCGGGGGCACGCTGGGCGATGCGCTGATCGCCGATGCGGCGGCGGCGCTGGAGGCGGGCATGCACGTTGCCGCCGGGCTCCACCAACGGCTGCGCGACGTGCCCCGGCTGGCCGCGCTGGCGGCGGAAAAGGGACTGCACTTGTTCGACGTGCGCGAGCCGCCGGCGGACCTGCCGGTTGGTAGCGGACGGCCACGCGCCGGACGGCGGCTGCTGACCGTCGGCACCGACTGTTCGGTCGGCAAGATGTACACGACGATCGCGCTCGTCCGGGGCCTTCGCGAACGTGGGGCCACGGCAGATTTCCGCGCGACGGGGCAGACCGGCATCCTGATCGCGGGTGCGGGCATGCCGATCGACGCGGTGGTGGCGGACTTCATTTCGGGCGCGGTCGAGCAACTGGCGCCGGCACGCGATGACGGTGGCTGGGACGTGATCGAGGGGCAGGGCTCGCTCTACCACCCTTCCTTTGCGGGCGTGTCGCTTGGCCTGCTCCACGGCGCGCAGCCCGAAGCGATCGTGATGTGCCACGATCCGGTGCGCAAGGACATGCGGGGGATCGAAGGCCGGGCGCTCCCCGATCTGGGCGAATGCCTGGCGCGAAACCTGGAGCTTGCCCGGCTGACCAGCCCGGCGGTGCGGGCGGTGGGGATCGCGCTCAACACCTCGCGGCTGGAGCGGGCGGCCGCCGAGCGGCTCTGTGCGGAGACCGAGGACCGGCTGGGGCTGCCTTGCACCGACCCGATGGCGTTCGGCGTCGCGCCGATCCTCGACCGGTTGCTTGATGCTGCGCACGCTTGACGCGCGCCACGAGCGGTTTCCGCTCGCCCGGCCGTTCCGCATTTCGCGGGGGGAAAAGACGCAGGCCGATGTGGTGACGGTCACGATCCGCGACGGCGGCATGGCGGGGCGGGGCGAGGGCGTGCCCTATCCCCGCTATGGCGAGAGCGTCGAAAGCACGCTGGCGACGATCGAAGCGGTCCGCAGCGCGGTCGAGGGCGGGGTCAGCCGGCGCGAGTTGCTGGGGCTGATGCCGCTTGGCGCGGCGCGCAACGCGGTCGACTGCGCGCTCTGGGATCTGGAGGCGAAGCTGCGCGGCCATTCGGTCGCGACGCTGATCGACGCGCCCGAGCCGCGCGGCATGGCCAGCGCGCTGACCATCGGCATCGATACGCCCTTCGCCATGGCAGCGGCTGCGCGACAGGTGGCGAAGGCGCCGCTGCTGAAGGTGAAGGTCGATGCGACGATCCCCGACGCCCAGATCCGGGCGGTGCGCGGGGCGGCGCCGGGCGCGCAGTTGATCGTCGACCCCAATGAAAGCTGGGACGAGCGGCTGTTGCGCGCGATGGAGCCGATCTTGATCGAGTGTGGCGTGGCGCTGCTCGAACAGCCGGTGCCGGCCGGCGAGGATGGTTGGCTGGAGGGCTTTGCATCGCCCGTGCCGATCTGCGCCGACGAGGCGGTGCATGTCGCCGCCGACCTGCCCCGGATCGTCGGCCGCTACAGCCATGTGAACATCAAGCTCGACAAGGCGGGTGGGTTGACTGCCGCGCTCGACCTGGCCGAGGCGGCGGCCGCGCAGGGGCTGGGACTGATGACCGGCTGCATGATCTGCACGTCGCTGTCGATCGCGCCAGCTTTGCATGTCGCGCGGCGAAGCGCGTTCGTCGACCTTGACGGGCCGCTCTGGCTTGCCGAGGATCGGCCGGGCGGGGTGCAGGACGCGGAGGGCTATCTGCTTCCGCCGCAATCGGGATTCTGGGGATCGGCATGAAGATCGGGTTGCTGCTGGGCGTGGCGCTATTGGGTCTGGGCGCGACGCCAGCGCCGGAGCAGGTCGACCTGCTGATCCGGGGCGGGACCGTCTATCCGGGCGGCGCGGCACCCTTTGCCGGCGATGTCGCGATACGCGGGGACCGCATCGTCGCGGTGGGGCCGCATCTGACGGTGCGGGCGAAGCGGACGGTCGATGCGCGTGGCATGATCGTCGCGCCCGGTTTCATCGACCCGCACACCCATATGGGCGACGACCTTGCCTCGGCCGATCCGGCGGTACGGCTGATCTCGGCCTTTCTGATGCAGGGTGTGACCACGGCCTTTATCGGCAATGACGGCGGCGGCGATCCCGATGTCGCGCGCGTGCTGGGCAGTGCGGCGACGAAGCCGGTGGGCATCAACTATGCGGTCTATGTCGGCTTCGGCGCGGTGCGCGAGAAGGTGATCGGCATGGCCGACCGGGCGCCGACGCCGGAGGAACTGGCGCAGGAAAAGGCGCTGGTCGCGGACGCGATGTGCCACGGCGCGCTGGGGCTTTCGACCGGGCTGTTCTACGCGCCGCAGAGTTTCTCCAAAACCGACGAAGTGGTTGCGCTGGCGGCAGAGGCGGGGAAGCGCGGCGGCGTCTATGACAGCCATATCCGCGACGAGAGCAGCTATACGGTCGGCCTGGCGGCGGCGATCGACGAACTGCTGGACATCGGCCGCGAGGCGCAGCTGCCGGTGCATATCAGCCATATCAAGGCGCTGGGCGTCGATGTGCAGGGCATGGCGCCGGCGATCATCGCCAGGGTGAATGCGGCCCGCGCCGCCGGGCTGAACGTGACGGCGGATCAATATCCCTGGTCGGCCAGCGGGACCAGTCTGGTCGCCTCGCTGATGCCGATCTGGGCACAGGATGGCGGGCGGCCGGCGCTGCTGAAACGCTTCGACGATCCCGCGCTGGCGACAAAGCTGCGCGCCGGCATTGCCGAGAATCTACGCAAGCGCGGCGGCGCCGACAAGCTGTTGATCGTCGAGGGGCGCTATCGCAACCAGACGCTGGCGGCGGTGGCGAAGACGATGGGCAAGGATGCCGTCGATGCCGCGATCGCGGTGATCCGCATCGCCGATCCGGGCGTGGTCTCGTTCAACCAGAGCGAGGCGGACATCGCCGCCTTCATGGCGCAGCCCTGGGTGATGACAGGTTCGGATGCTTCGGGCGGGCACCCGCGCGTCTATGGCAGCTTCGCGCGCAAATATGCGAAGTATGTCGTGGCGGAAAAGGTGCTCACGCTCCGCCAGTTCATCGACCGCAGCAGCGCGCTTCCCGCCGAAAGGTTCGGGCTGACGGACAGGGGGCATCTCCGCCCAGGGGCGTTGGCGGACGTGGTGGTGTTCGACCCCGAAAGCTATGCGTCGCGCGCGACATACGAGGAGCCCAAGCTGCTGGCGGCGGGCGTGCGGACGGTGCTGGTGAACGGCGTGGTGGCGGTCGATCAGGGTCGGATGACGGGGAAGGCGGGCGGACGGGCGCTGCCGCATATGCCGACGGCGGGGACATGCGGGTGACGAGGCTGGGCGTGTCACCCTCACCTTTCCGGCGCTGCGCGCCTCCCTCCCTCTCCCTTGAAAGGGAGAGGGAAGGGTGCAACCGCCGCAAGCGGTGGGAAGGGTGAGCGCGCTGCTCCGCCGCTGGTTCGCCGTTCCGCTGTGGCAGCGCGTGCTTGCGGCGCTGTTGCTTGGCCTCGCCTTCGGGATCGCCTGGCCCACTGCGGCGCCGAAGCTGATGTTCCTCGGCGACCTGTTCGTCCGGGCGATCCGGATGCTGGTGGCGCCGATCGTGCTGGTGACGATCGCCGCCGGCATCACGGCGCTCGCCGATCCCAAAAGGCTGGGCGGGCTGGGCGGACGGACCATCGGGCTGTTCGCGCTGACCACCGCCATCGCCGTGTCGGTGGGAATACTGGTCGCGGTGCTGGTACAGCCCGGCCTCGGTGCCCCGCTCGGCAGTGCGGCGCCGCACGCGCTGGGTACGCCGGTGACCCCCTATGACCAGTTGATCGGCATCGTTCCGCTAAACATCGTCGAAGCGCTGGCAAAGGGCGACATGCTCGCGCTGATCTTCGTCGCGATCCTCACCGGCTGCGGGACGGTGGTGGCGGGCGAGGCGGGTGAACCGTTCGCGGCGCTGCTCCAGTCACTCTCGGCGGTGCTGCTGCGCATCGTCGGGATCGTGATGGAGGCGACCCCGTTCGGCGTGTTCGCGCTGATCGCCAACGCCATTGCCCAGCACGGCGCGGCGGTGTTCGTCCATGTCGGCTGGCTTGCGCTGGCGGTGGTGCTGGGATCGTTGCTGCAGATGGTAGTGGTCCACAGCCTGATGTTGCGGCTGATCGCGCGGCTGCCGGTGCTCCCCTTCTTCCGCGGCATCCTCGATGCGCTGGTCGTCGCCTTTTCCACCGCCTCCAGCTCGGCGACCCTGCCGGTGGCGATGCGGGTGGCGGAGCGCAACCTGGGCGTGGGGCGGCCGATCTTTTCGACCGTGCTGCCGCTCGGCGCGAGCATCGGCAAGGACGGCACGGCGATGTATGTCGGCCTGCTCAGCATGTTCGCGCTGCAGGCGTTCGGCGTGCCGCTGACCCTGCCCGTCTATGGGCTGGTGCTGCTGACCGGCGCGCTGGCGGCGTTCGGCACCGCGCCGGTGCCGTCGGCCTCGCTTTTCATGCTCGCGGCGGTGCTGTCGGCGGTGGGCGTCGCGCCCGAGCAAACCGCGCTGGTGGTCGGGTTCGTGCTGCCGTTCGACCGGCTGCTCGACATGACCCGCACCGTGCCCAGCGCCTCGGCGAACCTGGCGGTCGCCACCTGTGTCGCGCGGATGGAGGGGGAACTGGACGAAGCCGTCTATCGTGGAGCCGATGCAGCATGAGGCTTTTGCTGGTTTTTGCTGCACTATGCTGCACACCGGTGGCGCAGGCCCAGTCGGCGCTCCAGCAGCAGGTGGAGGCGAAGCTCGCCGAAGCCGGACCGGGCCTCCGGTTCGGCCTGGTCGTGGTCGATGAGCAGGGGCGTGAAATCGCCGCGATCAACCCCGACCAGCGCTTCATCCCGGCATCGAACACCAAGATGTTCACCACCGCCGCCGCCTATGCGACGCTGCCGGTCGATGCCCCCGACGCTACTGGCGGCGCGGCGGTGCGGATGGAGGGGCGCGACGTGGTGCTGGAGGGGCATGGCGATGCCCGGCTGTCGAGCGCCGACGATTGCGTGACCGATTGCCTGGCGACGCTCGCCGATGCGGTTGCGGCGAAGACCCGCCGGGTGCGCGACGTGATCGGCGACGACACCGCCTTTCCCGACGAGCGTTGGAGTTCCGGCATGAGCTGGAACAACATCCCGACCCGGTCGGGCACCGGCATTTCCGCCCTGACGCTTGACGACAACGAACTGGTGATCCGGGTGATACCCGGCGCCCCCGGAAAGGCGCCGCGCATCGAGGCGCCGGCCTACCTCCCGATCGAGAACCGGGCCACCAGCGTTGCCACGGGCGCGACGGGCCTCGGCTATGACCGGCTGCCGCTCGAACGCCGGCTGCGGATCACCGGCTCGGTTGCGGCGGGGAGTGCGCCGGTCACGCTGGTGACGGGGATCGACGATCCCGCCGACTATGCGGCGTGGCGGCTGAAGGCGATGCTGGTCGCGCGCGGCGTGAAGGTGGAAGGCACGGTCCGCGTGCGGCATCGCCTGCTGTCACCTAGCGACGATCCGGCGCTGCGCGGCGAGGCGCCGGTGGTGCAGCCGGCCGCGCTCCCGGTGCTCGCGCGCCTGGCGCCGCCGCCGCTGGCCGAAGACATCACGCACACCAACAAGGTCAGCCAGAACCTCCATGCCGAATTGCTGCTGCGGCGGGTGAGTGTTGCGCATGGCAGCGGATCGGTGGCGGACGGACAGGCGGTGGTCTCGGCCATGCTGGCGGGCGCCGGGCTGCCGGACTGGGCGTTCAGCTTTTCGGACGGATCGGGCATGTCGACCTATAACCGCATCACCCCGCGCGGCGCGGTGGCGCTGCTGCGATGGGTGGCGGGGCAGCGCTGGGGTGCCGCATGGCGGGCGACGCTCCCCATCGGCGGCGTCGACGGCACGTTGGCGCGTCGCTTCAAGGGCACGGCGCTGGAAGGGCGCATCTTCGCCAAAACCGGCTCGCTGAACGGCACCAGTGCGCTCGCCGGCGAGTTCGTCGGCGCCAGCGGCAAGCGGCTGTTCTTCGCCTTCTACGCGAACGATGTGCCCGCCGATCGATCGGTCCGCCCGCTGATGGATTCGGTGCTTGAAATGGTGGCGTCGGCCCGCTGAAGGGCGCTAGGTAGTTGTACGTAGCGGCCGATATCCGATGCCCCTATTGGGCGCATGTTAACCCCGATCGCCCAGACATCCCCCTGGAAACCAAGGAGGAAGATGGTGGTCGCGCGCCGGGCAATAGCCGCATCGATCGGGCAGGGGGACGGCGAATGACCGTCCACTTCCTGAACGCGTTACGTCGACCCCGCGGCGCGGCAGCGCGCCAGCGCGCGATCGACGCGCTGGTGCCGGTCGCGGGCGATGAGCCAGCGCTGATCGAACTGCTCGATGCCGTCCGTTCGGTCCTGGCAACGCCGGCCGCGCTGCTCGTTCTCGCCGACGGCGCAGGGATGCGCGTGGCCGCCGCATCCGGCGCGGCCGTTGGCGCGATGGCGGCCGCGGTCGCGCTGTGCGGCCACACGCTTGCCGCACCCGATGGCATGCTATGCGTGCCCGATCTGCGTCGCGAACCCCGCTTCTGCGATGACCCGGCGGTGATGGCGCCGGCCGGCCCCGTCTATTTCGCCGGGGTGGGCCTGTTCAGCGGAACCCACGGCGTCGGCGCATTGTGCGGAATCGATTCGCACGCACATGGCCCGATCTCCTTCGGCCAGCGCGGGATGCTCGAAAAGCTCGCCTTGACCACGGCGATCGAACTGGGTGCGGCGCCTCCGACACGGGTGTGATCCGAACACCACAGTCCGGGATTGTTCGTACGGCGCCCGTGCGCATTATCGCGGATAGTCATTGACAGGGGCATGGTCACCGCTCTTTTAACCCTTTGTTAATCGCCGGTTTCGTTTCGGAAGCGATGTAACCGGTTACAACGCGTAGGGGAGAGTATTCCGTGCTCAACACAAAGATTTTGCGCGCACGCCTCGCGGCGGCGACGATGTTGGCCAGTGGCGCGCTGCTGCTGCCGGCGCAGGTCCATGCCCAGGTGACCACCGGTAGTCTGCGCGGGCAAGTGACCGCAGCAGACGGCACCGCTGCGGCGGGTGCCCAGGTCATGGCGCGCAGCACCGGCACCAACCAGACCTTTCGTGCCACCACCGATGCGAGCGGCATGTACACGCTCAGCGGCATTCGTCCCGGCGCCTATGAGGTGACGGCGACCGTTGGCGGCGAAACGACGAGCCAGTTCGTTCAGGTGGCGATCGGCCAGTCGGCGAGCCTCGATCTGTCGCTCGCGGCTGCGGGCACGCCCGCGGAGATCGCCGCCGGCAACGAGATCGTCGTGACGGGCAGTCGCCTCAACGAGACGCGCACGAGCGAAGTGGCCACCAACGTCAGCCGCGAGCAGATCGAGCGCCTGCCGCAGACCGACCGCAACTTCCTGTCCTTCGCCGCGCTGGCGCCGGGCGTGCGGTACATCGATTCGGAAACGGACAAGGGTTTCCGCTCTGGCGCGTCGACGGCTAGCCAGGTCAATGTCTTCATCGACGGCGTCAGCCTGAAGAACAAGCTGCGCGAAGGCGGCGTTGCCGGCCAGCAGAACAGCCGCGGCAATCCGTTCGGCCAGTTGGCCGTGCAGGAATTCCGCGTCCTTACGCAGAACTACAAGGCCGAGTATGAGCAGGCTGGTTCGGCGATCATCACCTCGGTCACCAAATCGGGCACGAACGAGTTCCACGGCGAGGCCTTTGCCCAGTACACGGACCGCGGGCTGACGGAGAAGAGCTTCATCGACAAGCGCGACGGAAATGCCAAGCCGGCGTTCGAGCGGAAGCAATATGGCGCATCGCTGGGTGGGCCGATCATCAAGGACCGCCTGTTCTTCTTCGCCGCTTATGAAGGCAACGACCAGGATCGCGCGTTCAACGTCAAGAGCAGCGGTTCGGCCGCGCAGATCGCTGCGTTCGAGCAGGCCTCGGGACGCAGAATCTCGGAATTCGAGGGGGCGTTCGTCAGCCCGTTCCGCGGCGACTTTTACTTCGGCAAGCTGACGCTGACGCCGGATGATCGTCAGACGTTCGATGTTTCGTTCAGCCGTCGCCAGGAGACCGATATCCAGGGCTTCGGCGGTAACACGTCATACGAATATGCCGAGAACAAGCGCAACAAGGTCGATACCTATCTCTTCAAGTGGACCTATAACGGCGATAATTTCATCAACGAGTTCAATGCGAACTATTTGAACTACGAGTTCAATCCGACGTCTATCAATCCTGATCTGCCCTCGTACGAATATGCCGGTGTGATTCTGTTCGGCGGCAAGGATTCGACGCGCCGGGAGCTGCAGCAAGGCTACACGATTCGCGACGACTTCACGTTCAGCGGGATCGACCGCCACGTTTTCAAGGCGGGCGTGCGGGTCGAGGTGACTGACATCGAGTTCGCCAACAACGCCTATATCCAGCCAAAATACACGTTCCGGCAGGAGCCGAACAACAATCTGGACTTCACCTTCCCGGCGGAGGCGCGGCTCGGCCTCGGCAACGGGCGAATCCTGGCGTCTGACACCCAGATCGGCCTTTATCTGCAGGACGATTGGGACGTCACCGATCGGCTTCAGCTGAACCTTGGCGTGCGATGGGATTATGAAACCAACGGTTTCAACAACGACTATGTGACGCCGCCTGCGGCGGCGGCGACGCTGCGCGCACTGCCCACGACGAGTTACTTCAATCCCGAGGATTACATCACCGATGGGACCGATCGTTCGCCCTTCGCCGGAGCGATCGCGCCACGTTTCGGCTTTTCCTGGGACATCAAGGGCGACCGCTCGACCGTGATCTTCGGCGGCGCCGGCCGCTATTATGACCGCAATAATTTCAACAACACGGTCGACGAGCTTTCCCGTACGATCAATCCAATCGGGGTTTTCCGCTTCTCCACCGATGGCAGCCCGCGCAACGGACTGCCCACGGTTCAGTGGAATCCGTCCTACGGCACGCGCGAGGGGCTGCTGGCGCTGATCGATTCCAATCCGCAGGTTGGCCTGCCGGAGTTGTTTGCGGTCAAGAACGACGCGAAGCCGCCGGTGAATGATCAGTTCAGCATCGGCGTGCGGCAGCGGATCGGGATGTTCGAAGCGTCGCTTTCCGGTTCGTACCAGCGCGGCCGTAACGGCTATACCAACCTGTTCGCCACGCGCCGGGACAACGGGACTGGCGGATGTTGCGACACCGCTCCCGCGGTCGCCAATGGCTATTCCAACGTGCTGATCGGCTATGACGGGCTAGACACCCGCTACAAGGCGATCTTCTTCACGCTCGACAAGAACTACACCCGTGCCTCCGGCTGGGGCCTGAACATCGCCTATACCTTCGGCAAGGCCGAGCAGAATGGCGGCGATCTGTTCAGCCTCGATGCGGTGACGCCGGACGATTATGGCTGGCGTCCGACGGCCGGCGATGAACGCCATCGCGTCACCATTTCCGGGATGGTCGATCTGCCGCTCGGCTTCCAGTTCTCGACGCTCAGCACGTTCGGCAGCGGTGCCGCCTATCAGGTGGTCGACAGCACCAATGGCGCATCTTCGGGCTTCAACCGCTTCACGGCGGCCTATCCGGAAAAGAACTGCATCAGCGGTCTGTTCGCCTTCTGCGAGGTCAACCTGACGCTCGCCAATCGCGTGAGGATTGCCGGCAACCATCAGGTCGAACTGGCGGTCGACGTACTCAACGCGTTCAACAACAAGAATTTCACGGGCTTCGACAGCGGATTCAACAACCAGATCAATCCCGACACGGGAGAGGTCGTCGATCCGCTGCGCCCGGCGAATGGCACGACGGCTTCGGGTCTATTGACCCTGCCGCGCCGCATCCAGTTCCGGGTCGGCTATCGTTTCTGATCCGGCGCCGGCGCCGACGACCAAAAGAAAAGGGGGGCTGCGGCCCCCCTTTTTTGTTGCGGCAATGGTTCGCTCAGCCGTTTAGCCAGCCCCCCTTGAACCCGGCCAGCGTAAGCCCGCGCCGGATCGCGGGCACCTGACGCATCCGTTCCCAGACAAAGCCGCTGCGATGGTTTGCGGCCATCAGCAGGATCGGCCCCTGGTCGATGCCGAGATAGTCGTCATCGACCCACCCGCCGGCGGGATCCACCGATCCCTTGTTCACCTGCACATCGGTGTAGCGAAAGCTGGGATTGAACGAATCGAGGAAGCCGTATTTGCCGAGCAGCCGATCGCCATAGTCGCGGCGCATCGCATCGGCGCACGGAATCACGATTTCGGGCGCAAACGCGATCGATCCCAGCGCGGCCGTGGGCGCGAGCGTGCCGTCGTCGCGCTCGTCGGGCATGCCGAGCGGGCCGCGCGCCGAATAGGCGTGGAATTCGCGCATCTCGCCCTTGAACGGCAGTCTGAAATAGCCGGGGCCGTCACAGGCGGTCAGGCCCCAGATTTCGTTGGAATAACCGTCCCAGCGCATCGGATTGGCGGTGCAATAGGCGCGCTGGGCATAGGTGGCGCGGCGGCTGTTCTCGAAATAATCCATGCCGGCGGCGCGCATCGGCGCATCCTGGATGCCACGGAAATCGATCCAGGCATGGCTGTACTGGTGGCCGAACATCGGCGCAAAGGCGAGGTGGCGGGTGGCGCCTTCGCCGCGCCAGACGCGCGGATAGGGCGCGGTCCAGGCCGTCCAGCTATCGGCGCGGAGCGGCCGTTCTGGCGCACCGAGGCCGAGGATGTAGACGAACATCCCCTCGTTATAGCCGTCCCAGTTGCGCTCGATGAAACCGCTCTCCGGATGCCAGCCCATCGAGATCGCGTCGCGCCCGTCCTGGAACCACGTCCAGTCGGCGCGGGCGTAGATCGCATCCGCCAGTTTGCGGATCTCCGCCTCGGCAGGGTCGTCGCGATCATAGAACTGTCCGGCGAACAGCACGCCCATGAACAGGATCGTGCTGTCGACGCTCGACAGTTCGACCTCGCGGAAGCGCTGCCCCTCGGCCATATCGAGGAAATGGTAGAAAAAGCCCTTGTGCCCGGCGGTGCCGCTGGCGTCGGGGCCTTGGGGCGCGTTCCAGAAGAAGCGCAGCGTCGTAAGCGTGAGGTCGCGGGCTTCCGCGCGGCTGCACCAGCCGCGTTCGACGCCAATGCCATAAGCAGTGAGCGCAAAGCCGACCGACGCGATCGAACAGAAGCTGGGGCTGGGCCAGCGATCGGGGACGAGGCCGTTGCTGCGGTTCACCGTGTCCCAGAAAAAGCGGAAGGTGCGCTCCTCAAGCTCGTCATACCAGGCCGGCAACGGCATTGCCGCTGCGTCGCCCGCAGCGGCCGGTCGGATGGCCGCCGTGCAGCCGGGCAGCGTCGCTCCCCCCAGCAGCAGGGCGGTGCGTGCAAGAAGGTTGCGGCGGTCGATCATGAGGTCTCCCCTGGAGAAAAAGGGACGGCGCGGGGCGCCGTCCGAGGCGCATTACGCGGCCCATCCCAGAGGGGTCCAGGATGGAACCGGTTACATCCATAGCAGATACAGGCGATTTGCAAGCCGCTTTTCGTCGTTCCAGCCTTATCCCGACGACGCTGCGGTGCTCGTCCGCACCACCAGTGCGGGCGCCAGCGGTATCTGGTCGCCGCCCGGCGACTTGCCTTCCAGCTGGTCGATAAGTTCGGCGACGGCATAGGCGCCGAGGTCGGCGATCCGTACCTGGACGGTGGTGAGATCCATGTATCGGGCGAGCGGGACATCGTCGAAACCGGCCACGGCAATGTCCTCAGGCACGCGCTTCCCGCCGCGCCGGAGGCCGTGGAGGCAGCCCAGTGCCATCATATCGTTGGCCGCGAACACCGCGTCGCAATCGATCTCGCCCGCCACGATCCGTTGGGCAATGAGGTCGCCGGCGCTTTCGTTGAAATCGCCTGCGACGATCGTCGGCGCCACCTCGGGCAGCAGTTCGGCCATCGCGGCGAGATAGCCCTGCGCACGTTCCTGCGCGTCGATATTGCCGTCGGGACCCGCGAGGTGGACGATCCGGCGGTGGCCGGTTTCAACCAGGTGGCGCATCACCACGCCTGCACCCAACCTGTTGTCCACGCAAAAGGTGCTGTGCCCCGTCACGGCATTGGGGCAGTTGATCAGTACGGCGGGCAGGGCGGGCGGCAGCGCCTGCGCCAGCGCGTTCGGTGCGATGTGCGGCGCCATTACCAGCAACCCATCGACGCGGCCCCGCATCGCGCGCAACGCCTTCATTGCCTGTTCGCCATCCGCATGCAGGTTTGACAGCAGCAGCAGATAGCCGCGCTTGCTCGCTTCCCGGTCCATGCCGCGGACACATTCGGAAAAGAATTCGCCGTGAAGATCGGGCAGCACGACCCCGATCGAGTGCGCGCGCGAAAGACTGAGGCTGCGAGCGCCGGCATGCGGGACGTAGCCAAGCTCGGCCGCCGCCTCGAGGATACGTTCGCGGGTTTCGCCGCGCACGTTGCTGAGTCCGTTGAGCGCGCGCGAGACTGACGCCACCGATACCTGTGCCCGTCGCGCAACGTCGCGAATGGTCGCTTCGCCCATCAAATTCCTTCCAGCTGCAAGCGCGGTGCCTGTCTCATCTCTCTCAGGCCCGATCGGTGATTGCAATCCTTGCCGTTCCCCGGATATGTAACCGGTTACGGTGTTTATGGACAGGCAGTTGGCGTTCAAGTGACGCTGCCTGACGAACCAATCGTCCGCGGCCGGACGCTGCGGATGCAGGGAGAGGTGATTTGGGAATGCTCGATACCAGGATTTCACGGCGGAGCGCGCTGCTCGGTGCGGGTGCCATCGCGGCCTGGCTGCACAGTCCGGCACGGGCGATGCTGGCGCAGGCGGCGTCGCTGCCGGTGCCTGCCTATGTCGATGCCTTGATCGCGAAGATGACCCTCGCCGAAAAGGCGGGACAGCTGACGCTGATGCCCAGCGCCTGGGGCGGCGGCATCGCGACGGCGCTCAATCCGCCGACCAACGGGCCGAGCTTTGAGGCGCAGCTGGAAGAGGTCCGTCGCGGCAGCATCACCGGGGTGTTCAATGGCAACGGCGCCGAAATGGCGCGTCGGATGCAGCAGGCCGCGCTCCAGTCGCGGCTGAAGGTGCCGCTGATCTTTGCCGCCGATGTGATCCACGGCCACCGCACCATCTTCCCGATCCCGCTTGGCGAGGTCGCGAGCTTCGAGCCGGATCTTGCCGAACGGACCGCGCGGATGGCGGCGTTCGAGGCGGCGGCGTCCGGCATCGACTGGACCTTCGCGCCGATGGTCGACGTGGCGCGCGACCAGCGCTGGGGCCGCGGGCTCGAAGGGGCGGGCGAAGACGTGCTGCTCGGCGAAGTGTTCGCCGCGGCGCGCGTGCGTGGGTTCCAGGGCAAGGATCTGACATCGGCCGACGCGGTGATGGCCTGTGCCAAGCATTTCGCGGCCTATGGCGCGGCGGAAGGGGGGCTCGACTACAACACGGTCGATCTGTCCGAACGAACGCTGCGCGAGATCTATCTTCCGCCGTTCAAGGCGGCGCTGGACGCCGGCGTGCTGTCGTTCATGGCCTCGTTCAACGAGATTTCGGGCATTCCGTCGACCGGCAATCCCTGGCTGATGCGGCATTTGCTGCGGGGCGAATGGGGGTTCGAAGGGATCGTCGTCTCCGACTATACGGGCGACATGGAAATGATCGCGCACGGCTTCGCCGCCGATGCGCGCGATGCCGCGAAGATCGCCTTCCTGGCCGGCGTCGACATGAGCATGACCAGCGGCTTCTATCGCGATCATCTGCCGGATCTGGTGGAAAGGGGCGAAGTAGCGGAATCGCTGCTCGACGCATCGGTGCGCCGCGTGCTCGCGACAAAGGCGCGGCTGGGCCTGTTCGACGATCCGTTCCGCCGCATCGACGTCAAGCGCGAAAAGGCGCGGTCGCGCACCCGTGCTGCGATCGATCTCGCCCGGGAATCGGGGCGCAAGTCGATCGTGATGCTGAAGAATGAGGGCGATCTGCTGCCGCTACCCAAGGCTGGCAAGAAGATCGCGATCATCGGCCCGTTCGCCGCCGGCGCACACGACCTGGTGGGGCCGTGGGTGGTCTATGGCGACGACTCCCAGGCGGTCGATCTCGCGACCGGGGTGCGCGGTGCGGTAAAGGATGCCCGGTTGGTGACGGTCACGGCCGGATCGGGCGTCGAGGCGCCGATCGAGGGCGGCATTGAAGCCGCCGTTGCCGCGGCCAGGGCGGCCGATATCGTCCTGCTGGCGATCGGTGAGTCGCAGCCCATGTCCGGCGAGGCGCAGTCGCGAGCAGAGATCGTGCTGCCGGCGCCGCAGCAGGCGCTTGCCGATGCGGTGGCGGCGACGGGCAAGCCGGTTGTCGTCATCCTGAAGAACGGCCGTGCGCTCGCGCTCGAGGGATCGGTGCTCGCCGCGCCTGCGATCCTGGTCACCTGGTTCCTTGGCACCGAGACCGGCCATGCCATCGCCGACATCCTGTTCGGCGATCACGCGCCTTCGGGTCGACTGCCTTGCAGCTTCCCGCGTTCGCCGGGGCAGCAGCCCTATTATTACGCGCACAAGCCGACCGGCCGGCCGAACCCGTCGGACGACAATCTCGAACCGTACAAGACCCATTATCGCGGTATCCCGAACTCGGCGCTGTTCCCATTCGGTCACGGGCTGACCTATGGCCGGATCGAATATTCGGCGCTCGAGGTTGCGCCGAGGCTGGCATGGGACGGCGAACTCCTCGTCAGCGCCACCGTCACCAATCGTGGCGCGCGGACAGCGGAAGAGGTGGTGCAGCTCTATGTCCACGATCGAACAGCCAGCGTGACCCGGCCCGTCCGCGAGCTCAAGGCGTTTCGAAAGCTGCGGCTCGAACCCGGCGCTTCCGAACGGGTGCAGTTCCGCCTCCGCCGCGATCAGCTCGAATTCATCGGCATCGACGACAAGCCGGTGGCCGAACCGGGGTTGTTCGACGTCTGGATCGCGCCCTCTGCCGAGGGCACCGGGCTTCAGGGCAGCTTCGAACTGGTCGAGGGTTGAGGGTTCCGCCGCTGCCTTCGCCCGTCCTCGGGCGGGGCAGCGGCGATCCCGGTCAGCCTGCCGATCCTTCCATCTCGCGGACGATGCGGGCATGGGCGCCGCGGCGCAGCGGGTTGAGCGCCATGAACAGCAACGACAGGACAAGGAAGCAGATCGGCGCAAGCACGATCGTCCATCGCATCGCGGCGAGGGTCGCTGCGCTCTGCTCCAGATTGGCGACATAGCCGGCCGATCCGAAACCGATGCCGACGATCGCCGTCGCAATGCCGATCGCCACCCGTTGCAATAGCGCGGCAAGGCCGAAGACGGTGCCCTCCAGCCGCAGGCCGGTCGCCCGTTCGCCATATTCGATCGTGTTGGGCAGCATCGCCCAGAAGACGAAGTGCAGCCCGACGATCGCGGATTGCATCGCCACCAGATAGAGTTGCATCGCCCCGGTGCTGCCGATCCGGAAGACCGCGAAGATGGTCAGCCCGGCGAGGCAGAAGCTGGTGGCGACGAACCAGAGCGACCGCCCGCCCAGGCGTCGCTGGACGAGCATCCAGACCGGCACGGCGGCTGCACTCATCACCCCCATCCAACCCAGCGCCGCCTGTCCGGCCGCCTCGTCGTGGAGGAAGTATTTGAAATAATACAGGATCGACTTGTTGAGCACGCTGACCGCAACGATCATGGACATCATCGCGGCGTTGAGCGTCAGGAAGGCGCGATTGCCCGCGATGCTGCGCAGCGCGGCGAGGATCGACGAGCGCGGGGCGGGGGTCGGATCCGGCTGTTCGCGGCAAGTGGCGCCGACGATCAGCAGAACGATGGTCGCGAGCACCGCAAAGGCAACGGCCGCACCCAGATAAACCTGGGCGGGCACCCGGCTGCCGACGATCCACGCGCCGAGCGGTATCGTCCCCCGCGCGACCACCACCCACGCCAATGTGCCGAACAGCATTCGTGCGCCGGCGATGAACGCCCGATCCTTGCTGTCGTGGCTTATTCGCGCTGACATGGCGAGATACGGGATGTTGGCTGCCGCATAGGTGGTGCGGAACAGCAGATGTCCGACCAGGACGCTCGCGAGCCCCCAGATGCCGGCGACGGGCGGCGGCAGATAGGTGAGGATGCAGGCGATCCCGAGTGGAATGCTGCCGAGCATCATGATGCGGGCATAGCCGCGGCGCGGTCGCCAGCGATCGGCAAGCGCCCCGACCAGAAAATTGAGCACGCCGTCCCAGATTGTCGCGATGGTGTAGATGGCCGCCGCAATCTGAACCGGCAGCGCCAGCGCCTCGGTATAATAGAACAGCAGGAAGAGCATGATGCTCTGCCAGTAGAGATTGAAGGCGAAGTCGCCGAAGGCAAACAGCAGCAGGCGGCCCCGCGCCCTTTTCATCGCGCCGGTGCCAGCATGTCGCGGAGCAGATCGGTGCGTTTGCGGCCGCCGTCGAGGACTGTCCGGTGATAGCCAGGCAGATCGCGTCCCCGGGCAAGGTCGGAGAGCTCCAGCCACACGAACGCTTCGGCCGCGCGGCTTGCCGGTTGCCGCCGGACGCGATCGACATCGCCTTCGAACGGCGCGAAATAGACCGGCTCGCCCATCCAGGCTTGCAGGCGGTTCAGCGCCTCGTCGACGGACCAGCCATCCAGATGCATGCCGATGTCGACAAGCCCGCGCGTGATGCGAAACAACAGCCAGTGGCAATGGCCGAGATCCGCCATCGGATCGCCGGCATAGGCGCCCTGCGCCGCTGCCAGCTGCTCGGCATAGATCGCCCAGCCTTCCGCGAACGCCGATGCATAGGTCAGCCGCAACGGGTGCGGATCGGCCCGCGCCTCCACCGGCAGCTGCACCATGTGTCCGGGCAGCAACTCATGGTGGACCACCGCCGGCAAGGTCCATCGGGGCCGCCGGCGGATATCGGCGAGATCGACGAAATAGCCGCCCGGCACGCCCGGCGCGGGGACGTCGCGATAGCCGTTCTTGAGCGTCCATTGCACGCCCACGTCGAACACCTCGGGCGGTAGCGGCGGGAAGGCCGCGCCGATTCGCAGTCTCGCCGCTTCGAGCACACGGTTCATGTCCGCCGCCGCCTGGTCGCGCCCCTTGTCGTCGTCCGAATAGAGCCAGCGCGGCTCGCGCCAAAGCGCCGCGAAGCGTTCGCCGGTGGTGCCGCGGCGGCGATCGATCCGCGCGAACAGCCGCTCGGTGCGCGTCAGCGTAACCTTCAATTCGCGCGCCAGTCGCCGCCGCAGCACATTTGGATCGGCATCGTCGGCAGTGATGCGGCGAAGCAGCAGCGCATAGTGCGCCGTATCGCCGCCGAACGGCGCCGCGCCGAAACGGCTGCCGATTTGCATGTCGATCGTCAGGCCGGCAATCGCCGTGTCGCGGTCGAGCCGGGACGAACCCGAGAGCGAGTGCGGATCGATCGCCTGCAGCGCGGCGATCGCCGCCTGCGGGGCGTCCGACGCGGAATCGAGGATCTGGCGCAGGCGCGCGTCGGCGCTGGGCGTCGCCAGGGCCGATCGGGGTGCCAGGATCGTTGCGGCCGCACCGATCAGCGAGCGGCGTGTAATCGGAAACATGGCGCCGTGCTAAAGCAACTCGGTAGCCGCTGTCGCGCGCGAAATCCGGTCTGGGCCGGGGCAGGGGTCGGGTACCGCCGCCGACGGACAGATACCGTCCGGCCGTGCGCGACGCAGCGCCGGCTGGACGGCACGTTCGATCAGCGCTGCTCGCCCGCCTCGTCGGGGGCGTTGCGGTCGACGCGCGAGGTCATGCCCGTCGCGGCGGCATCGGCCTGGGTCTGCTCTTCGTCGCTGAACGGTGTCGGCGTGGCCGTCGGCAGCGGCGGTTCGACGGTGTTGGCAACCGGGGCAGCCGCCGGTTCTTCGGTCGAAACGTTCACCACGGCCGGCGTCTCGGGCACGACGATCTCGGTCACGTTCGCATCCGGCGCGGGTGCGGCCTCTTCGCCGCCGCCGCAGGCTGCAAGCGCGAGCGCGGCGCCGGAGAGCGTGGCGATGGTGCGAAACTTCATATCGATTCCCCTTTTCTGGTTTCGGTTCAGGACGCGGCGGCGCTGATCGCCGCGCGCTGTTCGATCTTGTCGGCGAGCAGCTTGTCCCAGCCATAGGGATCGCTGCGGAAGTTCATCGTGCCGTCCGGCCCGGCATAGGCGGTCCAGTAAAGCAGGAACACCGACACCTGATCCTGATCGGCCAGTTTCACGCGCTGGGTATCCCCACTGGCCACTGCGGCGGCAATCGCATCGGGCTGCCAGGCGGGATCGTTGCGCAGCAACAGCTCGGCAAGCGGACCCGGCTTTTCGAGCCGGACGCAGCCGTGGCTGTCCAGCCGGCTATAGCTGTCGAAACCGGCCTGGACGGGGGTGTCGTGCAGATAGACGGCATAGGGATTGTCAAAATCGAACTTGTAGCGGCCAAGCGCACTTTTCGGTCCGGCTTCCTGTTGCAGGCGGCGATTGGGACCGGTGCCGATCACGCGATAGCCGTGGCTTTTCAGATAGGCTGCGCCTTTCGGCCACAGCTCCTTGGCCGCGATTCCGGCTGGCACGTTCCACGGCGGATTGATCACGATCGAGTGGATGCGCGACTGGAGCATCGGCGTTTCGTTGCCGGGGCGCCCGGTGACCGCCTTCATCGACGCGATCGGATTGTCGCCTTCGAACACGGTCATCACCGCAGCGGCAATGTTGACCTGGATCCGTTTGGCGGGAAGCTGCTGTGGCAGCCAGCGCCAGCGTTCCATGTTCGCCATGATCTGGCGCACGCGCTCCTCCACCGGCACGTTCAGCGCGGCGCGGGTCTGGGTCGAAACCACGCCGGTCGGGCGCAAGCCATAGCGCCGCTGCGCCCGCACCACCGCGGCCTGAAGATCCTGATCGAACGTGTCGCCGGTGGCTGCCACCAGCTTGTCCTCGACCGCCAGCCTGGCGCGCAACGCTCGAACGCGCGGGCCGGTGGCACCCTTGGCGAGATCGGGGCCGGCGGCAAGCGCGTCCCACCCGCCGGTGACCATCAGCATGCGATAGGTCGCAAGGCCCTTTTGCAGCCCGTCATAGCCCGAATAGGGCGGCGGCAGCGAGCGAACCCAGGCGGCGATCCGGTCCCGCCGAACGGCATCGGCAAAGCCGGGCAGGGGATCATAGGCGGCAGGCCGCAGCCCCCAATCCTCGATAAAATCGCTGGGCGCCAGGCGACCCGAATGCACCGAGCGCGCGTAATCGAGCGCGGCGCGCACCAGGCCGTCATTATCGGCGGGCAGGGTGATCGTGCTGTTCATCCGGCGCAGCCCCTGGGCGAGCCCGGCCTCGGGCAGCAACTGCCGCAACTCATCGGCCTGCGCCCGGGTCAGCGTCGGCAGCACCACGACCTGCGCGGGCACCGTCATCTGCTGCGGCGCTGCAGGCGGCTGACCAGGCTGCGGCGCGGGCGCGGTGGGCGTCACCGGCCGATTCTGCGCGAACGCAGGCGAGATCGTCGCGGTCGCCAGCAGCAATGCCGCAACACGGCCCATCCGAACTCGATTCATCGTTTCGCCCACGCGCAATACTCCACTCGTCGCGTCATTTACCAACCGGAGCCCTATAAGCCATGCCCCCGCCAAAGCGCGAGTGCGAAAGTCTCGCGGCGCGCTTGACAATTGGCAACGCTGTCGGAAAGCGTCGCGGTCCGAAAGACCAAACCGCATCCCAGGAGAGTTCATTGGCAACCACACGATCGACGCAGACGACACTCGCCTTTGCAGCGGTCACAACGCTGTTCCTGGCATGGGGGTTCATCACCTCGCTGGTCGATCCGCTGGTGGCCGCCGTGAAGGGCGTCTTCACGCTCACCAATCTCCAGGCCCAGGCCAGCGCCTTCGCCTTCTTCTTCGCCTATTTCGTGGTGTCGCTGCCGGCCGCAGCGCTGGTCGCGCGGCTGAAGGCGGTGCCATCGATCCTCATGGCGCTCTGCACGATGATCGCGGGCTGCCTGATCATGCTCGCGGCGGCAAATCTCGCAAACTACTGGCTCGTGCTGCTCGGCCTGTTCGTTCTGGCGAGCGGGATCACGGTGCTTCAGGTGGCCGCAAACCCGCTTGCAGCCGCGCTCGGCGATCCGAAGGGCAGCCATTTCCGCCTGGTGCTCAGCCAGACGTTCAATTCGTTCGGCACGTTCCTCGGCCCGCTGCTTGGCGCACAGCTGTTCCTGCGTGGCGTCGAGGTGAAGGAGGGTGCGGTCGTCAGCGAGGCCGTTCGTGCCGAGGCGTTGGCCGGCATCGATTCGGCCTATTTCTGGCTTTGTGGCCTGATCGCTGTGCTGGCCATCTTCTTCTGGCTCAGCCGCAAGGTCGTGAGCGGCGCAGCGCCGGCCCCGGCATCGGCCGCCGGCCTGTTTTCGGCGTTCAGCTCGAAATGGGCGCTGCTCGGCGGCGCCGCGATCTTCCTCTATGTCGGCGCGGAGGTCGCGATCGGGACGCAGATGGCGTTGTTCCTCAACGATAACAGCATCTGGGGCCAGTCCGACGCGCCGTTCTCGGTGCCGGTGCTCGGCTATTTCATGGGCAGCGACGGCGTACACGGCGTCTCGCTCCAGGAAGCGGGCAAGGCAGTTGCCTTCTACTGGGCGGGGGCGATGGTCGGTCGCGCGATCGGTTCGGTGCTGCTCACGCGCGTCGCCGCGCACAAGCTGCTTGCGCTGTTCACTGCGATCGCTGCCGCGATGTGCGTCTATGTCGTCCTGATCGGCGGTGTCACCGCGGGCTTCGTCGCGCTGGCGATCGGCCTGTTCAATTCGATCATGTTCCCGGTGATCTTCACGCTGACGCTCGAACGGTCGAGCGCGCGCGAGGAATCGACCTCGGGCCTGCTCTGCACCGCGATCGTGGGTGGCGCCGTGCTGCCGCTGCTCGTCGGCAAGGTTGCCGATCTGCACGGCTATGCGTTCGCGCTGGTCGTGCCGGCGCTGTGCTACGTGGTGCTTTGCGGCTTTGCCATTGCGGCCGGGCGGGCTGCGACGGTGCGCGCATCGGGGGGCGCGTCGCTGCACTGATCGGTCGCGGGACCGGGGTTTGACCCAGGTCCCGGCTTGCGCCACCTTCGCCGCTTGCCCGATCCAGGTGCGCTGCAGGAGAATGCCCGATGAAGTTTGGCCGCCGTTCCGTGCTCGCCGGTGCCGTGGGTTTGCCCGCGCTGGTTCCGCTGGCGCGCGCCCAGGAAAGCTGGGAGCAGCGCAAGGAGCGACTGTTGCACGAGGACTGGCCCGAACTCAGCCGCTATGCCGAGGATGATCGCCGGCTGATCCGATCCGGCGCGAAGATCGACATCGTGTTCATGGGCGATTCGATCACCGAAGGCTGGCAGTCGAAGCGCCCCGGCTTCTTCAAGGAAGGGCGGGTGTGCCGCGGAATCAGCGGCCAGACGACGCCGCAGATGGTGCTGCGGATGATGGCTGATGTGATCCACCTAAAGCCGCGCTTCGTCCATATCATGGCGGGCACCAACGACGTCGCGGGCAATACCGGCACGATCACGCGGGACCAGACGCTGGACAATGTTCGCATGATGACGACGCTGGCGCAGGCAAACGATATCGGTGTCCTGCTCGCGGCGGTGCCGCCCGCCGATCACTTTCCCTGGCGACCGGGCCTGGAGACGATCGCGCCGATCCGTGCGATCAACGCCGGGCTTCAGGAGCATGCCAAGGCGATCGGTGCCGTGTGGATCGACTATGCGACGGTGCTGGGCAACGGCGCCGGTGGCATCAAGGCCGGGCTCGCCTCGGACGGCGTTCACCCGACCGAGGCCGGCTATGATGCGATGGCCACCGTGATCGAGCCGATCCTGGCTGCACGGCACGCCTGACGGCAAACCAATTCGCCAAAAGAAAAAGCGGGGCAGTTCGCACTGCCCCGCTCCCGGTTTGGCATTCGGGTAACGTGGCGCAAGCGCCACGTCTGACCGCGTCAGAAGTCGAACCGCGCCGTGGCCGAGATCGTGCGGCCGGCGAGCACGCGGGCCTGCACCACGCCGCTCGTCGGGATCGTGCTGTCAGCCACGCCGGTGATCGCCTTGACGTCGAGCAGATTGGCCGCGTTGAGCGACACCAACAGGCTCTTCGTCACGCGCGCCTGGGCAAAGGCGTTGGTCGTGACATAGCCGGGGATGCGCAGCTGATTCTGAACCGTCGAATAGCTGCCGGTGGTGCCGATGAACACCGCGCCCAGGCTGAAGCGATCGGTGCTGATCTGCGGCGTCACCTGGAAGACGAAATCGGCCTGGTTCTGCGGCGTCTTGCCGTTCAGCGACGGGTCCAGATAGTCCTTGGCGATCTCCGCCTTGGTGTAGGTGGCGCCGGCGGCGATGCTGGCGATGCCGCGGGTGTAGCTGCCTTCGAATTCCAGGCCCTTCGCCCGGAACAGCCGCTCGATCGGTGCGCCGTTGCGCGGATCGAGGTTGGTGTCCATCGATTCCGCCCAGAAGGCGGTGAGGTTCAGCATCGTCGAGTCGGTGCGGTACTTGAAGCCGCCTTCCGCCTGACGGACGGTATCGACCGCCACCTTCGAGCGGATCAGGCTGCCGTCCGTATAGTCGATGAACGTCGACGAGAAGATTCGATCGGCGTTCGCGCGGCCGCCGCGGCTGTAGCGGCCGAACAGCGAGAAGGTTTCGGCGAGCCGATAATTGGCGCTGACCGAGTAGGACAGGTTGTTGTATGAATAATCGATCAGCCCGGGCGTCGCCAGGTTCAGCCGCGAGGTGCGGCTCTCGGCTGCCGAGATCACGCCATCGCCGTTGATGTCGTACGGCGTCGCGCCGGTGCCGCTCGTGAGCGTGCCCTGCACTGTGCCCATGTCATAGCGGATGCTGGCGCCGAGCGCGAGCTTGCCGATATGATAGTTGACCGAGGCATAGGGCGCGTTGACGTCATATTTCGCGTTGCGGCGCTCGCGGCAGCAGCCGCCGCCGAGCAGCGCCGCGCCGAACCCGTAAAAGCCGTTCTGCGTGATCGCCACGTTCGCCGGCGAGGTCACGTTGATCAGCGAGGCGTTCCCGCCGCCCAGCACGTCCTGGATCACGGAGGACCACAGATAGGACAGATCGAGCGTCTGCCGCGACTTGTAGAAGCCGGCCGTAGTGGTCAGCTCGCCGCCGCCGATCTTCCAGGTGCGGCTGCCGCGCAGGTCGTTCGTGATATTGTCGAGATTGTTGTAGCGGACGTTCGCGAAGGTCAGCGGGATCAGCAACCCGTTGCCGTTGAGCGTCGAAGGGTTCGCGATGGCCTGGCCGGCGTTCGGCCCGGTCGCATAGCTGAGCGAGCCGCCGAAGCCGCCGACGCGGCCCATCACGGCGGCGGCAGGAGCGACCTGGACGAACTCGGGGCTGATGAAACCGCCGCTCATGCCGCTGTAGCGGAAGCGGTTCGTGACGGACCAGCCGCCGACGTCAAACTTCGCCTCGAAGCCGACGGCCTTGACGATCGGGTTCTGCCCGTCGCGCACGCTCTGGCTCGAAAGGTTGTTGTTCGAATCGAGGCCGACGATGGTGGAGAAGTTCCGCGTCAGGACGCTGTCGCGCTTCATGTCGAAGCCGGGAACGTTCGAATAGGTCGGGTCCGAATCCGTTCCCGAAACCTGAACGGGCACATAGCCGTATACGGGCGTGCGGTCGTTCAGATACTTGCCGTAGAAGCGGATATAGCCGCCGGCGAAGTCCTTGGTGACGTTGATCTTGATCTGGCCGCCATCCTGGCCGTCATAGCCGGTTCGGCGCACACCCTCACCGCGGCGGTAGAATCCGCCGACATGGAAGCGCAGCGTATCGGACAGCGGCGCGCCATAGTCGAAATCGATGCGGTTCGACCGATAGTTCAGGCCGAAGCTGGTCTGGATCGAGCCGCCGGCGGTAACGCCGGTCTTGGAGATGAAGTTGATCACGCCGCCGGGCGAGTTCGACGCGAAGGTCGAGGCGGAGCCGCCGCGGATCGCCTGGACCTGACCGATATTGGCATCGAGGCGCATGAACGTATCGGCGGTCGCGAACGGCGTGTCGCCGAACTCCATCACCGGCAGGCCGTCTTCCTGCAGCTGGACATATTTGCTGCCCGTGGCTGCGATCGGCAGGCCGCGAATGCTGATATTACCATAGCCTTCGCCCTGCGACGCATCGGCGCGAACGCCGGGGATGTCGCGCAGAAGGTCAGACACCGAGCGGGGCGAGAATTTGAGAATGTCGTTCTCGTCGAGCGAACTCGTCGAGATGGCGCTGTCTAGAAGGTCGCGTGCTTTGGCGACGCCGGTCGAAAAGTTTTCGCGGCGCGGTGCGGGGGCCGCTTCTTGGGAGGCTTCGGCATCTTTCCCGGCGGGAGCGGTTTCCTGTGCGTATGCGGTACCCGCGAATACGAAGAAGGTCGCAGAGACCAGCAGTGACAGTTTCCTCACGTCTATTCCTCCCAATTCACATCCCGCGCACATGAAGACGCGGCTATTCCTCCGTGGCCCATGGCTGCACGGCGCAATCCAATTATAGGAAGAAGGGGGTCGTTCCGGAGCCGACCCGGCCCGGATTGCGGAAATTACGGAGGTCGCGAACTACGTCGTCGGGTCGAATTTACTGCGATCCGGTCGCCGGAACGGGTTGGTTTGGCTGGTCTCAGCGACTAGGCGCGTCGGACAGTCAGCGCGAGGAGGAACCTGCATGATCCGTACTGGTCTGATCGGCTTTGGCCTCGGGGGCACCGCCTTTCATGCTCCGTTGATCGAGGCGGTCCCGGGCCTCGAGCTTTCAGCGGTTGCCACCTCGCGCGTCGATGCGGTGAAGGCGGCCTATCCATCGGCTCGGGTGGCGGACGCCGATGCGCTGATCGCCGATCAGTCCATCGACGTCATCGTCCTCAGCACGCCAAATGCCACGCACTATCCGCTCGCCCGCGCCGCGCTGATGGCCGGCAAGCATGTCGTGGTCGACAAGCCCTTCGCCCAGACGCCGGACGAAGCAGCCGAACTGATCGCGCTTGCGAAACAGCGGGAGCGGGTGATCTGCCCTTTTCACAACCGGCGGTGGGACAGTGACTTTCTGACCGTCCAGCGTGTCGTTCAAGACGATACGCTCGGCGAGGTCATGCTGTTCGAGGCGCATTGGGATCGGTTTCGCCCGGAGCGATCGCAGGCCTGGAAGGAATCGGTGGATGCCGGCGGCGGGCAACTGCCCGATCTGGGCTCGCACATGATCGATCAGGCCCTGGTGCTGTTCGGACCACCCGATGCGATCGCCGCCGATCTCGCCGTGCAGCGCGAGGGCACCGAGATCGAGGACTATTTCGCGCTGACGCTCCATTATGGCCGCCGCCGCGTCGTGTTGGCCTCGTCGCGGCTGGTTGCGGCGCCCAGGCCGCGTTTCAGCATTCACGGTATGAACGGCAGTTTCGTGAAGTTCGGGCTAGACCCGCAGGAGGCGGCGATGCGGGCAGGCGGGTCGGTCGACGATCCCGGTCATGGAATCGAGGCGCCGGAATGGCACGGCCGGTTCACCAGGGCCGACGGTCATTCGACGACCATCGCATCGGCGCGCGGCGACTATCGGCGCTTCTACGCACAATTCGCCGCGGCAATTCGTGGGGATGGGGCGCCGCCCGTCGATGCGGCAGACGCCCTGGCCGGGCTTCGGATCATCGACTGTGCGCGCCGAAGCGCGCGCGACGGTCGTCTCGTGCCGTTTTCGCCCTGACGACCGCCGCGCTCGCGATTAGGGGCGCCAGCCGACCGGCAGCCGCTCGCCCTTCACTGTCACGCTCTTGGTCTCGACGATGTCCGAAGCCGAGCGCGCGAGCATCACCTTATACTCGCCGGGTGCCACCACCCACTCCTTCGAGGCGCCGTCGAACGTTGCGAGCAACCTCGGGTCGATCGTCAGCGAGACCTGCTTCGACTGGCTGGGGGCAAGCGTCACCTTGTCGAAACCGCCGAGCCGCTTGGGCGCCTCCCATCCATTGCCGGCGACATAGACCTGCGGCACCGCCGCACCTGCGCGCTTGCCGGTGTTCCGAACGGTGAAGCGCACGGCGATGCTCTTGCCGGCCGGCTGCGCCTGCAACGCCGAATAGGCGAAGCTGGTATAGGAAAGCCCGTGGCCGAACGCGAAGGCGGGGGTGTGACCCTTCAGGTCATACCATTTATATCCCACGGCTGCGCCCTCGTCGTAGCGCGTCTCACCCTCGTTCGGGGCAGCCGGCCTCGGCAGTTGTTCCAGGCTTGCCGGGAAGGTCGCGGGCAGATGGCCCGATGGGTTCACCTTGCCGGTCAGGACGTTGGCGATCGCCTCGCCACCCTGTGTGCCCGGATACCATGCCTCAAGGATGGCGGCGGCCTTGTTCGACCACGGCGTCAGCACCGGGCCGCCGGTCTCCAGCACCACCACCGTCTTCGCATTGGCATCGGCAACCGCGTCGATCAGGGTGTCCTGTCCGTCGGTCAGGCTCAGCGACACGTCGAACGCCTCGCCGGCCCATTGCGTCGCAAAGACGATGGCGATGTCGGCATTCTTTGCGGCTGCGGCGGCTGCGGCCGGATCGCTGCCGTCGAGATAGGTGATCTTCGCGCCGGGCAGCTGCCGCCGAAGCGCGTCGAGCGGCGAGGACGGGTAATACATGATCGGTCCCGGCCAGACGGTCGGTTCGAGACCGGGAACGGCATTGCCGCCCACTGGATAGACGAGCGACGATCCGCTGCCCGCCAGCACGCCCTTGTCCGCGCGACCGCCGATGACGACGATGTTGCGCGCGCTGGCGGCGACTGGCAGCACATCGCCCTTGTTTTGCAGCAGGACGATCCCCGCTTCGGCATCGGCGCGGGTCACTGCCGCATGCTTCGCCAGCATGTCGGCAGGAAGATCGATCGGCGCAGCCGTGACCGGATGATCGAACAGGCCGTGCGCGAACATCGACCGCAGGATGTTCATCGCCATGTCGTCAAGGCGGGCCTGGCTGACGTCGCCCTTCGCGACCGCCGCCTTCAGCGGATCGCCGAAATAGGCCTGATCGTCGAACGGAAAGCCCGATTCCTGGTCGAGACCCGCATTTGCGGCCGCGACGGTGGAATGGGTGGCGCCCCAGTCCGACATCACATAGCCGTTCCAGCCCCAGTCCTTGCGCAGCACTTCGTTCAGCAGCCAGGGCTGTTCGCAGCCATAATGGCCGTTGATGCGGTTATACGCGCACATCACCGATCCAGGGCTCGACTGCTCGATCGCGATCTGGAACGCGAGCAGGTCGCTCATCCGCGCGGCGACCGGATCGATGACCGCATTCATCTTGAAGCGATCGGTTTCCTGGTCGTTGATGGCATAGTGCTTGATCGTCGAGATGATGTTGTTCGACTGAATGCCGTCGATCTGTGCGCCGACGATCATGCCCGCCAGCAGCGGATCCTCGCCGCCATATTCGAAGTTGCGGCCGTTGCGCGGTTCGCGCAGCAGGTTGACGCCGCCGGCGAGCATCACGTTGAAGCCCGAGGCGCGGGCCTCGGCACCAATCATCGCGCCGCCCTGGCGCGCGAGGCCGAGATCCCATGTCGCTGCCGTGGCGATGCCGGAGGGCAGGGCGGTCCGGCCGCGCTTCTGCACCGCCGAGCCCTGGGTCGCAACGCCGATCCCGGCGTCGGTCTGCCACTGCGCGGGAATGCCGAGGCGGGGAATGCCGGGAATATAGCCGGCCGAACCCGGCCGCGCGCCTTCGCGGATCGTGTAGTTTTTCGGCGGGAAGTCGCTGCCGAAATAGCCGAAGACGAGCGTCAGCTTCTCGTCCTGCGTCATCTGCGCCAGCACCAGCTTTGCCCGCGCCTCGGGGGACAGTGCGGTGTTGGTCCAGCCGGCCGATGCGGGCGCCTGCTGCGCGGCGGCAGGCGTCATCGCCAGGCAGGCGGCGATCGTGATCAACGGAGCGCAGATCGGCGCGCGACGAAGCTTCATGTTCCTCTCCTCAACCCACCAACGCTATGTCAGCGTTGTCTTGCTGCGAGCTATAACGTTGCATTTCGTCGCGCGCCAGATGGCGATCAGATCCGGATGCGAACCGGGACCGATTTCGACGCCGGCGTCTTCGATGCCTCGTCGTGATGCCGGAGCGCGATGAGCGGGTTGAGCTCGGGATAATAGCCGGCGAGACAGCCATCGGGCAGCTGGAAGGGGACCACCTCCAGCCCCTCCACGACGCGCTCGACGCCATCCGATGCGTCGCCCACCAGCGCCACACGCTGGCCTTCCTTCAGCCCGGCGCGTGCCATTTCCCGGGGGTTGATCAGCAGCACGTCGCGCTTCCCCTCAATGCCGCGCAGCCGGTCGGAATAGCCATAGACCGTCGTGTTGAACTGGTCGTTCGAGCGCAGGGTCATCAGGCGATAAACGCCATGATCGTCGGCGAAACCGGTGGCGTTCAATGCACCGGGGACGGTGAATTCGGCCTTCCCGCTGGCGGTTGCCCATTTGCGATCGCGGGCGCTGTTGCCCTTGAAGAACCCGCCGGGCGTGAAGAGCCGTTGATTGAAGTCGCGGAACTTGTCGGGATAGGTGGCCTCGATTGCGTCGCGCACCAGCGCATAGTCGGCGGCCCACGCGTCCCAGGGCACGTTGGGATTGGGATCCAGCGTTGCCTTGGCGAGCGAAGCGACGATCGACATTTCGGATCGCAGATGCGGGCTCGCCGGCTTCGCCTTGCCGATCGACCCGTGGATGCAGCTCAGGCTGTCCTCCATCGTCACGGTCTGCGGTTTGCCGCCCTGGACATCGGATTCGGCGCGGACGAGACAGGGCAGGAGATAGGCCGCTTCGCCGCAGAACAGCTGGCCGCGGTTGAGCCGTGTCGCGATCTGCACGGTCAGGTCCATGCCCGACCAGGCCTGCTCCATCACCCGGTGATCGGGGGCCGCCCGGAGGAAATTGCCGCCAAGGCCGATGAACGCGCGCACCTTCCCCGCAACGATCGCTTCGCAGCCGGTGACGGTGCCAAGGCCGTGATCGCGCGGCGGATCGAAGGCATATTGCTCCGCCAGCCGGTCCAGCGGCACCAGCGCCGGGTTCTCTGCGATGCCGACCGTGCGCTGGCCCTGGACGTTGGAATGGCCGCGCACCGGCGATACGCCTGCGCCCAGCCGGCCGAGATTGCCGCGAAGCAGCATCAGGTTCACGACGCTGGCGACATTGTCGAACCCGCGGACATGCTGCGTCAGGCCCATGCCCCATATGCCGATCGATCGTTCGGCACGGATATAGATGTTCGCGGCCTCGATAATGTCGTCGCGCGTCAGCCCGGTCTCTGCCTCGATCGCATCCCAGCTGGTCGCGCGCGCATGGTCGGCGAAGGCGTCGAAGCCATGCGTATGTTCGGCGATGAAGGCGTGGTCGACGATGCCGCCAACCCGGTCGTCCTCGGCCAGCACGTGCTTGCACATGCCCAGGATGGCGGCGATGTCACTGCCGGGCTTCAGCTGATAGTAGTGCGAGGAGATCGGTGTCTTCCGGCCCGTCACCATCTGCGTGCTCTGCGGATTGCGGAACTCGAGCAGGCCCTTTTCGCGAATGGGATTGAATGTGACGATTGCGGCGCCGCGCTTGCGCGCCGCTGCCATCGTGTGGACGAAGCGGGGGCTGTTCGTGCCGGTGTTCTGGCCGAAAAAGAAGATCGCGTCGCAATGCTCGAAATCCTCGAGCAGGCAGGTGCCGACCGGGGCGCCGATCGTCGACTTCAGCGCCACCGAGGTCGTTTCGTGGCACATGTTCGAACTGTCGGGCAGGTTGTTGTGCCCATAGAGGCGCGCGAACAACGCCCAGGCGTAGCTCGTCTCGAGGCTTGCCTTGCCGGACGCGTAGAAGATCGTCGAACGCGGATCGAGGCTGCGAAGCCGGGCGCCGATCGCCGTGAACGCCTCCTCCCAGGTGCAGGGCAGATATTTGTCGGCGGCGCGATCATAGCGCATCGGGTGGGTCAGGCGCCCAGCCTGTTCCAGTTCGTGATCGCTCCACGACCGCATTTCGGTGAGCGTATGTTGCGCGAAGAACTCGGGCGTGGCGCGTCGTGTGGTCAGATCCCACATCGTCGCCTTCGCCCCGTTTTCGCAGAATTCGAACATGTGCGGCTTGGCCGGCTTGGTCCAGGCGCAGGAGCTGCACATCAGGCCGCCCGGCTTGTTGAGCCGCATCAGAGCGGGGAACGTCTCGGCAGCAGGCCGTTCGGCGGCGCCGACCAGCGCCATGCCGCGCATCGATCCCCAGCCACCCTCGGCACCTGAATAATATACCGTGCCGTCCTTCGATCGGGCCATTGCTGCACTCCACCGGTTACGTCGCATGACCACTATAGGGTGGCGCGATCATCTTCCTATCCTGTACCGTATGGCATGGAGTTTGATCGCATCACCCCGGCGGGAGATCATATCGCGCTGCAACGCACGCTCGTCCCCGAAGTGCCCGTGGCGGTTGAGGTGAACGGGCTCGCCTATGCGGTGATGATGGCGACGCCGGGCGATCTTGAGGATTATGCACACGGCTTCATCGCGGCGGAGCGGCTGGGGGAGGTCGTCGACGTCGAGGTTCATCAGACGGACGCCGGCGTGATTCTTCGCGTGACGCTGAACGACCCGACGACCGTTATCGATCGCGTCCGGCACCGCACTGCCGATTCCTCCTGCGGCCTTTGCGGCGTCGAAAGCCTGGAAATGGCGATGCGGCCGCTGCCGCCCGTGAGCTGCGAGACCTCTGCCGATGCCGCCGCAGTCTTTCGCGCCGCAGCCGAACTCAGGCAACACCAGCCGCTGACCCGCGCGACCGGCGCTGCCCACGCCGCTGCCTGCTGCACGGCCGACGGCGCCATCCGGTTGGTTCGGGAGGATGTCGGGCGCCACAATGCCTTCGACAAGCTGATCGGGGCGATGGCGCGGGGACGGCTGGACTGGGACGGCGGCTTCGCGCTAATCACCGCGCGGTGCTCGTTCGAACTGGTCGAAAAGGCGGTGCTCGCGCGCTGCCCGTTGCTCGCCGCGATCTCGGCGCCGACCGATCTCGCCGCCCGCAAGGCGCAGGAGGCCGGATTGTCGCTCGCCGTGCTGGTGCGTGACGATGCATTGCTCTGGGCGCGACAATGAAGCTGCTCGGCGCGATCCTGGCGGGGGGGATGGCCAGCCGCTTCGGTTCCGACAAGGCACTGGCGCAACTCGGGGGCCGAACGCTGATCGAGCATGTCGAGCACGCGCTCCGGCGGCATTGCGACGCCATCGTGATCTGCGGCCGGCAGCAGGCAAACGGGATTGCCGATCGTCCCAGAATGGGACTCGGGCCCATGGGCGGGATCAACGCGGCCATCGCGGAAGCGGCCGCACGCGACTTCGATTCGGTGCTGACCGCACCCTGCGATACGCCGATCCTGCCCGCCGAATTGCTGTCACGCCTGATCGCCGCGAAGGGGCCGGCGATCCTTGCCGAAGTGCCGGTAATCGGCCTGTGGCCGGCATCGCTCGGCGCGGCCTGCGATCATTTTCTGGACAATGCCGAGCGGCTGTCGGTCCGGCACTGGGCGCGCCAAGTCGGCGCCGCCGAAATTGCGCCAGGCGTAACGGTACCAAACATCAACAGCTTGGAGGACCTGCATGCTTCAGCCGGGTTTTTCCCCTAGTTTTGATTCACTTGCCGCCGCAGTAAGAACCGCATCGGTTGGAGCCCCGCGCAAGCGGGTTCTCACGCGGGGATAGCCATGGATCGCCTGTTCGCAGCGTTTTGGAGCGGGAATTACTCGCCGCACGGCTATTGCCTGTTCTGGCAACCCGAGCTGCTGTACACGCATATGACGGCGGACGCGCTGATCGCGCTCGCCTATTTCTCCATCCCGGTCGCGATCGTCACGCTGGTGCGCCGGCGGCGCGATCTGGCGTTTGGCTGGGTATTCTGGTGTTTCGCCAGCTTCATCCTTGCCTGCGGCCTGACGCATGTGATGGGCATCGTCACGCTGTTCTATCCGCTCTACGGCCTCGAAGCCGTGATAAAGGCGATCACCGCTGTCGCCTCGATCGCGACCGCGGTTGCGATCTGGCCGCTCCTGCCACGATTGGTGGCGCTGCCATCGGCCGAGCGGCTGCGCGAATCGAACGGCAAGCTGGCGGCGATGGTGGCGGAGCGCGACGAAGCCTATGCCGAACTGCAGCGCGAGATCGCGCAGCGCCGCAGTGCCGAAGCGGCGCTGCTCCAGTCGCAAAAGCTGGAGGCCGTCGGGCAGCTTACCGGGGGCATCGCACATGATTTCAACAACCTGCTTCAGGCGATCGCCGGCAATCTCGAGCTGATCGCGCGCAAGCCCGACGATTCGGATCGCATCGTGCGCTGGACGTCGAGTGCGCTGGACGCGGTGGAACGCGGGCGTTTGCTGACGGGGCAGTTGCTCGCCTTTTCGAGCAAGCAGCGCCTCGACGTGAAGGCCGTGCGGCTTTCCGACCTCGTTGTCGGGATGGCGGGCCTGGTGGAACGCGCAGTCGCGCCGCTCAGCCGCGTCCGGATCGAGCGGATCGACCCCAGCTGGACGGTGGCGACCGATGCGCTCCAGCTCGAACTCGCGATCCTCAATCTCGCCTTCAACGCGCGGGATGCGATGTCGGGCGGTGGCACCTTCACCATCACCGCGGCCTTGTCGAAGGACGATGCTCCTGCCGGGCTGCCCCGCGGCGAGTATGTCGCGCTCAGGCTGTCGGACACCGGCACCGGCATGAGCCCGGAGGTCGCCGAGCGTGCGGTGGAGCCGTTCTTCTCGACCAAGGGTGTCGGCAAGGGGACGGGCATGGGCTTGTCGATGGCGTTTGGCGTGCTGCGGCAGTCGGGGGGGACGTTGGCGATCGAAAGCGAGGTCGGGCAAGGCACGACGATCACGCTGTTCCTGCCGCTGACGACGGCTGCACCGCGTCGCCCGATGGCGGACGATGGCGCGCGGGACATGCGAATCACCCTGACGGGCGCAGAAATTGTGCTGGTTGACGACGATGCGCATGTGCGTGCCCCCTTGGCAGAGACCCTTCGTGCGGCGGGCGCCGAGGTGGACGAGGCCAGCAATGGCGAGGAGGGCATCGCGCTGGTGAAGCAGAAGCGATATGGTCTGCTGCTGGTCGACTTCGCGATGCCCGGGCTCAGCGGCAGCGATGTCGCCGAACGTGCCCGCGCGATCGACCCGGACCTGCCGGTTATCGTCGCGACGGGCTTTGCGGATTCCAAAAAGCTCGATGCGATCGCCGCTCCCGACGTCGTCGTGCTGCGCAAGCCGTTCGAGTCCCACGAATTGCTGCAGCATGTTGCAAGAATGCTGCGGCGTTAAGGCACCCGCATCGCTCAGGGCAGGGCCGCGCGCAGCTCCTCGATCCAGGCGGTCGCCACGCTGTCCGACGGGGCGCGCCAGTCACCGCGCGGACTGAGCGCAGCGGCGGGGGAGACTTTCGGCCCGTTTGGCAGGGCCGATCGCTTGAACTGGCTGGTCTGAAAGAAGCGGAACAAGAACGTCTCCAGCCACTTGCCGATCGTCGCCAGATCATAGGCGTGGCGCTCCGCCGCCGGAAAGCCGATCGGCCACAGCCCCGCCTCGGCATCCTTCCACGCATGCCAGGCAAGGAACGCGACCTTGGACGGCTTCAGCCCGAACCGGGCGATATGGTGCAGGAAGAAATCGTGCAGCTCATAGGGGCCGATCCGGTCCTGCGTGCTCTGCATCTTGCCCTCGGCATCGGCGGGCACCAGTTCGGGCGAGATTTCGGTGTCGAGGATCGACAGCAGCACCGTCGCCGCCTCGCCGTCGAACTGGCCGCTCTCGACGCTCCAGCGGATCAGATACTGGATCAGCGTCTTGGGCACGCCGGCATTGACGCCGTAATGGCTCATCTGGTCGCCGACGCCATAGGTCGACCAGCCCAGCGCCAGTTCGGACAGGTCGCCGGTGCCGAGCACGAAGCCGTGATTGCGGTTGGCGAGGCGGAACAGATAATCGGTGCGCAGCCCCGCCTGCACATTCTCGAACGTGATGTCATAGACCGGCTCGCCCTTGGCGAAGGGGTGGCCAAGGTCCGCCAGCATCTGCCGCGCGGCCGGGCGGATATCGATTTCGGCGGCGGTGATGCCGATCGCGCGCATCAGCGCCCAGGCGTTGGATTTGGTGCCCTCGCTCGTCGCGAAGCCGGGCATGGTATAGCCCAGGATGTCGGTGCGCGGTCGGCCCAGCCGGTCCATCGCCTTGGCGGCGACGATCAGCGCATGGGTCGAATCGAGCCCGCCCGAAATGCCGATCACCAGCGACTTGCTCTTCGTCGATGCCAGCCGCTGCCGCAGCCCCTCGACCTGGATGTTGAACGCCTCGTAGCAATCCTCCTCCAGCGCCGCCGGCGTGCTGGGAACGAAGGGGAAGCGCCGGATCGGCCGGATCAGCCCGCGCTCGGCGAAGTCGGGCCGATGGTCGAAGGGGATGCGGCGGAAGCGGGTTTCGGGATGCCCGGCATTGCGGGCATTGTCGTTGAACGTGCCGTCGCGCATCCGCTCCAGCCGCAGCCGTTCGAGATCGACATCGGCATAGGTGATTTCGGTGGTCAGCTCGAACCGCTCCGACGCGGCCAGCTTCTCGCCGAATTCATAGATCAGGCCCTGGCCGTCCCACGCCAGGTCGGTCGTGCTCTCGCCCGGTCCCGACGCCGAATAGAGATAGGCGGCGATGGTCCGCGAGCTTTGCGAGGCGCAGAGCAATTCGCGCTCGCGGCCCTTGCCGATCACGATGTTCGACGCGGAAAGATTGCACAGCACCAGCGCGCCGGCCATCGCGCCTTCGGTCGAGGGGGGCTGCGGCGCCCAGTAATCCTCACAGATCTCGATGTGGAACACGAAGTCGGGCAGGTCGCTCGCCGCGAACAGCAGGTCGGCGCCGAACGGCACCGTCTGGCCTGCGACGCTGATCTCCAGCCCGAACAGGCCAGCGCCGGAGGCGAACCAGCGTTTCTCATAATATTCGCGGTAATTGGGCAGATAGGTCTTGGGCACCACGCCCAGGATGCGCCCGCGCGCGATCGCCACCGCGCAATTATACAGCCGGCCGTTACGCGCCAGCGCGGCGCCGACCAGCAGCACCGGCTTCAGGTCGCGGCTCGCCTCGGCCACCGCCGCCAGCGCCGCCTCGGTCGCCGCCAGCACTGCATCCTGCAAATGCAGGTCGTCGATCGCATAGCTGGTGAGGTTGAGTTCGGGAAAGACCAGCAGGTCCGCCCCTTCCGCGTCGCCCTGCTGCGCCAGCGCGATCGTCGCGCGGGCATTGGCGGCGGGATCGGCGACCGTGCCGATCGGGGTGCACACCCCCGCGCGGATCATGCCGTGGCGGTGCAGCGCGAAAAAGGGATGCGGATCGGCCATGTCCGTCTCCTATGCCGGGGACCAGACCCTGCCAACCCCGCGCACGCAGGATCGATCCCGGCGTCGAGACGCCGGCTTCTGGCTTTGGCGCGATCAGGCCTTTGCGGCGAAGATCATCCGGCCCGGCCCAAGCCGTTCGAAGACGCGCGCCAGTTGCCGTTCGCCGACTGCAAAGCAGCCCTGGCTGCGGCCCAGCTTGCCATGCTTGGCGATCATGTCCGGATTTGCATACCAGGCGGAGTGGATGACGATCGCGCGCTGGAGCGCATTGTCGTTGGTCGGGTCGAGCCCGATCAGCCGCTGGGAATCGCCATGCTTGCCGACATAATAGTCCGAGGTGAGGAACGCGCCCTCGCAGGTCGCCTCCGAGTTCACCCGGTTCGAAAAGCGCTGGAGAACGCCGGTATGCCCAGGATCGGAGCCGATGCCGTGCGAGACGAGGCAGCTTTCGACGTCGCCGGTTCCCATGTTGACGAGGTAGAGGCGGGCTTCGGACGACGGCTTGGAGAAATCGGCGATCGCGATCCGGTCGTGCGTATCGACCCGCATCGAATGGCGATCGAGCGCCGCGACGGCGCGTTTGAACAATTCGGGGCGAATGCCGGCGGGCGACTTGCGGACCTCGGCGGCGACCGTCGGCGCCTTGGGAAGGGCGGCAAGTTCGGGCTGCCGGACGATCGGCTGAGCCGGGGCGGGGGCTGCTGCCATCGTCATGCCGACGCCGCGCGAGGCGCAGGCCGATACCACCGCTCCGCTTGCCATCACCAGCGCCGACCGGAGCAGCGCACGGCGCGATTGCGCCAGTTCTTGCTTGTCCATCACGTTGTTAAGCGCCCGTTATTCAATTTTCTGATCCCACGGGAACCTTATACCCAGAAATTGTTTAACAGGGGGACCGCTGAGGCGGCAAAACGGTGCGACTCGGCGCAGGCGTTGCCCGGTTCGCCGAACATGCGCGCATAAGTTGGTAACCGGATTGGTTTTCGCGCGCTGCTGTGGCGGCGACGAATCGGCCGCGGCGTCGCGCACAACGCTGGTCATTCATATCGGGTGCCGCGAGCGATTTTGTCCCCCCGAATGCACTGTAATCGGCTAAGGGCGCGGGCATGACGATGCGCTATGAACAGGCCGTTGCGGCCCTGATCGAAACCGGGCGGCGGCTCGACGCGCGCGGCTGGGCGCCGGCGACCTCGGGCAATTATTCGGTCCGGCTCGACGATGGCAGCTTCGCGCTCACCGTCTCCGGCCGGCACAAGGGGCGGCTGACGCCCGACGGTATCATGCGGATCGACGACGAGGGCATCGGCCTGACCCCCGGCAAGCCCTCCGCCGAGACCGAACTGCACCTGGCGATCTATCGCCTGTTCCCGGATGCCGGCGCGGTGCTGCACGGCCACTCGCCCCAGGCGGTGGGGCTCAGCCGCGCCGCCGCCGGTGCCGATGCCTGGGTGCTCGCCGGGCACGAGATGCTGAAAGCCTATCCCGGGCACACCACCCATGAGGGCGAGGTCCGGCTGCCGATCGTCGAAAACAGTCAGGACATGGCGGTCATCGAAGCGGCGGTGCGTCCGGCGCTGCTGGCGCCCGGCGCGATTCCGGCCTATCTGATCCGCAGCCACGGGCTCTATGCCTGGGGCAAGGATGTGGACGAGGCCGAACGCGTGCTCGAGGCGACCGAATGGATGATCGCCGCCGAACTCGCCGAACGCAGCTTCAGACAGGCAAGGGCACGATGAGCCAGTTGCGAATGTTCACCGAAGCGGGCGGGGCGCCGATCCTCGATACGCAAGACCCGATCACGATCGCCGAGGAACTGGGCGCGATCGGCGTGCGCTTCGAACAATGGCCGCTGCGCGCGATTGCCCCCGATGCCGATCAGGACGCCGTGCTCGCCGCCTTCGCGCCCGAGGTCGAGCGGCTGGTCGCGGCCGAAGGCTATCGCTCGGTCGACGTGATCCGCATGGCGCCCGACCATCCCGAGCGCGAAGCCCTGCGCGCCAAGTTCCTCTCCGAACATCGCCATGCTGAAGACGAGGTTCGCTTCTTCGTCGAGGGCGAGGGGCTGTTCACGATGCATGATCGCGGCCGCGTCTATGCGGTGCTGTGCACGCGCGGCGACCTGATCTCGGTGCCGGCGGGGATGCGCCACTGGTTCGACATGGGGACGCAGCCCTGCTTCACCGCGATCCGGCTGTTCACCAATCCCGATGGCTGGATCGCCCGCTTCACCGGCGACGCCATCGCCGAGCGTTTCCCGCGCCACGAGCCTTTGGCCGCCTGAGCGCGGCAGAGCGAGAGCCGATCCATGACCCAGCACAAGGCCGTCCTGCTCGATATCGAGGGGACCACCAGCAGCATCGCCTTCGTCGCCGAGGTGCTGTTCCCCTATGCCCGCGCGCATCTCGCCGACTATGTCGCCGCGAACGCCGAACAGGTCGCGCCGATCCTCGCCGAGGTGCCCGGCGACGACAAGGTGGCGACGCTGCTCGGCTGGATCGACGCCGATGCCAAGGAAACCCCGCTCAAGACGCTGCAGGGGCTGATCTGGGAACGCGGCTATGCCGACGGCACGCTCCAGGGCCATGTCTATCCCGACACGCCCGACGCGCTGCGCTGCTGGTACACCGCCGGCGTGGCGATCTTCATCTATTCATCGGGCTCGATCGCCGCGCAGAAGCTGATCTTCGGCCGCTCGATCGCCGGTGACCTGACGCGCTATCTCTCGGGCTATTTCGACACCACCACCGGCCCGAAGCGCGACGCCGCCAGCTATGCGAAGATCGCAGACGCGACCGGCTTCGCGCCGCCTGAAATCCTGTTTGTCTCGGACATGCCGGCGGAAGTCGATGCCGCCCGCGCCGCCGGGCTGGGCGTGCTGCTGATCGACCGGCAGGGCGGCCCCGCCGACATCCATTCGCTCGCGGAGATTCGCCTGTGATCCTCGAAGGCAAGCATACCCGCTCGATTGCGCGGACGGCGGACGGGCGGGGGATACGCATCCTCGACCAGCGGCAGCTGCCCTGGGAAATCCGCTGGGTCGAACTGCGCGACCTCGACGCGGCGGCGGTTGCGATCCGGGAGATGTGGACGCGGGGCGCACCGATGATCGGGGCGACCGCCGCCTATGGCCTCGCCATGGCGCTGGCGGTGGATGCCAGCGACGGCGCGCTCGATGCCGCCTATGCGACGCTGGTAGAGACCCGGCCGACCGCGATCAACCTGCGCTGGGCGCTCGATCAGGTCCGCGCGGCGGTGCAGCCGCTGGCGCCGGCGGAACGGGCCGATGTCGCCTTCGCCCGCGCCGACGCGATCTGCGACGAGGATGCGGAACTGTGCCGTGCGATCGGCATGCACGGCCTTTCCCTGCTGCGCGAACTGCACGGAAAGCACCCGGATCGCCCGCTCAACATCCTCACCCATTGCAACGCCGGCTGGCTCGCGACGATCGATTACGGCACCGCGACCGCGCCGATCTACCTCGCCCATGACGGTGGCATCCCGGTGCACGTCTGGGTCGACGAGACCCGCCCCCGCAACCAAGGCGCGCTGCTCACTGCGTTCGAGCTGCGCAACCACGGCGTGCCGCATACCGTGATCGCCGATAATGCCGGCGGCCTGTTGATGATGCAGGGGCAGGTGGACGCGGTGATCGTCGGCACCGACCGCGTGATCGCGAACGGCGATGTCTGCAACAAGATCGGCACCTATCTGAAGGCGCTGGCGGCGCACGACAATGGCGTGCCTTTCTATGTCGCGCTGCCCTACACGACGTTCGACCCCGCGACCGCGACCGGTGCCGACATTCCCATCGAAAACCGCGCCGCAGAGGAAGTCACCCGGCTGACCGGCCCGGACGAAACCGGCCGTATCGCGACGGTGCGGGTCACGGATTCCCCCGCGCTGAACCCGGCGTTCGACGTCACCCCGGCGCGGCTGGTGACCGGCTATATCACCGAGCGCGGGGTGCTCGAACGCATCTGATACCGAATTGCACTTTCCATGCGTCTCCGCGTTGATGGCAGCGAAAGGAGGCGGGCCGGTGTTCTTCGATTCCCTGCATGATCTGGCACGGGTGCTGCTGGTCGGCAGCATTGCCTATGCCGCGCTCGTCGCCATGCTGGGACTGAGCGGAAAGCGCACGCTCGCGAAAATGAACGCGTTCGACCTGGTCGTCACCGTCTCGCTCGGTTCGACGTTGGCGACGGTGCTGCTGTCGAAGGACGTCGCGCTGACGGAGGGCGTACTGGCCTTTGCGCTGCTGGCGTTGCTGCAATTTCTCGTCGCGTGGAGTTCGCTCCGCTTCCCGCTCGTCAAATCGCTTGCGAAGTCGACGCCGCGCCTGTTGCTGGAGGATGGCCGCCTGATCGACGAGGCGATCCGCCGCGAGCGGGTGACGCCCGAGGAGGTTCGTGCCGCGATCCGGGGTGCGGGCCTTGGGGAAGTGGATTCGGTTGCGGCCGTCGTCCTCGAAACCGACGGTAGCTTCAGCGTCATTGCTCGGGAAAATGCCGGCAATCGATCTGCCTGGCCACGATCGTGAGGGTGGATGCGTCCTGCTTCCCCCGGAACCGTGCATGGTTCGATCCGTTGACCCGGCTTCTGGCATGTCTGCGCAGGACGGCCAGCGACAGGCACCCGGACGGGGTGCCCACCTACGAACCAACAGGGACTTTGCAATGATCAAATGGGCCATCATCTTCGCCGTAATCGCGGCCATCCTCGGGCTGCTCGGCTTTGGCGGGCTCGCAGGCGCCGCGTGGGGGATCGCCAAGATCCTGTTCTGGCTGGCAGTGATCGTCGCGGTCGTGCTGTTCGTGCTTGGGCTGACCGTCTACAAGAAGGTCACCTGATCAGTCCGCATCATATTTGTGCGTGAAGGGGCCGCTGATCAGCAGCAGGATCAGGATGATCGTCGACAATATGGCCGCAAGCCATAGCATCCCGATCCCGCAAAGAATGCCGATCACGCCGGCCGCCCAGATCGAGGCGGCCGAGCCGGCACCCTTTACGTAATTTTCCTCTCTGAACATCGCGCCGGCGCCCAGAAAGCCGATCCCGGTAATCACCCCGGCAAACACACGGCCTGGATTGATCTCGACGGTGGGCTCTGTCGTGCGTGCCGCCAGTTCCAGAACGCCGAGCGACAAGCAGCAGGCGCCGAGCGAAACGATCACGAAGGGCCTGAAGTCGATTGGCTTGCGCCGTACGAAGCGCTCGATCCCGATGAAGAACGGGAGGATCAGCGACGCGCAGATGCGGAGCGAAGCCTCATCCCATGCGAGGTGGATTGGCGAGAAGCTGCCTGGTTCCATCCGCCGATAAACGGTTTCCCGCGAGCGCGGTTGCGCGGCCAGGTGACCCAGCGGGGTAAAACCCTATGTCGAACTGGCCGGTTCATCGCGGAACTCGACGTAAAGCCATTCGTGTTCCCGTCGTTCCCGCAAAAATGTTATGCCACATTATTCTAGCGTCAATTTTGCCCGTTCGTATTTCTACTTATGTAAGAATGGCCGTGTATGAGGATTTTCGTTTCGCTTCTGCTATTTATAACATCTATATAAGTACCTAATTTCAGAGAATGAATAGCATAGTGGATACTACAGTATTTATCAAATAATCGTAATGATCATCATCCTATAGGTTCGCCAAGAACGCACCGCGCTGGTGTGCGAACGGACATCTGCAGGCGCTGGGACTGCAGGCGAGATGAAAGGGATGAGGAATGCGGATGCGCGATTTTGGGCTGTTGGCAGCAGTTGCGCCGCTGCCATTGCTGGCGACGCCGGCAATGGCACAAAGTCAATCATCGGAATCAGGCAAGGAAGGAAGCGCTGCGCCTGCGAAGCAGGAGAATTTCTCCACCGGTGTTGCCAAGGCACGCGATCAACTCGATAGCGCGACGTCGACCAGTGTAATTGACGAGGCTAGGTTGAACCGGCTTGGCGCACGGTCGGTTTCGGATTTGCTGCGCGTGCTTCCGGGCGTCCGGTCCGAAGCCGATGCAGGCGATGGCTATGGCAGCTTCACGATACGCGGCCTGCCGCTATCGTCCACGGGCGCAAAGTTCGTGCAGTTTCAGGAAGACGGCCTGCCCGTTCTGGAATTTGGCGACATCACCTACACCAGCGTCGACACCTTCGTCCGAGCGGACTTGAACCTGGCGGGCGTGCAGGCGATCCGCGGCGGATCGGCGTCGACATTCGCGTCGAACTCGCCGGGCGGCGTGATCAACTTCATCTCGAAAACCGGTGTCCGGCAGGGGGGCACGATCCAGACCACGATGGGGCTGGATTACAAGAGCTACCGCCTGGACTTCGACTATGGCGGACGCCTGTCCGATACTGTGCGATTCCACGTTGGCGGCTTCTATCGGCAAGGAAAGGGGCCGAGAGAGACCGGTTTCGACGGCCAGCGCGGCGGTCAGATCAAGTTCAATGTCACGAAGGAATTTACCGGGGGCTATATCCGCTTCTATGGCAAGTATCTGGACGATCGCAGCCCCGCCTTTGGCGTGGTTCCCATTCGAGTAACCGGCACCGACGCGAATCCGGTTTACGAAGCGGTGCCCGGCTTTGATCCGAAACGCGATCTGCTTTATTCAAGAAACGCCACCGAGGTGATTTCGCGGGATCGAGAAAACAATCTCGCGCGCTATGACGTTACCGACGGGCAGCATCCGGTCGTGAAAGCTTTCGGCATCGAAACCCAGTTTGGTCTGGCCGGATGGACTGTCACCGATCGCTTCCGCTATTCTGGCATATCGGGCTCGCTCGTCACGCTCGATGCCGTCCCGCTCGGTCGCGCGGCCACAATCGCCACGCAGCTGGGCGGCGCCGGCGCGACGCTCAGCTACGCGAACGGGCCAAATGCCGGCCAGTTGATTTCGGATCCTGCCGCGCTGAACGGAAACGGTCTGCTCGCACAGCTTACCTTTACCAACAACGACATTCGCAGCCTCGACAACATGACCAATGACCTGCGGGCGACGCGCGTATGGAAGCTGGGCGGGGGCGAACTCACAACGACGATCGGCTTCTACAAGTCTCGACAGGAAATCGCGATCGACAATCTTTGGGCTGCGATGCTTTCGGAAGTGCGTGGTGGCGGCGACGCGGCGCTGATTAACATCACCACGGCCGGTGGCGTGCCGGTCACGTCGGACGGCTACTACGGCTATGGCGCCGCATTCCTGCAATTCCCGCGCACCTGCTGCCGGCTGAGCATCGATGCCGCCTATGATATCAATGCCCCCTATGGCTCGTTCAATTATCAGATCGGTAAGCTGGCGATCGGCGGCAGCGTCCGGTACGATCATATCGATGCCAGCGGCACGCTCATCCGCGATGCCGGGCAGAGCGCCTTCGATGTCAACGGAGACGGGGTGATCACCGGCGCGGAGCAGCGCGTATCTTCGCTTGCCCTGACGACGCCGGTGGCGATCGATTACGGCAAAGGTTATGTCTCCTACTCGCTAAGCGCGAACTATCGGATCGCCGAATTTCTGTCGGCCTTTGCGCGCTACAGCCGGGGCGGTCGTTCAAATGCCGATCGTCTGATCCGGGGCGGCTTTATCAATCCGGCCACCGGGTCGCTCTTCGACATGGCGAACGCGGTGGACATGGTCCGGCAGTTGGAAGGCGGGTTCAAGTTCCGTACGGCCGGGTTGTCTGCGCAATTCACGGGCTTCTGGGCAGAGGCCAACGACACCAACGTTCTGCTCGGTCAGCGCTTCACTCGGCTTTATCAGGCCAAGGGCGTTGAATTCGAAGGCGCGTTCCAGCGCGGCTGGTTCAGCCTGACTGCGGGTGCGACCTATACCAAGTCGGAGATCAAGACCGACAGCCTGACGCCATCGAATGTGGGCAAGAAGCCAGGTCGCCAGGCCGATTTGATTTTTCAGGCGATGCCACAGGTCACATTTGGCAATCTTGCCGCTGGCGCAGTATTCGTCGGCACCACCGGAAGCTACACCGATGTGAGCAACCGGCTGCGTATGCCCGGTTATGTAACGACCGATTTGTTCGCGGAGTATCAACTTAACCAGCAACTCGCGCTCAGCATCAATGCCAACAATGTTTTCGACAAGCTGGCCATTGCCAGTTCGAATGACGGTACGATACCGGCGGCTGGCATCGTCCAGGCGCGTGTTTTGAACGGCCGCAACATCAGTGCCTCGCTGCGATTCGGTTTCTGAGCCTCGTCTGAGCGGGGGCGAGACACCTCGCCCCCGCCTGTTGCTTGCGGTGATGGCGTCGAGGCGGCTTATGGCGCGGCGAGCACCGCAGCCGTCGTGCCGATCACCAGCACCACCAGTATCGCCCCCATCCGCATATAATCGGTGAAGCGATATCCACCTGGCCCCATCACCAGCAGGTTGTTCTGGTGCCCGATGGGCGTGAGGAAGTCCGCCGAAGTGCCGACCAGCACGGCCAGCAGGGCGGCATCTGGCGTGATGCCGAGTAGTTGGGCGACATCGATCGCGAGCGGCCCCATGATGATCGCGGTGGCGACATTGTTGAGGAAGATCGAAAGCAGCAGCGTCATGCCGCATAGCGCCGCGATGACGACGAACGGGGAACCACCCGCCAGCGTCGCACCCAGCCATTCCGCCGCGATGGCGGCGGCCCCGCTGGTTTCGAAGCTGCGTCCCACCGGAATCATCGCGGCAAGCAGCACGATGACGCTCCAGTCGATCGCATTGTAGATTTCGTCGGGCGCGATCAATCTGGTCGCCGCCATTGCCACCGCCAGCGCGACGAAGGCGAGCGCCGGCGACACGCCGAAGCCGACGATCGCGCCGATCGCGAAGAGGAACAGGGCGATGATCGGGACGGCCCGGCGGCGGGCAAGCGGTACCCGATCCAGCCGGTCGATCTCGAGTAGCCTTGCGCCGCCGATGAAGTCGGCGAGGTCCTCGGGCTTGCCGCGCACGAACAATTGATCGCCCGCCTCGATCCTGAGCGAGGAGAGCGGCGATCGCCGCCGCGCCGCCCGCGGCCCTACCGCGACGACATTCAGCTGATCGTCGCTGCGGATGCGGACCGCCTCATGGCTCAGTCCGATGAGGAACGAGCCGTGCGCAACGACCATCCGGGCCGTGACCGCTGCCGGCTCGTTCGGCGCGACGTCGCATTGCAGCTCGGTCGCCGCGGCCGCGACCCATTGCTGGTGCCTGGAGAGGACCAGCAGCCGGTCCCCCGCGCGAATGCCGTCATGGGGATCGATGCGTCTGCCCTCGCGAAACATTGCCAGCAGCCGAACCTCGGCGCGTCGGAGGCGCGGCAACAATGTCTCCGGCGCCAGCGCTTCGGGCGCGGTCAACTCATAGACGCGCCAGGGCGGGCGTGCGGGCCGGTCGACGCCCCGGCGAACGGGCAGCAACCGCCAGCCGATCAGCGCCAGGTACAACAGACCGACCGCGGACACCGCGACGCCGACGGGGGTCATCTGGAAAAAGCCGAAGCCTTGGCCGAGTTCCTTCTCGCGAACCGAGGACAGGATCAGGTTTGCGGGCGTGCCGATCAGCGTCGTCATGCCGCCCAGGATCGTCGCGAACGCCAGCGGCATCAGTGTTGCGGCTGCCGGACGCTTCGCATCGCGGGCGATTTCCGCCGCGATAGGCATCGTCACGACCAGTGCCGCGATGTTGTTCATGAACGCCGAAAGAAAGGCGCCGACAGCAAGCAGCATCGCCAGCCGGAACGAGAAGCCGGCGCGCCTGGGAATGATGATGCGGGACAGGCTGGCGGCGACGCCGGACAGCTCAATCGCGCGACCCACAACCAGGATTGCCGCCACCGCGATCACCGCCGGGTCCGCAAAACCGTCGAACACTTCGCTCGGCGCGGTGAGACCCAGCAGCACGCAGGCGAGCAGTGCGAGCAGTGCCACAAGATCGTGGCGAACCCTTTCCGAAACGAAGAGAATCAGCGCGCCGAGCAGAACAGCGGTACTGAGCAGGGGCTGGCTCATCGGGCACGTCTGCCGCAGCGGCGCCGGATGCACAACCGGCGTCTACGGCATTGGAAATATTAGTGGCCGGCGTCTTGTGCGCCCGTCAGTTTCCAGCGGCGCAGCAGGGGAGGCATGGTCAGTCCCTGCGCGAAGATCGAGAAGGCGACGACACCGAACGTCACAACGACGATCTGGTCGCGCTCGATCACGGCAGCAGGCACGGCGAGGGCAAGTGCCAGCCCGACTGCGCCGCGCAGCCCGCCCCAGACCAGAACGTGCTGATAGGCGCCAGGGAGCCGGAGGTGCGACGCGCCGAATAAGGCGGCGAGCGGATAGACGGCTGCCGCACGACCGATCAGCGTCAGGACGATGCCGGCCGCCAGCGCACCGCTGACGAGAGCGATCGGCTGATGCGCCTCATGGCTGCCGATCAGTAGGAACAGGCACGAGTTCGCCAGGAATGCAGCATATTCCCAGAAGTCCTGCACATGCTGGCGGCCCGCCGTCGAGATCGAGCCCTTCGGCCCGATCGCCCCGACGATGATGCCCGCCGCCAATGCAGCGAACACGCCCGATGCCCCGACATGTTCGGCCAGCAGGAAGCTCGACCAGGCGATGACCGTGGTCAGCGTCACTTCGACGAGATGGTCCGTGGTGCGGCCGGCGATAGTGAGCACCAGAAACGCCACGCCGCCGCCGATCGCAATGCCGCCCAATACGGTCCAGAGCAGCGAGATCGCCACGTCGGGCACGGTGAGGCCGCCGCCATCCGCGAGCGAGATCAAGATCGCGAAACCGACCGCAGCGACGCCGTCGTTGAGCAGGCTTTCGGATTCGACCACCATGCTGAGACGAGGTTCGGCGCGCATCTCCTTGAAGGCGGCGATCACCGATACCGGGTCGGTCGCCGCGATCAGCACCCCGAAAAACGCTGCACCCAGCCAGGTCCAGCCTAGGAGGACGTGCATACCTGCGGTGACGACCGCCGCTGATATCGCCACGCCGGCAAAGGCCAGCACCACCGTCAGCGGCATCTGTTCACGGAAGCGGTGCCACGGCATCTGCAGCGCCGCTTCAAAGATCAACGGCGGCAGGAAGACGTTGAAGATCAGTTCGCGTGAGAGCGGCAGGTCCGCGCCCACCGGCAGAAACGCAAGCGCGATTCCGGCAAGGACCAGACCGGCCGTGTAGGGCAGGCCGATGCGGCGGGACAGCATCGCCACCAGCGACGCGACGATCAGCAGCGTTCCGAGTTCCGTCAGGCCGATATCGCTCACCAAATTGCTCCCCGGTACGAGCGGATCGGGCCGATTGCCCGTAACAGCCGTTCGAGGATGCCAGCCTCGCGGTCAAGTTTCGGCTGAGGCGCGCGTTGCCGCAAGGCCCGTCGTCATTCGGCTTTGCGGATTGCGATGGGCTCTCGCCAGCCCCGTAACGCCGGTTCGTGCGCCAGGGCGAATAGCTATCGTTGCCAAATGATCCCAACAAACTCGCGCGCTTGAAGGATACTCTTCATGACTAGGGGCAAATCCCTAGGCCCTGCTTTACCAACTGTGCGTCCGGGCGCGCATAAACGGTCCTATAAAGTAGCTGAAAACTAAGGATCGGGAATTGGGCTCGCAATGCAACTCGCCGACACTCCTGCATCATTGCCGCCGCCAGCCCCTTGGCAGCTGGCTGCAATAGCGCGCGGAATGATGCGGGCTCGATCAGCATTGGGTCGAACAAAAGCCGAAGAGATCAGCACTCGCTGATTCACCCTTGGTGCGCGCTTCATCCGGAAGGGCGTCAGGGCAGCAAAAAACAAAGGGCCGCGACATGTCCGTAGCCATCATGATGGACGAGAAAGACGAGAAATGATGATCGCATCGATGAAAATTCCGAGGAAGCTCGGTTTGTCGTTCCTGTTGATCTGCGCGTCTGCAGCGATCGTCATGATCGTCTTTTTCGTGAATATCACGTCCATCAGGTCGACGACGGATCTGAACAATCTCAGCCAGTCGGTCCACGCCAAGACGCTGACCCTCGAAACGGCGCTGCTCCGGCAGAACAGCCAGCTTCGCGGCTTCCTCGTGACCGGAGACACGTCGTACCTGAAGTCGTACGACGAGGGCCGTAGCGAGTATGACGAAACGGCCGTCGAACTCGAAAAGCTGCTGACCGAGCCCGAGCTGCTCGACGCGCTTCGCAAATCGCGTGAGGAAACGCTCGCCTGGCGCGAAAAATGGGGCGATCGCCTGATCAAGGAGGTCAAGGCCGGCCGTCGCGAACAGGCGCAGGAAGAGGTCCGCAACGCGGGCAAGTCCGTGCTGGTCTCCGCCGCCGTGCTGCCGCTCCGCAGCATTCGCGATGCGCAGGTCGAAAAGATTGAAAACAACTCGGCGCGCCAGGAGACCGCCATTACCTCCGCGCGCACCGTGCTGATCGTCGGCGCGGTCGCGCTGATCGGCGTCGCCATCGCGCTCGCCCTGGCGCTAAGCCGCGCAATCGCGCAGCCGATCACCGCGCTCACCCGGACGATGGCGGACCTCGCCGCCGGCCGGAACCATGTCGACGTTCCCGCCACGGCCCGTGGCGACGAACTGGGCGACATGGCGCGCGCCGTGCTCGTGTTCCGCGACAACGCCATCGCCAAGGAAGCGGCCGATGCGGCCAACGCCAAGGCGGAAGCCGCGCAGAAGCTCGTCGTCGAGACGGTGTCGTCGCACCTCCACGAACTCGCGCAGGGTAACCTCACCGCCGAGATCACGGCGGAGTTCCCCGGCGAGTACAGCGTCGTGAAGACCAACTTCAACGCGGCGGTGTCTGCACTTCGCACCCTGATCGCCTCCGTGCTCGAAGCCACGGCGTCGATCCGCACCGGTTCGAGCGAGATCGCCCAGGCCGCCGAGGATCTGGCACGCCGGACCGAAGCAAACGCGGCGAGCCTTGAACAGACATCGGCCGCCGTTACCCAGATGGACGGCCGCCTCAAGGCGACGGCGACCGCCGCCGGGCGCACGGTGGAGCGTGCCAACGGCACCGTCGCCACCGTCACCAACGGCCGCTCGACCGCTGACGAGGCCGTGCAGGCAATGGGCCGTGTCTCCGATAGTGCCAAGGGCATCGACAGCGTGATCGAAGGCCTGGACAAGATCGCGTTCCAGACGCGCGTTCTGGCCATGAACGCCGCCGTCGAGGCCGGTCGTGCGGGCGAGGCCGGCCGTGGCTTCGCGGTGGTCGCCGATCTGGTTTCGGCACTGGCGATGCGCGCCGAGGAAGAAGCCGGTCGCGCCCGCGATCAGCTGACGGCAACCCAGACCGATATCGTCACGGCCGTCCAGGCGGTGCAGCGCGTCGACGGCGCACTGGCGGACATCTCGGCCGGCGTGGGCGAAGTGAACGAGCTGCTCGGCAACATGGCGGCTGACAACCAGGCCCAGTCGAGCGCCGTCACCGAAATCAGCGCCGCACTCGGCGCGATGGACCAGTCAACCCAGCAGAACGCGGCAATGGTGGAGCAGACCTCCGCCGCGGCGCGCAACCTGGCGAGCGAAGTCACGGTGCTCTCCGAACAGGCCAGCCAGTTCAAGGTCGGCCATTCGGCAGCTGCGCCGCGCATGTCGCCGGCCCGGTTCGACGGCCATGTAAAGCCGCTTCCAGCCGCAGCCGTCTCGGCGCTCGTGCGGAACAATGATGCCTCGGAAGACTGGCAGTCCTTCTAGGCCGTCATGACGACTTCAGGGCGGCCCGGTCATGCTGATCGACACGGAGCGGAGCCGCCCTGCACGGAATGAGTAATTGGGGATGCGTAGATGAACATGCCGATGCCGCGCCTCGGCGCGGGGGAGCTTGCACGACAGGCACGGTTCGCGCGCGATCTCGGTTCGCCCTTCATCGCGGAAGTGCTGGATGCCGGGCACCGTCAGCTGCGGCGGGGGTCGCGGACCGAGGCGACGATCATGGGCTGGCCCACCGATCCGGCGGCCTCGGCGCTCGCGATGCGGTTCAACGCTGCGCTGCATCTCCTGGCCCGCCGCGGCACTCCGGCGCTGCTCGCTGCGCTGTATCGCGGCGAACATACCGATTTCGACGAGGCTGTGGGCGAGGCGCTGGCCAGGGAGGATTCGTTCATCGCGCGCTTCCTTTGCCGGACGCCGCAGACCAACGAAGTGGGGCGCGCGGCGTCGATCGTTGCGGCGCTGATGCAGGTGCATCGCCGCTTCGGCATGCCGTTCGAACTGCTGGAGCTGGGATCGAGCGCCGGGCTGAACCTCAATCTCGGCCGCTATGCCTATGATCTGGGCGGCGTGAAGCTGGGCGACCCCGCTTCGGACGTGATCGTCGCGCCCGAATGGCGCGGCAAGGCGCCGGAGCAAGGGACGCTCGAGGTCGTCGGCGCCTGCGGGGTCGACCTCAACCCGCTCGATCCCACCGATCCGGCCACCTGCGAACGGCTGATGGCCTATATCTGGGCCGACCAGCCGCTGCGGCTCGCGAGACTGGACAGGGCACTGGCGATGGCGCGGCGTTTCCCGCCGGAGGTCGATTGCGGCGATGCCACTGCCTGGCTGCCCGCGCAGCTCGCCTTGCCGCAGCCGGCAGGCGTGTGCCGGGTGGTGATGCATTCGATGGTGCTGCAATATCTGCCCGCCGCCGCCCGCGAGATCGTGACCGACACGATTCACGAGGCCGCCCGTGCAGCAACGTCCGAACGCCCGCTGGCATGGGTCGGCTTCGAATGGACGCCGACGCGCAGCGAGGTGCGGCTGTCGCTCAGCTATTTCCCTGGCGGTGAAGACCGCCGCGTGCTCGGTATCTGCCACCCCTATGGCAACTGGGTCGACTGGCGGGGCTGATCGGCCCCTTAGTCCAGTCGGTCCCACGCCGCGATGACGGCATCGCCGGTCGCCGGCCGAAGCGCGAAGATGCCGCTATCGGCATGGCGGCTGGGATGAACCCGGTTGGTCAGCAGCGCCCAGCCAATCCCCCGTTCGAAATCGATCCAGAGACCCGTCCCCGTAAAGCCCGTGTGCCCGATCGTTTCGTCGGAGCAGGCGGGCCCGCCGGACCAGCCATCGAACCGCCGTTCCCAGCCGCAGGTGCGATCGCCGTTCTGGCGGGCGCGGATCGCGCCCAGCATCGCCGCACTCGCGCCGCTGCCATCGAGCAGGCCGCGCGCGAAGTCGAGCACGCCGTCGATCGTGCCGAACAGGCCGGCATGCCCCGTCTGCCCGCCCATCGCGGCGCAATTCTCGTCATGGACTTCGCCCTCCAAAACGCGGCCGCGCCACTGGCAATGCTCGGTCGCGACGACCGGCAATCCCTCGATCGGGCCGTAGCGCAGCCCGTCCCCGAGCGGCCAATCGCCGAGCGGGCGCCCGGTGATGCGTTCGATCGCGATGCCCAGCAGGATGAAGTTGATGTCCGAATAGACGGGCGTATCGGTCTGCGCCCACTGCCGTTGCAAAACGAAGGCACGAAGCCGCGCGGGATCGTCGCCATAGGTATAGATCGGCTCGACCGCAGGAAGCCTGGTGCGGTGGGTCAGGCAGTCGCGGAAACTGAGCGTTCGTTCATAGGCGCCGGCAACGTCATATTGGCGGAGATCAGGAATCGCGCTTGTCAGCGGCGCATCGAGATCGAGCAGCCCCTGATCGGCCAGCCGCAGGATCATCGTCGTCGTCGCAATCACCTTCGAGACCGATGCAAGATCGAACCAGTGATCGCGGGTAAGCGGTGCCGGTGTCGGCAGCAGCCTGGCCATGCCCGCATGGCGCACCCAGCGCCTGCCATCGGCGGCGACGATGCCCAGCGTCGCGCCGGGTATCCGCCCGGCGGCCACTGCCTGCCCGGCAGGTTCGAACGCCGCGTCGATCATCATGGCTCCACCGCCAGATCGTCGGCACGCGGCGACGCCCGCAGGATGAACGGCAGGAACACTAGCGCGGCAACGCTCATCGTGCCCGCCATGATGAAGAACCCGTCATAGCCGATCGCCTGCTGAAAGCTGCCCGAAAGGCCGGCGAGCAGGCGCGGCAACAGAAAGGCGAGCCCCGACAGCAGCGCATATTGCGCACCCGGAAAGCGCGGGTTCACCAGCATCGACAGATAGACGACGAACACCGCGCCTTCGAAGCCATGGCCGAACTGATCGACCGCCATCGCCAGATACAGGTCGAAATCGCCCTGTGAAACGGCAAGGCCGCCGATCGTCATCAGGATCGGTCCGCCGGGCGCCTGATGCGCAAGCCAGGCGAAGATCCAGTTGCTGAGCGCGGACATCACCGCGCCGATCACAAGGGCCCGCCCCATCGGCGCGCGCGCCGCCAGCCATCCGCCCAGCGCGACGCCGAGCATGCTGGAAATCAGCGCGACGGCGCCGTCGGCGACGCTGATCGCTTCGAGACTGTAGCCGAGCGCATTGAACAACGGGTGCGACAGCGTCAGCGCCATCACATCGCCCATCCGATAGACGGAAACGAACAACAGGATCGGGATCACCGCAAAGCCATAGCGCCAGGCGATATCGACATAGGGCCCGATTGCCGCCGATCGCCGGGCGGGCGCCGATGGCCCGAGGCCGCGCAGCCACGGCACGGCCGCGCCGATCGCCAGGAACGGCAGCAACGCCACCGCGAACACCCAGTATTTGACGCGATCCGGGTTATCGAGGCCCAGCGAGCCGAGCCCCGCGAGGAGCCCCGCGCCCACCGCTGCCGTTGCGATGGTGACCGCGAGCAGCAGGACGATGCTCGCGAGAATGCCGGTAACCAGGGCCGCGCCGCGCCCACCGCCATGCCCCGCGTCCGGGCGCATTGCGGCGAGGATGGGGAAGGGGAGGAAGGCAGCGGCGGCAATGACGAGATAGGCGATCGTCCAGTCGCTCTTGGCTGCGATGTAGATCGCGCCGCTGCCGGCGGCGACCATCGCGCTGCGATATCCCCAAAGATTGGCTGCGACCAATGGCCCCTGCTGTTCGGCGGTGGGCGCGAGCTCGATCCGCCATGCGTCGGCCGCCACCTCCAGCGTGGTCGTCCAGAAGGCGAGCAGCACCGCGAACAGCGCGGTGACCGGCAGGTTGGAGTCGGCGGCGGTGAACGCCATCGCCGTCATCGCGCTGACGATGCCGAGCTGGGCGAGCATGATCCATCCGCGCCGTTTTCCCCAGAAACGGCCAAAGCCCGGCACGTCATACCGATCGAGCAGTGGCGCCCAGGCGAACTTGAACGTGGGAAGCAGCGCCACCCAGGCGAAATAGCCGATCGTGACGATATCGACGCCATGCTTGGCGAGGCGCAGCAGCAGCACCGCGTTGAACATGTAGAAGGGCAGACCGGCGGCGAAGCCGAGCAGGAGATAGAGGGCGAGGCGACCGACCCCCGGCCTGATCGGCGCATCCGCGCCGCCCCCGGGCGGCCTTGTACCATCCGCAACGCTTAAAACCGCCGCCAAAACAGATCCCCCAACCGGCCAGCCAAGCGGTCAGGCTCGTCCGGGCGGGCGCATCCGTCAATCCCCGCCCGTGACGCTTGTGTTGCATCCGTGTCACGCATGATGCCGGTACGTTATGGATTCGGAAACAGAAACTATGGCGCGCCGCAACATTCTTGTTACCTAATGTTGCGGTTCGCAACGGGCGGCGGATCTGTGGGGGGAAACGAAATGATGGACGGTAAGGTCTTCAGGCTGGCGCTGGTGTCCAGCACGGCATTCTGTGGGCTGATGGCGATGTCGCCCGCTGCGGCACAGGTTGCCGGCGACAGCGCCGAGACGCAGGAGGCCGCGACCCCGACTGGCGTGGAGATTCCCGCAAGCGAGGCGCGGTCGGATCGGGACGCGCCGGGCGAAATCCTGGTGACCGGATCGCGCATCAAGCAGGATCCGAACAATTCGGCGCTGCCGCTGCAGATCATCAGCACCCAGGAAATCGAGCGCAACGGCATTTCCAGCCCCGAGCAGCTGATCATGTTCCTGACCGCCAACGGCTCGGGCGCGGACAATCTGGCGTCGAATGCCGATGTCACCTCGGGCGCGCAGCGTGGCACCAACGGCCTGTCGGCCGCCAATCTGCGCGGGCAGGGCAGCGCGGCGACGCTGGTGCTGCTCAACGGACGCCGTGTGGCGGCGCACGGCCTGTCCGGCGCTGCGGTCGACGTCAACCAGATCCCCTTTGCGGCGATCGACCGGGTGGAAGTGCTGAAGGACGGCGCGTCCGCGATCTACGGCACCGATGCGATCGGCGGCGTGATCAACTTCATCACCAAGAAGGATTTCAAGGGGCTGTCGCTCCAGGGATTCACCGATGTCACCGAACAAGGCGGGGGCAATATCTATCGCCTGTCGGGCACGACCGGTTTCGGCGATCTCGACAAGGACGGCTTCAACATCATGGGTGCCGTCTCTTATAGCTGGAACAAGATCCTGCGCGGCTCGGATCGCGATTTCGTCAACGGCAACCAGCCGGAGCGGGGCCTGTCGATCGATACGCGCGGCACGCCGATCGCGACGATGTTTCCGCTCAATCCCAACGCCAATGGCGGCTATGCGAGCGGGACGCTGTTGGGCGGCAGCAGCGGTGCCACTGCGTTGCCGGGCCTGGGCACCAACGGGGCCAAGGCATCCGGCGGCATCAACATCCTCGATCTCCCCGGCGGTGCGGGTTGCGATTCGATGGACGGCGGCATGGCCTATGACGAGCAGCTATGGAATGCGCCGAACAATCAATATGCCTGCGCCTGGGATACCGGCCGCGCGGCGGTGATCCAGCAGCCGCTGGAGACGCTCACTTATTATGCGCGCGGCGTCGTCCGCGTTGGCGGCGCGCACGAGGTGTCGCTGGAGCTCACCGGATCCGATGCCAACTCCGCCAAGATCTTCTCCAACGCACAGATTTCGGGAAATACGTCGAACCTACCGGTCGCCTATCCGCTCAACGACCTGACGGCGGATACCTATAACGCGCTTTACAATGCGCTGATCTCGGCTTTTCCCAATGCCGGCATCCAGGCCAATTACGGCAAGCCGATCGCCTATCGCTGGCGCTGCATCGCGTGCGGACCGCGCGAGTATAAAACCGAAACCAAGACGTTCCGCGCGGCGCTGAATGCAGAGGGGCCGCTGTTCGCGAACTGGAACTATCACGCCGGTGCGTCCTATGCGCGAAGCGAGTCCGAATCGTTGCTCGGTTCGGGCTATTATTATCGCGGCACGCTGAGCAACGGCACGCCCGACCCGTTGGCACCGACGGCGCCGGGCGCGAGCGCACCCGGCCTGTTCGGCCTGCTTAACAGCGGCATCCTCAATCCGTTCTCGCTCGATCAGAGCCAGGCCGCGCTCGACGGGCTTGAGGCGATTTCGGCCGAGGGCGTGACGCTTTATGGCGGCCGCTATTCGGTGAAGCAGGCCGATGCGTCGATCGCGGGATCGCTGTTCCGGCTGCCGGGCGGCGATGTCCAGCTGGCGGTGGGCGTCGACTATCGCCGGGAAACCTATACCTTCAACGGCTCCGACGCGGCAGCTGCCGATGCGCCGGTGATTTTCCTTGCCGCGTTCGACAATGTGAACGCGCTGCGCGAGAAGAACCGCACGGTGAAGGCCGCCTATGCCGAAATGCTGGTGCCGTTGCTGCCGGGGCTGGACGTGACCGGCGCGGTGCGCATCGACGATTATACCGGGTTCGGCACGACGACCAATCCGAAGATTTCGGTGAAGTATCGGCCGATCGACCAGTTCATGTTCCGCGGTTCGTATAACACCGGCTTCCGCGTGCCGACCTTCAACCAGATTTTCAACGGCGTGACCGAATCGCCCTATTCGGGCAGCGACCTGGTCGATCCCATTCGTTGCCCGAGCGGGGTAGCGAGCGCCACCGATCCGAATTGCGCGTTCATCCGGCCCAATATCTGGACCGGCGGCAACGCCAATCTGGGGCCGGAGACCGCAAAGCAGTTCAGCATCGGCGGTGTGTTCCAGCCGACGCGCGACATCAGCCTGTCGGTCGACTGGTGGTCGATCGCGGTCGACAACACGATCCAGCTGCTGACGCTGCGCCAGCTGATCGAGAACGCCTCGCTGTTCGAGGACAATTTCATCCGCGATCCGGTGACGCAGGAAATCGTGACGATCGACGACCGCTGGGTGAATGCGGGTTCGCGGCGGACACAGGGCCTCGAATTTTCGGCGCGCGCCGGCATGGCGGCGCTGGGCGGGCGGCTGGCCGCGGGCCTGGACGGGACGCTGCTGCTCAAGAAGCGCGAGAAGCTGACGGCGGATTCGGCCTATGGCCCCAGCCTGATCGGCCGGTTCACCTTTGCCGGCGATCTCGGCAATCGCTGGAAGCACAATGCGTTCATCAGCTATTCCACCGATGATGTGCTCGTCTCGCTGACGCAGATCTTCCGGTCGGGCTACAAGAACTATGCGCTGCCTGGCATCGAGGCGGGCACCGTGACGCGGCCCGGCTACAACGAACGGGTCGATGATTACATCATCTACAATCTGGCGGTGACCTATACGGGTCTGGCGCCGGGTTATACGCTATCGCTGGGGGTGCGGAACCTGTTCGACACCGATCCGCCCTTCGCGATTACCTATGACGGCAATACCGGCGCGGGAAGCTCGTGGGAGCCGCGTGTCGCCGATCCGCGCGGCCGTTCGTTCACCGTCTCCGCGCAGGTGAAGTTCTAAGTTCCGGGGGAGCGCCGCCGGGTCAGTTCCGGCGGCGCATGCCCAGGCGATTATTGAAAGATCCGCGCCGATTCAGGGAGCAGTTCGTCGACCTGATGCGTCAGGTCGAACAGATCCGACAGCGCCTCCTGGCCGTCGCCAAGACGGGTGACCGCTAGGATCTTGTGCGTGGCGCCGACGGTGGCGAGTGCGGCGGCGGCGGTGCTGGGATGGCGGGCGATCTGCGCCTCGTTGCGGTGGACGCGCAACAACAGCCAGGCGAGCTTGTGGGCGGCATCGATCAGCTGGATGCGCTCCGACGCCAGGAAGGCCCAGCTCCCCGTCGCCTCGACCACGGCCGTCGACAGCGAATCGAGCGCGTCGGCCAGTTGCCGGGCACCCGCCGGGCGGTGCGGCGCGGGCGAAACGCCCACGCTATTGCCATTGCGGCGCGCTGGCGGGCGTGTCCGGCGCGTCGGTATCGGAAGCGATGGGTGGGACGGTATCGCGGACATCTGTGAACCCCTTGATCTTCCACCGCCTTGCGCCCGACCTCGCAATAGGGCGGTGACGTAGCGCACACGCGCGCTGTGAGTTTTCGCACACCAAGCGGTGGCGCCGCCGCGAAGTGCGAAAACTCACAGAATGTTTCGGCACCGTTCATGCACATTGGCAGCCGGGGAGCGGGCCGTTCGGCTGGCGCAACGGCGGGGGAAGTGGCTGTGAACAAGCTGATCAGTAGCAAGCATCTGGAATCGGTGAGCGATCTGACGCTCACGGCACCGATCCGCCGGGGGTTCGTCGACTCGTTCGAAAGCGTGACGTTCGAATCGCGGCTGCGCATGGTGCTGAAAGGGTTGTTCAAGCTGCGCGCGACGGCGCGGGAGCATTCGCTGCGCCAGCCATTCGTCGACACCTCGGCGCGGATACACTCGCTGCTCGACTATCGCATCGCCATTCTCGATACCGAGCCCAAGCGCGTGCTGCTCGCGGCAACGTTCGACCGGCCGTTCGAGCCCTATATGCGGCTGATCTGGAACCCGCTGGGGCCGTTGCTCGATCTGATCTTCTGCAATTGCGAAGGCTATGTCACCGCCACCGAGCACGGCTTTCCCGACTATCTGAAATGGGTGCGCGACAGCCAGGTTGACAGCAACTTCTTCTATTCGGCGAGCGGCCACAGCGTCGACGATGTGCAGTATGCGCTGCAGATCGAGCGGCTCGAGCGCGAGGCGAACAAGCGGGTAAGGGCGACCGGGGTGACGGTGGAGGATGCCGAGGCTGCGGCCCGGCGGCTTCGCGAATCGCCGGAAACCAAGCTGGAAAGCGACCGGCTCGGCGTCGAGGCGCTGGTTGCGCTGTACCGGCTCACCGACGTCTATCCGCCCGATCACCGCGAGGGGGATGGCCGCTATCTGCTATGGGCCGCCCAGCATCTGCTCAAGGGCTGGAACACCCAGGCGCTGGCGCCGGTGCATCAATTGGCGGTGCACGAGCAACTGCAATGGCTGGCGCAGCCGGGCGCACCGGATCTGGCGAACGGGCATGTGCCGCGCCTCGGCTATCAGCCCAAGGATGTGCAGGGGGGTATCATCCACAGCTATGGCCGCGGCAAGCGCCCGGTGCAGCATGGCGCATTGCTGATGATGCGGATCACCGACCCGGCGGCGGCGCGGCGCTTCGTTGCGCAACTGCCGGTCGAGAGCGAAGCGACGGCGGACCCTGACGACGATACGCTCTGCACCAACCTGGCGTTCACCCGTCACGGCCTCGTCAATATCGGCCTGTCCGACGACGATCTCGCCCGGTTCCCGCAGGAATTCCGCGAGGGGATGGAGGAGCGCTCCGGCCTGCTCGGCGACCTGCGCGAGCATCATCCCCGGCGCTGGCGGTTGCCGGCGCGAAACTGGCCTGCGGGGGACGCGGGGCCGAAGCCGATGCCGGTGGTCGAGATGAGCGAGATCGACATCGTCGTCCAGCTTCGCAGCACCCATCGCCACAAGGGCGAGTATCGCGTCGGCGATGCGACCCATCCGCTGCATGCCGAAATCGTCAAGGTCGCCACGCTGGGTGCCGAGAACGGCGTGCGCCTGCTGTCGGTGCAGCCGATGTCGCGCACCGCCGGTGGCACGGGCAACGAGCATTTCGGCTATGCCGACGGGATCAGCCAGCCGCATTATGCCACCGATGCCAACGCCGATGCCAAGGCGCTGCCGCTGGGCGATCTGTTCTGGGGCTATTCGAACAGCCGGACCGATGCGCCGCCCACGCCCAGCGCCGTGCTGGACAACGGCACGTTCCTGGTCGTGCGCAAGCTTCGCCAGGATGTCGCGGCCTTTCGCGCCTTCGTCCGCGAACAGGTGGAGGCCGGCCGGGCCTCGTCCGAACAGTCGCTGATGGGCAAGATGATGGGGCGGTATCCGGATGGGACGCCGCTTGCGAATCCCGGCCTCGGCGCGCGCGGCAACAATTTCGACTATGACGACGATCCCAAGGGGCTGCGATGCCCGCTCCAGGCGCACATTCGGCGGGTCAATCCGCGGCGCGAGGCACAGGATGCGAGCAATCTGCCGTCGCCGCGCATCCTCCGGCGCGGCATGAGCTATGGCCCGCTTTATGACGATGATCCCGACGCCGAGCGCGGCATCATGTTCATGTGCTACAACGCCAATCTGTGCGAGCAGTACGAGACCATCCAGCGCTGGGTGAATGGCGGCAATCCTACCGATGTGGCGTCGTGGCAGAATGATCCGATCATGGGACTGCCGCCGGCGGAGGGGCCATCGGTGTTCGCTTTTGCCGATGGCGCGCGCACCCGCCGGGTGACGCCCGAGACGTTCGTGACGCTCGAATGGGGCGCCTATCTGTTCGTGCCGTCGATGGCGGCGATCCGCTACATCGCCGACAATCCGGGCTATCGCGACGAGGGCGCGAGGGCGAATGCGCGGGAACAGGTCTCGCTGGCGGCGGGGCGCCGCAGGATCGCGCAGCTGCAGGAACTGGCGGCGGGCTCGCCCGATCAGCGCGGCGAAGCGGCCGAGCGCTGGAAGATCGAGATCGAGGACTTCGCCGCGAAGGATCCGGGCGAGAAGGACGAGGCACGCGGGCTGTGGGCGGCGATCCGCGCCGATCATGGCGGGGTGATCCGCGCGCCCTATGGCATGTGCAACGAGGTCGCGTCACCGGACGAGGTGGTTCTTGTCGGCAGCCGCGATCTGGTAATGCACGTCTATAACGATCCCGACGGCGTCTATTCGATGTCGGGACAGATGGATCGGATGCGCCAGTCCTTCGGCGAAATCTTCCTCGGGATGGACGAGTCCCCCGAATATCACGAAAAGGCGGACCGGGTGAACGCCGCGATCTTCGAGATCAGCGAGGAAGAGGCGTTCAACATCTCGCGCATGATCACCGACCAGTGGCTTGGCTTCGTCCGCAAGGAGATGGACGGCGCGTTCGAGGGCGGGGTCGAGCTGGACCTGCGCCGCGACTTCATCAATCACGTGCTGGCGGGCGTGTGCAATGCGTGGTTCGGCGTGCCCGACGGTTTTCCCGTCCCGCAGTTCCACGAACATGCGCTCGACCGGTTCGACGTGCCGCATGTGCTGGCCGGCGGCTGGGGCTGGGCGCCGATCGGCAGTGGCGCGGGCGAGCGGGTGCCGCACTGCCCCGGCGATTACATGTCGCCGTCCCGCTACTGCTTCTATCCCGATCCGCATCCGCGCGTTCAGGCCTATGGCCAGGCGCATGGCCAGGGGCTGCGCGCGGCGGTCCGCGATCATTTCCAGGCGCTGCGGCGGCAGGGCAGGGTGCCGCAGGCGCGGCTGGCCAAGGCGATGGCGGAAATCTTCACCGACGACGATGAGCTGGCACGCACGCTGATCGGCGTGATGACCGGCTTCCTGCCGCCGGCCGATGGCAGCCTGCGCTGGGCATTCTACGACTGGCTCGAGGAAAAGACGCTGTGGCGCGTTCAGGATGAGCTGCTCGCCCAGCGCGATCTTTCCCCTTACCAGCGTGCCAAGGCGGCGCTGTGGAAGCCGCTGGCGCTCACCATGCAGAAGCGCCCGTCGCCCGACATGCTGTGGCGCACGGCGACCAGGGATCATATGCTCGGCGGCGTGCCCGTGAAGAAGGGCGAGCGCGTGTTCATCAGCATCGTCTCGGCGATGTCGGAAGATGCGGCCTCGGGCGTTCTTGACATCTGCCCGATCTTCGGCGGCGAGCGGCAGGCAAGCGGCGGTGGCGTGACGTTCCCGCTCCACGCCTGCCCCGCCTACAAGGCGGCGATGGGAACGATGCTCGGTCTGGTCAGCGGGCTGTTCGAGGCGGGCCGGATCGAGGCGCTGCCCGCGCCGCTGCTCGTCAAGCTGAGTCCGCCGGCACCGGTAACGGGGGGAGCCGGACCGACGCCGCCGGTCGCATCGAAAGCGCCAGCATCGCCTGCGAACCTTGACAAGGGCTGCCCTGTGCATCGGGCGGCGGAGTCGGCGTAAGCGCTGCCCGGAACCAGCCGTTGACCGCAAGATCGTGAACGGCGCCACGCTCTTGTGCAGCGCGATCCGCCCTGTCGAGCCAGTGCCCGGCGGGGCGGCGCGTCCCACCGATCGGAGCGATCCGCGCAAGCGCCCGCAACGCCATCGCCTCGCCCAGCCGATCGCGCCGGTAACCGCGCCGCAAGGCGCCAGCGGCGGCGTGGCGGGTTTCCGCGATCCGACCTGCGGCGGCGGAAACATCGGCAAGCCAGCCATAGGCCAGCGAGATGAACTGGTGACGGCCATTCTGCGCCAGCCAGTTGAGCGTATCGTTCAGCACCGGTGCGGGGTCGAATGCGGGATCGACCGCCCACTGGGCATAGGCGGTCATCGCGCGGCTCATCGCCAGCGAATAGCGGCTGCCGACCAGCTGTGACAGCTCGGCGCTTTGCTCCGCGAGTGCCAGCGCATCCTCGAAGCGATACTGCCACAGACATACCGCCGCCCGTTGCGTTCGAACCGAAAGCTGGATTTCGCGCGGTGCGCCAGCGGCGGCGGCCATCGCCTCGTCGAAATGCCCTTCGGCTTCATCGAAACGCCCGAGATCGCCAAGCGCCAGCGCTTTGCACGACAGCGAATAGGCAAGGCTCGACGACGGGCGGTTGAGCCCGCTGGCCCGTCGTTCGGCGATCGACTCGTCGAGCAGTTGCAGCCCGGCCGCATAGTCGCCCGCGGCCGCGCGCGCCTGACCGAGCACGGCCCGGATCTGCCCCACAAATGCGCGGTCCTGCGTGGCAACCGCCGCGAGCAACGCTTGCTCCTCGTGCGCGATGGCGGCCATTGGCTCGCCCAGGCCATAGTGAATGAAGCCCAGCCAGTAATAGGCCCATGCCCGCGCGGCGCTGTCGCCCAGTTCATCGGCGCGCTCGACCGCGCGGCGAAAGATTGCGAGTTGATCGTGATTGGGATCGAAGACGCCGGCGCGCCCGTAACGCTGGGCGATGCGGCTCCACCGGATCGCGTTTTCGGCCGATGGCGGGAGGCGATCAAGCGCCGCTAGTGCCGATCGGTAATGCGATTGCGCGCGATCGAGGGCCGAAAGCGACAGCGCCCGATCGCCGGCGCGCTCCGCATAATCAGCCGTCATCGCATCGTCCCCGGCGCGCGCATAATGGCGTGCCAGCACCTCGACCGGCAGGGCCGCGGGATCATCGGCGTAACTTCGCGTGAGCGCCTCGGCGATCCGCATGTGCAGCCGCTGGCGATCGCGGAGGCCGATCGCCTGATAGATCGCGTCCCGCGTGATGCCGTGCTTGAACCGGAGCGTGCCGGGACGTTCGCCGGGGAACAGGAAGTCCCCGTCCGCCAGCCGGGCCAGCCTGGCTTCGTCGGCCGCCGCGGGATCGATTGCCGTCAGCAGCGAACGATCGACGACGGCGCCGATGACCGAAGCGACGCGGAGCAATTCGGCGTCGTCTGCCGCGAGCTGCTGGAGCCGCGACTGGACCAGCGCGTCGATCCAGGCGCTGGCGGGGAGCGGCTGCGCTGCGTGCCTGCCCCCCTCGATCGAATGGCAAATCTCTTCGATGTATAGCGGGTTGCCGCCGGATGCCGCTCGCACGTCGCGCGCCAGGATCGGGTCGGCGGCGGGCACCAGGGCTTGCACGATTCGATCGGCATGGGCCCCGTCGAGCGGGGTGAGTTCGATGACGTCCGCAGCCACCGGCGCCGCCGGCGTGCGGACGGTCAACAGGATCAGGAGCGCGATGTCGTCGCGGGTGCGAAGCCGCGCGAGCAGCTCTCTGCTCGCGTCATCGGCAAGATGCCAGTCGTCGATGAACAGGATCAGCCGGGCATGCTGCGCAGCCGATACGATCGCGCTTTCCAACCCGTCCACGGGGGTCGAGAGCAGGTCCGCCGCACCCTTGGCGATCTGGACGAATGGCAGCAACGGCGCCCCGCCGCGTTCGCATTCGCCGCGCAGCACCTCGTAGCCCTGCGCCGCGGCGGCGCGAAGGCATTCGTCGGCCAGCCGGGTCTTGCCGACGCCGGGCGGACCGGACAGCGCGACGACCTCGACCCCGCCGATCATCGCACGGGCGAGCGCGCGGCCGATCCTGGTGCGTTGCGGGCCACGACCAACGAACGGCGTCAGTCCCTTGCGCACGCTCGCGCCGTACCGGCCGCGCACTTCGGTGGCGCGAGCCGTGACGAGCAGGGCGGGGACGGGCAGTTTCCGGCCCTTGATCGTGATCGGGCGGCGACTGAATTCGAACCGGTGACGCTCGGGCCCGAGGGTCGCGTCGCTGACCAGGATCTGATCCGCCTCCGCCGCATCGCAAAGCCGCGCCGCCAGGTTGGTCGCAGAGCCGGGCAGCTCGTATCGGCCGCCGAGCGCGTCGCCCGAGCGCAACAAGACCAGTCCGGAATGGATGCCGGAATGGAGACGAAGTTCAACGCCGCGGCGTTCCCACTCGGCGCTGTGCGTTCGAATCCGGTCGTGCAGTTCGATTGCGGCATCGACCGCGTGGACGGCATCATCCTCGGATGCGAGTTCGTGGCCGAAGATCGCGACCATGCCGTCGCCGCTGATCTGCGCGACCGCACCGCCATGTGCCGCCACCACCGTTTCGTACGCACGGCGCAGCAGGGCGAGGATCTCGTCATATTCCTCGGCTTCGAGCTGGTTGGCGATCGCGGTCGAGCCCGAAAGATCGGCGAACAGGATGGTCAGATATCGTCGCTCGCCCGGCGCGCGCGCCGTCGATTCCAACGAAGCATCGCCCGTCTGACGATTCATGCCGGCCCCCCTGTGCCCCCCTATATGGTCGAAAGCGCGGCGATCGGGCAAGCCGGGTCGGCTTTGCGCGCCGGCCGGGACGCGCTAAGGCTGGGGCATCAAAGGCGAAAGCCCCAGCAGGAGCCTCTATGCAGAGCGTCGTCGCGCGAGACGTCATGGCCCGGATCTTCCCGGCAGTGCTCGCCGATCGCCTGGCCCCGGCAGCCGGCGTGATGACCGCCAAGGGCGGGCGAATCCTGCTTTCTGTCGGCTCGACCTCGGACAGCGTCTATATTGTCGCGCGCGGCCGGGTGCAGGTCACGCTCTATTCGATCGGCGGACGCGAGGTGATCCTGCGCGATCTGGGCGAGGACGCGATGTTCGGGGAGATCGCCGTGCTCGATGGTGCGCCGCGATCGGCGTCAGTCGTCGCGCTCACCGATTGCCAGCTTGTCGCGATCGACGCCGCCGCCTTCCGCAGCGCGGTAAGCGAGATCCCCGAGGCGGCGCTTTGGCTCGCGCGGCGCCTTGCAGGCCAGATCCGGGCGCTTACCGAGCGGGTGTTCGAACTCAACGCGCTCCCCGTCCGCAGCCGGCTCCACTGCGAACTGCTGCGGATGTGCGTCGCCGATGCGGCGGGCGCCGAAGCGAAGATCGATCCGGCGCCGACCCATGCTGCGATCGCCGCGCGGATCGGCACGCACCGCGAGGCCGTGACTCGCGAGCTGCGTTATCTGGCGCAGCAGGGGATGATCCGGCAGGATCGCCGCAGCATCACGGTGACCGATCCGCCCGCGCTCGCGCTGCTGGTCCAGCATGCCGTCGGTGACGATGCGCCCGAGGCGCCGCCGCTCAATAGATCGGGCTGATCTGCACCTGTGTCCCCGGTTGCGGCGCGCCGGCGGCGAGTCCGGCGCCTTGGGTTCCCCAATGCCGGCCCTGTTCGATCAGCCGTTCGTAGAGCGCCACCGCCTCGGCCCGCTGCACGTCGGTGAAGGGATAGATGCCCGTCGGCGTGACGCCGTGCTGGACCGCCAGATAGGCCGGAACGAAATCGGCGATCTGCGGGCGGGCATCGACATTGGCGGCCGCGCGCACCTCATAAGCCTGAACGGCGGCGGCGAGTGTGCGCCAGCGGACCCAGTAATGCGCGTCGAACCTGAATTTGTCGCGAAGGAGCGAGCCCGCCGCGCTGCCTTTCGCCGAGATCCGGCCGAGCGTCGCGGCCGGCATGTCGAGATTCAACCCGCCTTCGTCGGGTTCGAGAAACACGTCGACGATGCGCTCGCGATTGCCCGGCGCGCGCGCGAGCAACAGGTCGCGCCAGTTCTGCATGGTGCCGACCATGCTCCACAGATACGAGAACACTTCGAACGGGCCGAGCGAGGCGGCGATCGAGCGATAGCGGGGGCGGGGGGCGGCCTCGTCAGCGTTCGGCAGATGGACCGGCGGCGCGTCCGGCGGGCGACTTGCATCATCGTCGGCGAGATTGATCGCGAAGGTTGGCCATTGTGGCAGCGGCGCATCGAACAGGTGGATCGGAAAGTTGCTACTGAGCCCGCCGTCGGAGAACCAGCAGGGCCGAAAGCGCCCGGGCGCGGCTTCGCACGAGCGGCTGCTCGCCAGCGCGTCGGTCGCCTCCATCAGGGTGGCGGTACGTTCGGGCGTGCTCGCCGCCGCTGTCACCGATTCGTGGAGCGGCACGGCCGACAGGAGGATCGGATAGCTGAAGCTCATCCGCATCGCGACGATCACCGGCATGTCCGCTCCGTGCGGCAGCGGATAATATTCATGCCCGTCGCGGCGGACGCAGCGCGTCTCGTCGCTGGTCAGCCAGTCGACGACGCTGTCTGGGAACAGTCGTTCGAACTGATCGCGGCGGAACCAGAAGCCGGCATCCTGGAAGGGCAGGGTCCGCGGCTCCTGGTGCGAGAGATCGGTGGTGATCATCCGCAGCGTCAGCGCATCGCCGCCCGCCGGCTCGCCGGGATAGCGCGGCGCGGCTGCGAGATCGTTGAAGAGCAGCGGACGCTCGGGCGGCTGGCCGGCCATCGCCTGAAGCTGATCGTGCAGCCATTCGGTGAGCGCGGGGGCGGATGCGCGGCCGATACCCGTCACCCTTCGTCCGGTGCAAAGCCCGAGCAGATTGGCGCGGACGAGATCGAGCATCCGCCACCCCGACCAAGCGATCGTCGCAATCGCGATGAAACCGATCCCAAGCGGCACGATCAGCCACGCCGCCCAGCCATGCACATCGCCGAACGCGAGCAAAAGCGCGAGCGGCACCAGCAGCAGCAGCGTCACGAGCGGCGAGGCGGGGGCGCCAAAAACCAGGAGATGACCCAGTTTCGCGAGGGGTGTGCGTGCAGCGATCAGCCGCACCAGCGCACGATAGCGCATCGCCAGACCGCGGGCGGGCTGAAACAGGCGATAGATGAAATGCTCCGTCGCGAGTGCGTCCGCGGCGGCTTTGAGCCCTTCAAACGCCGTTGGCATTGGCGCTCCCGATAGCGACATCCCGACCGCTTGCCGCCGGTCGCCGACCGAGGCCGCAGCGCACGCAGCAGCAGCGATCGCCCCGGCCGAAGTGCCGCCGATATTTTTGAAGCGATATTCATGCGACAGCTCGATCGCTGCATTTGGATAGACGATTCCGCTGGTGATCCCCCCTTTCATCACCAGATCGCAATATTTTCGGCTGTGCTGCGTCATGCCGAATCCCCCCCTCTTCGGCAAGAGTACGACATTCTTCTGTTTGACCGCAATTTGTTCAACTCGCGAGGGGTTTCGTGTCATGCAAAGATGCTGTGGCCTTCATTATCGAACAAATGTCGTAAGTTCGTTCCAAGAACTGGCGACGTGAAGTGAGCCGGCTGCGGCGAGCAGCAACTGCGAATCCCATCGCCGCGGCGTTTTCGTGGTGTGGGCGAGCCGGGCAAGACGGCGATCCTCAGTCTCGTTGACGTCGGCCGTTGGCGCACCTAGTTGAGTGCGCATGTATGCCGGGGAACCAGCGCTGACCTTGCCCACGATCGTGCTTGTGGAGGACGATCCACAGCTGCGGACGTTGACTGCGCGCGCGCTTCAGGAAAATGGCTATCTGGTGCGGCCCGCATCGTCGGCGCCCGAGATGTGGCTGGCGCTGGAGAACGGCCCGGTCGATCTGGTGCTGCTCGACGTGATGCTGCCGGGGACCAGCGGCATCGATCTCTGCCGCGCAATTCGCCAAAAGAGTGCGGTTCCGATCATCTTCATCTCGGCCAAGGGCAGCGAGACCGATCGCGTCGTGGGCCTCGAACTCGGCGCGGACGATTATCTGCCCAAGCCGTTCGGCACGCGCGAACTGATCGCCCGAGTGCGCGCGGTGCTTCGTCGTGGCGGGGCAGGGCGCGACGCCGAGGAGCGGCCGCAGGGCGTGATCAGCTTTGACGGCTGGACGGTGAACCTGCCCCGGCGCGAGTTGCTGTCGCCGACGGGAGCGGTGGTGGAACTGACCGGTGCCGAATTCGACCTGCTGGTGACGTTGTGCGACCATGCCGGCCGGGTGATCTCGCGCGAGCGGCTGATCGAGTTGTCGCGCACGCGGCTGGGCGACAGTTCGGACCGCAGCATCGACGTGCTGGTGAGCCGGCTGCGGCGAAAGCTCTCCGATGCCGGACATGCGGCGCCGATCGTGACGGTGCGCGGCGTCGGCTATACGCTGAACGTGGCGGTAACGCGCAGTTGAGGCTGTTTCGCCGCGCACCGCTCGGCCTGATCGGCCAGATTTTTGCGGTGCTGCTGCTGACCGTGCTGATCGAATTCGGTGTGTCGACGCTCCTTTACGAGCGTGCGAGCCAGTTTTCGGTGCGCGATGACGAGGCGCGGCGGCTCGCCGAACATCTGGTGATTTCGCGCAAGCTGCTGGCCGAAAAGCGACCGGCTGCGCGACCGGCTCTCGCAACCGAACTGACCACCTCGCGCTACGAAGTGCAGTGGATGGAGTCGCTGCCGCCTGCGCTGGCAACGCAGCGCGAACTCGACCCGATCTATGAGCAGGTGCTGCTTTGGGAGCCAGGCCTCGCCACCGCCGATCTCCGGTTGCGGCTGACGTCGCAGGATCGCCATGCGTTGATCGTCGGGGCGCTGATGCTGCCCGATAGAAGCTGGATGTATTTCCGCACGCGGGAACAGGTTCACCGGGCCGACCTCGGTTCCGCGCGCGTGCTGCTGGCGCTCGCGCCGGCGCTGGCGCTCATCCTTATCAGCGGGCTGATGGTGCGGCGGATGTTGCTGCCGATGCGGCGTTTGGCTGACGCCGCCGATCGTTTCGGCGCGGGGCCGGTGGCGCCGGTGGACGAGGCCGGCCCGCGTGAACTGCGCCGGGTGATCGGCGCATTCAACCGTATGCAATCACGTATCCAGCGCCTGATCACCGATCGAACGCAGGCGCTTGCGGCGGTGGGTCACGACATGCGCACGCCGCTGGCAAGGCTCAGGCTGCGCGCCGACGGCGTGACGGATCCCGAAGTCTATCAAGCGATCGACGCGGATATCAGCGAAATGGAGGCAATGATCGCCTCCCTGCTCGCGTTTCTGGGCGGGGAGGGCGACAACGAAGCGCCGGCGCGCGTCGATCTGGCGGTGCTTTGCGCAACGATCGCCGACAATCACGCCGACCAGGGCCGCGATGTGGTTTACGACGGGCCAGCGCACCTTGAACGGCTGGTCCGCCCGGTGATGCTGAAGCGCGCGATCAACAATCTGGTCGAGAATGCCGTTCATTATGCCGGGCATGCCTGCATCCGCGTTGAACAGATGAGCGACGAGACGCTGATTTGCGTCGAGGACCGTGGGCCGGGGATACCGGCCGAGGAACTGGAGCGGGTGACCCAGCCCTTCGTCCGGCTGGATGTCGCTCGTTCGCGCGACACGGTGGGGTTCGGGCTCGGCCTGTCGATCGTCGCACGCGCGGTGGAAGCAGAGGGCGGGCGCTTCACGATCCGCAACCGCGAGGGCGGGGGACTGAGCGCCCGGATCGCGCTGCCGGGCGGCTGACCAGCGCTCCTCCCGCGCCTTCTGAAACAATTCCTTACAGTCGCGCCGCAGTGCGGCAAAACCCGGCCGGTAGGTTAACCCTTCACTGCCCGCATTGCGCGGGCCGGTATATGGGAGCTTGTCGTGAACGAACTCATCGGACGCGTGGTCGATTTCGAGAAACAGGTGTTTCCGAACCAGAGCGCGCTTTATTCGAAGCTGGCCGCGCACGGACAAAGCCCGAAGGCGCTGATGATCTCGTGCGCCGATTCGCGCATCGTGCCTGAGCACATCATGCAGGCGCAGCCGGGCGATCTGTTCGTCTGCCGCAACGCCGGCAACATCGTGCCCCCGTTCGCGACGCAGAATGGTGGCGTTTCATCGACCGTCGAATATGCCGTGTCGGCGCTCAAGGTGCGCGACATCATCGTGTGCGGCCATTCGGACTGCGGCGCGATGAAGGCGCTGATGAATCCGGAAATGCTCGACGGCATGCCCAACGTCGCGGCCTGGCTGCGCCACAGCCACGCCGCGAAGTGCGTCGTCGATCATGGCTATAGCGATCTCGAGAATGGCGCGTCGGTTCGTGCCGCCAGCCTGGAAAATGTGGTCGTCCAGCTCGCTCATCTGCGCACGCATCCTTCGGTTGCGGCCGGGATTGCGCGTGGTGAAATCGCGCTTCACGGCTGGTTCGTCGACATCAGCGCCGGCCAGGTGCTCGGTCTTGACGGTGAGACCGGTCGCTTCTCGCCGATCCGCGCCGATCGCCCGCTGCCCGTCGCGCTGAAGGCCGGCCAGCGGCTGGCGACCGACTTCGCGCTGGCGGAGGCCGCCGAATGAGCGAGGCCGCAGCAACCGCGGCAACGCCCGCGGCGCCCAAGCCCAAATCCTTTGCCAGAGATTTCACGGCGTCGATCGTGGTGTTTCTGGTGGCGATGCCGCTCTGCATGGGCATCGCCGTCGCCTCGGGCGTGCCCCCGGAAAAGGGGCTCGTCACCGGCATCATCGGCGGCATCGTCGTGGGCTTCCTCGCCGGCTCGCCGCTGCAGGTAAGTGGTCCTGCTGCCGGACTGGCAGTGATCGTGTTCGAACTGGTGCGCGAACAGGGCCTGTCCGCGCTCGGACCGATCCTGATCCTGGCCGGCCTCATCCAGGTCGCTGCCGGCCTTCTTCGCGTCGGCGGCTGGTTCCGCGCGATTTCCCCGGCGGTCGTGCACGGAATGCTTGCCGGTATCGGCATGCTGATCGTCGTCGGCCAGTATCACGTTCTGTTCGATGCACGTCCGCTGTCGAGCGGGCTCGACAATCTGGCGGCGATGCCCGGTCGTCTGCTCGGCCTGTCGTCGAGCGTCGCTGCTGCCGAACTCGCGCTGCTGCTCGGCATCATCACGATCGTGACCATGCTGGGCTGGGACAAGTACAAGCCCAAGGCGGTTCGGCTGCTGCCCGGTGCGCTGGTCGGCGTGGTTGCGGCGACGCTGGTGGCGTTCGCCTTCAGCCTCGAGGTCACCCGTGTCGATGTGCCGTCGAACATCCTGGCGGCGGTGGTACCGCCCGAAACCGGCTTTCTTGCGCGGCTGATCGACCCGTCGGTGCTCGTCGCGGCCTTCGCGCTCGCGTTCATCGCCAGCGCCGAAACGCTGCTGTCGGCTGCTGCGGTCGACCGGATGCACGACGGCGTTCGCACCAACTACAATCGTGAGCTGAGTGCCCAGGGCATTGGCAACCTGCTGTGCGGCTTTGCCGGCGCGCTGCCGATGACGGGCGTTATCGTCCGCAGTTCGGCCAACGTTCAGGCGGGCGCCGTAACGCGTGCTTCGGCGATCCTGCACGGCGTCTGGATTCTCGGTTTCGTCGCGCTGCTGCCGTGGTTGCTGCGCGAGATCCCGATGGCGGCGCTGGGCGCGGTGCTGGTGGTGACGGGTGCGAAGCTGGTCAACCTCAAGCATGTCCGCCACCTGTTCGCCAATTACGGCGTGCTGCCCGCAGCGATCTGGGGCGTGACGTTCGCGCTGGTGGTGGCAGAGGATCTGCTGACCGGCGTGCTTGTCGGCATTGCGCTCTCGCTGCTCGAACTCCTGCCGAACCTCCGTCGCCTGCGCCTGAAGGTGGACGAACACGAAATCGGTGGCGAACGGACGATCGCGCTGACCGGATCGGCGACGTTCATCACGCTGCCGAAGCTGTCCGATCGGCTCGAGGCGATCCCGGGTGGCGAGCCGGTGCGGCTCGATGTGTCGCGGCTTGCAGCGCTCGATCATACCTGTGCGGAGCTGCTCAAGGACTGGCTCCAGCGCCGCCGCGCCCAGGGTTCGCCCGTGGTGCTCTCCGGCGCCAACGACAAGATCGCGGCGCTCGCCGCCTGAAGTCAGGTGTCCCGCACCTTCCTCAAGGGCTGTCGCGCAAGCGGCAGCCCTTTTTTTGTGTCCGAGCGTCACCGGCGGGTTCGCCGAACCACCACCGGATCCGGAAACGCAGCAACGGAATCGGGCCACCCCCTGCCGGGAATGGCCCGATGACGTTCTCCCTCAGAGCTGCTTAGAACGAGAAACGCAGTGAGCTCGAGATGGTCCGCCCATTGACGGCGCGGCCCCAGGCAATGCCGTTGGCAGGCATCGTTCCCTGCGAGATCTCGAAATACCCCAGTGTGTTGAACACGTTGTTCGCATTCACGCTGAGCTGCACATTGGGCAGGGGATGGAACTGCACAAAGGCGTTGACCACCGTAAAGCCCGGCATGCGGAGCTGGTTGACGTCTTGCGCATAGCTCTTGGTGATCGTGACCGAGCTCGCGCCGAACGTGGCCCATTTGGTTTCAACCTGGGGCATGAGCTGAAGCGTGAATTCCGGCTGGTGGCGGGGCTGGAGCCCTGTGATCGCCGGGTTGAGCAGGTCTTCGGTGATCTTCGCCCTGGTCCAGGTGGCACCGGCGTTGAGGCTGAACGGGCCGCGGCTGATGCTGCCTTCGAACTCTGCCCCATACGCGCGATAGGTGCGCGCCGTGCCGAGGCCGGAGCCCGACTGGATGTTCTGATCTTCCGAATTGGCGAGGAAGCCGACCAGATTGAGCGCAAGGCCCGGCCGGCGGAACTTCACGCCGCCTTCGAGCTGACGGACGGTGTCATAGGCCGAGTTGGAGTCGTAAAGATCGCCGCTGTTGTAGTTGATCGCCGAGGTGAAGAGAATCTTGTCGGCATTGGCCCGGGCGCCGCGGCTGTATCGCGCGAACACCGACAGCGGCTCGGCGATGCGATAATTGATGCCGACCGAGTAGCTGAGATAGTGATAGTCGTAATTGACCGGCGAGGGCTGGGTGAGCGGCAGAACCGCCGTGCGCGATTCTGCCTGAGAGATGACGCCGTCATTGTTGAAGTCATAGGCGATCAGACCGTTGCGGCCGCCGCCGAGATCGGCGCCGTAAACCGTCCCGTTCACGCTGCCGACATCGTAGCGGACGCTGGCGCCGAGCGCGAGCTTGCCGATGTGATAATTGACCGACCCATAGGGCGCCGTGATGTCGTAATCGACATTGAACGCGCGATGGAGCAGGCTGAGATTGTTGATCGCGAACGCGGCATAGCCGTCCTGGGTCAGCCTGGTGCCGCCGGCATTGCTCACATCGACGAGCGAAGCCCGGCCGCCGCCGACGACGTCCTGGATCTCGGTCGAATAGAGCCAGTCCATGTCGACCGTCTGCATCGCCTTGTAGACGCCCGCGGTGACGGTGAGATCGCCGCCACCGACCTTCCACACGCGATTGGCGCGCAGATCGTTCGTGAAGTTGTTGAGCGAGTGCAGCTTGACCTTGGCGATATAGACGCTGGCGAGTAGGCCGTTGCCGTTCAGGTTGGCCGGATCGGCGATCACCTGGCCCCGGTTCGGGCCGGTGGCGTAGCTCAGCGTCCCGCCCGCGCCGCCGATGCCGGCTGCGATTGCCGAGGCGTCGTTGATGCTCCCCGGGATCATGCGATAGAGATCGCCCGAGTTGGCCGAATAGCGCGCGCGTTCGGTGAAGGAGAAGCCGGCGATCTTGAATTGCGCCTCCAGCCCGACGGACTTCGACACAGCGTGCATGCCGTCGTGAAAATTCTCCGCGATCGGCAGATTGTTGCGATCGAGCGAGAGGAAGGTGCCGATGTTGCTGGACAGCAGCGAGTCCTTGCTCGGATCGAAATTCGCGACGTTCTTGAACGTCGGCTTGTCGTTCGTGCCGCCGATCAGGACGGGCGCCGGCACATATTGTGGTGACCGGTCGTCAAGCAGCTTGCCGTAGATGCGAACGAAGCCGTCATCGAACGAGCGGGTGACGTTGAACTTCACCTGCCCGCCGCGATAGCCGTTATAGCCGATATCGCGCGGGCCTTCCCCGCTGCGATAGAAGCCGCCGAAATGGAAGCGCAGCTTGTCGCTGAGCTTGGTGCCATAATCGAAATCGACGCGCTTCTCGCCATAGTCGAGGCCGGTCGTTGCCTCGATCGAGCCGCCCTCGCTGTCCCCCGTTTTCGAGATGAGGTTGATCACGCCGCCTGGCGAGTTGGAAGCGAAGGTCGAGGCCGAACCGCCGCGGATTGCCTCGATCGCGGCGAGGTTCATGTCCGCGCGGATGAAAATGTCCGAGGCGGCGTTGAAGATGTCGCCGAACTCGAGCACCGGCAATCCATCTTCCTCGATCTGCATATACTTCGAACCGCCCGACGCCAGCGGCAGGCCACGGATGGTATAGTTGGCGTTGCCTTCCCCTGACGATGCTTCCACCCGGATACCGGGGAGCGTGCGCAGGACTTCGCTCAGCGACCGCGCGCCGAGCTTGCGGACCTCGCTTTCTTCGAGGGAACTGGTCGAGATCGCGCTGTCCAGAATGTCGCGGCCCTTCGCCACGCCGGTGGAGAAGACCTTCTTTGCCGGGGCGGGCTTGGTGGCGCCGTCCTGATCCGGGTCGGCGGCAGCGCCGTCCGAGGTGCGTGCGGGATCGGGCATGGCGATGGCTGCGTTGGCGGGGAAGATTGGCATCGCGACGGCCAACGGCGCGACCGCGAGAAGGAGTGGGACCCGTTTCATTTTCTTTTTTCGCTCCGAGAGTGGCTTGTCGTCAGTTTTTGTGACGGTGCTCGCCAAAGCTGGAGGTGCTTCCCAAATATACTCCGATTAAATACTGAAGAAGGGGAATTTCTCTCGGCGAATTTCAAATTCTTACGATTATTTCCTTAGGAGATGGCCAGGTGATTTTAACCTTTATTCGTCGTTATCCATTTATGGCGGATGTTGTTATTCAATAGTGGTTATAAACTATTCACGACGATGTCGGGTCCGCTTTGCCCTAGCGCCGGGTCCGCGGTTCTGGGGCTTCGTCGGGCAAGGCGGCATCGCCGTCCTTCAAAGCATAGATCGTCGCGCATGAAAAAGGCCGCCCCGGTTGCCCGGCGCGGCCCTTTCTTCGATCCTGGGGCGAACCCCGGCGGATCAGCCCTCGGCGGTCTCGTCCGCCTCGGCTGCGTCCGTAGCGATCTCGCCCGGCTCGGCGTTGGGATCATAGGCTTCGGTGAAGCCCGCTTCCTCACGCTCGAACATCGCGGCCATGACGTCGACGCCCTGCGCCTGCATCTCGGCTTCCTCGGGCGAACGAGCAACGTTCACCTTGACGATCACCGACACCTCGGGGTGCGGCGCGACCTTGACCTCGTAGAGGCCGATCGCCTTGATCGGGCGATCGAGCACGATCTGCGACTTGGTGACCTTGTGGCCGTCGGCGAGCAGCGCGTCGACCAGATCGCGAACCGCGACCGAGCCATAGAGCTGGCCGGTGTTCGACGCCTGGCGGATCAGCGTGACCGATGCACCTTCAAGCGTCTTGGCCTCCTTCTCGGCCTCGACGCGGCGGGCGGCGTTTTCGGCCTCGATGCGCTCGCGATTGGCTTCGAAGACCTTGCGGTTGGCTTCGTTGGCGCGGAGCGCCTTCTTGCGCGGCAGGAGGAAGTTGCGGGCAAAGCCGTCCTTCACCTTCACCACGTCGCCGATGTGGCCGAGCTTCTCAACGCGCTCGAGCAGAATGACTTCCATTGGATCCGCTCCTTACTTAACGATGTAGGGCAGCAGGCCCAGATGACGGGCGCGCTTGATGGCCTGGGCCAGTTCGCGCTGCTTCTTCGCGCTCACCGAGGTGATGCGCGAGGGGACGATCTTGCCACGCTCGGAGACGAAGCCCTGCAGCAGCCGGACGTCCTTGTAATCGATCCGGGGCGCATCCTTCGCGGAGAAGGGGCAGCTCTTGCGGCGGCGGAAAAAGGGTCGTGCCATGATCTATCGCTCCTTATTCGCCGTCGAAATTGCCGTCACGGTCGCGACGGCCGCGACGCTCGCGATCACCCTTGCGCATCATGACCGACGGGCCCTGCTCATGCGCATCGACCTTGACGGTCATGTAGCGGATGACGTCCTCGTTGATCTGCGTCTGGCGCTCCAACTCGGCGACCACGCCGGCCGGCGCGTCGATCTCGAGCATCACATAGTGCGCCTTGCGATTCTTCGCGATGCGATAGGCGAGGCTGCGAAGACCCCAGGTCTCGGTCTTGACGACCTTGCCCTGATTATCCTCGACGATCTTGGTGGCGGCTTCCGCCAGTGCGTCCACCTGCGCCTGTGCCAGATCCTGGCGCGCAAGGAACACATGCTCGTAAAGAGCCATTGGTTCTCTTCCTGTTGGCCGATCGCTGACGCCGCCCCATGCGGACGCCCCTCCGGCTGTCGTCTTGCCAAAATGGCATTAGTCAATAAAGCAAACGGAGCGGACGCATTGCTGCCCCGCTCCGAAGCTGGCGCTATACGCGCAAGCGATGCGTCATTGCAAGCCCGTTCAGGCCGCAGCGAGCACCGGCTTGCGGCGGCGGCGCATCGCTGCCCCGGTCATCCCGAAACCGCCGATCAGCATGGCCCAGGCCGCCGGCTCGGGCACCGCGCCGGCGCCGGCATCCTGCGAGCCGAAGAACACGATGTGCGAGAGCTTGGTCGGATCGCAATCGTTGCTCGGAATGTCAAACGTGTCCCAGCTGCCCGACGAGGCCGGATCGATCTTGTACAGCGTGAAATAGTTGCCGGCCTTCACGGCGATGAAGTCGATCAGATAGCCGGGCGTCGACCAGGTTCCCGACGATTTGTTCGCGCCCGTGATGAGCCCGGCCGTGGTGCTGGTGTCGAACAGATAGTTCAGCTCAATGTCCGGGCCTGCCCACCAGCGATAATTGTTGTAGCTGTTGTACGCGCGCTCAGCGTTCTTGTAGCTGCTCTTGTTGTTGACGTTGTCGTTTCCGTTGATGTTGCCGGAGAACAGGCAGCCGGCCGACGAAGCGACGGAAAAGCACTTGCTGGAAATGATGGTCGAGGCGTCTGCCGCCGAGGGGATTGCGAGAGCGATTGCTGCTGCCGCCAGCTTGATCTTGATGCCCACCTGCTTGCTCCTGATTTGATCTTCGAATTTGTGGTCTGGCAAATGACGGATGGGAAACGCGCCAGCAACATGGCGACGATCGGTGCGCTGTGTCGCATTGATACAGGCGAGGCGGATTCGCGGTTGAGACAGATGGTTACTGTCCCCGTCCGGGATTTCGGGCGCCCGGGCGGGGCAGGCTTGCCACGGCAGGGCGATCGGCTCTAACGCGCGGCCCCGATCCGCCGTCGATGCGATCCCGGACAATCTTCAAGGAGCAGATATGCGCGCGTTCATCTTTCCAGGGCAGGGCAGCCAGGCGGTCGGCATGGGTCGCGCGCTCGCCGAAGCCAGCGCGGCCGCGCGCGAGGTGTTTCAGGAAGTCGACGAGGCACTGGGCCAGAACCTGTTCCGGTTGATGACCGAGGGGCCCGAGGAAGAACTGACGCTGACCGCCAATGCGCAGCCGGCGATCATGGCGAACGCCATTGCGGTGCTGCGCGTGCTGGAGAAGGAGGGCGGCGTTCGCCTGGCCGACAGGGCGGACTTCGTCGCCGGCCATTCGCTGGGTGAATATACGGCGCTGTGCGCTGCCGGCGCGTTCGATCTGTCCACCACGGCGCAGCTGCTGCGCAAGCGTGGCGACGCGATGCAATCGGCGGTGCCGGTGGGCGAGGGGGCGATGGCGGCGTTGCTCGGTGCCGATCTGATCAAGGCGCAGGCGATTGCCGATGCCGCCGCCGAGGGCGAGGTGTGCGCCGTCGCCAATGACAATGATCCGACCCAGGTGGTGATCTCGGGCGCCCGCGCCGCGATCGAGCGGGCGGTGGCGATCGCCAAGGAGCATGGCGCCAAGCGTGCGCTGCTGCTGCCGGTATCGGCGCCCTTCCACTGTCCGTTGATGCAGCCCGCCGCCGATGCGATGGAAGCCGCGCTCGCCGACGTAGCCATCCAGGCGCCGCTGGTGCCGGTATATGCCAACGTCACCGCCGCGCCGATCGCCGACCCCGCGACCATCCGCACGCTGCTCGTGGAGCAGGTGACCGGCATGGTCCGCTGGCGCGAATCGGTAACGGCGATGTTCGACGCGGGTGTCCACGATTTCGTCGAGCTGGGCGGCAAGGTGCTCGGCGGCATGGTCAAGCGCATCGCGCCGGACGCGGGCGTGACCAGCGTGGTGACGATGGACGATATCGAGGCGCTGGTTAAGGTGCTTTGATTTTTTCACGCGAAGGCGCGAAGACGCAAAGATGCAGGACGTAGAGGCGATTGCGGCCGATATCATTGATGCTTCGATAAAACTGCACATGGCGCTCGGGCCTGGGCTGCTGGAAAGCGTGTATGAATCGATATTGGCTGCGAAGCTTGTCGAGCGTGGGCATCATGTTTTGCAGCAATGCCCAATCGACATCGAATTCGATGGCTTGCACTTTGAAGGCGCGTTTCGCGCCGATCTCGTCGTGGATGAGTGTCTGCTCGTTGAGATCAAATCCGTTGAGCGTCTCGCGCCCGTCCATGCAAAGCAGGTGCTGACGTATCTCCGTTTGCTGAAGCAGCCACCGGGGCTGCTGATCAATTTTGGTGGCGAAACACTGAAAGAGGGCCTTCGCCGAGTGGTGAATGGCCATGACTCCTTCGCGTCTTCGCGCCTTCGCGTGAACCAATGAATAAGGACAAGCTTTTCATGTTCGACCTTACAGGCATGACCGCGCTCGTGACGGGCGCTTCGGGGGGCATCGGTTCGGCGATCGCCAAGGCGCTGGCTGCGCAGGGTGCGCGGCTGGCGGTTTCCGGCTCCAACGCCGACAAGCTGGAGGCGTTTCGCGCCGAGCTTGGCGGCGACCATGTTGCCGTGCCGTGCAATCTCTCTGATCGCGCGGCGGTCGACGCGCTCGTTCCGCAGGCGGTGGAAGCGCTGGGCGGCAAGCTCGACATCCTCGTCAACAATGCCGGCGTCACCCGCGACAATCTGGCGATGCGGATGAAGGACGAGGAGTGGGAACAGGTCATTACCGTGAACCTGGAGGCCGCGTTCCGCCTGATGCGCGCGGCCGCCAAGCCGATGATGAAGGCGCGCTTCGGGCGCATGATCTCGATCACCTCGGTCGTCGGCGCCACCGGCAATCCGGGGCAGGCCAACTATGCCGCGTCCAAGGCGGGGCTGGTCGGCATGTCGAAGGCGCTGGCGCAGGAACTGGCGAGCCGCAACATCACGGTCAACTGCGTCGCGCCGGGCTTCATCCGGTCGGCGATGACGGACGTTCTGCCGCAAGCGCAGAAGGACGCGCTGCTCGGCCGCATTCCTGCCGGAAAGCTGGGCGAGGGCGAGGATATCGGCGCAGCGGTCGTCTATCTTGCCAGCAGGGAATCGGCCTATGTCACCGGCCAGACACTGCATGTGAACGGTGGGATGGCGATGCTCTGAGCCGGGCAGCGGGGCGGGGCTGGCGTCCGGGGGAATGGGAGTTTGATGACGATGCGATTTCTCCTCTCGATGACGGCGGCGCTCACCGTGCTGGCCGCCCCAGCGGCGCAGGCCGCCGATCCCTCCTCGATCGGCTGTGTCGCGGAAAAGGTGGATGCGGCGGTGCGCGCGCAGATCGCCGCCGACGTCGCCCGCAACCTGAGCGACGTCGGCAAGCGGCCGAGCTATGATCCCAGCGTCGGGCGCGGGCTGAACGATGCGGCTAGCGCCTGCGCGACGGCGAATGGCTGGCCCGGCAGCGCGGCACGGGCGGCCGGCATCTATGCGCTGGCGTCGATCGGGCTGCCGGTGGCGAAGCGCGTGGTTTCCGCAAAGGGATTCGATCCCGAGGCGCTGGATGCGCTGTACCGGGCGCTTCCCGAAGAGACCCGCAGCCGCGCGCTCACCGCCGACGAAACTCAGGGACTGATCCGCGAGGCGGTGACCGAGGAGGCGATGCAGACGCGCGAGAACGCCGAATTGCTCGCGGAGTATTTTGCGTTCGTGAACACGCTGGAATATGCTGCGCGTCAGTTTTCCGAATAGCGGCGTCGCAACGCGGCGTCGGCCCCTCTTGCAACCGCATCGACGGCATTCTAGGTGCGGTCCAACTCAATCAGAGCCCAGTCACGAAGGATAACAGGGACCATGGCGAACCAGGAAGAGATCACTACCCGCGTGCAGGCGCTCGTCGTCGACCATCTGGGTGTCGATGCGAAGGAAGTGGTGCCCACCGCCAGCTTCATCGACGACCTCGGTGCGGACAGCCTCGACATCGTCGAGCTGGTGATGGCGTTTGAGGAGGAATTCGGGGTCGAGATCCCCGACGACGCCGCCGAGAAGATTGCGACGGTGGGCGACGCCGTCGCCTATATCAGCGAGCATCAGCAGGGCTGACGCCCGGACGATGCAGCCAGCCCTGATGGGCAGGAACGCATTTCGACGGCTTTCCGTTCATGCTCGTGCGAGCGGACGGGAAGCCGTTTTGTTATTTGATCCAGTTTCGAAGAACTTTGACGGAGAATTGCCATGCGCCGCGTAGTCGTGACCGGCCTTGGGCTCGTCACCCCGCTGGGTGCCGATGTCGAAACCGCCTGGAAGAACATCCTCGCCAGCAAGTCCGGCGCGGGCACGATCACCCGGTTCGATGCCAACGATTTCCAGAGCAACTATGCCTGCGAAGTGAAGCCGGCCGACCATGAATATGGGTTCGATGCCGGCAAGCGCGTCGACCACAAGATCCAGCGCCAGGTCGATCCCTTCATCGTTTACGGGATCGATGCCGCCGGCCAGGCGATCGAGGATGCCGGGCTGACCGAGATGGACGAGGCGACCCGCTTCCGCGCCGGCTGCTCGATCGGTTCGGGCATTGGCGGCCTGCCGGGCATCGAGAGCGAATCGCTGGTGCTGGCGGAAAAGGGGCCGAAGCGCGTCTCGCCGCATTTCGTCCACGGCCGCCTGATTAACCTGATCTCGGGCCAGGTTTCGATCAAGTACGGCCTGATGGGCCCGAACCATGCGGTCGTCACCGCCTGCTCGACCGGCGCGCATTCGATCGGCGATGCCGCCCGGATGATCGCGATGGACGATGCCGACATCATGCTGGCGGGCGGCGCCGAAAGCACGATCTGCCCGATCGGCATCGCCGGGTTCGGCCAGGCGCGCGCGCTTTCCACCGGCTTCCGTGACGATCCCACCCGCGCCAGCCGTCCCTATGACGTCGACCGCGACGGCTTCGTGATGGGCGAAGGCGCAGGCGTGATCGTGCTCGAGGAATATGAGCACGCCAAGGCGCGCGGCGCGAAGATCTATGCCGAAGTCGTCGGCTATGGCCTGTCGGGCGATGCCTATCACGTCACCGCGCCGCACCCGGAGGGTTCGGGCGCATTCCGTTCGATGCAGATGGCGGTGCGCAAGGCCGGCCTTTCGCTCGACGAGATCGACTATATCAACGCGCACGGCACCTCGACTCCGCTGGGCGACGAGCTCGAACTCGGCGCGGTCCGCCGCCTGTTCGGCAGCGCGATCGATACGCTGTCGATGAGTTCGACCAAGTCGGCGATCGGCCATCTGCTGGGCGGCGCGGGCGCGGTGGAGAGCATCTTCTGCATCCTCGCGCTGCGCGACCAGGTCGTGCCGCCGACGCTGAACCTCGACAATCCGAGCGAGAGCTGCACCGGCGTCGATCTCGTCCCGCACACGGCGAAGCAGCGCAAGGTGAAGGCCGTGCTGAACAACTCGTTCGGTTTCGGCGGCACCAACGCCAGCCTGGTGATGAAGGCTGTCTAAACGTCGTTCCCCGGCCGCGGCACGGCGCTTTGGCGGCCGTCGGCGCGGCCGGCGGACGGGCGGATGCCTGTTGCTCGCGCTGTTGCTGCTGGTGGCAGCGCTGGGCGGTACCGCCTGGTGGCTGTGGGGCGGCCCCGGGCCGGCCCCGCGTCCGCTTTCGGTGGTGGTGCCGCAGGGCGCGTCGCTTTCGCGTGCCGCCACCGAGTTGGAAAAGGCCGGCGCGATCCGCTCGGCGCGGCAGTTCACGCTGTTCGTCAAGCTCCTGGGCGGTGGTGCCGCGATCAAGGCGGGCGAATATCGAATACCCGCGGGCCTGAGCCAGCGTGGCGTGTTTCGCATGCTGCAGCGCGGGCAGACGTTCCAGCGCTTCTTCACCGTTCCTGAAGGCACGCCTTCGGTTGTCGTCTTCGAGTCGCTGATGAAGGCGCCGGGGCTGACGGGCAGGGCGGCCATGCCCGCCGAGGGCAGTGTGCTGCCCGACAGCTATGCCTATAGCCGGGACGATGCACGCCAGCAGGTGCTGGTGCGGATGCAGAAGGCGATGACCGATTATCTGGCCAAGGCCTGGGCGGGCCGGGCACCGGGCATCGCGGTGAAGACGCCGCGTGAGGCGGTGATCCTCGCCTCGATCGTCGAGAAGGAAACCGCCAAGCCCGAGGAGCGGGCGATGGTCGCTGCCGTCTATACCAATCGGCTGAAACAGGGGATGCGGCTTCAGGCGGACCCGACCGTCATTTACCCCATCACGCGGGGCAAGCCGCTGGGGCGCCGGATCCTCCAGTCCGAACTGCGCGCGGTGAATGCGTATAACACCTATGCGATGGCCGGGCTGCCCGCCGGCCCGATCGCCAATCCGGGCCGCGCATCGATCGATGCGGTGCTGCACCCGGCGGCATCGGGCGCGCTCTATTTCGTCGCCGATGGCAGCGGCGGGCATGTGTTTGCCGATACGCTGGAGCAGCACAATGCCAATGTCCGCAAATGGTATGCGCTGCGCCGCGCGCGCGGGGAGATGTAGCCGAACAGTCGTTCGCTTGTCTGGTGCTGGCGACAAGCTAATGAGAACCCCAGCAAACCTTCCGGGGGTTCCTGATGCGCCGTCTTTCGATCCTGTGCCTTTTGCTCACTACCACTATGCCCGCGCTGGCGCAGGAAAAGCCCAAGGACGAACATCGCGAACTGCTCAAGGCCGATGCCGAGGCGGCCTGGGTTCGCCCGCCCGTCGATGAGGCGAGCGCCGTCAGCAAGGGCAGCGTGACGGTGGGCGGGCAGCGCATCGCCTATACGGCAACCGCAGGCACGCTCACCATCCGCGACGACGACGGCAAGCCAACCGCCTCCTATTTCTACACCGCCTATACGCGCGACGGCGCGACGCGCGAGGCGAGGCCGGTCACGTTCTTCTACAATGGCGGGCCGGGATCGGCGACGATCTGGCTCCACATGGGCAGTTTCGCCCCCGTGCGGATCGTCACCGGCGATCCCAGGTTCATCAGCCCCGCGCCCTATCAATTCGGCCCCAACCCGGATTCGCTGATCGACAAGAGCGACCTGGTGTTCATCGATGCGCTGGGCGCCGGCTGGTCGCGGCCGCTGGGGGACAAGACGGGCAAGGACTTCTGGGGCGTCGATCAGGACGCCGACGGCTTTGCCCGCGCCATCCTGCGCTACACGAGCAAGTTCGAACGCTGGCAGTCGCCCAAATTCCTGTTCGGCGAAAGCTATGGCACGCTGCGCAACCCGGTGGTCGCCGCCAAGCTGGAAGAAGCGGGCCTGAGCCTGAACGGCATCGTCCAGTTCTCCACCATCATGAACTATGGCGTCCGCCAGCCGGGCTATGACCAGAACTTCCTGACGCTGTTCCCGACGATGGCGGCGACCGCATGGTATCACAACCGGCTGGCCGATCGCCCCGCCGATCTCGGCCGTTTCCTCGACGAGGTACGTGCCTTCACCAGCGGCCCCTATGCCGCCGCGCTCGCCAAGGGCACGCGGATCTCGTCCGAGGAAAAGACGGCGATCGCGAAGAAGATGTCCGAATATACCGGCATCAGCGAAGCCTATATCCTGCGGGCCGACCTGCGGCTGACGCTGCCGCGCTTCCAGACCGAATTGCTGCGCGACCGGCGGCTGGCGGTGGGGCGGCTGGACTCGCGATACACGCTGAATATGGGCGACGCCAATGCCGACAGCCCCGACGAAGATCCCGCCTCCACCTCCGTCACCGGCGCCTTTGTCGCCACGTTCCAGGACTATGTGGCGCGCGTGCTCGGCTACAAGACCGACATGCCGTACCGCCTGTCGGCACGGGGCCCCGGCTTCGAATGGGACTGGAAGCATCGCGCGCCGGACGGCAGCGGCACGCATCTTGCGCCCGACAGTGCCGTCGATCTGGCCTATTCGATGCGGCTCAACCCCGATCTGAAAGTGCTGTTCATCAACGGCTATTATGACTTCGCGACGCCGTTCTACGGTGCCGAGTTCGACGTGAGCCACATGCTGCTGACGCCCGACCTCGAGAAGAATATCCGCTTCACCTACTATCCGGCCGGGCACATGGTGTACCTCAACCCCGAGACGATGGGCGCGATGCACCGTGATCTTTCGATCTGGTACGACGAAGCCATGCGGGGCGTGCCCTCCGCTCGCCCCGCCCAAGCCGGTCGCTGAGCGCGCGGCTGGCGGGCGGCGGTGTGCGTTCCGTCGCAGCGGAACGCATCGCCGGTCGGGTGGCGATGGTGCCTGGACTCGCCTCCGGGAAAGCCCGGGCTGCGGCGTTTTCGAGGCGTTAAGCCATTGCGGAATTTCGAATATGTCTGCAATGTTTCGATACAAAACCGTTGCGTTCGCTGCAAGTGGCGCTTGATTCCGTCCTATAATTCCGGGGAATCCAGATTTCCCGGAGATTGGCGTGCGCCTTCTAAGTAATGTCAGTATTGGTAAACGCCTGTTAATCATTGGCGGTGGTTCGCTGATCGGTCTGGGACTGGTAATTCTTCTTGCGCTGAATCAGCTGGATTCGGCGTTGAACAAGAGTTTCGAGGCGCGAACCAAGCAGGCGATCGACATCGCTTACAGCCAGCTGGATTATTACAACGCCGAACAGCGCGCCGGGCGGATGAACGAGGCGCAGGCCCAGGCTGCCGCGAAGAAGGTGATCGGATCGATGCGCTTCGGCGAACTCGATTACTTCTTCATTCTCGACAACAATCACATGATGGTGATGCATCCGGTGAAGCCGGAGAAGGTCGGCAAGACGACCTATGACAGCACCGACGCATCCGGAAAATACCATTTCCGCGAGATGGTGAAGATCGCCACCGAACAGGGCGGCGGCTTCGTCGCCTATGATTATGAGCTGCCCGGCGGCAAGGGCGTGAAGCCCAAGATTTCCTATGCCCGCGAATTCAAGCCGTGGGGATGGGTGCTCGCGACGGGCGTTTACAATGAGGAGATTCAGGCCGCGGTCCATGACGCCGAGATCAAGCTGGGCATGGTCGTGGTGGTGATCGTGGCGCTGATTGTCGGGCTGATCTGGACGGTGACCCGCTCGATCACGCTGCCGCTGGCGGCGATCACAAGCCGGATGCGTAGCCTTGCCGCCGGCGATACCGCGGCGGCGATCCCGGGCGCCGAGCGCAAGGACGAGATCGGCCATATGGCGGGCGCGCTCGAGGTGTTCCGCGAGAATGCCCAGGCGAAGCTCGCCGCCGAAGCGGCCAAGGCCGCCGCCGACGCGGACCAGCGCGCCATCGTGCAGCTGCTTTCGGAAAAGCTGCAGGCGCTCTCCGAAGGCGACCTCACCGGCACGATCGCCACCCAGGTGCCGGCCGCCTATGTTTCGCTCCGCGACAATTTCAACACCGCGCTCGACAATCTTCGCGAACTGATCGCGGTGCTGACCGAGGCGTCGCACAGCATCGAGACCGGATCGACCGAGATCGCGGCGGCATCGGATGACCTTGCCCGCCGGACCGAATCGAACGCGGCCAGCCTGGAGCAGACCTCGGCCGCACTCCAGCAGATGAACGACCGGCTGAAGTCGAGCGCCAGTGCGGCCGACCAGACCGTCGGGTACACGCAGGAAGCGATCGGCATCGTCGATTCGGGCCGCTCGACCGCAGGCGAGGCGACCTCGGCAATGGACCGCGTCTCCGAAAGCGCCCAGGGCATCGACACCGTCATCGAAGGGCTCGACAAGATCGCGTTCCAGACGCGCGTGCTCGCCATGAACGCGGCGGTCGAAGCCGGCCGGGCCGGCGAGGCCGGACGCGGCTTCGCCGTCGTTGCGGACCTCGTCTCCGCGCTCGCCATGCGCGCCGAGGAGGAGGCCCGCCGCGCCCGCGAGCAGCTGACCACGACCCAGGCCGATATCGTCGTCGCCGTCGAAGCGGTGAAGAAGGTCGACACCGCGCTGGCGAACATCACCGGCAGCGTCAGCCAGGTCCACCAGTTCGTCGAGGTGGTGGCGACCGACAACCGCGCGCAATCGAGCGCGATCGCCGAAATTGCCACCGCCGTCGGCGCGATGGACCATTCGACGCAGCAGAATGCGGCGATGGTCGAGCAGACCTCGGCGGCGGCACGCAATCTGGCGGGCGAAGTCTCCGGCCTGTCGCGCCAGGCGGCGCGCTTCAAGACGAGCAGCGCAGGCGCAACCCGCCACGCCGCCCCGCCGGCGCCGGCGGCGGCATCGCGCGGCAAGAAGCCGCAGCCGCAGCCCCAGCCCGCGCTCGCCGACGCGTCCGGCGACTGGGCGAGCTTCTGAACGGCGGCGGCGTTCGTGCCGCCGTTCCAATCATCTGGAGCGGGCGGTGTCCGCTCCCACAAACGGAAAAATTGCCATGTCGCGCTCCACGCTTTCGCTCACCCTTTTGACGTCGCTGATCGGCGCCGGCATCGGCGTTCCGATGGCGAACGCCCAGACGGCGCAACCGCAGCCAGAACAGGCTGCGATGATCGTCGTGACGGGCGGCGGGCAGGAGCGGCCACCGCAGGACGTGCCGCCGCAAAAGGGAACCCCGGCCGCCGAGGCGGTGACGCCGCGCGCGCCATCGCAGCCGTCCACCTATCCCTATCCGAACCAGGCGGACGGCTTTGGCGTCAAGCTGGGCGGGTACAACGTGTCGCGCTGGGCCGAGGACTGGCGCGTGATGCGCGATCCGAAGAAGCGCGACGACATTCTCGATCGGCTGAAATATCTGCCGATCAGCGGCGACGGTACCGTCTATGCCACGCTGTCCGGTGAACTGCGGCTGCGCCAGGATTATATATCGCATCCCAATCTCACGCCGGTCGCCCATCGTCGAGAGCAGTTGCTGCGCGTGTTCGCCGGTGCGGACGTGCATATCGGCCCGCTGCGACTTTACGGCGAACTGGCGCATGGCGGGCTGGCCGGGCACAATCTTGGCAATCCCGCGCCCAAATCGAAGAACGATCTGTTCGCCCAGCAATATTTCGCCGAGTTGAGCGGCTCGATAGGCAGGGTCACTGCCGGCGTCCGTTATGGTCGCCAGGAATTCACCGACGGCCCCTCGGGGCTCGTGTCTGTCCGCGACGACAATACGCTGCACATCGAACTCAACGGTGCCCGCGCCTGGGTGGCGGTCGCCAGGTTCCGCGCCGACGTGTTCGATTTCCGGCCGACGACCATGGGGCTCGGCGGCGTCGGTGACGACAAGATCGACCGAGGCAGCCGTTTTTCCGGCGTCACCGTTGGCATGGTCGTGGCCAACGAGAAGACGCGCAAGATTTTCGTCGATCCGTTCGTATGGCGTGATCGCAACGACAGCAGCAAATGGGGGCGCAGCACCGGCCGCGAGCGTCGCCGGCATTATGGTGCGCGCGTGTGGGGCAGCGTCGATCGCGTGAACTTCGACTGGACGGTCGATCGCCAGGAAGGCGATTACATGGGCCGCCCGATCGATGCGTGGATGGTGCAGGCTGCACAAACCTATGTCCTCAATCCGAAGGGCGTGAAACCGAAGGCCGGCATCCATTTCGACTATGGCAGCGGCGGCGGCGCCTATGGCACCGGGACGATCCGCAATGCACGCACCGTGACCGGCGGGGCGATCCCGTTCAGCTATCAGGGTGCGTTGAACCTGATCAATCTGTTCCAGATCTCGCCCAACTTCACGCTCTCGCCGACCAAGAAGCTCGACGTCACCACCGAATATCAGCACAGCATCCGCGTGACCGAGACCGACGCGGTGTATCGCGGCGCCGGCACCGCCTATTCGGGCACCCAGCTCGTCAGCGGCAATCATGTCGGCGATGCGATCCGCCTGCAGGCGACCTGGAAGGTGACGCCCCGCGTGTCGGTGGTCGGCCGCTACGAATATTTCGAGCCGGGCGCGGTGCTCAAGGCGGTTGGCTCGACCGGGTCGCATTATGTCGCCGGCTGGGTGAGCTTCCGATTCTGAGCGAAGCGAAAGTTCCGAAAGTTCCGGGATTACGACATCAACCTGATCCCGGACGCGACCGCGGCAACGAACGTGCAACGTCGATCCGCGCCTGACGCCATCGGCCCCCGGGCCGGTGGCGAGCGGACTGATATCGAGAGGGTGGCGGCGCCATCGCATTGCATGCGCCGGGAAGATAAGCACGAATCGCCGATGTAGGACAGCGATTTGTTCTTTTAATGTTCTGGTGGCGTGACCGCGCCGGCTTCGCTTTCGGCAGCAGAATGTGGCAGGGGGCGGCATGCCCAAAGCCCTGCATATCCTGGTCGATGCCGATGCCTGCCCGGTGAAGGACGAGATCTACCGTGTCGCCTGGCGGCTGGAGGTGCCCGTCACCATCGTCAGCAACGCCCATCTGCGCGTGCCGCAGCATCCACTGGTCTGCCGGGTGGTGGTGAGCGACGGCTTCGATGCCGCCGACGACTGGATCGTCGCGCAGACCGATGCCGGCAGCGTGGTGGTGACCGCCGATATCCTGCTCGCCGACCGCTGCCTGAAAGCGGAGGCGGCGGCCGTGCTGGCGCCGACCGGCAAGCCGTTCACCAGCAATTCGATCGGCAATGCGGTGGCGGTCCGCGCGATCATGGCGGACCTGCGTGCCGGCGGCGACGGGATCGGCATCGGCGGACCGCCGCCGTTCAGCAAGGCCGATCGCTCGCGCTTCCTGTCGGCACTCGATACTGCGCTGGTGCAAGCAAAGCGGGGGTGAGGCGCGGCCGGCACGGGCCTGGTCTCAGGTGAAGCAATTGGCCTTTACTGTGCCTGTTTGAGACAAGCGATCCGTCGTTACCAATCGACGAAAGGTTTCTAGCCGATTAACACTTCGGCCGATTTGCAGCGACGGGGGTCGAGTGATGATGAAGCATGTAATCGTTCGGGCAGCCGCCGCTGCGCTGGCCGCGGGCTGGGCGATGCCGGCATTGGCGCAGGATTATTATGTGTTTGGCTATTCACCCTCGGGCGCGCAGACGCTGTCGGTGAATGGCGGCGGCGCGATCCAGGCGGCGCAGACCGGCTGGTTCGATCAGACCGGCGGGCACAGCTATGGCAATGACAACTATCTGACCGGAACCGTAGGCGAGTCGACCTTCCGTTCCTACTACACCTTCGTGCTCAACGGCCCGATCACCAGCGGGGTGGTGTCGATCGGCAACAGCGTCGATTGGTTTTTCCCGGGCCTCTACAATGGTACGAGCGGCAACCTGATGCTGACGTTGTACGATGTCACCAGCGCGATCAACACGTACCAGGAATATGACGGCGCGATCGGAATCTACGATGATCTGGGAAGCGGCACCGTACTGGGCTCGGTCCTCATCAGCGCGGCGGCATCGAGCTATGTCATCACGCTGAACGAGGCGGGCGTGGCCGCGGCCAATGCCGCCTATTACAGCGCGAGCGCCTTCACCTTCGGTGCGAGCCTGACCCCCGCCACCAGCGGCGTACCCGAGCCGGCGGCATGGGCGATGCTGCTCGGCGGCTTCGGCCTGATGGGCGGGGCGCTGCGCCGCCGCAACCAGCGGGTCACCGTGCGCTACGCCTGAACGAGCAACGCGGCCGGGCCTGCGCCCGGCCGTTGTCGTCAATGGAGCTTGGCGATCGACAGCCCGTCGAGCTTGGCGCGTTCCTTCACCGATTCCTCGCTGCGGGTGAGCGCCTTGGCGATCGCGCGCAGCGGCATGCCTTTCTTCGCGAGGGTGTGGAGCTTTTGCAACTCGTCGGGGCGCCAGGGCTGGCGATGTCGTTCGAAGCGTTCGGCCATGGGGCGTTGTAGCGGGGTTTCAGGCGGAGGGATATGGGCGGGTAGCGCCCATTTGCAGACCTTCGCACGGCACCGTAAGCTCTCGGCATGATGCCGATGCGAGCTCTGGCCCAGCACCGATATATGCTACAGGTCTACTTGGTCGCGATCACGACAACCGCGTGCGTCCTCGCAACGGATGCGTTTGCTTTCCGGTCGCCAGCAAACCTCGCATGGATGATGGGATTGCCCGTCGGCGTGGGGATGGCTGCGAACGTCGGTTGGGATCGCCGCTGTTTCATGGCTATGGCCCTGCTGGGGGTTTCGCTGGTCGTCGGAATGGTGGTCGGGGTGAATTTCACCAGCTATGGCTGACGACCGCTGCCGCCCAAAGGTGGACATCAAGGAAGCGCGCCGCAGCGCCCGAAAGCGGCCGTTCGTTCATGTGGCGCGGCGATGGCGGCTAACGCTCCGATTGCGGACGCTTCAGCAGTCGCCTATGAGCGCGGGATGACGCCACAGAAAGATCTTTCGCCGTTAGTGAACATCGTTCGCTGGATAGGCTTAACCTTTGCAATCTTGGGATGTCTTTTT
>NZ_JBTMWM010000007.1:0-195258 GCF_054489705.1 Sphingomonas sp. RS6
CGTCGGCACCGTTTCTATCATTGGATGTCTTCCATCGATGGGCGCGCGCGTCAGGCGGGCGTTCTTTGGCGTCCCAGCCGCAGTCCGGCGGGCAGGGTAAATTCGATATTCTCCTCGACGCCCCCGAGTTCGGACACGACCACCGGCCTGATCCGGGCAAGGGCGGAGACGAGGCCGTCGACGATGACGTCGGGTGCCGATGCCCCCGCGGTGATCCCCACGGTGCGCACGCCTTCCAGCCATGCCGGATCAAGGCCGTCGGCATTATCGACGAGATGGCTGTAGACCCCCATTTCCGATCCGATTTCGCGAAGGCGATTGGAGTTCGAACTGTTCGCCGCCCCGACGACGATCAGCAGATCGCTGATCCGCGCCAGATCGCGCACCGCGCTCTGGCGGTTCTGCGTCGCATAGCAAATCTCGGAGACGTCCGGGCCGATCACATCGCTGAACCTGGCGTGCAGCGCTGCGATGATAGCGCGGGTGTCGTCGACGCTCAGCGTCGTCTGGGTGATATAGGCAATCGGCGTGTCAGGCTTGATCGGCAGCGTTGCGACGGCTTTGGCGCTTGCCACCAGATGGACCGGTGCATCGACCTGGCCGATCGTGCCGTCGACCTCGGCATGGCCGCGGTGGCCGATCAGCACCAGCGTGCGCCCCGACCGCGCATATCGGCGGCCCTGAAGATGCACCTTGGTGACCAGCGGGCAAGTGGCGTCGATGACGGGCAGGCGGCGCCGCGCTGCCTCCTGCTCGACCGACCGGGCGACGCCGTGCGCGCTGAAGATCGTCAGCGCACCGGGCGGAACCTCCGACAGCTCGTCGACGAAGATGGCGCCCTTGCGCCGCAGGGCGTCGACCACGTGACGATTATGGACGATTTCGTGCCGGACATAGACCGGCTCGTCCGACTGGGCGAGCGCCCGCTCGACGATGTCGATAGCTCGCACGACCCCCGCACAAAATCCGCGTGGCTTGGCAAGAACGACGTGCAGCTGAAGCTCAGCATCATCGCCGCGTTGTTGCCCGATGCTCTCCTGTCGACTGTCCACAATGTTGGACATATCCTCTATTGGCGGCTTTGGGAATTCGTCTATCGGGACAGCTTGGAAATTTCTTCGAACCTGTCGTTCAGGCGAAGGGACGATTGAGCCTGACGATCGCGCTGTTGAGCCATGCGGCAAAGCTGACCCATAACAGATAGGGCAGGATCAACAGGCTCGCGAACGGCGAAATCGGCCACAACCCGACAACAAGTGCGACCAGCGACGCCCAGAGAAATACCACTTCGACCAGCGCCCAATCGGGCCGCTTTGCGCGAAAGAACAACGGGCTCCACAGCGCATGAAATACCGCGTTGGTGGCGAACAGGATGACGACATCGGTGCGCGCGGCCGAATCAGGCGCCGAATTCCACGCGGTGACCGCCGACCAGGCCGCCAGACCCAGAATGATCGTCCATGCAGGCCCGAACAGCCAGTCGGGCGGCTGCAGCGACGGCTTTTTGAGGTTGCGGTACCACGGCCCGATCGGGGTCATCAGCCCACCGAACACGCCGAGGAAGATCGCCACCCCGGCGGAAATGATGATCGGTGTCCACATCAATGTCGTGTCCGTGTTTGTAGAGTGTCAACTCCGTGTTACAGCGTGTGAGTGCGCGTGTCGTTCCCCTTTTCCGCGATCGTCGGCCAGGACGAGATGAAGGCGGCCCTGCTGATCGCCGCGGTCGATGCGCGAATCGGCGGGGTGATGGTGTTCGGAGACCGCGGCACCGGCAAATCGACAGCGGTGCGCGCGCTCGCCGGACTGTTGCCGCCTGTGCCGGCGAGCGCGGCCGGCTATCAGGATGGCACGCCGCGAAAGGGCAATGTGCCGGTGCCCTTTGTCGATCTCCCGCTGGGGGCCACCGAGGATCGCGTGGTCGGCGCGCTGGACCTTGAGCGCGCGCTGAGCGCCGGCATCAAGGCGTTCGAGCCGGGGCTATTGGCGCGTGCGCATGGCGGTTTCCTCTACATCGACGAGATCAACCTGCTGGAGGACCATATCGTCGACCTGTTGCTCGACGTCGCCGCGTCGGGCGAGAATGTTGTCGAGCGCGAAGGGCTGAGCGTGCGGCATCCGGCGCGATTCGTGCTCGTCGGCAGCGGCAACCCGGAAGAGGGCGAATTGCGCCCGCAACTGCTCGATCGGTTTGGGCTCTCGGTCGAAGTGCGCACGCCACAGGCGCTCGACCAGCGTGTCGAAATCCTGCGCCGCTGCGATGCATTCGAGCGTGACCCGGCCGGCTTCGCAGATGCGTGGCGCAAGGCCGAGCGGAAAACGCTCAAGCGGATCGCCGCCGGACGGGCGGCACTGGCTGACATTACGATGTCCGACGATGTGCTCGCGTTCGCTTCGCGCCTGTGCATGGCGGTTGGCGCGGATGGCCTGCGCGGCGAACTGACGCTGATGCGCGCGGCGCGGGCGCTGGCGGCGCTGGACGGCGCGGAGGCGGCCACGACCGATCATGTCCGCCGGGTGGCGCCGCTGGCGCTGAGGCATCGCCTGCGCCGCAACGTGCTCGACGAAACCGGATCGACGGTGCGGATCGAGCGCGCGCTGGCGGAACTCGACGAGCCCGCGACGATCCGGCCGGTTGGCAGAGTCGCGGCGGCGTGACCGCGTCGGGCGACGCGCTGGCTGAGGCCTGCATCGCCGCCCGACTTTGCGCGATCGACCCCGGCCTTGGCGGCATGGTCCTGCGCGGCGGGGGCGAATTGCGCGACGCGATCGTGGCGCAACTGGCGGCCGCGCTGCCCACCGGCGCGCCGATACGGCGCGTGCCGCCGCATATCGACGACGAACGACTGCTCGGTGGCGTCGACCTGACGGCGACGCTGGCGAGCGGAAGGGCCGTCTCGCGGATCGGGCTGCTGGCCGAAGCGGATGGCGGAATCGTCGTCCTGCCGGTGGCGGAGCGGGCGGGCGACGCGTTGGCCGGGCGGCTCGCCGCGGTGCTCGACAGCGGAGCCCTGACGGCCGAGCGAGACGGCGTCGCGCTGCGCAGCGCGACCCGCTTTGTGCTCGTTGCATTCGATGACGGCATCGGTGAGGACGAGCGCGCGCCGGCATCGCTGTTCGAGCGAACAGCGTTCCATGTCGACCTGTCGGCTAGTCGCGCGGACGAACTGCCCCCAATGGCGGTGGCGCCGGCGGCGCAACTGCCGGCGGTGCCGCCCTTCGTGTTCGACGCGCTGGTTTCGGCAGCGGCGGCTCTGGGCATCGACTCGGCGCGCGCACCGATCTTCGCTCTTCGGGCGGCGCGGGCGGCGGCGCAGCTTGCCGGGCGGGCCACCGTCAACGAAGAGGATGTCACGCTGGCCGCGCGGCTTGTGCTCGCCCCGCGTGCGACCCGGCTGCCGGGACCGGCGGACTCCGAGCCGGCGGAGGCGACGGAATCCGAACCATCCCCGCCTTCATCCGGCGAGCAACCCAGCGGCGAGACCGGCCGGATCGAGGACAGGGTGCTGGCCGCTGCGCTTGCGGCTCTGCCGCCCGATGTGCTGGCGCGGATCGGCGAGGGCGGGGCACGCCGTGCGCGATCGATCAAGGGCGGCGGCGCCGGCGAGCGCCGCAAATCGCCCGAGCGTGGGCGCCCCATCGGTACGCGCTCGGGGGCGCCCGGCGGTGGCCGGCGGCTGAGCCTGATCGACACGCTGCGCGCCGCGGCGCCGTGGCAACGGCTGCGCGGCCGCGACGGCCGGATTCTCGTGCGCCGCGACGACCTGCGCATCCGCCGGTTCGAAACGCGCGCCGAGGCGCTGACGATCTTTGCGGTCGATGCATCGGGTTCGTCCGCGCTCGCGCGGCTCGCCGAGGCGAAGGGCGCGGTCGAGCTGCTGCTCGCCGAAGCCTATGTGAAGCGCGCGCAGGTCGCGCTAGTGGCGTTTCGCGGCACGGCGGCCGACCTGGTACTGCCGCCGACGCGATCGCTCACGCGCGCCCGCCGCTCGCTGGCCGAACTGCCGGGCGGGGGCGGGACGCCGCTGGCGGCGGGGCTGCAGGCCGCGCGCGAACTGGCGGAAGCGGCGAGGGCGCGCGGGCGCACGCCGTTCGTCGTGGTGCTCACCGATGGCCGCGCCAATATCGCGGCCGATGGCGGTGCGGTGCGTGCCGCCGCCGAGGCCGATGCCGCTGCCGCCGCCAGGGCCATCGCCGCGGCCGGAATCGCCGCCGCGTTCGTCGACATTTCGGTGCGTCCTCGCCCAGAAGGCGCTGCGCTGGCGGCGGCGATGCGCGCCCGTTACCTGTCCTTGCCGCGCGCCGACGCCGCCACGATGCACGCGGCGATCAGCGCCGTGCAGCGCGGGTGAGCGACGCCCCGCGCTGGTCGGTCGAGGGCCGCGACTGGCCCAATCGCACGCACAGCCAGTTTGTCGAAGCAGCCGGGTTGTGCTGGCACGTCCAGCGCCTCGGCGAAGGGCCGGTGTTGCTGTTGCTGCACGGCACCGGCGCCGCCACGCACAGCTGGCGCGATCTGGCGCCGCTGCTTGCCGAGGGATTCACGGTCGTCGCACCCGATTTGCCGGGGCACGGCTTCACCCGAGGCCGCCCGCGCGACGGCATGACGATGACGGCGATGGCCCGTGCGACAAGCGAGCTGATGCGCGTGCTGGCCCAGCCGCCCCAATTCATCGTCGCGCATTCGGCCGGCGCGGCGATTGCGGCGCGAATGGCGCTCGACCATCTCGCCGTGCCCGAGCTGATCGTCGGGCTCGGCGCGGCGCTGCTTCCGTTTCCTGGCGCTGCCGCCGCGCTGTTCCCGACGCTGGCCCGCTTGCTGTTCGTCAATCCGTTCGCGCCGCATCTGTTTGCCGGCTTTGCGCGGGGTGGTGGCGAGACAGCCCGTTTCCTGCTGCGCAGCACCGGCTCGCGGATCGATGATGTCGGCCTCGATTGCTACACGCGCCTGTTCGCAACGCCTGCCCACTGCGCCGGCGCGATCGCGATGATGGCGGATTGGGACCTCGACGCGCTGGCCCGCGATCTTCCCCGCCTTCATACGCCGTTGCGGCTGCTGCATGGTGACCGCGATCGGGCGATACCGATCGATCGGGCGCGGGCGGCGGTAGCGCTGGTTCCCGGTGGCCGGCTGACCATATTGCCGGGGCTTGGGCACCTCGCGCATGAAGAGCGTCCGATAGAGACCGCCCAGCGCATCAGGGCAATGGTGGAGGCACGATGATGGACCGCTATCTCAGCCTGCTCGATCTTGCCATCGCAGGCATTCCTGCGCTGGCATTCGGCATCTGGCAGCTCATTTCGGTGAACCGCGAGATCGCCGAGGACCGAAAGCCACCCGAAGAGCTTTGACTCGTCACCAGAAGGCGCGGGGCATCCGGTAAGGCAGCATCGAGAGCACGATCGGCGAGCGGAAGCGGCCGAGCGACAGGCTTTCGTGCACCGCCTGCACATCCTCGCCAAACAGCCGCGTCGACAGCGCGGATCGTGCATAGAATGGCGCGTCGATCCAGGTCTTGAGGATGCGCGGCCGGTGCCCGGCATCGGCTCTGGTCGCCCGTTCGACCAGCCATCCGCTGCGCGCCAGGCGCGCGGGCGCGGGCTGCACCATATCGTGCCAGCGCCCCTGGCGATCGACCTTGAGCGCGAGATCGAACGGCGTGCCGTCGCGCCGCCGCCCTTCGTACAGCACGGCGACGTCGTTCTTCAGGTGCGCGCGCGACCAGTGCCAATCGTTGAAGCCCGTCTCCAGCGGTTCGTCACCGAAGTTCGAATCGAAATAGCCGGTGCCGCGCCAACGCGTGCCGGGATGCGTCATCTCAACCTCTATCTGCGCGCGCGGCGCCACCGGGTGCCAGCGATGCCGGCCGGCGGAATCCAGCGCGAAGGCCGTGGTCGCGATCATTTCCGGATGGACGCGCACCGTGCCCCGAACGCGGTAAGGCAGGGGCGCCGAGATCTCGTCGATTTCGATCACCAGCGTGTCGCCGTCCCAGCGGATCGTGCTCGGACCAACGCTGAAATGGTCGCGGCCGCGATCGACGCGGCGCGCCGACCGCTCGGTCATCGCCCAGGCCGATCGCCGCGGCCCGTTCAGCGAAACGTTGATCGCGCAGTGATTGTCCGGCCGGGCGCGGCCCGAAAGCTTGTAATAGGGGGAAAAGACGCTGCCGATAAAGGCGATGATCGTCAGGCCGTGCGAGCCGTCTGCGCTCGTCGCGTCGACATACCACCAGGCATAGCCGTCCGCTGCGACCGCCACGTCGAAGCGAGGTCCTTGAGCAAGCATTCGGCGGCTAGCCGGCCGGAAAGCGCCGCCATCGGCACGCCAGCGCCGGGGTGCGTGCTCCCGCCCGCGCAGTAGAGCCCAGGGATCCGTGTCCGGCTGCCCTGGCGGCGGAAGGAGGCCGCCCACCCGTGCGAGGCCGGTCCATAAAGGGCTCCACCCGTCGACGGAAACAGGCGCTCGAACGCGCTCGGCGTCGTCAGCACCGCGCCGTTCCCCAGATCGAGCGAAAGCCCCGCCCGCGATACGCTGTCCAGCATCCGCAACCTGCATGTCTCGATCTCCGCTGGCGTGAAGTCCGCGCCGTCCCCGTTGGCGGGCGCGTTGACGATGATCTGGATACGCTCGCGACCCTGCGGCGCCCCCTGGGCGGTGCCGCGCTCCTGGGCGCAGAGATAGACGCTGGGCGCATCGGCGAGCCGGCCGGCGGCAAGCGCGGCGAATTCGCGCGCATAGTCGGCCGAAAAGAACACATTGTGGCGCTCGAGCGGAAAGCCGCCGGTGGCGGCATGCGCGGTCCACACCATCGCGCTCAGCGAGCGGCGGGCGGGCGGGACCGGCGCCACCGCGCGCTGGGCTGCCGCGCCCAGCCGGCCGGCGCCGATCGCCGCCGGATCGGCATTGCAGACCACGGCACCCGCAGCGATGCGCTCGCCATTCGCCAGGGTGACGCCCGATGCGCGCCCCTGGGCAATATCGATCGTGCAGACCGCTTCGCCATATCGGAACCGCGCGCCGTTCCGCTGGCCAAGCGCCGCCATCGCATGCGCCAGGCGGTGCATGCCGCCATCGATCAGCCAAACGCCGCTGGCCTCGACATGGGCGATCAGCATCAGCGTGGCCGGGCAGCGAAAGGGCGAGGAGCCGCAATAGGTGGCATAGCGGCCGAACAGCTGGCGCAGCCGCGGGTCGCGGAAATAGCCGCCGATCGCGCGCCACATCGAACCATAGGCGCGAAGGTGGAGATAGTCGCCAAAGCCGCGCACGCCCATACGAAAGCCCAGCGTGATCGGATCTGTCTTGGTATCGCGCAGGAACGGGCCTTCGAGCGCGTCGAACAGCCGCTTCGCCTCGCGGCGGAACCGGCGATAGCCGCGCGCCTCAACGGCGCCGGCAAAGTCCCCGATCGCCGCCTCGCTGGCCGCCGGATCGGCGAACAGATCGAGCCGCGCATCGCCCCAGGCATGGCGGGCGAGCGTCGTCGCCGGCCGGATCGACAGGCCGTCGTCGAGCGATCCGCCACAGGCATCGAACAGATCGTCGAACACGCTGCGCATCGTGAACACGGTGGGACCACCGTCGATATCGACACCGTCTGCGCTTACCGCACGCAGCTTGCCGCCGGGTCCGGCCGTAGCTTCGACGACGGTCACGTCGCAGCCGCGCGCGGCAAGGATCGCGGCGCTTGCCAGCCCGCCGACGCCTGCGCCGATCACGACGATGGGTTCGCCCGGCATTCCGCTACCTCCCGATTGACGATCCTAGCATATGTCAACACAATTGGACACATGAAAACGTCAAACAGTAGAAAATCGCGATGGCGGCGGCTCTGGATCGGGTTGCGGAACCGGGTGCTCTCGTCGCCTCGCTTTCAACGCTTCGCCAGCCACTCCATCCTCACCAGATCGGTCGCGCGGCGCCGTGCGAGCGGGATTTTCGATCTGGTGGCGGGCTTTGTCTATTCGCAGATTCTGCTCGCCTGCGTGCAGCTCAAGCTGCTCGACATTCTGGCCGAGGGACCAAGCGATACCGCGACGATCGCCAGGCGAGTCGATCTGCCGCGCGAGGGAGCCGAGCGGCTGCTTCGCGCGGCAGCGGCGCTCGAACTCGTCGAGCCGATCGGCGAGGAATGGGCGCTGGGCAGTGCAGGCGCGGCGCTCCGCGGCAATCGCGGCATTGCCGAGATGGTTGCACATCATCCGCTGCTCTATGCTGATCTCGCCGACCCGGTGGCGCTGCTTCGGCGTGGTGGCGGTGGGGGGCTGCTCTCGGGACACTGGCGCTATGCTGAGTCTGCCGGGTGCGGCGATGCCGAGTCGGTCGCCCCCTATTCAATGCTGATGGCGAGTTCGCAGCCAATGGTCGCGGCGCAGGCGATCGACAGCTATCCCTTTCACCGTCACCGCCGGCTGCTCGACGTTGGCGGCGGGGCGGGGGTCTTCGTCGAACAGGTGTCGGCGCGGGTGCCGGGGCTCGAACTGGGGCTTTTCGACCTGCCCGCCGTCGCTGCGCTTGCCACGAACCGGCTCCAGCACGCCGGACTGTCCGGCCGACTCGCAGTGTTCGGCGGCGATTTTTTCAACGATCCGCTGCCTGCCGGCTATGATCTCGTCTCGCTGATCCGCGTGCTGCACGATCATGACGACGCGCCTGCGCTGGCGTTGTTGCGCAATATCCATGCCGCGCTCCCACCCGGCGGACGGCTGTTCATCGCCGAGCCGATGGCGCGAAGCGATGGCGCCGCTCGAGTCGGCGACGCCTATTTCGGCATGTACCTGCTTGCAATGGGATCGGGCCGCGCCCGCTCGCCGTCAGAAATCGCAACGTTGCTGCGTCTGGCCGGCTTCCGCCAGTCGCGTCGACTCGCCACGGCCATGCCGTTGACCGCTAGTGCGATGATTGGACTGCGATAATTGCAACTGTCCAATCTTATTGACAACTATGGAAGTCTAGCGCAGTTTACTTAGGTGGATGCCCTGAAGGCCTCCCGATGGAAGGGGATGCTTGGTGGAATCGCTGGCGATCATTTTGGAAGCACCTGAACAGCTGGCATTGCGCCCGCTGGTGCTGACCGCGATGTCGCCCGCCGACATCTGCGTCGAGATCGATTGGAGCGGGATTTCATCGGGCACCGAAAAGCTGCTCTGGACCGGCCGGATGCCGAACTTCCCCGGCATGGGGTATCCGCTCGTCCCCGGTTATGAATCGATCGGTCGCGTGGTCGATGCCGGCGCGGACGCGCGGGCCAGGATCGGCGAATGGGTCTTCGTGCCGGGTGCGAACTGCTATCGCGATGCGCGGGGCCTGTTTGGTGGCAGCGCGCGCCGCGTGGTTCTGCCGGCAGCCCGGGCGATCCCGATCCGTGAGTCGCTTGGCCGCGACGGCATTCTGCTCGCGCTGGCGGCCACCGCGCATCATGCCATCGCGATCGGCGGCGTTCCCGATCTGATTATGGGCCACGGCGTGCTCGGTCGGCTGATCGCGCGTATTGCTGTGGGCAGTGGCGGCGGCGCGCCGACCGTATGGGAAACCGATCCGAAGCGGCGTGACGGCATCGACTATCCGGTCATCGATCCGGCTGAGGACGCGCGGCGCGATTATGGCGTGATATGCGACGCCAGCGGCGCTGCCGATGCACTCGATCTCGCCTTTCCGCGGCTGAGCAAGGGCGGTCAGGTGGTTCTGGCCGGGTTCTATGACCGGCTTTCCTTCGCCTTCCCGCCGGCCTTCATGCGCGAGGCGCGGATGCGCATCGCCGCCGAATTCACTCCTTCCGACGTCGCCGCGACACTGGCGCTGATCGATGCGGGCCTGCTCGATCTGGGCGGCCTCATCTCCCATGCGCGCCCGGCCGCGGACGCCGCCGAAGCCTATCCGCAGGCCTTCACCGACCCTGCGTGCCGCAAGATGGTGCTCGACTGGAGAATGATGTGAGCATGTTCGACCCGGAGCCGCTGCGCGAGGAAGCCTCGTTCGAACCCGATCCGGTGCCCACCGGCCCGGTGACGAAGGAAACGCAGATCATCGCCATCTATGGCAAGGGGGGCAGCGGCAAATCGTTCGCGCTCGCCAATCTGAGTTACATGATGGCGCAGCAGGGCAAGCGCGTGCTGCTGATCGGCTGCGATCCCAAGAGCGACACCACCAGCCTGTTGTTCGGCGGCAAGTCGACACCGACGATCATCGAAACGAGCGCGAAGAAGAAGCTCGCCGGCGAAGAGATCGGGATCGAGGATGTCTGCTTCCAGCGCGACGGCGTGTTCGCGATGGAGCTGGGCGGGCCGGAGGTCGGCCGCGGTTGCGGCGGACGCGGCATCATTCACGGTTTCGAGACGCTGGAGAAGCTGGGGTTCCACGAATGGGGCTTCGACTATGTCCTGCTCGATTTCCTGGGTGATGTGGTTTGCGGCGGGTTCGGCCTGCCGATCGCGCGCGACATGTGCCAGAAGGTGATCGTCGTCGCGTCGAACGATCTCCAGTCGCTCTACGTCGCCAACAATGTCTGCAAGGCAGTCGAATATTTCCGCAAGCTGGGCGGCAATGTCGGCGTCGCGGGCATGATCCTCAACAAGGATGACGGCACCGGGGAGGCGAATGCCTTTGCCGAGGCGGTGGGCATTCCGGTGCTGACGGCGATCCCGGCGAACGAGGATATCCGCAAGAAATCGGCGAATTACCAGATCATCGGCAAGCCCGGTGGCCAATGGGCGCCGCTGTTCGAGACGCTGGCGCGCAACGTCGCGGCCGCGCCGCCGCTGCGGCCGGCACCACTCGATCAGGATGGCTTGCTCGGGCTGTTCAGTGCCGATGTCACCGGCGCCGATTTCGCGCTTCGCCCGGCGACCCAGGCCGATATGCGCGGCGCCGACTATGTGCCCCGGCCGAGCCTCGAAGTCGTGTACGACGAGGTTTGATGATGGCGACGCAGGCTCCTTCCCGCGATCGCGATCGGATCGACCTTGCCGCCGAGGGCGGGTGCGGATCGAAGGCGACGCTTCAGGCGGCGGCGGTCGCGGCCGGCAAATCGGCGGTGCTCGATCGCTATGCCGCCGATTATCCGATGGGGCCACACGACCAGCCGCAATCGATGTGCCCGGCGTTCGGCTCGCTTCGGGTCGGGCTGCGCATGCGGCGGACCGCGACCGTGCTGTCGGGTTCGGCCTGCTGCGTCTACGGCCTCACCTTCACCGCGCATTTTTACGGCGCGCGCCGAAGCGTGGGCTATGTGCCCTTCGATTCGGAGACGCTGGTCACCGGAAAGCTGTTCGAGGACATTCGCGACGCGGTCCACGATCTCGCCGATCCCGCGCGGTACGATACGATCGTGGTCACGAATTTGTGCGTGCCAACGGCAAGCGGCGTGCCGCTGCAACTGCTGCCGGATCAGATCAACGGCGTCCGGGTGATCGGTATCGACGTACCCGGCTTTGGCGTGCCGACCCATGCCGAGGCAAAGGATGTGCTGGCCGGCGCGATGCTCGCCTATGCCCGCAAGGAGGCGGAGCAGGGTGCCGTGGCCGCGCCCGCCGAACGCACCGATCGGCCGACGGTAACGCTGCTTGGCGAGATGTTCCCGGCCGACCCGCCCGGGATCGGGCTGATGCTGGAGCCGCTTGGGCTGGCGGCGGGGCCTGTCGTTCCCACGCGCGAGTGGCGCGAGCTGTATGCGGCGCTCGATTGTGCCGTTGTTGGCGCGATCCATCCTTTTTACGCAGCCAGCGTGCGCGAGTTCGAGGCTGCGGGCCGAACCGTGGTCGGCTCGGCCCCGGTCGGCGCGGACGGGGCCGCCGCTTGGCTCGATGCGATCGGCAAGGCGTGCGGCGTCGCGCAATCGCGGATCGACGCATCAAAGAACCGTTTCATTCCGGCAATTCGCGGTGCGCTGGCGGCGAAGCCGATCCAGGGCCGGATCACCGTATCGGGCTATGAAGGTTCCGAACTGCTGGTTGCGCGGCTGCTGATCGAAAGCGGCGCGAGCGTCCCCTATGTCGGCACGGCCTGTCCGCGGACGGTCTGGTCCGATGCGGATCGCGACTGGCTGGAATCGCATGGTTGCCGCGTCCAGTATCGCGCGACGCTGGAACAGGACATTGCGGCCGTCGACGAGTTCGAGCCCGACCTCGCGATCGGCACTACGCCCGTCGTCCAGCACGCCAAGCAACGCGCGATTCCGGCGCTGTATTTCACCAATCTGATTTCGGCACGCCCGCTGATGGGCGTGGCGGGCGCGGGCAGCCTGGCGACCGTCATCAACGCCGCACTCGCCAACCGCGAGCGGTTTGATCGGATGACGGCGTTCTTCACCGGCGTCGGCGCCGGTGAGACAGCGGGCGTCTGGGAGCACAAACCGGCTGACCGAAGCGACTTCAAGGCAAAGTTCGCGGCCCGGCGGATCGCCGCCGCGAAGGCAGAAGGGCATATCGGCACATGACCCTGATCCTCGATCATGACCGCGCGGGCGGCTATTGGGGCGCTGTCTATGCGTTCACCGCGATCAAGGGGTTGCAGGTGATCATCGACGGGCCGGTCGGGTGCGAGAATCTGCCGGTCACATCGGTGCTCCACTATACGGACGGGCTGCCGCCGCACGAATTGCCAATCGTCGTCACCGGGCTGAGCGAGCAGGAACTGGGCCGCGACGGGACCGAAGGCGCGATGAAGCGCGCCTGGGCGACGCTCGATCCCGATCTGCCGGCCGTGGTCGTCACCGGCTCGATCGCGGAGATGATCGGCGGCGGCGTGACGCCGGAAGGCACCAATATCCAGCGCTTCCTGCCAAGGACGATCGACGAGGATCAGTGGCAATCGGCCGATCGCGCGCTGACCTGGCTGTGGACGCAGTTCGGCCCGAAAAAGGTGCCGGCGCCGCGCCCGGTTCGCGCGAACGAAAAGCCGCGGGTGAACATCATCGGGCCGATGTACGGCACCTTCAACATGCCGTCCGATCTCGCCGAGATCCGTCGCCTGATCGAAGGGATCGGCGCCGAGGTGGGCATGGTGTTTCCGCTTGGCAGCCATCTGGCCGATGTCGGCAAGCTGGCGCACGCACAGGTTAATGTCTGCATGTACCGCGAATTCGGTCGCGGCCTCTGCGAGACGCTGGAGCGTCCGTATCTTCAGGCGCCGATCGGGCTTGAATCGACCACGCTGTTCCTCCGCAAGCTGGGCGAACTCACCGGGCTCGATCCCGAGCCGTTCATCGGGCGGGAGAAGCACACGACGATCAAGCCGCTCTGGGATCTGTGGCGATCGGTGACGCAGGACTTCTTCGGCACCGCCAGTTTCGGCATCGTCGCGACGAGCACCTATGCGCGCGGCATCCGGAAATTCCTCGAAGAGGATATGGGGCTGCCCTGCAACTTCGCGGTTTCGCGATGCGCGGGGGTGAAGTCGGACAATCAGGCGGTCAGCGAGATGGTGGCGACCAATCCGCCGCTGATCCTGTTCGGCAGCGTGAACGAGCGGATGTACATGGCCGAATCCGGCGGCCGCGGGGTCTATATTCCCGCGAGCTTTCCGGGGGCCGTCATCCGACGCCACACGGGTACGCCGTTCATGGGCTATGCCGGGGCGACCTATCTGATCCAGGAAGTGTGCAACGGCCTGTTCGACGCGCTGTTTCACATTCTTCCGCTCGCCGGCCAGCTCGACAAGGTCGAGGCGACACCTGCGCGGATCGAGCGCGAGGTCACCTGGGACGAGGCGGCCAAGGCCGAATTCGACGCGATCATGGATCAGGCACCGGTTCTGGTCCGAATTTCGATGGCAAAGCGCATCCGTGATGCTGCCGAGCGCGCCGCGCGCCGCGCGGGCGAGGCTTCGGTCAGCAAGGAGCGCCTGACCCTCGCTATCACTGAAAGCCGACGCCTGTGAGCGCGGCCCGTCTTTCCCGCTCGTGCGCGGCAGCATCGCTGCCCGCATCGCCGATGCGGGGCACCCGATCCACGCGGACGACAGCCCGCGCGGATGCCGCCCGGGAGCGCGCTTCACGCTCCTGCCCTCGTTGGGAAAGTACGGAGACGTAGAGAAATGAGCGATCCAAACGACAGGATGGGGCCTGGAACTTACCTCACTCCTGAAGAAGCGAAAGAGTTCCACAAGCTGTTCATCACCAGCTTCCTGGTCTTCACCGTCGTGGCGGTCATCGCGCACGTACTGGTGTGGAACTGGCGGCCTTGGCTCTGACGAGCCGGGATCTGAGCTTGGACCATAACTAGGGAGTACCACGTCATGTGGAGACTATGGCTGATATTCGATCCGCGCCGGGCGCTGGTCGCGTTGTTTATCTTCCTGTTCGTGCTGGCATTGCTGATTCATTTCATCCTGCTCAGCACCGACAGGTTCAACTGGCTGGATGGTCCGCGCCAGGCAGCACCTGCTGCGATGGCGCCGGCGCAACCCGGCACCTGAGCGATGATGCCACCGCGTCGGCCGAGTGCCGGCGCGGTTGGACGGCGCCGGGTTCGCCTCGGACTCGTCCGAATTGGTTTGACGCGGCGATCCCTGGCGTGCCGCCGGGGGACGGAGACTTGCCATGGCACTGTTGAGCTACGAACGAAAATACCGGGTACGCGGGGGCACGCTGATCGGCGGCGACCTCTTCGATTTCTGGGTTGGTCCATTCTATGTCGGCTTTTTCGGTGTCACGGCAGCAATCACGGCCACGCTCGGCACGGCCCTGATCCTCTATGCGGCCTCGCTGGGGCCGACATGGAATCCGTGGCTGATCAGCATCGCGCCGCCCGATCTCAGCTATGGTCTGGGGCTCGCGCCGCTTCGCGAAGGGGGCTTCTGGCAGATCATCACGATCTGCGCGATCGGCGCGTTCGGATCATGGGCGCTGCGCCAGGTGGAGATCTGCCGCAAGCTGGGCATGGGCTATCACGTGCCCTTCGCCTTCAGCTTCGCGATCTTTGCCTATGTGTCGCTGGTCGTGATCCGTCCCTGGTTGCTCGGGGCGTGGGGCTTCGGCTTCCCCTATGGCATTTTCAGCCATCTCGATTGGGTGTCGAACACCGGCTACCAGTATCTGCACTTCCACTACAATCCGGCGCACATGATCGCGGTGAGCTTCTTCTTCGTAACCGGGGGGGCGCTGGCGTTCCATGGGGCGCTGGTGCTCTCGGCGGTCAATCCGGCCAAGGGCGAAGCGGTCAAGTCGCCTGAATATGAGGACGCCTTTTTCCGCGACACGATCGGCTATTCGATCGGCACGCTCGGTATCCATCGCCTCGGACTGTTCCTGGCGCTTTCCGCCGGCTTCTGGAGCGCGATCTGCATCATCATTTCCGGACCGCTGTGGACGCGCGGCTGGCCCGAATGGTGGACGTGGTGGCTCAACCTGCCGATCTGGTCTTGAAGGGGGGACGCGCGATGCTTCGCTATCAGAACATGTTCACCCAGGTTCAGCTGCGCGGCCCGATCGAAACGGGGCCGCCGCTGCCTGCCGGCTCGTTCACCCGCACGGGCGGGGGCCTCTACAATTACTGGGCGGGCAAGCTCGGTGCCGCGCAGATCGGGCCGATCTATCTCGGGCCGCTCGGCATCGCTTCGCTGATGTGCGCGTTCCTTAGCTTCGAGATCATCGGGCTGAACATGTTCGCGTCGGTGAACTGGGATCCGGTGCAGTTCGCCCGTCAACTGCCGTGGCTCGCGCTCGAGCCGCCGGGGCCGCAATGGGGCTTCCAGCTGTTCGTGCCGCTGGCCGAAGGCGGCTGGTGGCAGTTTGCCGGCTTCTTCATGGTCAGTTCGCTGGTGCTGTGGTGGGTTCGCACCTATCGGCGTGCTCGTGCGCTGGGGATGGGAACGCATGTCGCCTGGGCGTTCGCGGCGGCGATCCTGCTGATCGTGACACTTGGCTTCATCCGGCCGATGCTGATGGGCAGCTGGGCGGAGGCGGTGCCGTTCGGCCTCTTCCCGCACCTCGACTGGACGGCGGCTTTTTCGATCCGCTATGGCAACCTGTTCTACAATCCGTTCCACTGCCTCTCGATCGTCTTCCTCTATGGCTCCACATTGCTGTTCGCGATGCATGGCGCCACGATCCTGGCCGTCGGCCGCTATGGCGGCGAGCGCGAGATCGAACAGATCACGGATCGCGGCACCGCGGCCGAGCGCGCCGCGCTGTTCTGGCGCTGGACGATGGGGTTCAACGCCACGATGGAATCGATCCATCGCTGGGCCTGGTGGTTCGCCGTTCTGACGCCGCTGACCGGCGCGATCGGCATCCTGCTGACGGGAACCGTCGTCGATAACTGGTATCTCTGGGCCGTGCTGCACGGGTACGCGCCGAGTTACCCTGGGACCGGGGTGATCGACCCCGCCACCCTGCCGGGAGCGCCGCAATGAGCCGTTCGTTGAAGAGCATCGCCGCTGGCGCGGCCGCCGGCATCTGCGTCCTACTGCTCGGCGCCTGCGAGCTGGGGCCGAAACAGGCAACGCAGACCGGCTATCGCGGCGCCGCCATCGAGCAGATCGTCGACCTGGATACGGTCGCGAAGGCCAAGGCGATCCCACCCGAGCCCTATCCGCTGCCGCCGGACGGCGGGCCGACCGCCGGCGAGAGCTATGAGAACATCAAGGTTCTGACCGACCTCAGCAAGGACCGGTTCGACCATCTGATGGCCGAGATGAACCAGTGGATCGCGCCGCCGGCCGAAGGCTGCAGCTATTGCCACAATCCCGAAAACATGGCCTCGGACGAGAAATACACCAAGATCGTCGCGCGGCGCATGTTGCAGATGACACAGACGATCAATTCGCGCTGGTCGAGCCATGTGAAGGGCACCGGGGTCACCTGTTACACCTGCCATGGCGGCAATGCGGTCCCCGAAAACAAATGGGCGCTCGCCGAAGGTACGCCGCATCCGGGATCGATCCTGGGGAACCGGCACGGGCAGAATTCGCCGAACATCAACGTCGGCTATAGTTCGCTGCCCTATGATCCGTTCGCCGCCTATCTGAAGGGAAAGGCGCAGATCCGCGTGGCCAGCGCGAGTGCCTATCCTTCGCCGGATCACGTGGTTTCGATCAAGGATGCGGAAGGCAGCTACGGGCTGATGATGCATGTCAGCACCGCGCTAGGCGTCAACTGCACCTATTGCCACAACAGCCAGTCGTTCCGGGCGTGGAACCTGAGCAGCGCACAGCGTGCGACCGCCTATTACGGCATTCGCATGGTCCGCGACGTCAACGAGAATTACGTCGATCCGCTGCAAGGCGTGTTTCCGGCGAACCGCAAGGGGCCGAGGGGCGATCCGTACAAGGTGAATTGCGCAACCTGCCACCAGGGCCTTTCCAAGCCGCTTGGCGGGGTGAGCATGATCTCGCAAGCGCCGATCCTCAAAGGCTCGCTGCCGAAGGCGGTGCCGATCGGCGGGCCGGGGGCAGGGGAGGCGGTGCCAGAGGCGTTCGCCAGGCCGGCGGCGATGACCACCGGCACGAAGTGATCAGCGTGGGCGCCACCGTCCGATCCGGTGGCGCCATCTGCATGATCGCGGATTTCCGCCTGTGACGATCCGAAGCCATCCGCTGCGCGCTGCGCTCTCGGAAGAGATGCACGTCCGGCGGCTCCCGAGCTTCTCGGCGCCGTGCCGCCTTCTCCAGTTCGTGACGGTCCTCGGTGAGGGAGCGGCCGATTTCGCCGGCGCACATATCGCGGCGCTGGCGGGAACGGCACGGCCCGTGCCGCCATCGGCGCGTTATCTCGTCCTGGACCTGAAGGGGATGACGCTCGTCTGGGAGCGGCACACCGAATTCGTGACCTATACGCTGTTGTGTCCCGGTGCGTTCGAGGTGCCATTCGATCCCGCGCTGTTCGAGCCGGTTTGCGCCGAGATGCTTGCCGACATGCCCGGCGAAGTGATCCGCGCGACGCAGATTGCCTTTGTCGCCGCCGACCAGCCGGCGCCGACGCCTTCCGATCTCGATCGCTGGTTCGTGTCCGAGGCGCTGATCGTCTGCGACGTGTCTGCTGGGCTGGCGACGGTGACGTCGGATTTCCGGCTGCATGATGACGGGTTCGGCCGCCTACTGATCCATGATCGCGGCCTCGAGCGGGACGAGCCGGCACAGCTGCTGCTTCGGCTTCAGGAACTGGGCAATTATCGAAACATGGCGCTGCTCGGCTTGCCGCTCGCGCAGCGGCTGACGCCGGCGGTCACAAGCCTGGAGGGGCGGCTTGCCGGACTGACGCACGCCGTGTCGGAACGGACGTCAGAGGACGACCAACTGCTCGACGAGCTCAGCTTCCTGTCGGCCGAACTTGCGCGGCTCCTGGCCGAGACACGATACCGGATGAGCGCGACCCGGGCCTATGGGCAGCTCAGCATCGACCGGCTGGCGGGCCTCGGTATCGATGCGGTTCGCGGATATCAGACATTGGCCGATTTTACCGAGCGCCGCCTGATGCCAGCGCTGAGGACGTGCGAGTCATTTTCGGCTCGGCTCGACGATCTGTCGCGGCGGGCGTCGTGGACCAGCGAACTGCTCCGCACCCGGATCGACACCGCGCTCGCCAAGCAGAACCGCGATCTGCTGTCGTCGATGAATCGTCGCACACAGTTGCAACTGCGCCTCCAGCAGACGGTGGAAGGGCTGTCGATCGTCGCGATCAGCTATTATCTGGTGGCGCTGCTCAATTATGTTCTCGGCGCGCTGCCGGGCGTCAGCCATGATCTCGCGATGGCGGCAGCGGTGCCGATCGTGCTCGGCGCGGTGGCGTTGCTGATTTGGCGTGTGCGGCGCCACCTGGCCGAATAACCCGCACGGGTTTCAGCAGGCATTTCAGGGTTGGAGCGGCCATTCGCAACCCCCGCCGAAGCGGGGGCAGCGTCTTCGCGGCGCTCCGGTCAGGCAGCCACCGATTGCCGGGCCAGCGCGCATTGCGACCAGATCTCGCTCAACGCGGTGACGAGCCGGTCGACATCGCCATCGGTGTGCACCGGCGAGGGCGTGATGCGCAGCCGCTCGGTTCCCTTGGGCACGGTCGGATAGTTGATCGGCTGCACATAGATGCCGTGATTGGCCATCAGCCAGTCGCTGATCATCTTTGCGTGGTGCGGATCGCCGACCATCACCGGAATGATGTGGCTGGGATTGTCGAGATGCGGAATGCCGAGCGCGTCGAGCCGCCGCCGCACGGACGCTACCCGGTTCTGGTGCCGCAATCGTTCGATCTGGCTTTCCTTCAGATGCCGGATCGAGGCCGCGGCACCGGCGGCGACGGCCGGGGGCAGTGCGGTGGAGAAGATGAATCCGCTCGCGAAACTGCGCACGAAATCGCACAGGTTCTTCGACGCAGCGATATAGCCGCCCATCACGCCAAAGGCCTTGCCCAGCGTGCCTTCGATCACGTCGATGCGATCCATCAGCCCTTCGCGTTCGGCGATGCCGCCGCCGCGCGGTCCGTAAAGCCCGACTGCGTGGACTTCGTCGATATAGGTCAGCGCGCCGTGCCTTTCGCACACATCGAGGATCTCGGCGATCGGTGCGATATCGCCGTCCATCGAATAGACGCTTTCGAACGCCACCAGCTTGGCCCGCCCAGGCGCCACTTCGGAAAGCAGCCGATCGAGATCGGCAACGTCATTGTGCGCCCAGCGCTTGCACTCGGCGCGGCTGTGGCGGATGCCTTCGATCATCGAGGCATGGTTGAGCGCGTCGGAGAGGACGACGCAGTCCGGCAGCCGCGACGCGAGCGTCGAAAGCGCCGCCCAGTTCGAGACATAGCCCGAGGTGAAGATCAGCGCGGCTTCCTTGCCGTGCAGGTCGGCCAGCTCGGCTTCCAGCAGCACATGCTGGTGATTGGTGCCCGAAATGTTGCGCGTGCCGCCGGCGCCGGCGCCGCAGCGATCGAGCGTTTCGTGCATTGCCGAAAGCACCTTCGGGTGCTGGCCCATGCCGAGATAGTCGTTCGAGCACCAGACGGTGACGTCCGCGACCTGACCCTCATGGGTCCAGCGTTTCGCGCGGGGGAATTGGCCGGCCTGGCGTTCGATCTCGGCGAAGATGCGGTAGTTGCCCGCTTCCCGCAGCTGATCGAGCTGTCCGGCGAACACAGCCTCATAGTCCATTTTACCCTCTCCCCATGCGTCGGGTGGCGTCGTCCACCGTCTTGTTGTTGGAAGCCCAGCGCCACATCCGCGCATCGCGAAGCGGCAGTACCAGGAAAAGATGCTCGACCACGCCCAGCACGGCGAGCCCCGCGATCAGCGTCGCGCCGGCGCAGGCGGCGCTCCCCGCCGGCGCGCGTTCGGCGACCAGCCAGGCCCAGGCGGCGGCACCGCTGCCGAGCAGGATCGAAAACGGGAACAGCACATTGCAGCGCGCCTTGCGGAAGTAGCTTTTCAGATAGGCCAGGTGGGCCGGGAACACTTCGTCGCTCAGATTGGGCACGCCCAGATACAGGTTGAGCTTGGCCGAGACGCGCATCACGAACAAGAGCAGGAAGGTGAGCGGCGCGGTCTGGTCGGGCTGGCCCCATGTCACCGCGAACAGCAGGATCGCCGTGGCCGCGATCGCCAGATCATGGTGGATCACCGTGGCCGTCGCCGCGCGAAACCGCGCCCAGCCCTCCGCGCCCGCCGGGCACGTCGCGCGACTGGGCCCGGCGACATAGCCCATCAGGAAGCTCATTTCGTGCCAGCCCCAGATGATGATCGCCGCCGCGAAGCCGATATAGGCGTTCGCTGCATCGCTGCGCCCGGCATTTGCCCAGACGATCGCGATCGCCGCGATCGCAACCGTTCCGCTCAGCATCAGGCTGGTCCGGAACGTCTCGCGCGGTCGGCTGTCCAGCCACACGATCGTGGCTGTGCCGATGAACCACATCAGCAGCGCGAACAGGAGCGGCGGAATGCTCACCACGCCGGGACCAGGCGGACCGCCGCCGGCGCGGCGTTGCGCTTCACCGGCGTCAGGTACAGCCAGGCGAAGTTCGCGGCGGCGGCGCCGACGAATGCGGCGCGCTTGATCCGGCCGATGATGCCGCCCTGCTGCTTCGCCGCGTCGATCCGCGCCGCGATCTTGCTCATCCGCTGGAGTCCGCGCATGAACCGGGGGTTGTCGGTATCGAGCACGATCGGGAAGACCTGTCGCGTGATCTCCGAACAGATCGCGAAGACGCGGCGGTCGTAATCGGTGGGATCCATGCCCAGCGCCTTGTGGAACGCCGGGCGATTGTGATCGCGGACATACATCGTCGTATAGACCGCGACGAGGAAGAAGCGCACCCACAGCGCGTTGATGCCGCTGAGAAGCTTTGGATCGTTGCGCATCAGGATGGCGAACGCGTCGCCGTGGCGGAACTCGTCGTTGCACCACTGCTCGAACCAGTTGAAGATCGGGTGGAAACGCAGTTCCGGGTGCTTCGCCAGGTGGCGATAGATGGTGATGTAGCGCGAATAGCCGATCTTCTCGCTGAGATAGGTGGCGTAGAAGATGAATTTCGGCCGGAAATAGGTGTATTTCTTGGTCTTGGTCAGGAAGCCCAGATCGATGCCGATGCCGGCGTCCTTCAGCGTGTCGTTGATAAAGCCGGCGTGGCGGCTTTCGTCGCGGCTCATCAGGCGAAACAGCTGCTTGATGTCCGGATTGGTCGCGCGCTTGGCAATTTCGGCATAGAGGATGCAGCCGGAAAATTCGGCGGTCAGCGAACTGACGAGGAAATCGATGAACTCCTCGCGCAGGCCATCGGGCAGGCTTTCGATCACGCCGTCAAAAGCGGCCGTGCGCTTGAAATGCAGGCGGTTGGGGTCGGCGACCATCTCGGCGATCAGGGCGTCCCATTCGGCTCGCACGGCGGACACGTCGATCCGGTCCATCGCGGCGAAGTCGGTCGTATAGAAGCGCGGCGACAGCACCGTGCTCTCTCGCGCGATGGCCATGGTATCGGGTGCGCGCGACGCGGTGGCGGTGATGGCGGTGATGGCGGTGTTCATAGCTGTGTCCGATCCGTGAAGCTGACTTCATAGAGTTCGGCCATTTCGAAATGGCCGGCGAACTTGGTCCAGAGGCGTTCGATGGTGCTCGCGCGCTCGACGGTGGCGATCCGATCGACGACGCAGCGCTCGCCAAAGCCGACGCTGATCGGCGCACCATGGACGCGCACCCGGTCCCCCGGGCCGATCGGCACGTCGCCGGCGAGTTCGACATGGGCGCACAGAAACTCGTCGCTATGCTCGACCTCGACGCGGCAGGCAGTTTCGAAGCGGGTTCGGCGCAGCGCGATCATGACGCGGGATCCATCGAGCGGGCGTCGTGCGCATCGAGCAGTGCGGCGAATGTCGCGCGATTGGTCGATCCGAACGCGGTGAGTTCGAGCGCGCGTCCGGTGGCGCTGTCGACCAGCGATAGCTGCCCGTCCTGCCAGAGCGTCAGCCGGAATGCCGGACCGTCGCCGATGCCGCGGGCGCGGCGCTCGCGGGCGAGACCGCGCATCACGCCGCGCATGAAGCCGGTCTGTTGCCCCGGCACGACCACCGCGGCGATGCCGCCCTTCACGTCCTGGATGACGACGGCGCCGTCGCTGCGATCGATGAAGCGCAGATCGCGCGATTTGACCGGCCGGATTCCCGCCTCCGCGCGCATCAGCACGGGCGATGCGGCGGGCGGGATGTGCGCGATCCGGACGAAGCTCGCCGCGGCCAGCGCGAACAGCACCATCGCGCCGGCGATGACCAGCGTGCCGCGCGGCAGCATGTCGCCGTGATGATGGGTCCCGCTCATGCTGCCACCGCCGTACCAAGCGCGCGCGCCGGCATCGGCTGGGCCTGCGATGTGCCTGTCTGTGCTTCCGGATTGGCGGCGTTGCACGTCCGGGCGATCAGCGTGGCCACCCGCGCCGCATCCGGGATCGCGCGCAGCATCGGCTGGGGCCGGGCGATCTTCCAGGGCCGGGCGTGCGGCCAGAGCGCTAGATAGCCGAGCTTGGGCGAGCCGACGAGGGTGAGCGGCATGTCGCCCGATCCGTCGGCGCGGGTGCCCAGATCGACTGCGCCGATCATCGCGAGCGGCAGGTTGATGCATTTCGGGACGGCGATGCCGATGCGAAACACCATCCGCCGACTGGTCAGCGTATAGATCGTCGTGCGCGCGGAGGCCCAGGCGAGCAGGTGCAGCAACGCCACGCAGGCGGCACCCATCACCAATGTCATCGCCGCGCCGATCAGGCCAGCCGGGGATCGAACGCCGCCGACGATTGTATCGATCAGCGCCCATGCGGTCAGCAGCGCGAAATAGCCCGCGATCAGCCGCGTATGGAACGCGGTTCGTGCCAGTACTCGCCAGTCGGGCGAACCCTGCCAGAGGATCTGTTCGCCGGTGGGCGGCACGCCGGGCAGGCCGGGGATCGGCTCGATCTCATGCTCGGTCATATCAGTGGCTCCTGACGTTCGGGCGTCGCGTAGAGATAGCCGCCGCCGAAATAGGCCTGGACGCGCTCTTCCTCGTACAGCGTGATCGTGTCGGGGCCAGCGATGCGCGGTGCGCTGGCGAACTGGCCTGCGAGCAGCGCGTCGATCACCACCCGCCGGCGGCCGCGGTCGACCGCCGCCATCATCATCGGCGCCAGCACCGGGGCGATGCCGACGCCCAGCGCGATCTGGATGTAGCGCACCAGCCGGTCCGAACGGTCGATCCACAGATCGCTGACGGTGCCGGCGACCGCACCGTCGGCGCCGACCACGGGCCAGCCCGCGAGATCCGAATCCTGATGCGCGATCCAGAAGCCGGTGGCGGTGCTGAGCGGAACGATGCGGGGATGGCCCTCCATATCCAGGTCGGGGCGCTTCGCCCGGTTCGCCCATGCCGCCGGGCCAATGCCGTCGACGAGTGGGTTGCCGGTGGGGGCGTAGGGCGCCCCGGCGAAACGCTCGATCCGGCGCGCGGCGATGTCGACGGGTTCGCGACCATGCGTGGGCGCGGTGACGGTGCCGTGGCCAAATGGCAGCAGAAACGTCTTGGTCGATGCAGTGTGCAGCGGCCCGCCGAACGTATCAATGCGCCCGCTCGCTTCGTCTTCCAGCGGATAGCCTTCGCGCCGGTCCTCGCGTCGAAGGTAGAAGACGAGGCAGATGAAAAACAGCACGAACGCCCAGAAGACCAGAAGCGCTACGTCGATACCGGGGGTCAGTTGGGGATGCATGGCGGTGCCCTTTCAGATCGGGAATTCGCTGAGGCCGAAACGCGTATCGACGGGCCGGCGATCGTGATGACGGCCGACGAGCGGACCGAGCGCGACGAGCATCCCGAGCAACAGGACGATCTCGACGCCGTAGACAAAGGCATAGCCGGTCGCTGAGTTTGCCAGCGTCGGCCCGAAGTCGCGCGCGACGGCGGCGGCGGAGATCAGGTCGCGCAGAAAGGCGCCGATGGCGACGGCGAGCCCGGCGCAGCTCGCCTGCACGGCGCCCCATGCGCCCAGCGCCAGCCCGGTGCCGCCAGGCGCATCGCCACCGGCGAGCGCCATCGCGGCGGTCAGCGTTCCAACGGAAAAGAGGCCGCAGCCCAGGCCGATCAGCGTGGCGCCGATTCCAAGCATCGCGACGGATCCCGTCGGCCCTGCGAACATCACGAAGAAGAAGGCGACGATGCCCGCAACGCCGCCGAAGCCCGCCAGGCGATGCGGATCGCCGCCGCCGCCAAGCCGCCTCGCCGCATGGGCGAAACCGGCAAGCATGCCGAGCGCCCAGAGCGCGGTGAGCGATGTCGTCGCGCCCACGGTAAGGCCCAGAACCTGTCCGGCATAGGGTTCAAGCAGCACGTCCTGCATGCTGAACGCGGCGGCGCCGAGGCCGACCGTCACCAGCAGCCGAAGCGTCCTCGGCGTTGCGGCGAATGCGGCCCAGACGGCGCGGAAGGGCGGGTTGGGCGCGGCCACCCGGGGCGTGCGCTGGCGCGCCTCCTGCTTCCACAGCGCAGTGAGGTTGAGGATCATCGTCAGCGCGGCCGCACCCTGGACGATCTGGACCAGCTTTGTCGGCGTGAAATCGTCGAGCAGGCGGCCGACGACGAGGGCGCTCAGCATCATTCCGGCAAGCAGCATCATGTAGAGCAGGGCGACGACGCGCGGGCGGGCGGCCTCGGGCGCCAGGTCGGTCGCGAGCGCCAGCCCGGCGGTCTGGGTGGTGTGCATGCCGGCGCCGACCAGCAGGAAGCCCAGCGCGACGCAGACCTGCCCCACCGTCGACGATCCGGTGCCGTCTCCAGACATGACCAGCAGCGCGAAGGGCAGGATCGCAAGACCGCCGAACTGCATCAGCGTGCCGAACCAGATATAGGGCACCCGCTTCCATCCGAGCAGCGATGCATGATGATCGGAGCGGAACCCGATCAGCGCCCGCAGCGGCGCGAACAGCAGCGGGAGCGAAATCATCGCCGCGACCAGGCTCGCCGACATCTGCAGCTCGACGATCATCACCCGGTTCAGCGTGCCCGTGAGCAGCACCGCCGCCATCCCGACCGAAATCTGGAACAGCGCCAGCCGGAGGATGCGGCGCAACGGAAATTCGGCGCTGGCGGCATCGGCGAACGGCAGGAAGCGCGTTCCCAGCCGGTTCCAGAAAGCGCCGTTGCGCAAGGATGCCACGCCCCCGGCCACTGCCGTCCGTCCACCGGAAGGACCGCCGGCCAGCGAGGCCCGCAGGGCGCGAAGGTAGCTCACGGGATCAGCTCGATCGCATGGCTGGTGTAGAAGCTTGCCGAAATGCGCTGGCTTCGGCCGATGGTCGCGGCAGGGCGCGCATCCTGGATCAATCGCTGCAGCACGCGCTCGCGCACCGGAATGATCGCGGGCGAACGGTCCGCCCGCGGAAACAGCCGGCCGGCACCCAGCATCGCCATCAGCAGCGGCGTCTGCGGCGCGAAGGTGAGCAGCATCGATCGCGATGTGCGGCGTGCCAGCGTTCGAACGACGTCGACGATGTCGGTGGCCTGATAATGGATCAACGAGTCCATCGCGACGACATGGTCGAAGCGCCCCAGCATCGGATCGAGCATGTCGCCGACGCGCCAGTCGATCGCCAGCCCCGCCGGCGCCCGTTCGCGGGCGACGCCGATCAGGCTCGCGGCGACGTCGATCGCCACCACTTCCGCGCCGCGCTCCGCCGCTTCGATCGAGAGCGTGCCGGTGCCGCAACCGGCATCGAGCAGGCGCAGCCCGGTCATGTCCTCGGGCAGCCAGCCGAGCAGTGTCCGGCGCATTTCGGCGCGCCCGGCACGAACCTTTGCCCGGATGCCGCTGACCGGCGCATCCGATGTCAGCTGTTCCCAGGCCTTGGCGGCGGTGCGGTCGAAATAGGTTTCCAGATCGCCGCGGAAGCGCGCGTAGCTTGCCGTTGTCATCACTCGAACCCCAGAAATTCGAAGATGTCGCGATCCTTCATCGGTTCGGCATCGAGCGCGTCGCAGCCGGCCCACATCGCGGCCGCGAGCTGCTTGTATTCCGCGCAGGCGGCGGCGACTTCGGGCGTCTGCTCCATTTCGAACAGCGTGCATTTCTTGAGCCGCGAGCGGCGGATCGCATCGAGGTCCGGGAAGTGCGCGAGCGTCTTCAGGCCGGTCGCGGCGTTGAAGCGGTCGATCTCGTCGGTCGCGGCCGAGCGATTGGCGATCACGCCAGCCAGCCGAACGTCATAGTTCTTTGCCTTCGCCTTGATTGCGGCGACGATCCGGTTCATCGCGAAAATGCTGTCGAAGTCGTTCGATGCAACCACCACCGCGCGTTCGGCATGCTGGAGCGGGGCGGCGAAGCCCCCGCAAACCACGTCGCCCAGCACGTCGAACAGCACCACGTCGGTCTCCTCGAGCAGATGGTGCTGCTTCAACAGCTTGACGGTCTGCCCGACGACATAGCCGCCACAGCCGGTGCCGGCGGGTGGTCCCCCCGCCTCGACGCACATCACGCCGTTATACCCCTCGAACATATAGTCCTCGGGCCGCAGTTCCTCGGCATGGAACTCCACCGATTCCAGCACGTCGATGACGGTCGGCATCAGCTTCTTCGTCAGCGTGAACGTCGAATCATGCTTGGGGTCGCAGCCGATCTGAAGCACGCGCTTGCCGAGCAGCGAAAAGGCCGCGCTGAGGTTCGACGAGGTGGTCGATTTGCCGATCCCGCCCTTGCCATAGACCGCGAACACCTTGGCGGTGCCGATGCGATCCTTGGGATCGAGCGCCACCTGGACGCTCCCTTCACCGTCGAGGCCTAGTCTGTCGCGGTTGCGGGCGGGGGGATCGAGCAGGGCCATCATCAATTCCTTATGCCGCCACCGCAGTGACGCCTTCGAGGCGGTCTTCGAGTTCGTCGCTTGCCGCGTGCAGTGCGGCCAGGGTCGCTTCGTCGGGCGACCAGAATTGCCGGTCGCTCGCCTCGATGAGGCGATTGGCGACGCGCGCCGACGCCTTGGGATTGAGCGCTGCCAGTCGTTCGCGCATATCGGCGTCGAGCACATAGGTCTCGCTGATCCGCTGGTAGATCCAGGGGCTCACCTCGCCGGTGGTCGCCGACCAGCCGATCGTGTTGGTGACATGCGCCTCAATGGTCCGCACGCCTTCATAGCCGTGCTTGAGCATGCCTTCATACCAGACCGGGTTGAGCATCCGCGTGCGCGTTTCGAGATCGACCTGTTCGGCCAGCGTGCGGACCCGCGTTTTCCCCTGCGTCGCATCGACGATGTAGATCGGCGCAGCTTCGCCCTTTGCGCGGGCGATCGACCGGCTGATCCCGCCCAGCGCGTCGACATAATGGTCGATGTCGGTGACGCCGAGTTCGACCGAGTCGAGATTCTGATAGGCAAGGTCGACGCCGGCCAGCGCCGTCTTGAACAATTCGGCATGGCGCGCGGGGATGCCGCTTCGGCCATAGGCATAGCCCTTCTGGCGCTCGAACACCTCGGCGATCTCGTCGGAATCGGTCCAGGCGCCGTCGTCGATCAGCATGTTGACGTTCGCGCCATAAGCTCCCTCGGCGTTGGAGAAGACGCGTAGCGCCGCCGTTTCGAGGTCGCACTGGTGCTTTTCGGCATGCGCCAGGCTGTGCTTGCGGACGAAATTGCGGTCGAGCGGCTCGTCGGCGCTCGCGGCAAGCCAGGCGGCTTCGGCGAGCATCCGGGTCTGAAGCGGAAGCAGATCGCGGAAGATGCCGGACAAGGTGACGACGACGTCGATCCGCGGACGGCCGAGTTCGCCAAGCGGCACCAGTTCGGCACCTGCGAGCCGGCCAAATCCATCGAAGCGGGGCCGCGCACCGATCAGCGCCAGTGCCTGCGCAATCTGCGTGCCTTCGGACTTCAGATTGTCGGTGCCCCACAGCACCATCGCCAGCGTCTCGGGGAAGGGGGCGCCGGCCCCGGTGTGGCGGGCGATCAGTTCGTCGGCTTGACGGGTGCCCTCGGCTACCGCGAACGTTCCGGGGATACGAAACGGATCGAACCCGTGGATGTTGCGCCCGGTGGGCAGCACCTCCGGGTTGCGCAGGATGTCGCCCCCGGGCGCCGGACGGATGAACCTGCCGTCGAGTGCATGGACCAGCGCGTCGAGTTCGCCATTCCCGTGCGACAGCCGGTCTTCGTTTGCACCGGCGGCGATCAACTGCGCGCGTGTTTCCTCGGCGATCGGCGCGCCCAGCACGTGCAGCCCGTGCGGGATCAGTTCGCGTTCGATCTCGTAGAGCCGGCCGGCGAGCGCGGCGACGTCGGCGCCGTCGAGATCGAGCGTTTCGGCCGACGCGCGGATCAGCGGTTCCAGTGCCGCGCGTTCGTCTTCCGAGGGCGAGGAGCGCCAGCGCTCGACCAGCGGCTTGAGCTCATTCAGCCCCTTGTAGAGGCCCGCCTCGGCGAGCGGCGGAGTCATGTAGCTGACCAGGGTCGCACCCGAGCGCCGCTTGGCGATCAGTGCCTCGGACGGGTTGTTTGCCGCGTAGAGATAGACGTTCGGCAGGTCGCCGATCAGTCGTTCGGGCCAGCAATCGCCGCTCAGGCCGGTCTGCTTGCCCGGCATGAATTCCAATGCGCCGTGCGTGCCGAAATGCAGCACTACATCTGCCGCAAAGTCTTCACGCAGCCAGCGGTAAAAGGCGCTGAATGCATGCGTGGGGGTGAACCGCCCCTCGAACAGCAGCCGCATCGGATCGCCTTCATAGCCGAACGTAGGTTGGATGCCGACGAACACATCGCCGAACCGGGCGCCCAGCACATGGATGCTGCCGCCGTCGCTCTGCTGCTTGCCCGGCGCCGGCCCCCACTGTGCTTCGATCTGGGCGAGATGCGGTTCGCGGCGGACATGATCGTCGACCGGGATGCGCGCATGGACGTTCGCATCGGCGCCGTAGCGCGCAGCGTTGCCGGTGAGGATGGCGGCCCGCAGCGCATCCGCATCGGCCGGTACGTCGATCCGATAGCCTTCCGCCGCCAGCTTCGTCATCGTCGCGTGCAGCGATTCCCAGACCGCAAGGTGCGCCGCCGTGCCGGTGGCGCCCGCGTTCGGCGGGAAGTTGAACAGCACGATGGCGAGCTTGCGTGCGGCCCGCGCGGAGCGTCGCAGCGCGACAAGCCGGCTCACCTTGGCGGCGAGCGCTTCGGCTCGTTCGGGGCAACTCGTCATTGCTCTCGCCAGCCCGGCCGGGAACACGCAGCGCCGGTTGCAACCGGTGCACGGGTCGCCCGATCCGTCCGATCGCCCGCCCAAGACGCTGGGCAGCACCGCGCCGTCGAGTTCGGGAATGGCGATCATCATCGTCGCCTCGATCGGCAGCATCCCCTGACGGCTTGCGCCCCATTGCTGGAGCGACTGGAACTCGATCGGGTGCGCGGCGACATAGGGTACGTCGAGTTGGGCAAGCACGGCCTCGGCGGCGCTCGCATCGTTATAGGCGGGTCCGCCGACCAGGCTGAACCCGGTGAGCGAAACGACCGCGTCGACCGTCGCCCGCCCGTCCTTCATGAAAAAAGCGTCGATCGCCGGCCGCGAATCAAGCCCACTGGCAAAGGCCGGCACGACTCGAAGCCCCTGCGCCTCCAGCGCCGCGATCACGCCGTCATAATGGCCGGTGTCGCGGCTGAGCAGATAGGAGCGCAGCAGCAACAGCCCAACCGTCCCCTTCGCGTCTTTCACCGCCGGCAGCGCGTCGATCCGCTCTGCCATGCGGCCGGCGAGCCCGGGATGATAGACGCCGACCTCCGGATAGTCGCGCGGCGCCTCCGCGCGCGTCGCATGGCCAGCGTAGCGGTGTGCCAGCGCCAGCACCATGTTGACGACATTGTCGTCGCTCCCCGCCAGCCAATATTGCAGCGTCAGGAAATAGGCGCGGACGTCCTGGGCAGTGCCGGGCACGAAGCGCAGAATCCGCGGCAGGCGGCGCAGCATCCGCATCTGCCGCGCGCCCGCCGATGCCCCCGGCTTCGACGAGCCGCGCAGCCGCTTGAGCAGCGCGATCGGCCCCTTTGCGGGCCTGTCCATGCGATAGTCGCCCATGCGGGTCAGCTTGACGACCTCGCTGCCCGACATCAGCCCGAGCATCGCCGCACAATGTTCACGCCGCGCGGTCAGCGCCGGCATGACCGCGCGGATATGATCGTCAAGGAACAGCATCGTCGCGATGACGATGTCGCCACGCGCGATATCGGCGAGGCAGCGCCCCAGCGCATCCGGGTCGCGATCCCAGTCCGACGCGGCATGGAACCCGATCGTGATCGGCACCCCGTCGCGCGCGAACTGCGCCGCTGCGCGTTCGGCCGCGCCTGACAGGTGGTTGTCGAGCGTCACGATGACGACGTGGAGGGGTGCGCTATCGGGCATAATGCGCCTTTGCGTCGTAGAGCGTGGCGAGCGTGATGGTCGCCAGGCCTTGTTCTGCGGCGAATTTCTCGGTGTTGCGCCGCGCCTTGCCGCGAACGAAGAACGGGATCTTGAGCAGCTCGCGTTCCGCCTCGGCGCTCCAGCCGCCGATCGGCTCGGGCGCCACGGTTGCCGGCGCTGCCTCCACCGTACCGTGGCCGAGATGGCTGGCGCCGCTGGCATCGGAAAACTCGAAATCGTCGCGGAACATCGTCAGCAGATGTTCCTCCAGCCCCATCACCAGCGGATGCACCCAGCTGTCGAACAGAACGTTCGCGCCTTCGAACCCCATTTGCGGCGAATAGCGCGCGGGGAAATCCTGGACATGGACCGGCGCCGAGATCACCGCGCACGGGATCCGCAGCCGCTTGGCGATGTGCCGCTCCATCTGGGTGCCCAGCACCAGCTCCGGCTGGAGCGCCTGGATCGCTTCCTCGACGGCGAGATAATCGTCGGTGATCAGCGGATCGACGCCGTGATCCTTTGCTGCATCGCGCAACCCGCGGGCGAATTCGCGATTATAGCAGCCGAGCCCCACCACCGTGAAGCCGAGCTCGTCGCGCGCAACCCGCGCCGCTGCGATCGCATGGGTCGCGTCGCCGAAGATGAAGACGCGCTTGCCGGTCAGATAGGTCGAGTCGACCGAGCGGCTCCACCAAGGGAGGTTCGACGTGTCGACCGCGGCTTGCGGCACCGCGATGCCGGCGATTGCGGCGACCTCTCCGATAAAGTCGATCGTCGCGCCGTGGCCGATCGGCACGGTGCGGACGCAGGGCTGGCTGAAGGTCTTTTCCAGCCAGCGCGCGGCGGTGTCGCCGATCTCCGGGTAGAGGAGGATGTTGAAATCCGCCGCGCCGATCGTCGCGATACTCGCCGGCGATGCGCCGAGCGGCGCGACCAGATGGACGTCGACGCCGATCGTATCGAGCAGCCGAGTGATCTCGATCACGTCGTCGCGGTGACGAAAGCCAAGCGACGTCGGCCCGAGCAAGTTGGCGCGGGGACGCCGGCCTACGCGCGGATCCGGGCGGGCATCCTTGTCGGCAAGCGTGCGGACGATCTGATAGAAGGTCTCGGCCGCGCCCCAATGCTCCTTGCGCTGATAGCTTGGCAGTTCGAGCGGGATGACCGGGCAGGGCAGGGCCATCGCCTGCGCCATGCCGGCGGGATCGTCCTGGATCAGCTCGGCGGTGCACGACGCGCCGACCAGGATCGCCTGCGGCGCGAACCGGGCATAGGCATCGCGCGTCGCCGCCTGGAACAGTTCGGCGGTATCCTTGCCCAGGTCGCGCGCTTGGAAGCTGGTATAGGTGACCGGGGGCCGCTTCTGTGCGCGTTCGATCATCGTGAACAGCAGGTCGGCATAGGTATCGCCCTGCGGCGAATGCAGCACGTAATGGACCCCGTGCATCGCCGTGGCGACCCGGATCGCGCCGACATGAGGTGGTCCCTCATAGGTCCAGACCGTCAGCTGCATCAGACCCTCAGCACGTCGCGGCGCCGCAGCGGCCGCGCAAAGAGTTCGGCAAGATCGCCCGCCTGGTCGAAGCCGTGGACCGGCGAGAAGACCAGCTCGATCGCCCATTTGGTCGTCAGCCCCTCCGCCTCGAGCGGATTGGCGAGCCCGAGGCCGCAGACGGTCAGATCGGGCCGGGCAGCGCGCAGCCGATCGAGCTGCCGCTCGACATCCTGGCCCTCGCTGATGAGGGTGCCGGCCGGCAGTTGCGCCAGCTCCTGTGCCAGATGGCGGCGGTGGAGATAGGGGGTGCCCACCTCCACCGGGATCATGCCGAGTTCGGTCGCGAGGAAACGGGCCAGCGGCACTTCGAGCTGGGAATCGGGCAGGAAGGTGATGCGCTTGCCGGCAAGCTGCCCCGCGGAATGCGCGATCGCCCGCTTGGCCCGCTCGCGCGCCGGTGCGATCGTGCGGCGGAACTGCATCTCGTCGACGCCGAACGCGCTTGCCGCCGCCTGCAGCCAATGCGTCGTCCCCTCCGCCCCGAACGGGAACATCGCGTCGAGCCGGACGGCGCCGCGATCCTCCAGCATCCGCGCCGTCTCCCCCAGAAAGGGCTGGGCGAGCAGGAAGCGGGTGTTCGGCCCCACGGCGGGCATCTGCCCCGCACGGCGGGCCGGAAACATGCGGACATCGTCGATGCCGAGTTCGTCGAACAGCCGCAGGAACTGGTCCTCGACAATGTCGGGCAGCGCGCCGACGACCATCAGGTTCGGTGTGTCCGAGCGGTCCTCGGGAAGATCGGCGGCGAGCGCGGCCAGGCAGGCATCTTCGCCCTCGGTAAAGGTCGTCTCGATCCCCGAGCCCGAATAGTGCAGCACCCGCGTCGTGCCCGAATGCCGGATCGATAGTCGCGCCGCTGCGCGCGACAGGTCCAGCTTGATCACCTCGGATGGGCAGGAGCCGACGAGGAACAGCAACTTGATGTCCGGGCGGCGGGCGAGCAGCCGTTCGACCACTCGGTCCAGCTCCTCGTTACAATCGGCCAGGCCGGCGAGGTCGCGTTCCTCGATGATCGCCGTGCCGAAGCGGGGCTCGGCAAAGACCATGACGCCCGCCGCGGACTGGAGAAGATGTGCGCAGGTGCGTGACCCGACGACCAGGAAGAAGGCGTCCTGGACCTTGCGGTGCAGCCAGACGATGCCGGTCAGCCCGCAGAACACCTCGCGCTGCCCACGCTCCCGGAGCACCGGCGCGTTGTCGCATGCCAGCGACATGGCGGGCGCGGCGGGCATCATCCCGCCACCGCCAACGACGCCCCGGCGTCGTTCCCCTGAAGCCGTGCCGCGCGCAGCTTGAGCACGAACTGCCCCGCATTGATCGCGTAGGTCGCATAGGCAGCGAGTGCCAGCAGCATGCGCTCCCGCTCGGTGCCGATGCCTGCCAACAGCGCCACGAGATAGGCGGTGTGCAGCGCCAGCACGAGCATGCTGAACACGTCCTCCCAGAAGAAGGCGGGCACGAACAGCCATTTGCCGAACACGACCTTTTCCCAGATCGAGCCGGTGACCATGATCGTGTAGAGCACCATCGTCTTGACGACGATCGAGAGGGTGGCGGCAAACGCGCCTTCTCCGGTGGAGAGATAGCGCAGCACCAGTGCGACGCTGACGAGGAAGATGATGAACTGGATCGGCGCGAGGATGCCCTGCACCAGCGTCCAGCGTGTCTCGTCGCGACGACGCCGCTGATCGGGCGTGTACAGCGGCCGGATCAGCGCTTCACCTGTGCCCGAAAAGGAAGGGTCGCTCGATCGCATTGCATCCCGCCAGACCATTGCCAGTACGGCAAGACTATGCCCGTGACCAGCAAAGTGTCAATAATATTTGACGTCCAATAAAATTGACAAATGCTGCGGTGCGGCGGCGGATAGCGGTTGTAAGCTGCACGAAAATGATCGTATGATCCCGACTCGGTGGGTCAGGCTAAAGATGGCGGCACATCCGGTAATCGGGCGTCATCCACCAGGCCGTTTGGTCTGGCCCGAATTCGGAGGGGCATTAACATGCCGTCGCTGATGCGATCTGTTGGCAACGCCTCGTCCGACGACGATCCCGTCCTGACGTGTGACTGGAATGACCCGCCTGTTGGTCTTGCAGCATTCAGGACGCGGATTGATATTGAACATAGCCGTTCGCTTTCATCATTGATCGAAAGCGAAATTATTCCGCGGTTGATGATGGCACATGCTGTCGACCTGCCAGCGCCGGTGCGGCTTTCGGATGGCGACTGCGGCGCGATCGATCCCGCCGAAGTCGCCGAAATCGTGCCGATGGCGCTTCAGGTCGAGGCAGACGCGCTGCTGGCGCATGTCGAGGCGATCCTCGCGCGCGGCATATCCGTCGATACGGTGATGATCGATCTTCTTGCGCCTGCGGCCCGGATGCTCGGGAAATATTGGGAGGAGGATCGTTGCGACTTCATCGACGTCACGATGGGTCTTTGGCGGCTTCAGGAAATCGTTCACGAAATCGCCGTTCCGGCATCGCCGCGGCGGCATGGTGGCCACAGCCGCAGCGCGCTGTTTGCGTCGATGCCGGGCGATCAGCATAATTTCGGCACGGTCGTAGTGGAGGAGGTGTTTCGCCGCCATGGATGGGAAACGGCGCGGCTCAACAACGTTGAGGCACCCGATCTGCTCAAGCGCGTGGCCGAAGATTGGTTCGATCTGGTTGGATTGACGATCAGTTGCGACTGCCATATTGGCCAACTCCCTTCGCTTATCCTTGGTATGCGTAGTGTTGCGAGGAACTCGAGCCTTTGCGTAATGGTTGGGGGCGGTGTGTTGGTCGCGAACCCCGATCTCGCTGTGCAACTTGGAGCCGACGGTACTGCATGTGACGCGAAAGTTGCTCTCCAAATTGCCGACACGTTGGTGCATGAGCGGTCCAGGGGGGCTGTTCAACGCCGTTGACAACATTCTGCGGATGGAGCTTTGCGATCGTCGATGAACGAGCTTGCAGCCCAGCCCAAACACGCCAGCTTCGGCAATGCGGAATCGATTCCGGGGTCGTTGAGCGCCAGTAGCGCGGCTTCCCTGCTGGCAGCCGTCGGCGACGTGACGGTCATTCTCGGTATCGATGGAATCGTTCTCGACGTCGCGGTTGCGCCGAGCGAGCTTGCCGGTTGCGGCTTCGAATCCTGGGTCGGCGAAAGCTGGATCGACACGGTGACCGTGGATAGCCGGTCCAAGGTGCGTGAGATGGTTGCGTCGGCACGCGAACAGGGCACGGAGCCGCGCTGGCGCCAGGTCAACCATGCGGTGCCGGGCGGCGACGTGCCGGTGCGCTATCTCGTCATGGCGCTGGGCGACAGCGAGCGCCTGATCGCGATCGGGCGGGACATGCGCGGCGCCGCCGCGACGCAGCAACAGCTGCTGCGCGCCCAGCAATCGCTGGAGCGCGACTATATCCGGCTGCGGCAGGTGGAAACGCGGTATCGGATGCTGTTCGATATCGCGTCGGAGCCGGTGCTGATCGTCGATGCGCAGACGCGCCTGATCCGCGAGGCAAACCCGATGGCGCACCGTGCGCTGGGGCTGAGCGACGGCAGCCTGGCGGGCGTATCGGTGAACACGATCGTCGATCCGGCCGATCGCGACAGTTTCATCGCCCATCTCGGTGCCGCCGAAGTGACCGAGCATGTCGAGCCGATCACGGTGCACCTGCGCGAGCGGCGCGGCGTGGCGCGCATCTCCGCCCAGCTGTTCCGCGAGTCGCGTGTCCCGCTGCTGCTTATCCGTGCGCTGCCGATCAGCGCGGTGACGGCGGCTGACCGGGAAAAGGCGACGCTTGCCGAGGTGCTGGAGCGGATGCCCGACGCGTTCGTGTTGGTCGATCGCGACCTGGCGGTGCTCACCGCCAATGCGGCGTTCGTCGAGCTGGCCGAAATGCCGTCCGAGGACCGGGTCGTCGGCGCCAAGCTCGGCCGGTGGCTGGGTCGGCCGGGAATCGATCTCGACCTGATCTGCGGTCAGCTTCGCGAGCATGGCTCGGTGCGCAACGTCGCGACCATCCTCCGCGGCGCCGCCGGCGCGCAGGAGGAGGTGGAAGTTTCCGGCGTGGTGGCGCCGACCGCCAATGGCGAATGCTATGGCTTCACGATCCGCAATGTCGGCCGCCGGCTGCGCGATCTGCCGCCGGTGGCGCGCGGCGTGCCGCGTTCGGTGGATCAACTGACCGAACTCGTCGGACGGATGTCGCTCAAGGAAATCGTCCGCGAGTCGACCGATCTGATCGAAAGCCTCTGCATCGAGGCGGCGCTCAACTTCACGTCGAACAATCGCGCCTCGGCCGCCGAAATTCTGGGGGTGAGCCGCCAGAGCCTCTATTCCAAGATGCACCGGCACGGGCTGGGCAACCTTGCTCCGGGAGACGGCGCAGACGCGTGACTGTCAATTCAGTTTGACAGAAAGGCGTGTCATTCGTAGCATTCGTTCATGGATCGGTTGCTCGCCCGCAAAGCTTCGGACACGATCCCGCCAGCGCGTGACGTTGTCGAGCTGCTGAAGCCGATCACCTGGTTTCCGCCGATGTGGGCGTTCATGTGCGGCGTCGTTTCGTCCGGCGTTCCGCTCGCCGAGCGCTGGCCGTTTCTGATCGCCGGCATCCTGCTTACCGGGCCGCTGGTCTGCGGCACGTCGCAGGCGGTGAACGACTGGTTCGACCGCCATGTCGATGCGATCAACGAGCCGGGCCGGCCGATCCCCTCGGGCCGGATTCCCGGCAATTGGGGGCTGCGCATCGCGATCGCCGGCACGTTGCTGTCGCTTGCCGTTGCCGCGGTGACAGGCGCTTGGGTGCTGGCCGCCACCTGCCTGGCGCTGCTGTGCGCCTGGGGCTACAGCGCGCCGCCTTTCCGGTTCAAGGTGAGCGGCATCTGGGGGCCGGCGGTCGTCGCGCTGACCTATGAGGGGCTGACCTGGTTCACCGGCGCCAGCGTGATGGCGGGGACGCTGCCGCCCGCATCGGTGCTGGCGGTCCTTGCGCTCTATAGCTTGGGCGCGCACGGCATCATGACGCTCAACGATTTCAAGGCGGTGGAGGGCGACCGCGCCACCGGGCTGCGGTCGCTGCCCGTGCTGCTCGGCATCGGCCCGGCGGCGCGGCTCGCCTGCGTCGTGATGGCAGTGCCGCAGATCGCGGTGGTGGCGCTGCTGGCGGCTTGGGGGCATGTTGCCGTCGCGGGCATCGTCGCGTTGCTGCTGGGTGCGCAACTGATCCTGATGCGGCGGCTGTTGCGCGATCCGCGTGCCCATGCGCCCTGGTACAACGCCACCGGAACCACGCTCTATGTGCTCGGGATGCTCGCATCGGCGTGCGGCCTGGGCGGCGTGCTCGGCCTGTGACCCCGCGCCCGCTCGCCTGGGTGGGGATCGTCCGGCTGGGGCTGGTGCAAAGCGCGATTGGCGCGATCGTGATGCTCGCGACGTCGCTGCTGAACCGGGTGATGGTCGTCGAATATGCGCTGCCCGCGGCGCTGCCTGCCGCGCTGGTGGCATGGCATTATGCGGTGCAGCTTTCCCGCCCGATCTGGGGCCATGGATCGGACCTCGGGCGGCGGCGGACGCCATGGATCCTGCTCGGTATGGCCGTGCTGGCGACGGGCGCGCTGCTCGCGATCGCGGCGATCGCGCCGCTGGCAGCACGATCGCCCTGGGGGCTGGTGCTTGCCGCCACCGGCTTTTCGCTGATCGGGGCGGGAGTGGGCGCGGCTGGCACGTCGCTGCTCGCGCTTCTTGCCACCCGGGTTGCGCCCGAACAACGGCCCGCGGCGGCATCGATCACCTGGATCATGATGATCGCCGGCATTGTCATCACTGCCGGTATCGCAGGCGCGCTGCTCGATCCCTTTTCGTTCGGCCGGCTCGCCCGCGTGGGCGCGGGCGTGGCCGGCGGCGCGTTGCTCGTGGCGACGCTGGCGGTTTGGGGCGTCGAGGGCCGCGCCATTCCGAACGTGCCCGCTCGCCCGGTGCCGGCAGCATCGCCCGCATCGGCCGGCTTCGCCGACGCGCTGCGCGACATCTGGCGCGATCCCGAAGCGCGTCGCTTCACGCTGTTCGTCTTCCTGTCGATGACGGCCTATTCGATGCAGGATCTGGTGCTCGAGCCCTTTGCCGGGCTGTTGTTCGGCCTGACGCCGGGCCAGTCGACGCGATTGTCCGGGCTGCACCATGCCGGCATCCTGGCGGGCATGATCCTGGTCGGGGTCGGTGCCAGTGCCTTCGGCTCGCGCAGCGCGACCGGACTGCGGCCCTGGATCGTCGGCGGATGCATCGGCTCGGCGCTCGCGCTCGCAGGGCTGGCGCTGTCGGCACATGCGGAGGGTGCGTGGCCGCTGTCCGCGAACATCGCGGGGCTCGGCTTTGCCAACGGCGTGTTCGCGGTCGCCGCGATCGGCATGATGATGGGGCTGGCCGGCAAGGGCGGGGCGGGGAGCGATGGCGGTGGGCGTGAGGGCATTCGCATGGGCGTCTGGGGGGCGGCGCAGGCGATCGCGTTCGGGCTCGGCGGCTTGATCGGCGCGGGCGGTGTCGACATTGCGCGGGCGTTCACCGGCTCGCTGCCCGACTCCTTCACCTTGGTGTTCGGTGCGGAGGCGCTGCTGTTCGTCGCCGCTGCCTCGCTGGCGCTGCGCGCGCCGCCGCGGCCGGCGCCGGCGGTGCTGGTCGGCAACGCCGCATGAGCATGCCACGCTATGACTGTGTCGTCGTCGGGGGCGGGCCCGCCGGCGCGACGGCCGCGACCGATCTGGCCGCATCGGGCCATTCGGTGCTGCTGCTCGATCGCGGCGGCCGCATCAAGCCCTGCGGCGGCGCGATTCCCCCGCGCCTGATCGCGGATTTCGCGATACCCGAGGAACTGATCGTCGGCCGTGCCACGCTCGCGCGGATGATCGCGCCGTCGGGCAATGTCGTCGACATGCCGGTCGGTGAGGGCTTTGTCGGGATGGTCGATCGCGAGACGTTCGACGAATGGCTGCGCGCGCGTGCCGCCGCCGCCGGTGCCCATCGCCGGACGGCGACATTCGATCGCATCGACCGCGATCGTAACGGCGATGCCGTGGTCGTCTTCACCGATGCGCGGGGCGGGCCGGAGCAGCGCGTCGGCGCCCGCTGCGTGATCGGCGCCGACGGCGCGCGCTCGCGGGTTGCACGCGCGGCGCTTCCCGGCGTTCGCGAGACGCCGTGTGTCTTCGCTTATCATGAGGTGATCCGGTCGCCGGCGCCTGCCGCGGCCGCGCGCTTCGATCGTGGCCGCTGCGACGTATTTTACCAGGCGGTGGTATCGCCCGATTTCTATGCCTGGATCTTTCCCCATGGTGACACCGCCAGCGTCGGGGTCGGCAGCGCGCGCAAGGGCTTTGCACTGCGCGCGGCGGTCGGCCGCGTGCGGACGCGCGAGGGGCTTGCCGGTTGCGAGACGATCCGCCGCGAAGGCGCGCCGATCCCGCTGCGCCCGCTGCGCCGATGGGACAATGGCCGCGACGTGCTCGTCACCGGCGACGCGGCGGGCGTGGTCGCGCCGGCATCGGGGGAGGGCATCTATTATGCGATGGTCGCCGGGCGGGGCGCCGCGACGGCGGTGGCTTCGTTCCTCGCCAGCGGCGATGCAAGGGCACTCGCGCAGGCGCGACGCGCCTTCTTGCGAGCGCATGGCGGCGTGTTCTGGGTGCTGGGGATCATGCAGCATTTCTGGTACAGAAACGATCGGCGGCGCGAACGCTTCGTCACCATGTGTGAGGATCGGGATGTTCAGAAACTCATCTGGCCGGCCTATATGAACAAGCGGCTCGTCTATGCCCACCCGCTCGCCTATCTGCGCATCTTTATGAAGGACATGCGCCACCTTCTCCAGACGATCGGCTGACGCGATGAGCCGCGCCTGGCCGCTGCCGGTCCTGATCGCCGCGCTCGCCGCGACCATCGTCGCCGTGCTGGGCGCGAGCATCACCGATACCGGCCCCTGGTACCGCAGCCTGATCCAGCCTTCCTGGGCGCCGCCCGACATGGCGTTCGGCATCGCATGGACGGCGATCTTCACCTGCACCGCGCTTGCCGGGGTGACCGGCTGGCTGTCGATGCCTGATTGGCGCGAGCGCGAATGGCTGATCGGCCTGTTCGCGCTGAACGGTGCGCTCAACCTGTTGTGGAGCCTGTTGTTCTTCCGGCTGCATCGGCCGGATTGGGCGCTGTTCGAACTGCTGGGCCTGTGGCTCTCGATCGCGGCACTGATCGTGTTCGTGTGGCGGCGATCGATGACGGGGGCGGTGCTGCTGCTGCCCTATCTGCTATGGGTCACGTTCGCCGGCTATCTCAACATGTACATCGTCAAGCTCAACGGGCCGTTCTTCTGAGCGCGATGGCCGCCTGGTTCGCCAGCGGACACGCGGTCGATCTGGTGCTGGCGGTGATCGCGGCGGAGCTTTGCTGGCTGGTCGCGGCGCGCGGGTGGCGATTGGGCGATGCGCTGTTGCGGCTGTTGCCGGGCGCGCTCATGCTGGTAGCGCTTCGCGCGGCGCTGGTGGGGGCGGCCTGGCCGTGGATCGCGCTCGCGCTGGCGCTGTCGTTCCCAATCCACCTCGCCGACCTGTCGCGGAGCCGCCGGTAAGTGCAGGCCCGCCCGACGCGTGCAGCGACGCCGGGCGGGCGGGCGTTCAGGAAATCGACTTCAGATAGGCGATGACGTCGGCCCGCTTCTGCGGCTCGGGAATGCCGGGGAAGATCATCTTCGTGCCGGGCACCACGCGCGCCGGCTTCTCCAGATACTGGAACAGCTTCTCCGGCGTCCAGGTGATGCCGCTGTTCTTGTTCGCATCCGAATAGTTGAACCCGGCGACGGTGCCGGCTTCGCGTCCCACGATGCCGTGGAGCGACGGACCGATCTTGTTCACGCCCGGGTCGGCCGAATGGCAGGTCTGGCACGTGGTAAAGGCGGTCTTGCCGGCATCGACATTGCCGGTGAACGAAGCGAGTTTCACGCCGGTGAGCGTATCGGTGTTGTCAGCAGCGGGGGCCGCCTCTGCCGCCGGCGCGGCGGGTGCAGCAGCAGGCGTCGTCGCAGCGGTGGCTGCCGTGTCGCTGGCGGCGGCCGCCGGCGTTGCCTGGCTGGCGCTATCCTGCTCGCTCTGCTTGGAGCATGCGGCCAGCGCGAGCGCGGAGGCCGCGACGCAAAGCGCCATCGAGCCAAAACGAGACTTCGATCCCGACTCCATCATATCGATCCTCTCCGTTGCTGACCGTCCCCACTCGTTGCGCGAGCGCTTCGGTGTTCATGTCCAATAAAGCGTACATCTGAAAGCATCCAGCGAAATGTTCAAGACGCGCCCCTGGTTCCCCTTGGTTCAGGTGGCGCGTTGATTTGACGCGGGACTCGGGCATGTCGTCCATGTGTCTGGACGTTTCCATGCGACATCTGGGCGGGAATTGCTGGTTGGATCGCAATGATTTGGCCGGCAACTTTCAGGGCGTCATGCGAATCGCCGGCGGTCAGTTCGTCCCGCCGATGGCGATCGGGGTCAGCACGAGCGCCGTGATCACCAGCCCGGTCGCGACATAGCCCCATGCGCCCATGCCGGCCAAGGCGATGCGGCCCGCGCCGGTGCGGTGCCCGCCGGCCTTTTCCAGCCGCTTTGCATAGATCACGACGCCGGTGATCGAGATGCCGGTCAGCGCCAGGCCGAACAGGAACCAGATCAGTTTGGTCACCAGTCCGCCAAAGGTGCCGAAATGCAGCGGATCGGCCATTTCGGAAATCCGCTGATGCGCATTGAGCGTGCGCCCATCAAGCGAGGCAAGCACGCGGCCGTCCGCTGGATCGATCGCCACCAGATTGGCTCGATCGCGAACCAGCCACGCCTGGTCTTGGCCGAGCAGGACAACGCCGTTGCGCTCGGTGAAGCGGATTTCGCGGATTTCGAGCGACCGGCGGGCGGTCTGCGCCACCGCGACGAGGCGATCGAGCGCCGGGCCGGTGGGGGCGGGGGCACTGACCGGCGTCTTCGGCAGGCGCGGCACCGCCGCATGACCGCCCAGCGTCTCGACCAGATACCAGAGCCCGGTGCTCGCGATCAGCGCGACGAACCACAGGCTCCACAGCGCCGCCAGCCGGTGGAGGTCGCCGCTGAGCCGGCGCAGATCGCCCGAGCGGGGGCGGCGGAAAAAGCCGCGCCACCATTTCTTGTAGGTGACGATGCCCGTCACGAGCGAGGCGAGCAGCAGCAGCGCGAGCGAGGCGACGATCGGGATGCCGATCCGGGTCGGCAGCATGAGGTGGCGATGAACCTGCCGCAGAAATCGGTGGACATTCGCCCAGCTGTGCGTGCCCGTGACGGCGCCGCTCCACGGATCGACATAGACGCGCCGGCGGATGCCGCCGTCCGTCTCCACCAGCGCTTCGGCCGTGAACCAGGGATCGATCGGCGCATAGATCGTCTCAAGCCGGCCGCCCGGTTCGGCGCGGGCGGCGGCAGCAGCAATCGTGCCCCAGCTGGCGCGCGGGCCCTCCTGCGGCACCGCGCGCATCGCCGGCGTCACCAGCCAGTCAATCTCATGCGCGAACACGGCCAGCGTGCCGGTGGCGAGCACGAAGGTCATGAAGATGCCGAGCTTCAGCCCGGCCCAGCTATGGACCCGCCACCAGAGCGATCGTTCCGCTCGCCTGCCGGCCGTCGACATCGTCAGAAACGCATGCGCAATTCGGTGAGGAAGGTGCGCGGCTCGCCCGGGAAATGCCCGCTGCTCGCCGAAAAGCCCGATGCGGCATAGACTTCGTCAAAGATGTTGTCGACGCGCAGCAACAGTTCCGCAAAGCCGAGCTGCTTGGTGATCGACGCATCGAAGATCGTGTATGGCTTCACCGTCTGGCCCGAAAGGCTGATCCGGCTGGAGACATATTCGCCGCCGAACGCGAAGGCGGCGCCGATCGCCGGCACCTGGTAGCGCGTCCAGAAACCCAGCTGATGCTCGGGGGCGTTGGCGAAGCGATCGCCGACCGCGTTGGTGATCGACTGGCCGGGCGCGGTGCCGGTGATCCGCGTGTCGTTATAGGCATAGTTCGCCATCAGCACCCAGTTCGGCGTGAGATCGGTGGCGAGATCGAACTCGATGCCCTTGCTCGTCACTTCGCCGATCGGTGCCAGCGGGTCGACGCCGTTGACCGGCGTGCCGGCGGGATCGATCTGGAGGATGTTGCGGCGGACGATGCGGTAGGCGGCGGCATTCGCCTGGAGCCGCCCGCCGAACAGCTGGGTCTTCACGCCGCCCTCGAGCTGGTTGCCGGTCACCGGCGCGAAGGGGCCGCCGGCATCGCTGTTCTGATCGGCGGCGCTCTGCGGCTCGAAGCTCTGCGACCAGCTGGTGTAGAGCGATACGTCGCGACGTGGCTTGAAGATCACGCCGCCGCGGAAGGTGAAATCACCATCGGTGTAGCTCGATCGCGCGGTCACGGTGTCGCCCGTGCTGGTGGTGACCCCGTCCTCAAACCGGTCATAGCGCATGCCCGCGACGATCAGCAGCGCGTCGGTGAGGCTGATCTGATCCTGAAGATAGGCGCCCCGGCGCTTCGTGCGGGTGTCCGTGGTGGTGAAGGGCAATTGTGCGGCGCGGGCGACGTCGTCCGCTGCGGTGCCGTACACCGGGTTGCTGAGGCTGAGCGACGTCACGCCGCTGCGAAGGATGCGCGAGTGCAGGATGCTGGTTTCGTCATACCAGTCGACCCCCGCCTGAAACTTGTTCGCGAGGCCGAACAGGTCGACCTTCGCCGTCGCATTGGCCATAAACGACAGCCCGTCGACCGGGCGGATCTGATCGCGAAACTCGCGGCGGACGAGATCGGGGTTCGAGGGATCGAGCCCGCGCGGCTCATGATATTGCTGCGTCTCCTTCGCCTTGAAATAGCGCGCACCGGCATCGAAGGTGACGTTGTCGCCGATCGTCGTCGCATAACGCGCCTGATACGCCTCTGAGCGAAGATGCAGGAAATCCGTCTTCTCATTGGCGTTCCAGCGGATGCTGGTCAGGAAGTTGCCGTCATCGTCGACCAGCACGCCGCGCAGGCGATTGGCCTGGTAGCTGCTGTCGTAGATCGTCGCCTGGAGCGTGAGCTTGCCGCCGTCGTTGGTCTTGATCGACAGGCCGGCGTCGCCGATGTGCGACTTGTTCTGCGTGTTCCGGCGGAACGGGTCCATCGATTCGTAGAACCCGCCGAGCCGATAGGTGACGATGCCGTCGCGATCGACCGGGCCGGTCGCCTCTGCCGAAATGCCGATGCGATCGTAATTGCCCGCGGTGACGACGGTGCGCAGTCCGGTCTTGTCCGAAGGCGTCTTCGACACATAGTTGATGATTCCGCCCGGCGATCCGGGACCAAAGAACAAACCGGCCGGCCCTTTCAGCACCTCCACCCGGTCGATGTTGAACAACTGAGGCACCGAAAAGCCGATAAATGGATTGCCCCGCTGCCCATCATAGAAGGACTGGTCCTGGCGGAAGCCGCGGAAAGTGACGCCGGCATAGCTGAAGGCAGTGACGCCGGAGATGTTGCGATAGATGTCGGTCGCGTCGCGCGCGCCCTGATCGGTGAACAGATCGGAATTGATCACCTGAACCGACTGGGGAATGTTCATCGGGTCTTCGGCGACCTTGCCGACCGTGGTCTGATCGACCCGATAGAGTCGCTGGGCGCGGCCGGTGACGGTGATCGTCTGATCCTCGCCAGCCGCTGCCGCCGGATTGTCCTGCGCATGCGCAGGCAGCGACAACAGCGATACGGACGCGAACAGCGTAGCTCTCAAAATCACGAATGAACCCCCTTTTTTATGCGAATTGTTCGCAACAGCCCCTAGCGGCCGAAGCGCATGATGCCAAGTCTTTTGAGAATTGTTCGCGATAGCAGTGCGAGAGCAATACGAATATGCGTCCGCCGCAACGAACCCGCCGGGGCGCGGCGACGTTTCCCAGGAGCCATACGAGAGGCGGAGCAACCAAAATGACCGGCGCCACGTCGTCGCGGCGCCAGGAGGGGTTCGCCACGACGCAGGGTCGCAGGGCGAGCCCTATACCGGCTGGGTGCTCGCCACGATGGTTATGGCGTCAAGCCTCGCCTCGTCGACGGATCGGTCGTCAATGTCGCGCTGCCCGCGATCGGGTGCAGTTTCGATACGGGTACGGCCGGGAGTCAGCGGACGGTGAACGCCTGTCTGCTGCCGTTCCCGCCCGTCATTGGCATCGCCCCGCGCGCCATTGGACAGGTCGCCGCTCGCCGCTCTGCGCCTTCACATCATGCGCATGCGCAGGTTGAAGAGGATGACCAGCGTGCCGCCCACCATCAGCGCGACGATCAGCGTGGAGAACAGGATCAGTTGCAGATCGTCGCGCGCCGATCGCTGCAGGCTGATGTGCAGGAAGCAGCGGAACTGGACGATCATCTGCACCAAGGCGAGGCCGAGCACGGCCGCGAACGTCGCCTGCCCGGCCAGCGCTGGCCAGTGGACCAGGGCAAAGGCGGCAGCCGTCAGCACCAGCGCGGCAGCATAGCAGATAAGATAGATGCGGATTTCGCGCCGCCGCTCGTCGTTCGCGCCACTCATGCGAGCATCCCGGGCAAATAGACGGTGGAAAAGATCGCGATCCAGACGATGTCGAGAAAGTGCCAGAACAGCCCGAGCCGCAGCAGGTTGATCTTCACCCGCGGATCCAGCCCGAACACCCTAAGCTGAACCATCATCACGACGATCCACAAGCAGCCGGTCAACACGTGGAGGAAGTGCAGCGGGACGAGGCCGAAAAAGGCAGAGAGAAAGCCGCTTCGCGTCGGATAGGCGCCGTGTGCGAACATCTCGTTGAAATCGCTGACCTCCATGCCGATAAAGGCCAGCCCGAGCAGGAGCGTTGTGGCCAGCCACCCCAGGATCACGGGCTGCCTGCCGCCATGCTTCATCGCCACCGATGACATGCCATAGGTGAGGCTGCTGGTCAGCAGGATCAGCGTCTCGATGAACACCGGCCCGATCTTGTATTCGCTCGCCGGAGTGGGACCGCCGGCGGTGGCGGGCAGCATCACGCCATAGGTGGCGAAGAGCAGTGCGAACAGCACCGCATCGCTCATCAGGAACACCCAGAAGCCGAACACGTCCCGGCCGGCCTCGGCATGGGTTTCGCTATCGGTATGGCCCAGGTTCAGGCCGGCATGTGCAACCTCGTTCGCGCTCATTGCTGCACCAGTGCGAGGCCGCGATTGGCGCTGCTCGTCTCGATCTCGCGCGGGATCGGCCAGGTGGAGGCGACCGCGCCAAGCCAGGCGCGCTCGGTCTGCTCCACCGTCTCGGCAGGAATAATGCGGTGGGTGTCGCGCGCAAAGCTGCGTGCGATCACCGTCGCGATGATGATAAGCGTGCCGAGGATCGCGAGCCACCACATATGCCATACCAGCCCGAAGCCGACGGCGCCGCCGGCGATGCCGATGATCGGGGCGACCGCGGTGTTTCGGGGCATTTCGATGTCGTGATAGCGCGATGCTGGCGCATAGGGGGCTTCGCTGCGCTTGGCGTCGAAGAACCAGTGCGCCTGATCCACCTCCGGGCGACGCCCGAAATTATATTCGGGCGGCGGGGCCGATGTCGACCATTCGAGGCCGCGGCCGTCCCACGGATCGCCGGCGAAGACGCGGTTTGCCTCGCGCTCGCGGATGCTCACCCAGAGCTGCACGATCAGCGCGGCGAGCGCGCAGAACAGCACCACTGCGCCTGCCTCCGCGACATAGAGCCAGGGGCGATAGGCGGTCTCAACGATCGAATGCGTCCGGCGCGCCATGCCCGCGGCACCCAGCACGTAGAGCGGCATGAAGGCGAGGTAGAAGCCTAGCACCCAGCAGGCGCAGGAAATCCGCCCCCAGGTTTCGTTCAGGCGAAAGCCGAACGCCTTGGGAAACCAGAACGTATATGCCGCGAGCATGCCGTAAAGCGTGCCGGGGATCAGCATGTTGTGGAAATGCGCGACGAGGAACAGCGTGTTGTGGACGACATAGTCGAGCGGCGGAAACGCCAGGATGATGCCGGTGAGGCCGCCCAGCACGAAGGTCATCATGAAGGCGAGCGCATACCACATCGGCGTGGTGAAGCGGACCTGCCCGCGAAACATCGTCCAGATCCAGTTGTAGATCTTCACGCCCGTCGGCACGCCGATCGTCATCGTCGCGATGCCGAAGGCGGCGTTGATGCTCGGGCTTTGGCCCATGGTGAAGAAATGGTGGAGCCAGACGGTGAAGGAGAGAACCGCGATCGCCATCGTCGCGATCACCAGCGAGTTGTATCCGTACAGCTCCTTGGACGAGAAGGTGGAGACGACTTCGGAATAGATGCCGAAGGCGGGCAGGATGACGATGTACACCTCCGGATGGCCGAACATCCAGAACAGGTTGGCATAGTTCATCATGTTGCCGCCCAGCGCATTGGTGAAGAAGTGGAAACCGAGATAGCGGTCGAGCGCGAGCAGGGCGGTGGCGATGGTCAGCGGCGGCATTGCGAAGATCATCAGGATCGCGGTGCACAGGCTGGTCCAGGCGAACAGCGGCATGCGCATCAGTTTCATGCCCGGGCAACGCATCTTGTAGATGGTGACGGCAATGTTGATGCCAGTGAGCGTCGAGGCGATCGAGCCGAGCGTCACCGCCCAGATCCAGTAATCGGGGCCGACGCCCGGGTTGAAGCCGATCTCCGTAAAGGGCGGATAGCCGCTCCAGCCGCCGGTCGAGAAGCGGCCGATCACGAGCGAGGCCATCATCAGCGCCGCGCCCGCACCCGTGAGCCAGAGCCCGACTGCGTTGAGCAGCGGAAAGGCCACGTCGCGCGCGCCGATCTGCAGCGGCACCAGATAGTTGATCAGGCCGGTCAGAAACGGCATCGCCATGAAGAAGATCATGATCGAGCCGTGAGTGCTGAACAGCTCGGCAAAATGCTCGGGCGCGACGATCCCCGGATTGCCGATCGCCACCGCCTGCTGCAGCCGCATCAGATTGGCCTCGATCAGCGCGCGCGACAGCATCACCAGTGCGATGACGACATACATGATGCCGATCTTCTTGTGATCGAGGCTGGTGAGCCATTCCGACCAGAGCCAGCGCCAGCGGCCGAGCACGGTAAGCAGCACCACCACGAACAGCGCACCCGCCACCACCATCCCCCCGGCCGCAGCGGCGATCAGTTCGTTGATCGTGGGGTTTTCCCAGGCGCGGACAAAGGGCAGCGAGTCCCAGGCGAAGCGGCCGAGCAGCGCAGGCAGGACGGGATCGCTCATCGTGCGTGCGCCTGGGTCGACGCCATCATCAGATGTTCGAACAATGCTGGCGGCACGGCCGAGTAGAAGGCGGGGCGAGGGGAAACCGAGCGGCGCGTCACCTCGGCAAGCGCGCGGGCGTCGAGTGGCTGCTCTGCCGCGCGCACGCGAGCGAGCCAGCGGCGATAGTCGGACGGCGGCAGCGCGATCACGTCGAACTTCTGCTTATGGAAGCCCTCGCCATTATATTGGGTGTTTTGCCCGAGGAAAACGCCCGGCCGGCTGGCGGCGAGGTGCAGCTGGGTCTTCATGCCGGCCATTGCGTAAATCTGTCCGGCGAGTTGCGGGATCAGCAAAGATTGCATCACGGTTCCGCTGGTGAGGCTGAGATGGACCGGCCGGCCGACGGGAATCGCCAACTGGTTGACCGTGGCGATCCGCTCTTCGGGATAGATGAACAGCCATTTCCAATCGAGCGCCACCACCTGCACCTCCACCGGCGGCTGGGGGGAGGCGAGGGGGCGGTAAGGGTCGAGGCGGTGCGTCGAGTTCCACAGCAGGAAGCTGAGGCCAATGACGATGCCGATCGGCGGCAGCCAGATCAGGATTTCCAGCGGCCAGGAGAAGCCCCAGTTCGGCCGAAAGGCATCGTCCTTGTTCGAAAGCCGGTAATGATAGGCGATGATCGGCACGAGCAGCAGCACCGGCCCCGCGACGAAGATCAGCACCACGGCGAGGATCAGGTACACATGCCATTCGTCCGCCGCGACCGGGCCGGCATGGTTCATTACGCCCAGCTTCAGTGCCGCGCAGCCGCCGAGCAGCACGGGCAGGGCGGCGAGCGATGCCGCCGCCCTGATCCGCCGGCATGGGGCTCCGGCCGGTCGCATCCCGATCAGGCGGCGTCTGCCTGCGTGACGATGCGCACCGGCACCCCCTTGGCCGCCGGCGTCTTCGACAGCTTGTCGTGATACCAGAGCGGGATCAGCGGATTCATCTCGGGATAATAGGCACCCACACAGCCATCGGGCAGATCGAAGGGCGTGACGGTCAGCCCGCCGACCTGTCGATCGACGCCATCATCGGCATCGCTGGCGAGGCCGACCACCTGGCCCGCGCGAAGGCCCGCGGCCTCGATCTCCTTCGGGCTCATCAGCAGCACGTCGCGCGTGCCTTCGATGCCGCGCAGGCGATCGGAATAGCCATAGATGGTTGTGTTGAACTGATCGTTCGAACGCATCGTGATCAGCCGGTAGCGGCCGGGCTTGTCGGGCACGCCCACGCTGGCCAGCGTCGTCGGCGTGGTGAACTCCGCCTTGCCGCTTTCGGTCTTCCAAATCCGTTCGCGCGCCTCGTTCCCCTTGAAGAAGCCGCCGGGGGTGAACTTGCGGGCGTTGAAGTCCTTGAACTTGTCCGGATAGGTCGCCTCGATCAGGTCACGCACCTTCTCGTAGTCCCCGACCCATTCGTCCCACTTGACCGTCGGCTTGGGCGGCAGCGTCGCCTTGGCGATGCCGGCGACGATCGCCAGTTCGGAGCGGAGATGCTCGCTCGCCGGCTTGCGCTTGCCGACCGAGCCGTGGACCATCGAGAGCGAGTCCTCCATCGTCACGACCTGCGGGCCGCCTTCCTGCATGTCCTCCTCGGAGCGGCCGAGGCAGGGCAGCAGATAGGCGACTTCGCCGTTGATCAGGTGGCTGCGATTGAGCTTGGTGGCGATTTGGACGGTGAGGCGCATGCTGATCCACGCCGCCTCCATCTTCTCGCGCTCGGGAATGGCGCGGACGAAATTGCCGCCCAGACCGATGAACGCCTTGATGCTCCCGTCGAGAATGCCTTCGCACGCCTCGACCGTGTTCACGCCCTTTTCGGGCGGCGGATCGAAGTCGAAAATCCGTTTTAGATAGTCATAGGGTACCAGCTCAGGCTTTTCAGAAATGCCGACTGTGCGCTGACCCTGCACGTTGGAATGGCCGCGCACCGGGGAGATGCCCGCGCCCTCAACACCGATATTGCCGCGCAGCAGCAGCAGGTTGACCAGCATCCCGATCGTCTGCGAGCCATGAACGTGCTGGGTGACGCCCATGCCATATATCCCGATCACCTTCTCCGCGTCGCAATAAACCTGGCCCGCCGCTTCCAGATCGGCGCGGCTGAGGCCGGATTCATGCTCGATCTCCTCCCAACTGGTCGCGCGGACCTTCTCCACAATTTCCTCGAAACCGTGGGTGTGCTGGGCGATGAAATCGACGTCGAGCAGATGATGCTCCTGCTCGGACCATTGCCGGTCCTCCACCGCCAGGACGTGCTTGATCATGCCCATGATCGCGGCAATGTCCCCGCCCGGTTTCACCTGATAATAGAGGCAGGAAATCTGGGTGGGGTTCTGCGTGACCATCTGGATCGGGTTCTGCGGATCGACGAACTCGACCAACCCTTTTTCCCGCACCGGATTGAAGGTAACGATCTTGCAGCCGCGCTCGACCGCCGATTTCAGCGTGTGGAGGAAGCGCGGACTGTTGGTGCCGGTATTCTGCCCGAAGAAGAAGATGGCGTCGCAGAGGTCAAAGTCCTTGAGCTGGCAGGTGCCGACTGGCGAGCCGGTGACCTTCTTCAGCCCCACGGACGTCGTCTCGTGACACATGTTCGAGCTGTCGGGCAGGTTGTTGTGCCCGTACAGCCGGGCGAACAGCGCAAACAGATAGGAAGTCTCGAGGCTCGCGCGGCCCGAGGCGTAGAAAACCGTCGACTTGGGATCGAGCGCCTTCAGTTCAGCGCCGATCGCCGCGAACGCCTCGTCCCATTCGACCGGCACATATTTGTCGCTGGCCCGATCGTAGCGCATCGGGTGCGTCAGGCGCCCGGTCTGCTCGAGATCGTAGTCCTTCCAGTCGCGCAGCTCGGTGACGGTGTGCTTGGCGAAGAAATCGGGCGTGCAGGTCCGCGTGGTCAGCTCCCACAGCGTTGCCTTGGCACCGTTCTCGCAAAATTCAGCGGGGTGCGGGTGCTCGGGCTTGGTCCAGGCGCAGGAGATGCACATGAAACCACCGGGCTTGTTCTGCCGCTCGAGCGTTTCGAGCGCCATCGGAGTGGCCCATTCCTTGCCGAAAATACGGGCAACGCCCTTCAGCGATCCGAAACCGCCGGATGGACCGTCATAATGGACGGTTTTATCGTCTTGCGCCATAACGAGATTTCTCCGTCTCGGCGCCCCCCAGCGACATGCTTTGTTACAATTCGGGCCGGGAGATGCAACCCCCAACGAGGGTGAAGCAGGTTTTTTTGAGAACAGGGCTCAGCTGTGCCGAGGTGTAGCGATACGGGTCTTCGGTGCGCAAGTCGGCGATGTCGAAGTGGAAGTAGTAGCCGATTGGGTTGACCTTGAAACGCTTCTTCTTTGCAGTTCGTCCGTCAAGCGCTGGCAATCGGCTGATGTCGTGGCGCTGGAGGCAGGCGAACGCTGTCAGCGAGATCAGCGAAACGGTCAACGCCAGGGATCGAACGACACAGCCGCGTAGGTCGGGGGCTGCTGGCGTTTGAGACCGACCTTGTCGGCTTCGCGACTCTCGCCGTCCCGCCGGAGGGCGTGAGCGCCGCTAGCCGCGGAAATCGCCCCGGGGATTATTCGAGCAGTTCCACGCCGTACGCCGGCAAATCGATCCTGCCGGTATAGGATCGGCGGGTGAGGATGCCCTTTCTGGTGCCGTCGAATGGCACCGAAACCGGCGCGTTGGCGGTGTTCACATACAGCGTGCGACCGTCGACGACGCGGGCGACGACACCTTCCGGCGTCTTTGGCCCGCGTTCGATACCGAGTGACGGGTAAAGCGAGCGGACCAGCGGGCCGATCAGGCCGGGCTGTGCCGCCGTGGCGAGATAGATTGCCTGACCCTTGCCATAGCGATTGACCGTGATCGCGGGGCTTTTCTTCGGCGTGTTTTCGAAACGCGCCAGAACGCGGGCGGTCGACGGTTCGAGCACTTCGTAATAGGCGTCGCTGCCGGTAAGCGTCTGATCGCCGAAGCTTACCTTGAGCGGTACGTCCGACCGGTAGAACTCGTTCGTCCGCAGCCCGAACACGTCGGTCAGACGCCCAGGTAGCGGCGTGGCGAACCATTTGCCGGTCTCGTTGACCTTCGCCGAATAGCCGGTCATGATCACAGTGCCGCCCTTTTCGACGTAGCTGCGGACGGCGTCGCTCGTCTGCTGGTCCATCAGATAGGCGCTGGACAGCATGACGAGCTTGTACCCGTCGATCCGGTCGTGCCCGACATCGATCACCGCCGCGTCGATATTGTCGCGGAAGAAGGGCTCGAACGCGGCCTTCACCTGATTGCCGTAATCGCCCTTGAAATACTCCTTCATCGTGTTCGGCCCTGACGGCGGACTGGTCAGCCAGTTGGTATCGAACGAATAATGGACGGCGATTTCGGGCTGGTTATACCGCGGGAAGCCCAGCGTGCGGAGCTGTTTGAACTCGCGGGCGATCTGCGCGAATTCGTCCACCTTCCACGATGGCCGGTCGTCATGATCGATCAGGCCGAACAGCGCCTGCTCCTCTCCGCCGATATGCGAATTGAACGTCCAGGCGAGGAAGGTCTGGGCATAATAAGCGAGCCCGAAATAGGCCCACATCCGCGAACGGCCGGGCGTGCCGTAATAGCCGCCGCCGCCGGCCGTGAACTCGTTGAACCAGACCGGCGTCTCGTGCGACGCCTTGTTCATCATCACCTCGAACGCCGCGCCCATTGGGTCGCCGGGATAGAAACCCTGTGCGCCATAGGTGGAGATTTCGTCCCAGGAGCGCAGATAATCGAAACCCTTGGTCCAGGCGGTCGGCCACAGGTTCGACGCGACGGGCAGGTTGGGGGCAAAGCGCTTGCGGACGGCCTCCAGATCCTTGAGCGCGCCGATCGTGTCTTCGGACCAGAATCGCCGGAGATCGAGATAGCGTTCGTTGGGGCCGGGGCCGTGGAAATAGGGCAGGTCCACCTGATCCCAGCTATTGATCCGGCGCGACCAACGCTGCGTCGCCCAGGCGGTGTTCAGCGCCTCGATCGAACCGTATTTCCGTTTCAGCCAGTCGACGAAGCGCAGCCGGTCGGCCTCGGAATAGGAAACCTGGCCATTGCCGATTTCATTGTCATAGCCGATCGCGATCACCGCCGGGTGCTTCGCGTAGCGCTGCAGCATCTTCTCGGCGAGCCGTTTGGCGAGGCGGCGGTAATCGGGATCGGCGATATTGTCCCAATAGCGCGAGGCCGCATTGTGCCGCACGCCATCCTGGCCGACGATGTCGACGCCGGGATAGGTCTTGTGCAGCCAGATCGGCGCGGGCTGGCCCGGAATGTCGACGATCACGCGGATGCCCGCAGCGTGCATCTGCTCGATCACCTTGTCGAACCATTCGAAGGTGAAGCGGCCTTCCTCGGGCTCAAACGAGTCCCAGGAAAGATCGCCCATCCGCACCATGTTGAAGCCGGCGGCCTTCATCACCGCGATGTCCTGGCGGATCTGTTCGGGGCTGCGATCGACCGGCTGGTAGCAGGTGCCGACGAACAGATCGCCCTTGCCCGGCCAGCCGGGGTGTCCCTCGGCACTCTGGGCGTGGGTAGCGGGGGCGGGGGCAAGGGCCGCAACACCCGCGCCGAGCGCTGCCAGCAAGGCGGTGCCGGCCAGTCTGACGGTCCGGTGCTTCATGCGTGTCAATTCCTCTTGAAGTTCGAAATATATGGTCGGCCAGCTCAGGCGAAATCGATCCTGAACGCGATCGCATGGCGGCTGGGAAGGCGGGCGGGCAGATCGATGGCGAGTCCATCGCTGCGCTGCCGGAAGCCCAGCGAGCCACGCGCGCCGAGCAGTTGCACGCGCGCGATCCGGTGCCGCTCATGCGGGTTGCTTGCGCCGAGCGACTGGATCGTAAAGGCGGTGCCGCCCTGGGGAACGCCCAGCACGATGGCATAGAGGGCCTGCCCGCGCGTCGTGAACCGGATGTCGCGTGCGGTATATTCGGCCTTTTCCTTGAACATGCCGGCAGCGGTTTCGGTCGGCCCTTCGCCGAAGATCTTCCAGGGCCGCGTTCCGTGGATCGCCTCGCCGTTCATCTTCATCCAGTCGGCGAGTTCGGCGAGCAGCTGGTCGGAGGCGCGGGGCAGGCTGCCGTCCGGGTCCATCACGACGTTGAGCAGCAGGTTGCCGTTCTTGCTGACGATATCGGCCAGCATCGTGATGACTTCCGCCGGTTGCTTGTAGCCGTAATTCTCGTTGAAGAACCAGTCGCCGTTCGAACTGCACGTCTGCCAGGGATAGGGATTGATGCCTTCCAGCACGCCGCGTTCGACATCCTGGACGGCGGCCCCGCGGTGAAACTCGCCCGAGCCCGTGTCCTTGCACGTGTAGACTGCATCGAGCTTGCCGCTGCGGGCGATGCTGGCATTGTACAGATGCGCGACCAGCGAGCGACCGACCTCGCCAAAGGGCAGGCCGCCATCGGAATAGAGCAGATCGGGCTGATAGGAATCGACCAGATCGCGAATGCGCCTGAGCCAGAGCGCGTGGAAGGCGGGGTTCTGCGTGTACCAGGATTCGGGGGTGTTCAGGAACGGTTCGTCGCGATTGTCGTGATAAAGATCGGCAAAGCCAGGATTCGCGCCGTCATAGCGGACGCCGAGCTTGGGCCAGAACTGATCGTAGAGGTGGTTCGGATGCCACCAGGTATAACTGGCGCCAAGATGCTCTGACACGCCGAAACGCAGTCCGCGCCGATTCGCTGCCGCCTTGAACGCGCCAACGATGTCGCGCTTCGGGCCCATCGCGGCCGCGTTCCAGCGATGGTGCTTCGAGTTCCAGAGATCGAAATTGTCGTGATGAACGCCCATCGACACGAAATAGCGGGCGCCCGCCGCCGCATAGCGGGCCATCAGCGCATCGGGATCGAACCGCTCGGCAGTCCACAGCGGAATGAGGTCCTTGTACCCCTTCTCCGACGGATGGCCATAGGTCTTCAGATGATGATCATAATGCCGGTGCCCGGGCACGTACATGAAGCGCGCGTACCAATCGCCCTGCCGGGGCAGCGCCTGCGGGCCCCAATGCGCCCAGATGCCGAACTTCGCGTCGCGGAACCAGTCGGGCGTGCGATAGGTCTTGAGCGACGCGACCGTCGGGTTGAACGGCCCCGATTCGATCGCCGGCAGGCGCTGCTGACGAACGGCCGCAGCGGCACCGCGTCCCGCCAAGGCGGTCGCCAGGGGGGCAGCCAGTATCTCGCGTTTGCTGAACAGCATTCGAACACCTCTCCCGGATGATTGCTTTACCCTGCCTATTGCGGCCGGCTCGATCGCCGTTTCTCAGTAGGTTGCATATCTGCAAATGGCATTTCAACCTATCTGTGGCCTTTTCGGGCGTCAACCCGCGCGCGCTTGCGGCGCCAGCTTTGGATTGCGACTCGCGATCCGCACTAGGGCACCGGTGGTCTCGGCGCTCACCTTAAGGTGAGTCGAGGCGGGCGCCGAAGCGCCTTCGAAGCACGCCGTGGCGGTTTCCGAGCGGAGCAATTACCTAGCCGACACGCGAAAAATCATCTTTCACAGGTGAATGTATATTTTCATTTCCCAAAAAGTCCGTTAAGTCTGACAAATATCGATGGCGAAGACCGCAGCAGCGGCCGCCGGGAGAGAGGGGAGAGCGATGAGGGGTTTTGCGAGAATTGCCTGTGGTGCGTCGGCCGTCGCGTTGACGGCAATGCTGTCGCCGGCCGCGGTTGCGCAGACGGGCGGCGCCGCGTCTGCGGGTTCGAGCGGCGAGGTACAGTCCGACGATGCCGATGCTGCGAACGAGCAGGAAATCGTCGTCACCGGGCTGCGGGAAAGCCTCGCCTCGGCGCAGGCGATCAAGCGCAATGCAGAACAGTTGGTCGATTCGATCACCGCCCAAGACATCGGCCGCCTGCCGGACACCAACGTGGCCGAGGCGCTACAGCGGATTTCGGGCATCCAGATCCAGCGCAACCGCGGCGAAGGCAGCGGGATCGCGATCCGCGGGCTCACCCAGATCCGCACCGAGATCAATGGGCGCGACATCTTTTCCGCCAATGGCGGCCGCGGCCTCTCGTTCGAAGAGGTCGGCCCGGACCTGCTGGCGGGCGTCGACGTTTACAAGAACCCGTCGGCCGAACTGATCGAAGGCTCGCTGGGCGGTACCGTCAACCTCAAGACCCGGATGCCGTTCGACGCGCCGGGACGGGTGTTCTCGGTCACCGGGTCGTACACCCGCTACGATCTGATCGAGGACGATGGAAAAGGGCTTTCGGGCCTGCTCAGCGATCGCTGGAACACCGGAATCGGCGAAATCGGCGTTCTGGTGAATGCATCGTGGCAGACCACGGCGTTCCGCGAGGACGCCGTGCAGGTTGAGCCCTATTATTTCCATGGGCCGACGCCGATCGACGGCGCGATTGTGCAGAACACGCTCGTGCCGGGCTATGAGGATCAGAATGTCCAGGTGCCGCACGGCGGAGGCTTCAACATCGGTGCCGGCAATCGCAAGCGGTTCAGCGCGGCGGCCGCCGTGCAATGGCGACCGGCCGATAACCTGGAAATCTACGGCCAGTTCCTGACGGCGCATTACCGGTTCCACGACTACGGCCTGTCCTTCTTCGCGTCGGGCAGTTCGATGACGCCGGACCCGGATTCGACCTTCACCATCGAGGACGGGGTCGCGACGTCCGGTGCGCTTCTGAACCCGGGTTCGTCTGACGTCGTCTATGGCAACAACCGCCAGACGCTGACCAATGACTTCGCTGGCGGGCTGAAGTGGGACGTCAACGACCGGCTGCGCTTTTCGGTCGATTACCAGCATATCCATTCCACTGCGCAGCAGCAGTCGATCAACCTGACGCTGGGCGTGTTCAACCCGAACGAGTCGCTGGCGGGGCTGGGGCGCGACTGGACGCTCCAGTTCGACACGCGCGGCGATTTCCCGTCGTTCCTGCCAACCGACCCCACTTATCTGTCCGATCCCGCCAATTACGGCTTCACTGCGATCCTGCCCTATGCCGAGGACAATACGGCCGATGCCGATGCCATCCGCGGCGATCTGGAATGGGATTTCGACGACGGGTCGCTGCTGCGCAAGCTGAGCGTCGGTGGCCGCTATTCGGTGAAATCGGCGATCAACCGCAACACGACCTATGGCACCTGGACGGCCATCGGATCGACCTGCGCCAACTGGTCGAGCGCTGGCGGCTGCTACCGCGCGTCGGGCTATCCGGAGTTCATCGAGCTCAACCCGCTCCAGAGCTCGCTGCTGCGTGGTCGGGCGAGCGACCTTGTGTTCGGCCCGGTGGTCGAATGGCGGCTCTCTTCCGCGCGCAATCCCGAACAGGCTTTTGCCGACGTGAAGGCGATTTCGGGACAAGACATCGGCTTCCGCGCGTTCGACGATCCCAATTCGTTCAACGGGACGGTGGATGAGAAAGACATCTCCGCCTATGCGCGCGCCGCGTTCGGGTCGACGGTGTTCGGGCTCGATTGGGACGGCAATGCCGGTCTGCGCTATGTTCGTACGATCGAGGAAGGGCACGGCTTCCAGATTCTCAACTACCGCGCGCCCGGCTCGACGCCGGTGACAAATCCGGACGGCAGCGTCACCGCGCCGCCGACCGTCACCGTGCGCGAACCTTTCGACGGCGGACGCGATTACACCAAATGGCTGCCAAGCGTGAACCTGAGGCTGCACGTCACCCGCAATCTGCAAGCGCGTTTCGCCTTTTCAAAGAACATCTATCGCCCGGATTTCAGCCAGCTCAACCCCAGCTACAGCCTCGGGCCGACCTATACCGGCACGTCGAGCACGCCTGATCTCGTCAATCCGAACCTGCCCTATGATCCCGCCACCAATCCCTATGCGGGGACCGGAAGCGTGGCCGGCAATGCCGATCTGAAGCCGCAGCGGGTGACGTCGTTCGACGCCGCACTCGAATGGTATTTCTCGAGGACCGGCTTCGTCTACGGCACGATCTTCAAGAAGAATCTCTACGACCTGCTCGATAACCGTACCTATGCGGTCACCCGCAACATCGAAGGGCTCGGCAACGTCCAGTTTAACGTCACCTCGGTGGTCAACGTATCGAAGGGCGAGGTGAAGGGTTTCGAGCTCGGCGGGCAACGGTTCTTCGATTTCCTGCCCGGCTTCCTGTCCGGCCTGGGGGTTCAGGCCAACTACACCTATGTCGACAGCAACGCCGGTCAGGTGGCGCAGGGGACGGTGGGAAGCACCAACCTGATCACCGTGCCGATCGCCGGTCTTTCGAAGCACAGCTACAATCTGGTCGCGCTGTACGACAAATACGGCATCAACCTGCGCCTCGCGTATAACTGGCGTGGCAAGTATCTGATCACGACGACCGGTGTCGGTACGCAGACGTTGCCCGAATTTCACCAGCCATATGGTGTGCTCGACGCATCGGCGAGCTATGACATCAACAAGAATCTCGCGATCACGATCGATGCCGCAAACATCAACGATGCGGTGTATCGAAGCTATTTGGCGGTTCCGAGCAACCCGCGCGACTATAAGCTGAACGACCGGCGCGTTTCGGCGCGAGTCCGCCTTCGGTTCTGAGGGCCATGGCGTCCTGAAAGAGACCCTCCTGGCGCGGTGGCACCCTCACCCGGGCTACCGCGTCTTTTTGTGAAATCCGATGCCAAGCGCGTTCCGCCTTCACATGATCCCGCGGCGCGCGCAGTGTGGCCGGGGCGCCCGCTGCCGGGGGAAGGGATTGCATGTCTGATCGCCTGATCAAACACGTGGTTGTCGTCGGCGGCGGCACGGCCGGCTGGATGGCGGCTGCCGTGCTCGCGAATGGCCTTGCCCGCACCGACAGAACCATCACCGTGATCGAATCCTCGGAAATCGGCACGGTCGGTGTCGGCGAAGCGACGATTCCGCCCATTCTCACGCTCAACCGGCTGTTGGGGCTCGACGAGGACGAACTCGTTCGCCGGACTCAGGCAACCTACAAGCTGGGCATCGAGTTTCGCGACTGGGGCGCGGTGGGGGAGCGCTATTTCCACCCATTCGGTGTGTTCGGCGCCGATCTCGGCGGCGTCCAGTTTCATCAGCATTGGCTTCGTCTGCGCGAGGGGGAACTCGCCGATTACTCGCTGCCGACAGTCGCGGCGATGGCAGGGAAATTCGCGCGTCCGTCAGACGATCCGCGCAACGTGCTCTCGAAACTGTCCTATGCGCTGCATTTCGATGCCAGCCTCTACGCCGGCTATCTGCGCGAGAAGGCGGTTGCGCAAGGCGTTCGCCAGATCGACGCGCGGATCGTCGACGTTGCCCTCTATCCCGAGACGGGGTTTGTCGACGGGCTGATGCTGGCGGACGGGCGCCGCATTTCGGGCGACCTGTTTCTCGACTGTTCGGGGTTTCGCGGGCTGCTGATCGAGCAGGCACTTTCGACCGGCTATGAGGATTGGTCGCATTGGTTGCCGATGGATCGTGCCATTGCGGTGCCCTGCGAAAATAGCGGCGAACCGCGCCCCTATACGCGCTCGACGGCGGGCGAGGCCGGGTGGCGGTGGCAGATCCCGCTCCAGCATCGCACCGGCAACGGCCATGTCTATTGCAGCCGCTACCTCGACGACGCCAGGGCGGAGGCGCAGTTGCTGGCGGGGCTTGAAGGCCGCGCCCTCGCCTCGCCACGGCAACTTCGCTTCACGACCGGTCGGCGGAAGCTGGCCTGGAACCGCAATGTGATCGCGCTCGGGCTGGCATCGGGCTTTATCGAGCCGCTGGAATCGACATCGATCCATCTGGTGCAACAGGGGGTGACGACGCTGATGTCGCTGTTCCCGAGCGGGCGGATCGAGCCTGCCGAGGTCGCGCAGTATAATCGGCTCACCCAGGCCGATTATGAGCGCGTCCGCGATTTCGTGATCCTCCATTACAAGCAGACGCGCCGGCGCGACACGGCCTTCTGGCGCGATGTTTCGGCGATGGCTGTGCCCGACAGCCTGGCGCAGCGGATGGATGTCTTCGCAAGCCACGGCCGCCTCTTCATCGAACCCGGCGAACTGTTCACCGAAGCGAGCTGGGTCGCGGTGATGACGGGGCAGGGGCTGATGCCGCGCGGCCATGATCCTCAGGCGGACGCATTGCCCTCGGACGAGGCCAGGGCGATGTTGCGGCGGATGCAGTCGGTGATCCGGCGCGGTGCCGATGCGCTTCCAAGTCATGCGCGTTTCCTTGCCGATCGTCGTCTGGCGGCGGTCCCGGCGTAGCCGCGCCGCTCCGCGCGCTCACATCATGCGCATGCGCAGGTTGAAGAGGATGACCAGCGTGCCGCCAACCATCAGCGCGACGATCAGCGTCGAGAACAGGATCAGTCGCAGATCGTCGCGCGCCGATCGCTGCAGGCTGATGTGCAGGAAGCAGCGGAACTGGACGATCATCTGCACCAGGGCGAGGCCGAACATGGCTGTGATTGAGACTAAGCCTGAATGCACGCCATTCGAAGCACTACCGGATCAACGTTGAGGAACTGGCGAGGCTTCCCGAGGGGCGGGCGCTTGTTGTCTGCGTAGCCGTTGGCGCCTACCACAATCGCAGAAATGGCGATTCGTGGTACATCTTGTATTGCCTTGGGAAGCGCGCTGGTGACCCCGACGGGACTCGAACCCGTGTTTTCGCCGTGAGAGAATGGCCCCCCAGAGGGTTCGGCGTCCATGTGGACGCCTATGGATCCTTTGTTTTTCAATGCTTTGCGAAATTTCAGTCCTTTCGCATCCATGCAATTCCTGCTACACTTTTGCAGTAATTTTGCAGTAAGTTCGAGGGGCTCGCCATGGCGCGGATCGTTCGCAACCACAGGCTCGACAGCAGGACTGCACGTGCGCTGTTGCCGAAGCGTCACGCCCCCTATTGGCACGCGCTGACGCGCGGCAGGGCGCTCGGGTATCGCAAAGGCGCCAAGGGCGGCGTCTGGTTCGCCAAGTACCGCACCGCGGACGGCAAGCGCGAGCAGTTGCTCCTGGGCGTCGCTGACGATGCGTTCGACAGCGAGACCTCTGACGTGCTGAGTTTTGCTGCGGCGCAGGTCAAGGCGCGCGACTGGTTCGAGGCGCTGGACCGCGATGCGGGCCGGCGGCGACCGCGCTACACGGTCGAGGAGGCCCTCGACGACTACCTCGAGAATTTCGCGGGCAAGTCGCTCGACAAGACCCGCTTATGTCGTCGAGCGGTTCGTTCGGCCCGAGTTCAAGAATGTGCAGGTGAGCGATCTCACCACCGAGCGACTGCGCGCGTTTCTGGAGAAGATCGCGTCGCGCCGTTCCGTGTACCGTGCGAACAAGAAGGGCATCGCCAAGGAGCGGCCGCTTCGCGATGATGCTGCACGCGTCCAGCGGGCAAACGCCGATCGCGCGTTCACCCCGCTTCGGGCTGCGCTCAATCGAGCCTTCGCCCTCGGCAAGGTCGCAGATGGACGGCGTGGCGGCGCGTGAAGGCCCACGCGAAGGTCAGCGCGCCCAGGATTCGCTATTTCACAGGGCCGGAGATCCACCGCCTGATTGAATGTGCGCCGGACTGGTTCCGCCCGCTGATCCAGGGGGCGCTGCTGACCGGCGCGCTGGTCCGAGCTACATCGTGTTCGTGTGCGCGACGTCGATCTGATGACCGGCGTGGTGACGTTCCCCGACACGAAGAGTGGTCGGCCCCGCTTCGTGCATCTGAGCGACGAGGGCATTCAGCTATTTCGTGGCCTGTGCACGGGAAAGCGGATGGATGCGCTCGTCTTCTTGAACCAGCACGATCGCGGGCTGGGCACCTCCCGCCAGATCAGGCCGATGCGTGAGACCTGCGAAGCGGCGGGCGTGGAACCAGCCGGGTTTCACATCCTTCGGCACACCTATGGGTCGCGGCTCGCCATGGCAGGTGTCCCCATGGCGGTTATCGCTGAAGCGCTTGGCCACGCTGACGAACGGATCACGCGGAAGCACTATGCACACTTGTGCCCATCCTACGTTCGAGACGCCGTCCGGGCGGGGCTTGGAGATCTCGGGATTGTTCAGAAGCCCTCGGGCCTGCGTCTTGTACGATGAGACGCATCGAAGCCGAGTGACGTGTGCAGGTTGAATTTGCCGTACTGATTCAAATGGTCCCGGCACACATTCGTTGTTGCTCGCACCGGGGGGGCGGGTCCGTTCTCGACCAACTCAGGACGTACCCCTCCGCGTCCCCAGCGTCAGCTTCCGGCCCGAGAGCCGACGATCAAGTAGATATTTCCGGCCCCAGAGCTTCGATAATGCGGCATTCAGCGACAGTTCCTCCGTCGCACGAGTCAATCACCGCCTTCAATTCCCTTCTCAGCGCTTGGAGGTCAGCAATCTTGCGATCCACCTCCACCAGATGCTGGTGGGCGATACGATCAATCCCAGCACAGTCGCAGCTCTTGTCGTCGGAAAGGCCGAGTAGCGCGCGCACTTGATCCAGCGAGAAGCCGAGGTCGCGGGACCGCCGGATGAATGACAGGCGGCCAAGCTCAGCCTGCCCATAGTCCCGGTAGTTGCTCGACGTTCGCGCGGGCTTTGGCAGCAGGCCGATCCGCTCATAGTAGCGGATCGTCTCGATCTTCGTGTTTGTGGCCTTTCCCATTTCCCCGATCGTCAACGCCATGCTCTTGACCCTGTAGTTGCTACAGGCCCTATATAGCCTGTCATCGACGTGAAAAGGTGATGACACATGGCTGGCGGCTGCTGCGGCGGAACACCCGACAATGGCGGAAAGACAGACGATCGCGTCTGGCGCCGCGCGCTCTGGATCGCGCTGATCATCAACGCCGGAATGTTCGGTGTCGAAATCGTCGCCGGCGTCACGGCAGGATCGGCATCGCTCAAGGCTGACGCGCTCGATTTTCTGGGCGACGCGGCCAACTATGCCATCAGCCTAGGTGTTGCCGGGCTTGAGCTACGCTGGCGCGCCCGCGCGGCCCTCGCCAAAGGCATATCGCTGCTGTTCCTAGGCGTTTGGGTCATCGGCAGCATGGCCTGGATGGCATCCAAGGGCACGCTGCCCACAGCCGAGACCATGGGAATCATCGGCGTTCTCGCGCTCGTTGCCAACCTGATCTGCGCCGTGATGCTGTGGCGGCACCGGGAGGGCGATGCCAACCGCAGGTCGGTCTGGATCTGCTCGCGCAACGACGCAATCGGTAACATCGCAGTGGTCGCGGCTGCACTGGGCGTCTTCGGCACCGGCACCGCATGGCCCGATATCGCCGTTGCGTCGGTGCTGGCCGGTCTTGGCGTCTCGGGCGGCTGGCAGATCATTCGCCAGGCATGGCTGGAATTGAGAAGCCTCGACCACAGTCATGCTACTCCCCGCCAAACCGGAACCGCACACCCCCGTTGAGGACCAAGCCATCGGTCGGTGCCCATGCGTCGACCGTCCATGCCCCACTCGGCGCGCGGTTGCGCAGGAGCAACGGGTCGAATTTGGTCTGCCGGACATTGAGCAGGTTCTCGGCGTTCAGGAAAAGGCTGACCTTGCCGAGGACGAGCTCGCCCATGGCGCCGAGCTGGACATAGGGTCGGCTGCGAGTGCGATAGGGATTGTCGTCCAGCGACTGGTGCCCGGTGTAATAGGCTTCGATCCCGAAACGCCCGCGCCCATTCTTCTCCCACATCGCAACAAGCCCGGCGCTGTCGCGGGGTGTCAAGGGGACTATGCGGCGACCCGCAGCATCGGGGTCAGGCTCTCTCGCATCGACGTGAACATAGCTGCCGGTCAGTGTCACCGCGTTCCAGCGGTAGCGGAGCAATACCTCCGCGCCTCGCGTCTTCGTCAGGCCGGTGGCGTTGATGAGGGTAACGTGACTGGCATCGACCATCTGGAGTTGCACGGCATTGTCGATGTTGGACGCGAACAGGCTGACATTGGCTTCCAACGGACCGTGCGCATAGCCGAAATCAAGCGAGGCGCTGTCCGCCACCTCGGCCTTCAACCTGGCATAGGGCACGACGCGCGAAAGGCCGTTGGCCTCAACCTCTTCAACAAATGGCGTCGGCGCGTAGAATCCGCGTCCAAGCGACGCGCGGATCGTCCACGGTCCCGGCTTATAGAGAGCCGACACGCGTGGACTGATGCGTGAACCATAATCGCTGTGGCCGTCCCATCGTGCGCTTCCCGCAAGGGTCAGACTGTCACCCAGCTTATGCTCCCCCTGAACGAAGAGCGAGGGCACGGTGTAGCTATAGTCGAAGGCAGAATAGACCTTTGAGCGATAATCATCCGTCTGGATGGCCGCGCCCGCCAGCCATGTGGTCGCGTCAACCTCACCGCCGACCGATGCCTCGGCCAGACCGGTCCGATGCCGGTCATTCTCAATGACGTCGCCGAAGCGATGGCGATGGGACTGGGTCACGCCGGACGCGCGCAGGTGAAGTGCGCCGATGCCTTCCAGCGGCGTCTCTGCCGTCAGGCCGAAGTCATATCGACGGCTACGCTGCGCCTGCACGAAAGGTTGCCCATCCGGCGCGGTGGCGCCCGGCATGGTGCCCCCGTCACGCTGTTCGGCCATCGCGCCGAACGTCAGCAGCGCCTTCGATCCGTCAGCGCCATCCCAGAAGAGCCGGGGCCGGACAGTGAAGCGCTTAAAGCCGGGCATATCCGCCCAACCATCATCGTTGAGGTCCTGGCGGCTCTGCCGATCATAGCCTGCTGTGATCGACGCGCTCAGCGTGTCGCTGATCGGCGAGGCGGCGTAGGCCGTGACATCCTGGCCGTTCCGACTTGTCGCATTCAGCAGTAACTCTCCCTGTGGTTCGCTCGCCGGTCGGCGCGACACCAGATTGATGACGCCGCCAAGGGCCGAAGGTCCATAGAGGGCCGATGCGGCGCCCTTGATGATTTCCACCTGACCCAGATCGGTAGGTGGGATCTGAAGCAGGCCGATGGAGGGCGTCTGTCCGCCGTAGAGCGGCAGGCCATCGGCGAGGATCTGTGTATATCGGCCCTTCAGGCCCTGAATCCGCACATTGGCAGCACCCAAGGCGGGCGATGTGGTCTGGACCCTGACGCCGGGGGTTTCGCTGACCAGCATGGCGATGTTGCCCGGCCGCATGAGGAGCTTTTCCTCGATCTCCTCCCGGTTCACCACATCCACACGGACCGGCTCGTCCTGAACGCGGCGGCCTGTCCGCGTCGACTGCACGACGATCTCGGGCTCTTCTTCCCCGTCGGCGTCGGTATCTGCCTGCGCATAGGCCGTCGCGGGCCATGCAGCCCCCAAGAGAAGTGAGAGCAGGACGTAGTTCGCCGGTCGGTGCGTTCGAGAACCAGACTTCAATGCCAACCCCTGTTCGATCAGACTTACGATCTCGGGGCGCCTCATAGGGCCTGTAGCAACTACAGGGTCAAGGCAAAGGTCACCACTCGCGTGATATGGCTAGCGAACACACATGGCCTCGTTACACGCTGAGCGGCAGGTTCCATCAGAACCTGCCGCTCAGCGGCTCATTCGGGAATGGCAACAAAGTCCCATGGCCGGTCAACCTCACAAGCAGGTTCGACCTCAGCAATGGCGGCTTTTGAAGCTCGACCCATGAAGGAGCGGAGCAGGCGAATCTCCTAGGTGAGAATCAGTTTAACTGCTCAAGACGCATCACATCATGCCGCTAAAGCAACCAGAATGTGTGGGACCAATTGTGGGGTGCCATCAAGCCAAACCACCCAGAAGGGCTATATTGCGCCATTTTCTGCTTGAAAATGGTGACCCCTACGGGACTCGAACCCGTGTTTTCGCCGTGAGAGGGCGACGTCCTAGACCGCTAGACGAAGGGGCCATTGCTTGGCGGAGGCGGCCAATTACGGGGTGGGGCCGGTCCCGTCAAGCGATGAATTTAGGGTTCGTTCACCCCGCGACCGGAAGACGCAGGCTGCCATCCTGCTCATAATGAACTTCGCCATAGGCCGTCACCGCATCCAGCGGAAGCGGGCCGTAGAGGTGGGGGAACAACTGGCCCCCGCGCGAGGGTTCCCAGCGGACGGCATCGCCCAGCGTCGCCAGGTCCACCGCAGCCAGCCACAGCCCCGCCTGGCCTGCGAAATGCTTGTCCAGCGTCTCCTCCACCTGCGCGGCGGTGGAGAGGTGGATATAGCCGTCAGCCAAGTCGATGGGCGCACCGGCGAAGACGTGCTCCTGCTCCAGCACCGCCATCTGCTCGGCGGTCAGGATCTTGTAGGCGGTGAGGGGCAGGTCGGCCATGGTTCAGGCCTCGCCGCCATCGGCAAGGTCTTCGCCCGGCACCGCGTCCGGCGTCGCTTCGCCTGCCACGGCGCCGTCGCCCAGGTTCATCTCGGCCTCGTCCTCGCTCTCTTCGACGCGCGCCGCAGAGACGACATGCTCGTTCGCCGCGACGTTGAACAGCCGCACGCCCGCCGAGTTCCGCCCGATCACGCGCAGGTCGCCCAGCGACATGCGGATCATCTTGGCCTGGTCGGTCACCAGCATCAGCTGGTGCCCCTTGGTCGCCGGGAAGCTCGCCACCACCGGCCCGTTGCGGGCGATGTTGTCGATGTTGGTGATGCCCTGGCCGCCGCGACCCGTGCGGCGATATTCATAGGCCGAGCTGAGCTTGCCGTAACCATTGGCGCAGACGGTGAGGATGAACTGTTCCTTGTCCTTCAGCTCCTCGTAGCGCGCATCGTCCATGCGGCGCGGCGCGCGATCGGCATCCTCGCCCTTCCATGGCGCGTGGCGCAGATAGTCCTCGCGCTCGTCCTGGTCCTTGATGCCGGCCTTGTGCAGGATCGACAGCGACATGACCTGATCGCCATCCGCGAGGCGCATGCCGCGCACGCCGGTGGAGGCGCGGCTCTGGAAGGCGCGGACGTCCTCGCCGGGGAAGCGGATCGCCTTGCCGGCGCGGGTGGCCAGCAGCACGTCGTCGCCCTCATTGAGCAGCGCGACGCCGATCAGGCGATCGTCCTCGTCCTCGCCTTCGAACTTCATCGCGATCTTGCCGTTCGAGGGCACGTTGGTGAACAGGTCCATGCTGTTCCGCCGAACGTTGCCCTTGGCGGTGGCGAACATCACATGGAGGTTCGCCCACTCGTCCTCGTCCTCCGGCAGCGGAAGCACCGTCGAGATGGTCTCGCCATTGGCGAGCGGCAGCAGGTTGATCATCGGCCGGCCGCGGGTGGCCGGGCCGCCCTCGGGCAGCTTCCACACCTTCATGCGATAGACGCGGCCCAGCGTCGAGAAGAACAACACCGGCGTGTGCGTCGAGGTGACGAACAACTCGGTGATCGCATCCTCGTCCTTGGTCGCCATGCCGGCGCGGCCCTTGCCGCCGCGCGCCTGGGCGCGGAAGGCATCGAGCGGGGTGCGCTTGATATAGCCCTGGACCGTCACGGTGACGACCATGTCCTCGCGCTCGATCAGGTCCTCGTCGTCGATGCCGTCGGCGGCAGCGGCGATTTCGGTCTTGCGCGGGGTGGCATAGGTGTCGCGGATCAGCACCAGCTCGCCGCGCAGCACTTCGTAGAGCTTGGCGCGGTTGCCGAGGATCTCGAGCAGTTCGGCGATCGAGTCGGCGAGTTCCTTGAGCTCGTCGCCGATCTCGTCGCGGCCCAGCGCGGTGAGGCGGTGCAGGCGCAGGTCGAGGATCGCGCGGACCTGGGTGTCGGACAGGCGATAGGTATCACCGGTCACCTCGGTGTCCACCGCCTCGACGAGGCGGATATAGGGCGCGATCTCGGCGATCGGCCATTCGCGGGCGAGCAGGGCTTCGCGCGCGGCCGCCGGGCTCGACGAGCCACGGATGATCTTCACCATCTCGTCGAGATTGGTGACCGCGATCACCAGGCCGAGCAAGATGTGCGCACGGTCGCGCGCCTTGGCCAACTCGAACTTCGAGCGACGGGTGATGACCTCCTCGCGGAACTTGACGAAGGCCTCGATGATGTCGCGCAGGTTGAGCAGTTCCGGCCGGCCGCCGCGGATCGCGAGCATGTTGGCCGGGAAGCTCGATTGCGCGGGGGTGTTCCGCCAGATCTGGTTGAGCACCACCTCGGGCGTCGCGTCGCGGCGCAGGTCGATGACGATGCGCACGCCCTCGCGCGAGCTTTCGTCGCGGATGTCGGAGACGCCTTCGATCCGCTTTTCTTTGGCGGCCTCGGCGATCTTCTCGACCAGCGCGTTCTTGCCCTGCTGGTAGGGGATCTCGGTGAGCACGATCGAGCGGCGCTCGCCGCGCTGCTCGAACTCGTGGCGCGAGCGGACCAGGATCGAGCCGCGGCCGGTCTGATAGGCCGAGCGGCAGCCCGAGCGGCCGAGGATCACCGCGCCGGTCGGGAAGTCCGGGCCGGGCACCAGCTCCATCAGCTCCTCGAGCGTGACCGCGCCGTTGTCGATGTACGCAAGGCAGGCGTTGATCACTTCGCCGAGATTGTGCGGCGGGATGTTGGTCGCCATGCCGACCGCGATGCCGCCCGCGCCGTTGACCAGCAGATTGGGGAAGCGGGCAGGGAGGACAGCCGGCTCGCTTTCCGAACCATCATAGTTCGGCACGAAGTCGACCGTGTCCTTCTCGATATCGTCGAGCAGGGCCGTCGCCACGCGGGCGAGGCGCGCTTCGGTGTAGCGCATCGCGGCGGGAGGATCGGGGTCCATCGAGCCGAAATTGCCCTGGCCGTCGATCAGCGGCACGCGCATCGCCCAGTCCTGCGCCATGCGGGCCATCGCGTCGTAAATCGAGCTGTCGCCGTGCGGGTGGTATTTACCCATCACGTCACCGACCAGGCGGGCAGACTTGCGGTAGGGCCGTCCCGCCACATAGCCGCCTTCCTGGGCGGCATAGAGGATGCGGCGGTGGACGGGCTTCAGGCCGTCGCGAACGTCGGGCAGGGCGCGCGCCACGATCACGCTCATCGCGTAATCGAGGTACGAGGTCTTCATCTCGTCGACGATCGAGATCGGAGTAATGTCGGAAGGGTCGGCGAGCATGCTCTCGTCGGTCAATGCAACGGACTTTCGGGTTTTTGTTACGCTGCGATGGCTCTAGCCGCCCGCATGCCTCCTGCCAACCCCGCGCCCGCGCGTACGTGCGCGCGCGAGTCTGTGCGGTCGGGCCGTGTACCGGCGCGGTGGTCGAACGCGCGAGCTCGCGGGAGCCGATGCGTCGACGAGACGTTTCTCGCCGTCGACGGGCGCGTTCAATCGCCATTCAGCGGGCTTGCGCCATCGGCAAGTCTGCTTGAATGGCGAACAACGCACCTTTAGAGGGACGGCGATGCCGTCAGGCGGACGAGGAGAGTTTCACATGAAGTTTGTTTCGAAGCTGGCGCTGACCGCGATGCTCGCGCTGGGCTCGACTGCGCTGGCGACGACGCCCGCTCTCGCCCAGAAGGGTGGCAAGAAGGACGGGAAGGAAGAATCGAACGCGCTGAAGGTGAGCGATGCCTTCCGCAAGGCGGTGGCGCCCGCGCAGGCGGCGGTTGAGGCGAAGAACTGGGCCGCCGCAGGCCCCGCGCTCGACGCGGTCGATCAGGTTGCGCAGAATGACGACGAAAAATATTATGCGGCCTGGCTGCGTTCGCGGATGGACGCGGCGCAGAACAATGTCGAAGGGCTGATGAAGAACCTGGCGGTGCTGATCGCCAGCCCGCGCACGCCGCCCGAAGACGCCCAGGCGTACAAGCGCCAATATTATTACATGGTCGGCGATGCTGCCGTTCGCGACAAGAAATATGCGGAAGGCATCGATGCGCTCCTGAAGGCGCGTGAAGCTGGCAACACCCAGTTCGACATCTCGATCGCGCTGGCAAATGCCTATGCCCAGACCGGCAAGCCCGCTGAATCGGTTGCCGAGGTGGACCGGGCAATCAAGACCGTGAAGGCAAGTGGCCAGCAACCGCCGGTCGCCTGGTATCAGTTTGCCATCCCGCGCGTCTATGCGACGGGCAATCGCGCGGCGACCGCCGACTGGCTCTCGCGCATGATCAAGGACTATCCCACCGCGCAGAACTGGCGCTGGGGCGTGATGGTGATGCGCAACAGCGCCGATCAGAGCGGCAACAAGCTCACCAATGCGCAGCGCATCGATCTGTATCGACTGATGCGCGCCACCAAAGTGCTGGCCGATCAGAACGACTATCTGGACTACGCGCTGAGCATGAACACGGCGGGCCTGCCGTGGGAAGCCGTCGCGGTGATCGAGGAAGGTCGCGCCGCTGGCAAGGTCCAGAGCGGCAATGCCGATGCCAACCAGATCCTTTCAACCGCGCAGAATCGCGTCAAGGCGGAAGGATCGCTGGCACCGCTCGCCAAGCAGGCCGAAAGCGCTGCGAACGGCAAGCTCGCGGCGCAGACGGCGGATGCGTATCTGTCCTCGGGTGACTATGCCAAGGCGCTGCAGCTCTATGATCTCGCGCTGCAGAAGGGCGGAGTCGTTACGGATGAGGTGAACCTGCACCGCGGCGTCGCGCTCTATCATCTCGGTCGGAAGGACGAGGCGCGGACCGCGTTCGGCCAGGTGAAGGCTGCGCCGACGGCCGATCTGGCGCTGCTCTGGACGGTGGCGCTCGACCTGCCGGCGCTTTCCTGATCCGCAACGCCTGCGATGGAATGGAAAGGGGCGGCCGTTGCAGGCCGCCCCTTTTCGTATCAGGGCTGCGGCACGGGCACGCCGGGTAGCGCTTTCGATGTGCGAATCGTCAGCGATGTCTTGATGTGCTCGACATTCGGCGCGGTGGTCAGCTGGGTGGTGAGGATCGTCTGGAAGCTCTGCAGATCCGGCGCGACGATCTTCAGGATGAAGTCGATTTCGCCGTTGAGCATATGGCACTCGCGGACCTGCGGGATTGCCGCGACCAGTTGTTCGAACGCGCGCAGGTCGCTTTCGGCCTGGCTTTTTAGGCTGACCATTGCAAAGACGGTCAGATTATAGCCGAGCGCGGCGGGATCGAGGGCCGCGTGATAGCCGGTGATCGCACCTTCCTGCTCGAGCGAGCGGACGCGGCGCAGGCACGGCGGTGCCGTCAGGCCGACGCGATCGGCCAGCTCGACATTGGTCATCCGGCCGTTATCCTGCAGAAGTCCGAGGATACGGACGTCGATCTCGTCGAATCGCATGATGGGGTGACGCTCCTTGGGGGATTCGTTTCTTGTTGATCCCCGCTATCATAATAATATTGCGCGGCAAGGCAATTGTCCCACATTGCGACGTGCCGAAATGAACAGTTCCCTCCGCTGCGGCGAAGTCGTTAAGAGGTTCGGGGCGCCGATTTCGGCGTGGCGGATGATGGGCTTTGGCGTTGCGCTTCGATGATACCCTGGAAACGGTGCTCGCCGGCGACCTGCGTTCCGCTCAGGGTGTGCAGTCGGCCTGGCGCCAGATCGTCGATCTGATCGGCCGGCGCCGCGCGCCGGCTGATCAGCGCGCGATGGCCGTCCTGCGCGAGATCCGGCCGCACGTGCCGCGCACCGTTCGCGCCGCGAGCGCGAAGGCGCTCGAATTTGCCGATCCGCCGCCGCCGCTCGTTCGCCTGCTGGCGCTCGACGATCTGCCGGTCGCGATGCCGGTGCTGCGCAGCGCCCGGATGTCGGCGACGGCGTGGATCGAATTGCTGCCGGAACTGGAGCCCGCTGCGCGGAACGTCCTGCGCAACCGCCGCGATCTCAGCCCTGCTGTGCAGCGCGCGTTGGAAAGTTTCGGCGCAGCCGATTTCGTGCTGCCCGACGGTCGCGCGCTGCCAGCCGAGCCTGCCGCGCCGGCGCCGTCCGCGCCTGCCGTCGCATCGGCGCCGCTTACCCCGGTTGCGGCCACGTCAGGCGCGGCCGGGCCATTCGAGGTCGCCGATGTCGTGGCGCGGATCGAATCCTTCTGGCGCGATCGCGAAGCGGGCGTGTCGCGAGCCGCCCCGCCCAAAAAACGAGCAAGCGAATTCCGGTTCGAGACCGATGCCAGCGGCACGATCCGCTGGGTCGCTGGCGTCAGCAGAGCGCCGCTGATCGGCCTCTCGCTCGATTTGCAGGGTATGCCGCAAGGCAGCCGTGTCGACGGCATCGCGGCCGGCGCATTCCGCCGGAAGGCAAGTTTCGCCAACGCGCGCATGACGATTGAGGGCGAATCGGATGCAGCAGGCGACTGGCTGATTTCCGCCATTCCCGTGTTCGAATCCGCCAATGGCCGGTTCAGCGGCTATCGCGGCACCGCACGGCGGCCGCGCGTCGACGAACGCGCCGAACCGGCTCGGGCGCCGATCGAAGTCGATGCACTGCGGCAATTGGTTCACGAACTCCGCACGCCCACCAACGCGATCGCCGGCTTTGCCGAGATGATCGAGGCACAGATGCTGGGGCCGGTTTCCGATCCCTATCGCGAACGCGCCGCGATCGTTCGCGAACAGGCGCGCGAACTGATGGGGGCGATCGACGATCTCGATCTGGCCGCGCGGATCGAAAGCGCTGCGCTGTCGCTTGCTCCGGGCCGGGTGGCGCTGCGGCCGATGATTGCCGCTATCGCCGGCGATCTGGCCCAGCTCAGCGAGTTGCGCGGTTCGATGATCGCGCTTCCCGTCCATGATCTGGCTGTTTCGGGCGATCATCGTGCGGTCGAGCGGCTGCTTGCCCGGCTTATGGCGACGCTGGTGTCCGCGAGCACCGTTGGCGAGCGCATCCGGGTGCAGCTGGCACTGGAGGGCGAGCAGATGGTGGCGATCACCATCGATCGCCCCCGCGCGCTTGCCGATTATCCGGGCGAGTCGGTGCTTGGCATCGACGACGAGGAAGAGGATGTTACCCTGCTCGGCACCGGTTTTGCGCTGCGGCTTGCCCGCAATCTGGCGCGGGAGCTTGGCGGAACGCTGGTGATCGCGCCCGAAAGCCTGACGCTGCGACTGCCAGCGGCGGCAAGCGGCCAGATGGGCCATGTCAGCCGCAGTTGAGCGTCGGCGGCGGACGATGTCGCTGACGGCAATCGACATCGCTTGCGGCGAAGGCATGACCTCCGCTAGGGCCGTCGAGGCTGGGGGCCTGTAGCTCAGCGGTTAGAGCTGGCCGCTCATAACGGCTAGGTCGCGGGTTCGAATCCTGCCGGGCCCACCAGCACTTGTGCGCGGCGCCGCTTGTCTCTAAGCGGCCGCAAGCGTCGGGGAGTGGCGCAGTCCGGTAGCGCGCCTGCTTTGGGAGCAGGATGTCGCAGGTTCGAATCCTGTCTCCCCGACCATTACCCTGATGAAACATCTCGGGATCGCGCGATGACGCGGTTTTAGCGCCTGGCGCCCGAGCGCCGCAACGGCCGTTTCCGCGCGTCCGAATATGCCCCAGCGCGCGCCCTACGCGCGTCCTTCAGTCGCCAACCCCATTCTCCGTAAGCCGACATCGTTGTCTGATTTTCTATAGACACCGATGTCTAGACGTGCCTAGACATCGGTGTCTCGCATAACCGGACACCGGGGCGAGTCGCAAAAAGATATATCAGGGAGAGGGTGATGAAGGGATTCGCACGCGATTTTCGCGTCTGCGCGAGTGCTGCAGCCATTGCGGTAGCACTGCTTTCGGGAAGCGGGGCCTGGGCACAGACGGAAAGCGCCGATCCGCCGCCAACGCAAGATGCCGCGGCCGTTTCGGTACCCGAGGCGGATCAGGCGGCATCCGGACAGAACGAAGAGATCGTTGTCACGGGATCGAACATTTCCGGTGTCCGTCAGGTCGGCAGCCAGGCCGTCACCGTGGGGCGTGAGGAGATACTGGCCAGCGGCAAGAATTCGGTGGCCGATGTGTTGCGCACGCTGCCGCAGGTTCAGAATGTCGGCGGATCGTTCGACGCCGCGAGCTCGGGTGCGAGCGGCAGCGCCCAGTCCGGCGGCAATCCCACGCGCGGCACCGCGATCAACCTTCGCGGGGTGGGGCAGGGCGGTACGCTGACGCTGGTCGACGGCCACCGCGTCACGCCGTCGGGCACCGCCAGTGCGTTCACCGAGGCCAATCAGGTGCCGATCGCCGCTGTCGAACGCATCGAGGTGATCCTCGACGGCGCATCGGCGGTCTATGGATCGGACGCGATCGCCGGCGTGATCAACTATGTCCTGCGCAAGGATTTTACCGGGCTGGAACTGAGCGGGCGCTACACCGCTGCCGAACACGGCAATGACGAATGGGCGTTGAGCGGCGTCGGCGGCGCCCGGTGGAACATCGGCGGCGGCGAGGGTAACATCATCGCGACCTTCGAATATTCGCATCGCGACCCGTTTCTGCGCGCCCGCAATGCTCGCCTGAGTGAGGATCAGCGGCGCTATGGCGGCAACGACAACCGGGTCACCACCGGCGGTACCGCGACGGTGCCGCTGACCGGCAACATCGTCATCCCGACCGTCGATCCGAGCAATCCGTTCGGCGCCGGTCCGATCAATCCCTATTTCCCACTTGGCGGCAGCAACACCTATTATGCGCTGCCATCCAACCCGACCGGCCGTATCCTGAGCGTGGCCGACCTTCAGGAAGTCCGCACCGGCTCGTGCGAGGGCGCCGCGACGCCGACCTGTACCAGCTATCCCAACGTCGCCGATCGGGCGCAATATGAGGATTATCTCAGCCGGCAGACGCGCAAGCAGGCGGCCATCCTGATCAATCAGCAGGTGGGCCGAGTCAGCTTCTACAACGAGTTTTTCTGGAGCCGGACCGATCAGTTCAGCCGCACCTATGCTGGCAGCAATGCGGTCACCAATCCCACGCTGAGCATCAATCCCGACAGCGACTATTACGCCCCGCTGGCGAGTCTGCCCGACCTGTTCCGGTTCAGCACCACCAATTTCAATTTCGGCTATCAGCCGATCACGGTGCAGTACAATCTTGTCGACCGGCTGCCGGCGAACATCCGGATCGGCAACCAGAATTTCGACGAGAGTTTCAACAACACCTTCGGCGCCCGCGCGCCGCTGGGTGGCGACCTGATTGCCGAGGCCTATTATAATTTCGGGCAGAACAAGACCTGCGGCATCTGTTACCTCGGCAACTTCATCTCGTTCGAAGCGAATGACCTCGCCGGTATCGCGGCGACAAGCGCGATCCAGCAGCTCGTCAACCTGCCGTCGAGCGATCCGCTCGCGCTCAATCCGCTGTCGACCGCTCCGCTGACCCAGGCACAGCTGGACTATGTGCTCGGCAACAACGAGCAATATGCCCAGAACTGGAGCCATGACGTGATCGCCAAGATCAACGGCACCTTGATCGACTGGGCGCCCGGCCGCTGGAAATTCGCGATCGGCGGCGAATATTACGCCGGCATCCAGAAGCTGCAGAATAGCGGCAACCGCCCGCCGGATCCCGGCCCCGTCACGACGCCCGATGCCAATGCGCGCACAACGCGCACCCAATATGCCGCGTTCGGCGAACTCTACATGCCGGTCATCAATCCCGCGATGGGCGTTCCGCTGGTGCAGGACCTGACCGTCAGTTCGGCGCTGCGCTACGATCATTACTCCGATTTCGGCAGCACCACGAACACCAAGGTCAGCGCAACCTGGACGTTGAACGACTGGTTCAAGATCCGCGGCTCCTGGGGCACATCATTCCGCGCGCCGGGCCTTCCCGAGCTCAATTCGGGTGCGTTTTCGTTCGCGCTGGGCGGCAACATCAATGCGCCCGCAGCGGTGGACGCGGTGTTGGGCGGCACGCGCCAGCCCAACGGCTCGATCAACGTGATCAACATCATCGGCGGCAACCCGAATCTGAAACCGGAAACCGGCACCAACTGGCAGCTCGGTGCCGATTTCACGCCGCTGTTCGCCCCTGGACTACGGCTGTCGGGCACCTATTACAACCTGACCTATGCGAACAAGCTGGGCACGGCGGGGGTGCCGTTCACGATCAACGACTTCGTGCCCGGCGCGCTCGCCAACCTCGATCTGTACAATCGCTATGCCGGGTACATCATCCCGCTGAACAATGTGCGCACCGCCACGGGGTGCAGCTCGATTGATCCGCGCGCCGAGGAATTTTCGAATTTCCTCTACACCTCGATCGCCGGCTTCAATCCGCGCGACATCTGCAATGCCGACCTGATCATCGACGGTCGCAGCATCAGCGCCGCGAAGACGGAGCAGCAGGGAATCGACTTCTCGGTCAACTACACCAAGGCGACCGAGATCGGCGCGTTCAACGTCAACCTGTCGGTCAGCCATATCCTCAAAAATGCCGAGGCGACCGTCGCGGGGGCGCCGCTGGTGAGCCGGCTGGATACCGTCGGCGATCCGATCAGCTGGCGCGGACGTGGCAGCGTGACCTATACCAGCGGGCCGTTCACCGCGACGCTGTTCGGCAATTATACGGGCAGCTACCTCAACGATCTGCCGATCACATTGAGCGGCGCGTCCGAACCGTTGCCGGAAACGCGCGTTCCTTCCTGGACGACGTTCGACCTGAACCTCGCCTTCACCTTCCCGCGCGGCGACGAACGCTGGGCCGCCATGCGCGGCGTTAGGCTCGCACTTGCAGTGACCAATCTGTTCGGCAGCGAGCCGCCGATCGTGCTGTCCACCGCCAATGGCAATTCGTCCATCGATCTGTTTGCGCACAACGCCTTCGGGCGTTCGCTTCAGCTATCGGTCACCAAGGCATTCTGAAAAATTCGGGTACAAGGTCTGGTCTTCCGGCGGGGAGACCAGGACAAGTCAGGGGAGAGATGGCGTGAGGATATCAGGGATCAGAATGGCGGTACTGGCCGTCGCGGCAATGGCGCCGATCGCCGCAGCGGCGCAGCCGGCGGGCGGCGGGCAGGGGGCATCCTGCCGTCCGCAGGGCTTCTTTGCGCCGCCGCCAAGCTATCGCTCGGTCGAGCAATTGCCCGACGGGCGGGTGACGTTCCGACTCTGCGCGCCCGAGGCACACGAGGTGAAGGTCACGAGTACTGACAGTGCCGACGCGATTCCGATGGGCTATCCGCCGGGCTCGCCGGTGGGACTGGCGATGACGCGCGACGCGACCGGCTTGTGGACGGCGACCACCGCAGTGGCGGTCCCTGCCGATACCTATCGCTTCAATTTCCAGGTCGATGGCGCGCGCGTGCCCGATCCGATGGGGACGACCTGGTCCGAGGAGCGGCGCGGCATCAATTCGACGTTCGAGACGATGGGGCCGGAAGGCGCCTTCCAGACCTATCGCAAGGAAGTGCCGCACGGAGCGGTTTCCGAAATCGAATATTGGTCGGAATCGATCGGCGGCAAGCGCAGGGCGCATGTCTATACGCCGCCGGGCTATATGAACGGGACGGCGCGCTATCCGGTGCTTTATCTGGTTCACGGTGCGGGCGACAGCGACGACAGCTGGACCAGCGTCGGCCATGCCCATTACATCCTCGACAATCTGATCGCTGCCGGCAAGGCGAAGCCGATGATCGTGATCATGCCGTTCGGCCACACGCCCGACCGGCCGGGCGTCGACATGCTGAGCAACAATGATTTCGGCAACGATCTGCTCAAGGATCTGATGCCCTATGTCGAGCAGCATTTTCGCACGCTCAATACCCCGGATACGCGCGCGATGGCCGGGCTTTCGATGGGCGGCGCACACACGATCCGCAACGGCCTGACCCATCCCGAGCTGTTCCACTATATCGGCATCTTCTCGATGGGGCTGGGCTTTGGCGACGACGCCGCGAAGCAGGTCACCGATTATGAAACCGCCAACGATGCTGCATTGAAGCGCGGGTCAAAGGAATTTCGACTGGTCTATTACGCGATGGGCAAGGACGATTTTCTGCACGGCACCGTCGCGCCGACGCGCGGCATGCTGAACAAATACGGGATCGCCCATGTGTACAACGAGACGCCTGGTGGTCACACCTGGATCAACTGGCGCCGTTATCTTGCGGATTTTGCGCCGCGCCTGTTCAAATAAGCGATCGACCGATCTGGAGGGGAGTAACCATATGAAACGAACGCAGATGATCCTGACTTCTGGCCTGTTGTGCCTGATGGCGCCGGCCGTGGCGGCGCAGGAGGTAAAGACCAGCAACGGCATCGTTGCCGGCACCAGCGACCAAGGGGTCATGAGCTGGAAGGGCATTCCCTTCGCCGCGCCGCCGGTCGGTCCCTTGCGCTGGCGGGCGCCGCAACCGGCGGCGAAATGGAACGGCGTCCGTTCCGCCAAGGCCTATGGCAATGATTGCATGCAGGTGCCGTTCCCCAGCGACGCGGCACCGCTCGGCACGCCGCCGGCCGAAGATTGCCTCTACGCCAATGTCTGGCGTCCGGCGGGCGCGAAGGCGAAGCTGCCGGTGATCTTCTGGATCTATGGCGGCGGCTTCGTGAACGGCGGCGCTTCGCCGCCCACTTATTCGGGTGCGGAACTGGCGAAGAAGGGCGTCGTCTTCATCAGCGCCAATTACCGCGTCGGCCGCTTCGGCACCTTTGCCCATCCGCAACTGACAAAGGAAAATCCCGATGACGGGTTGATCGGCAATTACGGCTTTCTCGATCAGATCGCGGCGCTGAAATGGGTGCGGGAGAATGCGGCGGCATTTGGCGGCGATCCGGACAATGTGACGATCATCGGCGAGTCCGCCGGTGGCATGTCCGTCCACGCACTCGTCACGTCGCCGCTCGCAAAGGGGCTATTCGAGCGCGCCGTCGTGATGTCGGGCGGGAATGGCGATTCGAGCCAGAGCCCAAGCCTCGCCGAGGTCGAGCGCATCTATCTCGACTTCGCCAAGTCGAAGGGCATCGCCGAGGATGATCCTAAGGCGCTGGCAAAGCTGCGTGCGCTCAGCGCCGAGGAAGTGACCGACGGGCTGAGCATGATGCAGATGTTCCAGCCCAAACCGGGCCCCAAGACGTTCAGCGGCCCCTTTGTCGACGGCAAGATCGAGGTCGATCTCGCCAAGGCTTATTCCTCAGGCAATTTTGCGCAGGTGCCGATGATGATCGGCGCGACCGACGCGGATATGGGCGGCAAGACCGGCTTCATGATCGCCGGCGCCCGCAGCGCCGCCGCGACGATCGCCCAAAAGGGGGTACCGGTTTGGGCCTATCGCTTCTCCTATGTCGCGGACTCGGTGGGCCAGCCGGGGGCGCAGCATGCCACCGACATCCCGTTCTTCTTCGACACGCAAGCGATCAAATATGGCGCGCAGACCAGCGCGCGTGACAATCAGATGGGCGATACGATCAGCAGCTATCTGGTGAACTTCGCGCGCTCGGGCAATCCGAACGGCGAGGGCCTTCCGGCTTGGCCGAAATATGATCCGGCGGCCGATGTGATCATGGACTTCTCGGCGGACGGCAAGCCTGTGGTAGAGAAAGATCCCTGGGGGGCGGAGATCGATTCCGCGCAAAAGCGGCTCGCGGCTGCCACCGCTTCGGGCAAGTATAATAGCCTGACGACGCCGCTCGGCACGCTGCTAGACGATCCGGCCGCACGCGCGGTGCTCGAAAAGCATATCCCGCAGATCATCAAGAGCGAGCAGATCAACATGGCGCGCGGCATCACGCTCAGCGCGCTGCAATCCTATGTGCCGCAAGTGCTGACGGATCCGATGCTCAAGACGATCGATGCGGAACTGGCTGCGCTGCCCGCCAGCCACTGACGATTTGTTTCTCTTCCTCGGGGTCGGGCTGTGTGCCCGGTCCCGCATTTTCTTGGAGCCAAAGATGAAGACTCTGATCGCCATTACCGCTGCCCTGCTCGCGGGAAGCGCAATGGTCGCGGGCCAGCCGCTGGCCGCGCAAGAAGCCGGCGCAACCCAGACGAACCGTCCGTGGATGGACACACGACTTTCCCCCGACCGGCGCGCGGCGTTGCTGCTTGCTGCCATGACGCTGGATGAGAAGATCGCGCTCTTGCACGGGCCGATGGCGCTGGCGCTCGGACCGCAGATGCCGCTGCCGAAGGGGGCAGTCGGATCGGCGGGCTATATCGCCGGCAACGAACGGCTCGGCATTCCGGCCTTGCAGGAAAGCGACGCCAGCCTGGGCGTCACCAACCCAATGATGGTGCGCGGCGCCGGTGACATGTCGACGGCGCTGCCCGCCAGCCTGTTGCTTGCCGCAACCTTCAACCCCGAGATTGCGCGCGAGGGCGGGGTGGTCGTCGGTACCGAGGCGCGCGCCAAGGGGCTCAACGTCCAGTTGGCCGGCGGCGCGAACCTGCTGCGCGATCCGCGCGGTGGTCGCAATTTCGAGTATCTGGGCGAAGACCCGCTCGTGGCCGGCCTTCTTGCCGGCGCGGCGATCCGCGGCATCCAGTCGACCGGCATGGTCTCGACGATGAAGCATTTCTCGATCAACGGTCAGGAGCATAACCGCATGACGGCGGACTCGGTGATCGGCGAGGCCAATCACCGCGAAAGCGACCTGCTGGCGTTCGAAATCGCGCTCGAAAAGGGCGATCCCGGATCGGTGATGTGCGCGTATAATCTGGTGAACGGCGTCTATGCCTGCGAAAACGACACGCTGCTCAATCGCACGCTCAAGCAGGATTGGGGCTTCAAGGGCTGGGTGATGTCCGATTGGGGCGCGGTCCATTCGCTGGGGGCGATGACCAACGGGCTCGACCAGCAATCGGGCGAGCAGCTCGACAAGCAGGTGTTTTTCGACAAGCCGCTCAAGGCCGCCGTGGCGGACGGGTCGATTCCCGAAGCGCGGGTGAACGATGCGGCGCGGCGCGTGCTGCGCGCGATGTTCGCCAACGGGCTGTTCGATAATCCGCCCTCCAAGGCGGAGATCGACTTCGCCGCGCACGCCAAGGTTGCGCTGGCCGAAGCCGAACAGGGCATCGTTCTGCTGAAGAATGATGGCGTGCTGCCGCTGGCGCGCACCGCGAAGAAGGTCGCCGTGATCGGCCAGCAGGTCGAGGCGGGGGTGCCGTCCGGCAGCGGTTCGTCGCAGGTCACCAATCCCTGGCGCCCCAATCCGGCGATGCCGGTTCGGACGGTGCCGATCGGGGGCGAGGGGATGATGGCGGCGTGGTCCAATGTCGTGTTCCACCCCTCGTCGCCGCTCACCGCGATCCGGGCGCGTTTCAGGCCTGCCGGCGCATCCGCCGCCCCGGCCAATCCGTTCGGGCCGCCCGAACCGTCGCCGGTGACGTTCGACAACGGCATCTATCCCGAAGCGGCGGCGGCCGCCGCGCGCGATGCCGATGTGGCGGTCGTGTTCGTCTATCAGCCCTCGGGCGAGGGCGACGACGTGCCGAACATGGCGCTGCCATTCGGCCAGGATGCGCTGATCGAGGCGGTGGCTGCGGCCAATCCCAACACGATCGTCGTGCTCCAGACCGGCAATGCCGTGCGGATGCCCTGGGCGGACAAGGTGAAGGGCATCGTCGAGGCCTGGTATTCGGGTGGCATGGGCGGCGAGGCGATCGCGCGCGTGCTGTTCGGCGAGGTCAATCCGTCGGGGCGCCTGCCGCTCACCTGGCCGGTCGACGAAAGCCAGCTGCCGCGCCCGACGATCCCCGGCTGGGGCGAGGCGCCGGACGCGAAGGTGAAGGTCAACTATGACATCGAGGGATCGGATGTCGGCTATCGCTGGTTCGCCCGCGAGAACAAGACGCCGCGCTACTGGTTCGGCCACGGCCTGAGCTATACCAGCTTCAGCCACAGCGGCCTGGCGGTAAAGGGCGGCGACACCGTCACTGCCAGCGTCGACGTGGAAAACACCGGCAAGGTCCCCGGCAGCGACGTCGTCCAGCTTTATCTGGTTGGCAAGCCGGACGGGCCCGCCCGGCGGCTGCTGGCGTTCGAGAAGGTCGCGCTCCAGCCCGGCGAGAAGAAGCGCGTGACGATGACGGTGGACGGCCGACTGCTCGCCGACTTCGACGAAAAGGCGCATGGCTGGCGGATCGATGCCGGCGCGTACCGGATCGGGATCGGTTCCGATGCCGGCTCGGTCGAGCAGGTCCAGACGGTGAAGCTGGCCGCCAGGCGCATGAAGCCGTGAATGCTGGCCGCGTTTCGTGGATTGCCCGATTCGCGACACGCGGCTAGCGCTTTTGACGTTCCCGAAGGCCGTTCGATGCACGGCCTTCGGGGCTGCTTGGCAAGTTCCCATGGTAGCGGTAACCACCAGATTGCCCATGCGCGACGAGGTGCGGACGCCAAATGACCAAGCGAGGATCTTCGCTGACCATCTATGACATTGCCCGGTCGGCGGGCGTGTCGCCCAAGACGGTGTCGCGGGTAATCAATCGCAATCCTCAGGTCGGCGCCGAACTTCGCGACCGGGTGAACAAGGCGATCGCCGAGCTCGGCTACGAACCCAATCCGCTGGCACGAGCGCTCAAGGGACAGCGCGGCTATACGCTTGCGATGCTGGCCCTGATGGATCTGCCGGCGGACGACGAGTGGCAGCTTATCCCCTATGTCCATGCGCTCGAGGTCGCGGCGCTGCGGGCTGCGCAGCAATTCGGCTATCGCTTCATGGTCGAAAGCATCGACTGCGATCCGGCGGCGATGGCGGAGGATCTGCTGAGGCTCGAGCAGCGCCAGATCGATGGCGTCGTTCTGCTGGCGCCGCTTTGCGACGACGCGGCGTTGCTCGACGCACTCGACGCGCAAGGCACGCCGTTCGTTCGCCTGGCGCCCGGGACAGCGCCTGACCGGGGGGCAACCATCGCGATCGACGAGCGCGGGGCTGCGCGGACCGCGACTGAACATCTGATCGGTCTCGGCCATCGCCGGATTGCGATGATCGCGGGCCCGACCGAGCATGGCGCCGCCGATGCGCGAGTCGACGGCTTTCGCGACGCGTTGGCTGCGGCCGCGATTGACTGGACACCGCCGATCGAGCGCGGGGATTTCCGCCAATCGTCGGGCTATCGGATTGCGACCGAACTGCTCGCCCGCGCCGAGCCGCCGACGGCGATTTTCGCCGCGAACGACAGCATGGCGGCAGGCGTGATCGCCGCCGCGATCGACCGGGGCCTGAGACTCCCTCGCGACCTTTCGGTCATCGGGTGCGACGATGCGGAGGTGGCGAAATACACCTGGCCGCCGCTGACCACGATCCGGCAGCCCTTTACCGAGATGGCGCGCGCCTCGATCGAGTTGCTCGTCTCGATGGTCGACGGGGTCGCCGATTCGCCCGCGAATCTCCGGCTGGATCACGCACTGATCGTGAGGCGATCGACCTGCCCGCCGCGCGGGCTCGACTGAAGGGGGCCTGCGCTCGAGTGGATTGCGAACCGCAGCCCGATCCCCACATCGGGGCAAAAGGAGCCAGCATGACCGACTATCGAAAGACCGAGCAAGCCATCGCGGCGCTGACGCCCGAGCAGTATCGGGTGACGCAGGAGAGCGGCACGGAGCGCCCGGGCACCGGCGAATATCTCTACAACAAGCGGCCCGGCATCTATGTGGACATCGTTTCCGGCGAGCCGCTGTTCGCGTCGTCCGACAAATATGAATCGGGCTGCGGCTGGCCCAGCTTCACCAGGCCGATCGAGCCCGCCAACGTCGCCGAACTGCGCGACCTGAGCCACGGCATGGTGCGTACCGAGGTGCGGTCCGCCAATGGCGACAGCCATCTCGGCCATGTGTTCGACGATGGCCCCGTCGATCGCGGTGGCCTGCGCTATTGCATCAACTCCGCTTCGCTGCGCTTCGTGCCGCGCGAGGACATGGCGGCGCAGGGCTATGGCGCCTATCTCGATCAGGTAGCGGTCCCGGCCGAGTAGCACCGTTTTGGTGTTCTCATTTCGTTCTATTGATGCTAGGGGCGGCGCATGGCTGATGCCGGCATCCGCAAGATCATCCATGTCGACATGGACGCATTCTTCGCGTCGGTGGAGCAGCGCGACGACCCTTCGCTGCGCGGCCGCCCGGTCGCCGTCGGCCATGCCGCGTCGCGCGGCGTCGTCGCCGCTGCCAGCTACGAGGCGCGCAAGTTCGGCGTGCGATCGGCGCTGCCTTCGGTCACGGCGCTGCGGCGGTGCCCGGAACTGGTGTTCGTACGACCGCGCTTCGACGTGTATCGTGAGGTCTCGCGTCAGATCCACGCGATCTTCGCGCGCTACACCGATCTGATCCAGCCGCTGTCGCTCGACGAAGCCTATCTCGACGTCACCGCGAGCAGGGCGGGGATCGAGACGGCCTGGCGCACCGCGAAGGCGATCCGTGCCGCAATCCTGGCCGAAACGGGTCTCACCGCTTCGGCCGGCATTTCGTACAACAAGTTCCTGGCGAAGCTCGCCTCCGATCATCGCAAGCCGAACGGCCAGTTCGCGGTGACGCCGGAGATGGGCCCGGCCTGGGTCGAATCGCTGCCCGTCAGCCGGTTTCACGGCGTCGGTCCGGTGACGGCGGCGAAGATGTGGCGGCTGGGAATCGAAACAGGCGCCGATCTGCGCGCCAAGCCGATCGAATTCCTTCAACGGCACTTCGGCAGCTCGGCCGACTGGTATCACGCGATTTCGCGCGGCGAGGACGATCGTCCGGTCAATCCCGATCGCGTGCGCAAATCCTCTGGCTCCGAAACGACGTTCGATCGCGATCTGACCGACCCCGGGGAGATCGAGGCGGGGGTGCTGAACATGGCCGACGATGTCTGGGCATGGTGCGAGCAGCGGCAGTCGTTCGGACGGACGGTGACCGTGAAGATCAAATATGCTGACTTTCAGCAGATCACCCGCAGCCGCAGCCAGCCCGTCGCGGTCTCGACCCGGGCCGACTTGCACCGGCTTGCGATCGATCTCGTCCGCTCCGTCCTGCCGCCGGCCAAGGGAATTCGGCTGGTGGGCGTGACCGTCTCCAATTTCGTCTCCGATGCAGCTGACGAAAGCGTCCTGCCGATTTTCGCGAAGGTCCGCGCGGCGTGATGCTCGACCTGTTCGACACGCCGGTGTTGCCAGGCCTTCAGGTTCGCGCCGGCCTGATCGAGCCGCGCGAGGAAAGGATGTTGATCGAGCGTATCGATGGGACCGATCTGACCCCGTTCCGGTTCCAGGCCTGGACCGGCAAGCGGATGACGGCTTCGTTCGGCTGGAGCTATGATTTCGAGCTCGGCCGCCCGCGCGAGGCGCCGCCGATGCCCGATTGGCTGCTGCCCTATCGCGATCGGGCCGCCGCCTTTGCCGGTATCGACTCGAAGGCGCTGATCCAGGCGCTGCTGATCCGATATGATCCCGGTGCAGGCATCGGCTGGCATCGCGATCGTCCGATCTATGGTCATGTGATCGGCATCTCGCTCGGCGAACCGGCGACGATGCGCTTCCGGCGGCGGCGTGAGGCGCGGTTCGATCGTGCGGCTGCGCCGCTCGAACCACGCGGCATCTATCATTTGAGTGGCCCGGCGCGGCACGAATGGGAACACAGCATCGCGCCCATGGAGCGGACCCGCTGGTCGATGACCTTTCGCAGCCTTTTGTAGTCGATGTGAAGAACGCCTTGCGCGCAAGCCCGATGCGGTTCGCATCGATGGCGGTGGCGACCCCGGCGTGATTCGAACACGCGACATTCGGTTTAGAAGACCGATGCTCTATCCAACTGAGCTACGGGGCCCCAACGCCGTCCGCTACACGCATCCCGGGATGATCGGCAACGGCAAAGCGACAATTTCGCGCCACTCGGCATGGCGGATGGCCCCGCGGCCACAGGGGCAGATTGCGCCTTGCGCCGCCGCTGCGCATAGTGGCGGCGATGAACGAGGGGTTGGGCAGACCGGCGCATGTCGCCGCGCGCGAACTGGCGGGGAGCCAGTTTCGCTATTTCGATTTCGTGATGGCGGCGTTCGTCGCGATCCTGCTGCTTTCCAATGTTCTGGGCGCGGGCAAGGTCGCGCAGATATGGCTGCCGGGAATCGGCTATTGGCCGTTCGGCGCGGGCATCCTGTTCTTCCCGGTCTCCTATGTGATCGGCGACGTGCTGACCGAGGTTTACGGCTATGCCCGTGCCCGCCGGGTGATCTGGGCGGGCACCGTGGCGGTGCTGTTCATGGCGTTCATGTCGTGGGTGGTCGTCAAGCTGCCGCCCGCGCCGGACTGGACCAACCAGCCCGCCTATGACGTGATCTTCGGCCAGGTGCCTCGGATCGTGCTCGCCTCGGTATGCGCCTTCTGGGCGGGCGAATTCGTCAACGCCTATGTCCTCGCGCGGATGAAGCTGTGGACCGGCGGGCGCATGTTGTGGACGCGCACGATCGGCTCGACGATCGCGGGGCAGGCGGTCGATAGCCTGATCTTCTATCCGCTGGCCTTCTGGGGCGCGACGGGGTGGACCAACGCGCTGGTGGTGAAGGTGCTGCTGACGCAATGGGTTCTCAAAGTGGGCTGGGAAGTGCTGCTGACCCCCTTCACCTATCTGATCGTCGGCTTTCTGAAGCGGCGCGAGGGCGTCGATGTGTTCGACGACGGCACCGATTTTACCCCATTTGCGACGCGGGTGTGATAGGGGCGGACGATCACCCGTGCGGTTTGCGCGCGACTGAAACCAAATCTATCTGGCGCCGATGCGAAACCGCGCCAAGGTGACCCGGGAATTTTTCAGGAGCGACCGTGTTCGCGATTAATCCGCTCTATTCGGTTGCCGGCGTGTTCGTTGGATTGCTCGTGGGGATGACCGGCGTCGGTGGCGGATCGCTGATGACGCCGCTGCTCGTCCTGCTGTTCGGCTTTCACCCGGCCACCGCAGTCGGCACCGATCTGCTCTACGCTTCGGCCACCAAGACGGTGGGCGCCGGTGTGCATGGGCTGCACGGCACGATCGACTGGCGCGTCGTGCGGCGGCTGGCGACGGGCAGCGTTCCTGCCGCGGCGCTCGCCCTGCTGTGGCTCAGCTATTCGAACCAGAAGCCGGAGGGGAGCGCGGCCGCGATCTCGCTCGTGCTTGGCTGCACGCTGATCGCCACCGCCGTCGCCACCTTCTTCCGCGCGCGGCTCGTCGCGGTCATGGCGCCGCGGTTCGAGCGGCTGGGCGAACGGGGCATTGGCGGCGTTACTGTCGCCCTGGGCGCGGTGCTCGGCGTGCTCGTGTCGCTGACCTCGGTGGGGGCAGGGGCGCTGGGGATGACCGCGCTGCTGATCCTTTACCCGCATCAACCGGTCAATCGGCTGGTCGGATCGGACATCGCGCACGCCGTGCCGCTCACGCTGCTCGCCGGCACCGGGCACTGGCTGCTCGGATCGGTGGACGGCGCGCTGCTCCTGTCGCTGCTCGCCGGATCGGTGCCGGGGATCATCATCGGCAGCCTGCTGGCGACGCGGACCACCGATCGTGTGCTGGTGCCGATCCTCGCCGCCACGCTCGGGCTGGTCGGCATCAAGATGCTGTTCTGACGCGGTCAGGCAACCGCGGCGAGCAACCCTTCGAACAGTCGGCGTCCGTCGCTGCCGCCATGCGCGGCTTCGATCTTGCGCTCGGGGTGCGGCATCATGCCGAGCACATTGCCGGCGGCGTTCATCACCCCGGCGATGTTCCGCGCCGAGCCGTTGATGTTCTCCGCATAGCGGAACGCGACCCGGCCTTCGCCTTCCAGGCGGTCGAGCGTCTCTGCATCGGCGAAATAATTGCCGTCATGGTGCGCGACGGGGATCGAGAGCGTCTCGCCGGCCTGATAGGCGCTGGTGAAGATCGACTGGCTGTTCTCTACCGACAGCGGCACGTCGCGGCAGACGAAATCCAGGCCGGCGTTGCGCATCAGCGCGCCGGGCAGCAGCCCGGTCTCGGTGAGGATCTGGAAGCCGTTGCAGATGCCGATCACCGGCGTGCCGCGGTTTGCGGCCTCGATCACCGCCTTCACCACCGGCGAGCGCGCCGCGATCGCGCCGCAGCGCAGATAATCGCCATAGGAGAAGCCGCCGGGCAGGGCGATCAGCCCCAGGCCTTCCGGCAGTTCGCTGTCGCCATGCCACACCATGTGCGGCTTGGTGCCGGTCACGCTCTCCAGCGCGACCGCGATGTCGCGATCGCAGTTGGAGCCGGGGAAGACGATGACCGCGGTCTTCACAGCTTTTCGGCCCGGTAGTTCTCGATCACCGTGTTGGCGAGCAGCTTGCGGCACATCTCGTCAATGGCGGCATCGCTGGTCGAGTCGGCGACCTCCAACTCGAAGATCTTGCCGGCGCGGACATCCTCGACGCCCTCGAAACCGAGGCCGCCAAGCGCGTTCTGAATGGCCCTGCCCTGCGGATCGAGCACGCCGTTCTTCAAGGTGACGATGATGCGGAGTTTCATGGGCGCGCCTATGGCGCGGCGGGGGCAAAGTCGCAATCGGAAATCGTCTTGAAGCGTCTCCTCCACCGCGAAGCGGGGGAGGGGGACCGCCGCCGCAGGCGGTGGTGGAGGGGGAGAACGACAAGGGGCTCGCGCACGGCGAGCCCCCTCCACCATTCGCTTGCGCGAATGGTCCTCCTCCCCGTGCCGGGGAGGATCTAAATGGTTTACTTGCCCCGCTTCTTGCGGTGCGTCTCGAGATCGAGCACGTCGGACGCGTCGCCCTCCGGGAACAGGCCCAGACGGCGGGCGACTTCCTGATAGGCTTCGACCTCGCCGCCCAGATCGCGGCGGAAGCGATCCTTGTCGAGCTTTTCGCCCGTGGCGATGTCCCACAGGCGGCAGCCATCGGGGCTGATCTCGTCGGCCAGGATGATACGACCATAGTCGTTCTCCCAGATCCGGCCGAATTCCAGCTTGAAGTCGACCAGGCGGATGCCGATGCCGGCGAACAGCCCCGAAAGGAAGTCGTTCACGCGAATGGCCATGTCGGCCATGTCGTGCAGCTCTTCCTGGCTGGCCCAGCCGAACGCAAGGATATGCTCGTCGGTGACCATCGGGTCGCCCAGCGCGTCGTCCTTGTAATAATATTCGACGATCGTGCGGGGCAGCGGGGTGCCTTCCTCGATGCCGAGCTTCTTCGCGAGCGAGCCGGCAACGACGTTGCGGACCACGACTTCGATCGGCACGATCTCGACCTGGCGGATCAGCTGCTCGCGCATGTTGAGGCGGCGGATGAAGTGCGTCGGGATGCCGATGCCTGCAAGCAGCGTGAACACATGCTCGCTGATCCGGTTGTTCAGCACGCCCTTGCCGTTGATCGTCCCCTTTTTCTGGGCGTTGAAGGCGGTGGCATCGTCCTTGAAATACTGGATCAGCGTGCCGGGCTCGGGACCCTCGTAGAGAATCTTAGCCTTGCCTTCGTAGATTTGCCGGCGGCGTGCCATGTCGGCCTAGTCCCTTGGAAATGCGTTGCCCCGGTGGCACGGGATTTCTCCACGCGACAGCCGGGGCTCTGGAAGGTCTGGCCCTATACCGGAAGGGGGGCGGGCGCGCAATCCGGCGTACGTCGTTCGCGGGCCGGAATGGTCATGTCGCGGATCGCTTGCGCCGCAACAGCGTCACGATCGCCGCGCCGCTGCCGAACAGCGCTGCCCAAGGCAGCAGATAGATTGCGAGCGACATCAGCGCCTGCACGCCCCAGACAAAGGTTGCCGCGGAGCCTGCGATCGCTTCACCGAGCGCGGCCACGACGCTGTTGCCCGAAGCAGGCGCCGCCAGCGGCCGATATCGAATCTCGATGTCGGCCATCGCGACCCTGCCGCGCAATTCCTTCAGCCATGCGCGGGCCTTGTCGAGTTCCTCCTGTGCCGCGGCGACGCTGCGCTCCGCCTCGACCAGTTCCCCGACTGATCCCTTGCGGGTCCGCAGCGTCTCGGTGAGTCGCGCGACCAGCAACTCGCGCTGGCGGATGCGCGCGGCGGTATCGCTCAGGTCTTTTGACACGTCCTCGCCGACGACCCGCGTGCCGGTCGAGCGGCCGCCCTCACTATTTATCTGTTGCTCGGCCTCGCCCGTGAAACCGGATGCGTCGGCCGCGGCGACGCGCAGCCGCAACAGGGCATCGCCGGCACGATCGTCCTCGCCGGTGCGCGATAGCGTCACAAGCTGGCACCTGGCAGGCCCCATCCGTTCGCAGAGTGCGCGATGGCCATCCTGCACCTGCGCCAGCCGGGCTTCGGGGACAAGAAAGGTCAGCGAATAGCGATAGGCAAGTTGCGGCAGGGCGACCTTGAGTGCGTCCGCGCCGTGGGCCTTCGCATCGGCCGGCGCATCGGCCGCCACTTCTGCCGCCTCGCCGCCCGTCGGGTCGATTTCGTTGCTTGAGCAGCCCGCAAGCAATGCAGCGGCCGTCAAGACAAGAAGCATGCGCATTCGACTTCCTCCTCCCTCAGAGACTGTCGAAATCCTAGTGCACTACTAGGAGAAGGCAAGACACATTTTTGCCATAAATAAGGCAGGATTGGGGCGGTCCATCCAAGGTCGCGCTAGGCAGAATTTTCCGGCTCGGAAGCCTCTGCGCCGCCGCCGCGTCCTAAAATGCGAAGGTACGGTTAACGGCAGAGACTGGATTGCAGATGGCACGGCTGGGACAGCTCAACCGCGTAGGCTTCGATCATGCGCCCGAAGGCGGCGTCAAACCCTATGCGCAGCAAGTCGCCGAGGGAATTCGCCGCGATTCGTGGCTGGGCCGCAAGCGCTTCCTCGCCCGGCTCAACTATGCGCACAACTACATCTGGTGGCTGCGCGCTGCCAGCAACGACCCCGAGCGGCTCGCCCGGCTGGCGCGGATCGAGCGGCTGGTCCGGCAGCCCTTTGCCCGGCCCTGGAAGACCGAGCGCGCGGCCGAGTTCCGAAAGCTCGATTTCCACTTCGAAGAGAAGCTGCTCGATCCTGAGGTGGTGGGTCGCCTCGCACACGACCTCGTCCAGCCGCAGACGTACAGCGATCCCTACATCATGGGATACAGGCATGTCGGGCTGCCGCAGCACGATCCGCATCCGTTTCTCTACATGGATCCGCAGACGCTGTTCCTGAACCCTGCCTTCCTGGAAATCTGTTCGAACCAGGGGATCATCGACTTTTGCCGCGAGGCGTTGGGGCCGCGTGCTGCGCTCAGCTGGGCATGGACCTGGATTTCGCAGCCCGCCGGCTTCGCCTATCAGAACCAGAACTGGCACCGCGACGCGGCCGAGCCGCTGAACTTCGTGCGCATCTTCGTGCCGCTCTCGCCCATCCTCGCGCGCGAAGATGGTGCGACCGAACTCATCCCCGGCACGTCCCGGCTGCGCCAATGCTACGAACGGCGCCGCTTCGGCGATCATGAGGTGGAAGCGCTGAAGCAGGAACGCGGCGCCGGGGTCGTGCTCGCGGATGTCGGCGACGTCTATTTCATCAACACGTTCGCGCTGCATCGCGGAACGCCGCCGACGCAGCGGCGCGGACTACTGTCATTGCTCGTTTCGATCGGTCCGTCGCATCGCACGCCCTTCATCCGAAAGCTCCACATGAACGAGATACCGGAACATCTGCGCGAGCGCTTCCGGCGCAACCGCAGCTTCTTCCGCCGTCTCGTCCGCTGATTGAGCCGCGCGATGGTCAAGCTCGTCATCTGGGACCTCGACGATACGCTCTGGCAGGGCACGCTGGCCGATGGCGAGGCGGTGGTGCCGTTTGCGCATCGCTTCGATCTGGTCCGCCGGCTGAACGACCACGGGGTCGTCTCGGCGATCTGCTCCAAGAACGATCCCGCCCGGGCCGAGGCGCATTTGCGCGAATTCGGCCTGTGGGACCAGTTCGTCTTCCCCAGCATCGCCTTCGCACCCAAGGGGCCGGCGGTGGCAGGGATTATCGGCGACATGCAGTTGCGCGCGCCGGACGTGCTGTTCGTGGACGATAATCGCGCGAACCTGCAGGAGGTGGGGCACATGGTGCCGGGCATCCAACTGCTCGACATCACGGCGCCCGATGCCGATGCCGTGCTGGAAGCGATCTTCACGAGCCAGAAGGCGTCGCGAAACCGCGTCGGCGAATATCGCATCCTCGAAGCGAAAAAGCGCGACCGGGTGGACGCGAATCTGTCCAACGAGGATTTTCTTTTCAGTTGCAGTGTCGAGGCTTGCGCGCCGTTTCTGATGGACAATCTCGACTTCCTCGACCGCGTCGTCGAACTCGTCAACCGGTCGAACCAGCTCAACTACACCCAGTCGCGGGTCGAGCCGGCGGCGCTGCGGAGCGCGATCATCGATGTGGTCCGCTATGACAGCTGGTCGATCTTCGCCTGGGACAAATATGGCGATTACGGGCTGGTCGGCTTCGTCATGGTCGATCGCGCCAGCCAGCGCTTCGTGCATTTCACCTTTTCCTGCCGCGTCATGCACATGGGGCTGGAAAGCTATGCGCTGCGCAAGGTGCGGGAGAAATGGCCGGCGATCGATGCGTCGCACTGGGCGGATCGCTTCTCGCTCGTCCCCCCGGGCTGGATCGCCGATCGATCGTTCCACGATCCGGCGATCCGCGCCCAGCGGCTCGCCTCGCTGGGCGGCGAAGCGGGCGGCGAGGTCCGTGCGCGGATCATGTATGACTGCCAGTCCGGCGGCATCGCGCATTTCAGCCGGCATCGCGCTGCGATCGAATTCGACAACAACCCGCGCCTGTTCGGCATGCGTCATGTGCTCGATGGCACGCATCGCCGCCAGCGCTACCCCGATGCGATCATTTTCGGCCCGGGCATCGATTACAGCAACCCGCGCTGGCCGGCCCAGATGATCCCGCATCTGGGGCAGGTCTATGGCGACTGTGTCGATGCGTTCTGCAGCTATTTCGCACCGCGAGTGACCGGCGCGCTGATCCTGCTGTGCCCGGAGGCGATGCCCGACGCGAAATATCGCCCGCATATGGGCCATACGCGCGAACGGACGGTCGCGCTCAACGCCGAATGGCGGCGGGCGGCGGCTGCGCATCGCTGGATCACGCTGGTCGAGCTGGATGCCATCGTTGCGCCGGACATGCTCTCGGACGTGAGCCATTATCATCCCACCGCGCTTCAGCAGATGGCGGACACCGTGGACGCCTGGCTCGACGGGGTCGCGCGACAGGACGATGCGAGCTTTGCCGGCCTGTCGGACGAGGCGTTCGTCACGGCCGGCCAGGCCGTGCTCGCGGAAAACCGCCTCGCCGTCCTGCCGCAGTTGCTGGCGTCGCTCGCGGCGCGCGAGGCGCTTGCAGGTGGCGAGGCGGGCCAGACATTGCTGATCCAGGCGCTCGTCGCGATCGTCGGCATGTGCGGCGCGGGCGAGGTGGCGATTGCCGCGCGTTCGATTCGTGCGGGTGGCGCCGATCTCGCTGCGCTGGGTGCGGCACTGCTTGAGCAGGCAGTGACACCCGGAGGCGCGCTCGTTCTTTCCGAGCTGGCCGATGGAACGCTGCTGGCGCTGGCCTTGCTGATCGGCATCGGCGGCGATCCGGCGCGCGCGGAAGCGATGCTGGCGGAGGCGGGGCCGGCGCGTGCCGGCGGGGACTTCCCGGCGGCCGCGGCGATGGTTCGGGACGAAATCGCGGAGGCGGTGAGACCATAAGGGGAACGCTCTTGGCGTTTCCCCTCCGGGCCTGCTATCCGGAGCAGCGATGACCCTCGACACCGACGTTTCCGAACCCTCCGGCGCCTCCGACGTCCCCTTCGACAGCGCGCTTTCCGAGCGCTACCTCGTCTATGCGCTGTCGACGATCACGGCGCGCTCGCTGCCGGACGTGCGCGACGGGCTGAAGCCGGTGCACCGCCGACTGCTCTGGGCGATGCGGCTGCTGCGGCTCGATCCGGCGAGCGGCTACAAGAAATGCGCCCGCGTCGTCGGCGACGTGATCGGTAAATACCACCCGCATGGCGACGCCTCGGTCTATGACGCGATGGTGCGCTTGGCGCAGACCTTTGCGCTCCGCTATCCGCTGGTCGACGGGCAGGGCAATTTCGGCAATATCGACGGCGATAACGCCGCCGCCTACCGCTACACCGAGGCCCGGCTGACCCAGGTCGCGATCGACCTGATGGACGGCCTCGACGAAAATGCCGTCGATTTCCGCCCGACCTATAATGGCGAGGACGAGGAGCCCGAGCTCTTCCCGGGCCTGTTCCCCAACCTGCTCGCCAATGGCGCGGCCGGCATCGCGGTGGGCATGGCGACCAGCATCCCGCCGCACAATGCCGCCGAATTGATGCAGGCCGCCGTCGCGCTGATCGACAATCCGCAGGCCAACGTGCTCGATTTCGTGAAGGGCCCGGACTTCCCGACCGGCGGCATCGCGGTCGACAGCCCCGCCGCGATCGCCGAGGCCTATGCCACCGGCCGCGGCAGCTTCCGCGTGCGCGCCAAGATCGAGAAGGTGACCGAGAAGGGCGGCGGCTGGCACCTGATCGTCAGCGAGATCCCCTACGGCGTGCAGAAGGGCAAGCTGATCGAGGGCATCGCTGCGCTGGTCAACGACAAGAAGCTGCCGATCCTCGGCGACGTGCGAGACGAATCGGCCGAGGACATCCGCATCGTCCTCGAACCGCGCAGCCGCACGGTCGACGCCGACACGCTGATGGACAGCCTCTACCGCCTGTCCGATCTCGAAGTGCGCGTGCCGCTCAACCTCAACGTGCTCGACAAGAACCGCACACCGCGGGTGATGAGCCTCGCCGAGGCGCTGGCTGGCTGGCTGGAGCACCAGTTCGTGGTGCTCCAGCGCAAGTCGCAGCACCGGCTGGAGAAGATCGCCGACCGGCTGGAACTGCTGCGCGGCTATATCACTGCCTATCTCAATCTCGATCGGGTGATCGAGATCATCCGCACCGAGGATGAGCCCAAGCCGATCATGATGGCCGAGTTCAGCCTCACCGATCGTCAGGCCGAGGCCATCCTCAACATGCGCCTGCGCTCGCTGCGCAAGCTGGAGGAGATGGAACTCCGCCGCGAGCAGGACAAGCTGGAGAAGGAACAGGCCGAGCTGGAGACGCTGCTCGGCTCGGAGGCCCGCCAGCGCACCTGGATGAAGCGCGCGCTGGGCAAGATGATCACGCGCTACGGCCTAGACACCCCGCTCGGCGCCCGCCGCACCGCGATCGTCGAAATGGCGCCGGCGCGCGAGATCCCGCTGGAGGCGATGATCGAGCGCGAGCCGATCACGGTCATCCTCTCACAGCGCGGCTGGATCCGTGCAATGAAAGGGCATGTCGAGGATACCAGCGGCGAGGCGCTGAAGTTCAAGGAAGGCGATGGCCCCTTCCTGGCCTTCCATGCCCAGACCACCGACAAGCTGCTGCTCGCCGCCGACAATGGCCGCTTCTACACGCTGGGGGCGGACAAGCTTCCCGGTGGGCGCGGCTTCGGCGAGCCGGTGCGCCTGATGATCGACCTGGAGGCGGAGCGGCAGATCGTCAACCTGTTGCCTGCAAGCGCGGCGCCCAAGCTGCTGGTTGCGGCGAGCGACGGGCGCGGCTTCATCGTGAGCAGCCAGGAAGTGATCGCCGAAACGCGCAAGGGCAAGCAGGTGGTGACGCCGCGGCCCGGCGCGCACCTCAAGCTCGTGCGCCCGATCGGCGCCGAGGACGATTTCGTCGCGGCGATCGGCGACAATCGCAAGATGCTGGTCTTCCCCCTCTCCGAAGTGGCGGAGATGACGCGCGGGCAGGGGGTGCAGCTCCAGCGCTACCGCGACGGCGGACTGTCCGACGTGATCACCTTTAAATTCGCCGAAGGGCTGCGCTGGCGGATGGGCGGCGAACAGGAACGCTATCGTTCGGAGACCGATCTGAGCCCGTGGCGTGCGGCACGCGGCGCGGCCGGGCGGATGCCGCCGACCGGTTTTCCCAGGGACAATCGATTCTGACGTCCTCGGCCCATAAAGTTTGGGCTTGCTTCAGAACGCTTTAACCACTGACGCTCTAAGAGACGCAGAATGGCGTTTCGTAGGGTCAGAGCTCTCAGCGTGCAGACTGTGGACCCCGCTCCGCAGGTTGATCCCGCCTATGTAAGTTCGCCGGACATGGCAGAGGTGATGCTGGACCTGCTGCCAGTCCCGGCGGTGTTGATCGAGGTGAATGGCGACCGCTTCGTCTTTCTGGCGACCAACGGGCCGTTTCGCCTCGCGGGACTCGGCGCGAATGCTGACGAATCGCCGCTTGTCCGGCTGCTGGCTGCACGTATCCAGGCCTTCCTCGAATCGACGGCGACGCATCTTCAGATCGCATGGCGCTTCGGCGATGAGGTCGACAGCCGCTACTTCCGGGTCCAGTTCGCGCGCCGCGACCGCAATGATCCCACGCGCTGCCTGGTAACGCTGGTCGATCATACGTCGGAGTTGCGCACCGAACACAGCCTGCGCCGGGAGATGGCGACCGACAGCCTGACCGGGCTGCCGAACCGCTCCGGCTTTTCCGACGAGATTGAAAGCCGGGTAACGCCCGATGAGGCCGTCTATTACGCCGTGCTGGTGGTCAACCTCGATCGCTTCAGTCGCGTCAATGCGTGCATGGGCGGCTTGGCCGGGGACGAACTGCTGATCTCTGTGGCGCGGCGCCTGAAAGGGGCATTGCGCGCCCGCGACATGCTGGCGCGGCTCGGCGGGGACGAGTTCGCGGTGCTGATGTACCTCGACGACGGTCTGAACGATGCGATGCACGTCGCCAAGCGCATCCATGCCGCGCTCGGCAACCCGTTTCGCCTGTCCAATTTCGAAATCCGCGTCGATTGCTCGATCGGCGTCGCGATGGGCGCGGACAATGATGGCGATCCCGAAGACCTGATTCGCAACGCCCAGTTCGCCGTTCGTCGGGCCAAGAAGAGCGGCCGCACCGAAATCTATCATACCCGCGCCTTCGATCTGGCCCGCGAGCAGTTCGCGATCGAAACCGAACTTCGCCGCGCGATCGAGAATGGCCAGATGACGCTGAGCTTTCAGCCGATCTGTGATCTGGCCAGCGGGCATATCTGCTCGTTCGAGGCGCTGGCCCGCTGGACCAACGAGGACGGCGTCCGCCTCTCGCCCAATGACTTCATTCCGGTTGCCGAGGAATCGGGTCTGATCGTGCCGCTCGGCCGCTGGGCGATGGCGGAGGCGGTGCGCACGCTGGCCGCCTGGGACGTGCGCGCCGGCGGCGATTGTGGCGTGAAGATCGCGGTCAACCTGTCCGCGATCCAGCTCCAGCGCGATCAGATCGGCGCGATGGTCAAGGCGGCGCTCGATGCACACCGGATGCCGGGTTCGCGCTTTACGCTCGAACTGACCGAAAGCGCGATCGTCACCGATCCCGATCGCATCGCCCAGACGATGCGGGTGCTGAAGGATCTCGGCACCACGCTGGCTATGGACGATTTCGGGACGGGCTATTCGAACCTCGCCTATCTCCAGAAGCTGCCGATCGACCTGCTGAAGATCGATCGCAGCTTCGTGACGGGCATGCTCGCCGATCGCGACAAGGTGGCGATCGTCCGTGCGATCCTCAGCCTCGCCCAGGCGCTTGGCATGCAGACCACCGCCGAGGGGATCGAGACCAACGAGCTGGCCCAAACTCTTGCGGCGCTGGGATGCAGCTATGGCCAGGGGTTCTTTTATTCGCGGCCGGTTCCCGCCGACGAAGCCTTTGCACTGATCGCCGCCCGTAACGCCTGAGCCACGGCGTCGTCGGCGAGGGCGGCCACCCGGCTCGCGTCCGGAAAACCTTCTGCGATCCAGCGGTCCTCGACGGCGCGCAGCGCCCGGGCGACGTCTGGCCCGCGCGCAAGTCCGCGTTCGACCAGCGCCCCGCCGCTGAGCGGGAGAACCGGCACCTGCCACCCGGAAAGCGCCTGCCAGTCCGCTGCCAGCTGCGCCGGATCGGCGCTGTGGAGCAGCATGCGATCCTCGGCCGAGGTCGTGCCGACACGATAGGCAAGACCTCGCGGGTCGGCCAGGCCGTCGCCCGACATCGCCGTGAGCAGCCGCTTGCGCTGCGCGTTGGACAGCTTGAGGCGACCGGCGATCGCGGCGCCATCGGCGTTGCCGGGTAGCAGCAGCGCCGCCAGCCGCCGGATCGGGTCGGGCGCCGCGCGCATCCGGGCTTCACGATCCGCCAGGATTTTCAGGCGATCCGCGCTGACGATTTCGGGGAGCACGGGCGCGAGAATGCCCTGTTCCAGCATCAGCGTCACCACGCTGACCGCGTCCGCCGCCACCAGCAGCTTGAGCAACTCGTCGCGGATGCGCTCGCGGCTGAGCGCCATCAGGTCGCGGGCGCGCGCCGTACACGCGGCAAGGCCTTCGGGGTCCGGCCTGTCACCGAAGCGCGCGAGGAAGCGGAAAAAGCGCAGGATGCGCAAGTGATCTTCTGCAATTCGGCGCATCGGATCACCGATAAAGCGGACTCGGCGTGCAGCGAGATCGTCGAGACCGCCGAAAAAGTCGAACAGCGCGCCGCTCACGGGATCGGCGTAGAGCGCATTGATCGTGAAATCGCGGCGCGCGGCATCCTCTCGCCATTGGTTCGTGAAGGCGACCTTGGCGTGCCGGCCATCGGTGGAAACGTCGCGGCGAAGCGTGGTCACTTCAACGGGGCCATCCGGCAGCACGGCGGTGACGGTGCCGTGCTCCAGGCCCGTCGGCACCGCCCGAATCCCGGCCGAGGCGAGGCGTTCCATCACCTGTTCGGGCAACAGCACGGTGGCAATATCAACGTCGGCAACATCGACGCCGAGGACCGCATCGCGCACGGCACCGCCGACGAATCGCGCCAGCCCGTCACATGCGCCGAGCACGCCGGTCAGGCGATCAAGCCCCTCGCGGCGGCGCCATTCGACGTCGGGAAGGATCATGCCAGCCACGCCAGTCGCTTCGAAAGATTGACGATCACGGCCGCGGTGGCCCCCCAGATTCGACGATTCTGCCATTGGATCTCATAGTATCGACGTTCGACGCCGCGATACTCGGCGCGCCGTTGCACCTGATTCGTCGGGTCGAACAGGAAATCGACCGGCACCTCGAACACGTCCGCAACCTCGCCCTCGGCTGCGAGGAGGGGCAGGGCCGGGGGCACGACGCCCAACACGGGCACCAGATCGAACCCGGTGATCGTCCGATAGGAGTCGGCGGTGCCGACGACCTCGACATGGCGGCGCGGCAACGCGATCTCTTCCTCGGCCTCGCGCAGGGCAGCGTCGATCGCGTCGCGATCTTCGGGATCGATCTGGCCACCCGGAAAGGCGATCTGACCGGCATGGTTGCGCAGATTTGCGTTTCGCACCGTCAGGATCACGCTGGGACGCGGCTGATCGGTGATTGCGACGAGCACGGCGGCCGCGCGAGGCACCAGCGTCTCGTCGAACGGAAAACTGTCCCCCTCCAGCAGCGGCACGTTCGCAGGGTGCGGCTGGACGAGCGCCGTTCGCAGGCGTTCGGCGAGCGTCATGAGCCGGGCTCGAGCGGGAAGAAGGCGCCTTCGCTCCAGACACCGGGGGGTGACGTCCCGTTTTCGACGGCGATCTGCGCCAGTTCGTAATAGACGTTGCGATGGATCAGCGCATCGAGGCCGCCGCGCGCGCGCAGATAGGGCCGCGGCCCGTCCGCACCCTGGATGATGTGCAGCGGGTGCGCCGGGCCGGCGACGATCAAGTCGTCGGTGTTGAGGCGAAAGGCGAGCCGCGCGGCGTCGCCGGTGCCCTCTTGCTTGACTTCCACGGCGACGAACGGCGCGTCCTCGACCTGGATGTCGAGCTTCTCGACCGGGGTCACCAGCACGAAGCGTCCGTCCGCTTCCCGGCGCAGGATTGTCGAGAACAATCGTACCATCGCGGGACGCCCGATCGGACTGCCCTGGTGAAACCAGGTGCCGTCGCGGGCGATGCGCATGTCGCTGTCGCCGCAATGCACCGGGTTCCACCGCTCGACCGGCGGCAACTGCTTCGCCTCGGCCAGGCGCGCGATGTCTGCGAGCGAAAGGTTGCTGAAATCGGGGGGCGGCGGCATCGGCATGCGGCGTCTTTAACCCGAATGCGCGGCACTGTCGAAACGCGGCGATCGTTCGATCAGGCGGCGGCGCCCGGTCGCGCGACGAGATCGCCAGCGCAATCGGGAACGCCGGTACCGCGCGCGAGCAACCGGTGCCGCTCGAACGGGCCGGGCAGCCGCCAATGCTGCGTCGATGCGGCGTCGAAGCCGAAGAAGCGGGCATAATATTCGGGATCGCCGATCAGCATCAGCGCGTCCGTGCCGGGCAGGGCGCTCGATTCGGCAAGGTCCAGCACATGCCGCATCAACTGACGGCCGATGCCGCTCTGCTGCAATCGCGGCTCCACCGCGACCGGCCCGACCATCACCATCGGCACGACCGGACCCGAATCGCAGGCAAGGGCAACCGGCCAGCACTGGATTGTCCCGGACAGTCTGCCGCGTTCATCGAGAGCCGCGAAGCTGAGCGCAGCAATCGCGGTGGTGCCATGACGTACACGGTAGGCGGTCCGCAGGTGCCGATCCGGGCCGAACGCACGATCCAGCAGCTCTTCGACCGCAGGCGAAGCGATGGAATCGAGCGGAACCAAGTCAGTCAAATGCGTCACCCCGGTTGCGTCGCGGATGGTGACGCAGTGGGCGGCGGCCTGTAGCGCGACCCGCGTCAGGTGCAAGCATGAATTGCCGGCCGGCCGGTACCGCGGAAACAAGGCGGGCATCGCCGAGGCTTTTCCTCGCCCCGGCATCTGCTATGGGCCGCATCAATTCTCGACGAAAGGCTCCTTGATTGCCAGACCTATTGCAGCTTCAGGTCCACGACCTCGAGGTGGAAGTGCTGACCGGTGTGTATTCCGAGGAAACGCATCTGCCGCAGCCGCTGCGTATCTCGGTTACCGCCGATATCGACATTCCCGAGCGATTCGCGCCGGATACGCCGCTTGGCGCGTCGAAAAGCTATATCGACCTGAAGCATGCCGCGACCGGTGCGCTTCCACGAGACGTTCATTTCACGCTGATCGAGGCGGTGGCCGAGCATATCTGCGAAACGTTGTTCGTCTCGGATACGCGCGTGCGCCGGGTTGAGGTGCGAATCGTCAAGCTCGCCATTGCCGAGCGTGACGAATCGATCGGCATCACGCTGGTCCGGCACCGCCGCTGAACGATAAAGCGTTCAGCGGCGTGTCAGCGCCTGGATCAGGCGCAGCGGCCGAGCTGGCTTAGGACGAACGCATAGTCGTCACGCGCGCCTGCGGCGTTGGCGGGCGTTTCCGCGTCCAGGCTTGCGTCGGGCAGCGTGGCCGGCAGCCCACAGGCTAGGCGATACCAAAGCAGCGTGTCCCTGGCCGGTGCCCCGGCGCTGTTGTCGACGATGTCGCCGAGTGACACCGCCCAGCGCGGCCGCTCGCCGGGGCGCCGCAGAATCTGAAGCGAAATCGGCGCGCCGTTCGCTGTTTTCAGGAAAACCTGCGTCTCGCTCTCGCCGGGCAGGGCGCCGGGCACATGGAAGGCGTTGCCGATGCCCGTGATCGCGGGCGGCGCATCGGCGGCCAGAAGGTCGCGGGTGATGGCTCGTGCGCGCGCATCGAGTTCGGGCGTCCAGGGATATTGGCTGTCGATACCGGTGAGCTGAATCTGCCCGGCGCGGCCGGCGACGTCGCGCGCGAACAGCAGGACGCGCTGCTTCTTGAGTTTCGGCACACGCCCGCGTGCGTCCAGCGGCACGTCCGTCACATAGGCGATCTGGGCGGGCAGGGGATTGCTACCGCGAATCAGTGCCAGAACATCGGCCTCGACGTAGAGGCGAGCGCGTCCCGGCGCGAGATCGGCAGCATCTTTGTCCTTGATCCGGATCACATCGCGAATGCGCGCGTCGATCACGAGCGGCGCACCGGCGACGGCGTTCGCGACGGTGGCGTAAGTTGGTAATACACTTCCGGCTTCCTCGCGGTTTTGCGAGGTTTGCGGGGCGGAATGCACAACAGTGGCCGGCACGGCTGCGCAACAAAACAGCAGGGCGAGGGTGACTTTCATGCCCCGCCGTTATCGGATTGTGCCGTTCTTATACAGAAATATTTCTGCCATGGTCGCGTTGTAGGACCAATTCGTCCGACAAAGAGTTTGCGTAGCTCGGATGCCCGCGATACAGACTCGGCGCTCTCGTCGTTAAGGACACCGAAGCGGTTCACGGCGGGCGGACTTGTGCGCGGCAGCCAGCCGGCCAGGGTCGCATGCAGGATTAGAGGAGTGACGTTGCCGAATGGCTTACGCTGACCGGAATGTAAGTGGCAGCCGCGTCGTCGCGATCGTAATGGTCGCGATCATCGTTGCTGGCATGGGTTATGCCTTCGTCACAGGTCTGGCATACCAATATATCAAGAAGAAAGCGGAAGAGCTGAAGACCTTCGAGGTCGAGGAGCCGCCGCCCCCGCCGGAGGAGATTCCGCCGCCGCCGCCGCCGCCTGACACGCCGGTGCCGCCGCCCCCGACCCAGGTCGTGGTGCCGCCGGCGATCGTGCAGACGGTGTCGCCTGCGCCGCCGATCCAAAGCACCCCCATCATCCCGCCGCCGCCGCCGATTTCGCCGCCGGCGCCGCCAGCGCCTCCGGCTCCGCCGGCGCCGCCAGCGCCTCCGCGGATTGCGAAGGGCCTGAAGCCGCGCACCCCGCCGGGTTCGTGGGTGACGGACAGCGACTATCCGTCGGCCGCGACGCGTGCAGGCGATGAAGGAACCGTGGGCTTCCGGCTTGACGTGGACGCGACCGGCAAGGTGACCAATTGTACGGTCACCTCTTCCAGCGGATCGTCGCTGCTCGACAGCACGGCGTGCAACCTGCTCAAGCGCCGCGCCCGGTTCACGCCGGCGGAGGACGCGAACGGGAACAAGATCCCGGCGCCGTTCGTCAGCCGGTTCACCTGGCGGCTCCAGAAGTAACTCCGTTTTTCAGCCCGCCCGCGCGGCGGGCTGACATGCGCAACACGCTATATTGTTAGAGGAAGAACCCAAAATGCTCACGACCATTCTCGCTGCTGGGTCCACGGCAGCCCAGGGCGAAAACCCCTACGGCCTCATCCCGGCGCTCAAGGAAGGCGGCCTGATCTCGCAGTCGGTCTTCGCGATCCTCGTGCTGATGCTCTTCGTCTCGCTCTACATCCTGTTCACCAAGCTGTTCGAGCAGCAGAAGATCATTAACCAGGGCAAGCGCGTCAGCAGCACGTTCTGGACCTCGACCAGCCTGCGCGAAGGTGCGGCCAAGCTCGAGAAGAACTCGGCCTATCGCCAGATCGTCGATGACGGCCTGCAGGCGCAGGACCAGTACAAGCTGCTGACCGACCCGGTCGAAGCGCATGACTGGCTGCACGGTTCGCTGGCGCGTTCGGAAGCGTCGATCAACTCGGCGCTTGCCGGTGGTCTCGCCTTCCTCGCGACCGTCGGTGCGACCGCGCCGTTCATCGGTCTGTTCGGTACGGTTATCGGTATCTACCGCGCGCTCATCAAGATCGGTTCGGCCGGTCAGGCCTCGATCGACGCCGTCGCCGGCCCGGTCGGTGAAGCGCTGATCATGACCGCACTCGGCCTCGTCGTCGCCGTTCCGGCGGTGCTTGCGTTCAACTTCCTGCAGCGCCGCAACAAGGCGATTGCCGAGCATCTGAACGCCTTCTCGAACGACGTGCTGGGCTTCCTCGCTTCGGACGGCCGCGTGAAGCCGGTCACTTCGGCGAAGGCGCCGGCCTCGACCGCCGCCAAGCCGGCGACCACCACCGCCGGTCAGGCCGGTGGCGTCCAGACCCCGCGCGCGTAAGCATCAAGGTGCGGGGCTGCCGGTGTCGCGCAGCCCCGCCGCCGGGCATTCATGGCCGGCGTAAAGAAGGATAGGATAACGCCCAATGGCGATTAGCACAGGCAGCGGCGGCGACGACGTTCCGATGTCGGACATCAACACCACGCCCCTCGTGGACGTGATGCTGGTTCTCCTGATCATCTTCCTCATCGCCGTTCCCGTTGTGATCCAGACGATCGACCTGCAGTTGCCCAAGGTGCAGTTCGAACCGACGACCACGAAGCCGGAGAATGTGTCGCTTTCGATCACGGGCAGTCCCGAAGGCTGCAAGGTCTATTGGGGCATGACGCAGGTGAACCACGGCGAGTTGCTCGACCGTGCGGTTGCGAAGCTGAAGGCGGAAATCGATAAGCAGGGTGGCCCGAATGCGGTTGGCCTCGAACTGCCGGAAGTGCATATTCGCGGCGACGTGAATACGCCCTATCGCTGCATCGGCGCAACGATCTATACGATGCAGATGGCAGGCTTCGCCAAGGTCGGCTTCATTTCCGAACCGGAGCCCGGTTCTTCCACGACGCGGATGTGAACGGCACCGTTTGAGGAGTTTTTAACATGGCAATGAGCGGTGGCCGCGACGACGGCGAACCGATGATGGATATGAACACGACGCCGTTGATCGACGTCATGCTCGTTCTCCTCATCATGTTCATCATCACCATTCCGATCCAGACGCATGCTGTGAAGGTCGATCTTCCGCAGCCTAGTCCGGACAGTCAGAACACGCCCGTTGAGCCGGACAAGAACAAGGTCTATATCGACGCGCAGGGCCAGGTGTTCTGGAACAGCATGCCGATCAACGATGTCATGCTGCGCCAGTATCTCGATGCGTCGCTGCAACAGTCGCCCGAGCCGGAGTTGCACTTCCAGCCCGACCCGCAGGCGCGCTACGACGTGGTCGATCGGGTTCTGGCGATCATCAAGCGTGCGAACGTGACGAAGCTGGGCTTTGTCGGCAACGAGCAGTATCGCAACGACTTCTGATCGATCGCGAGACGGAGCATTTTGGGAAGGCGGCCCTTCGGGGCCGTCTTTTTTTATGGCCTTTTCCGGGGTTGCGCGGCTGAAACTTTACTGTCACGTTGATGTCATCCAAGTGTCACAAAAAAGCAAACTTGGTGTAACGTTGGACAGGAGACGGCTATGCGTATGGAAATTGTCGTTGCGGCGCTGGCGCCGATGATGCTGATCGCGGCTCCCGCTGCCGCCCAGGACCGCCGGGTGGCGAGCGAGCAGATCATGTACCGCGCCTATGCGCCGGCTGAGCAGAAGCTGCTGGGTACGCTGCGGACGAACCCGGACCTTCCCGAAGCGCTTCTCAACCTCGCCGCTGTTTACAGCGCGACCGGCCGAACCGATGAAGCACGAGCCGCCTATCAGCGCGTGCTTGCACAGCAGGATGTGACAATGAATCTGGCGAACGAGGATGTGGCAGGTTCGCATTCGATCGCCCGCCGCGGTCTGCGCCGGCTCGACACGGTGCAATTTACCGCGCGCTGACCGGATATCGGGGGCGCCGTCAGCGGACGACGCCTCCGTCCGTCGCCAGAGTAAACAGCTGGCTCGAAGGCGATGGGTGCACCTTAGTGGCTGCAAATCTACCTGATGCGCATGAGCGTAGAAAGCTTTTGTCGCCGAATCAGGAGCTTACGGAAATCGTCGGTACTGGACGTTTGCGCCGGAATGCATATATACCGATCGATATGAAAGCTGACCTGCATTGCGCCCCGAAGGGGCGGCCTCGCGAGTTCTGCGTCGATCAGGCGCTGACGGCGGCGCTCCGCGTGTTCTGGAGCAAAGGCTATGAGGGGGCGTCGCTCAACGACCTGACCGAGGCAATGGGCATTACGCGGCCCAGCCTTTATGCGGCGTTCGGCAACAAGGAGGCGCTGTTTCGCAAGGCGCTCGACCTCTACGAGCGCGAAAAGCTCGATTATATGAGCAAGGCGCTGGAGGCGCCGACTGCACGCGGCGTGGCCGAGCGGCTGTTGCACGGCGCGCTCGAGATGCAACTGAGCAGCTGCGATCCCAAAGGCTGCATGGGCGTCATCAATTCGATGGCATGCGGCGCCGAGGCGGAGTCGATCCGCGCTGAGGTGATCGCCCGCGGCGCTGTCGCGAAGAAAGCGCTTGTCGAACGATTCGAGCGTGCCCGTGCCGAAGGCGACCTGCCGGCCGATTCAGACCCGAAAGCGGTGACCAGCTACCTGCTCGCCATCCTTCAGGGCCTCGCCGTGCAGGCGGGCGCGGGCGCCACCTGTCAAGATCTTCAGGGATTGATCACGGTCAGCCTGTCGATGTGGCCGGGCCGCTAGACAAAAAATACCGACCGGTATAAAAACCGGTTGACGTTGTGCAGTGCAATTAATATACCGATCGGTATGAAAGAGGTCCAGGCAATTCGGTTCCTGGATCAGGCCGAAAGGTAGCTGCGATGCGCCGATATCCAGAGTGTGGAGATCATAGCGGGCCCTGACCCGCGAACCTCTATCGCCAACGCCGATCGTCTTTATCTGCATGGCATGGCGCCGTGCATTGTCGATCGCGCACGGCATTTCAAACAGTTGTGACACGGAATCGCGGCCGCACGCGCGGCACGCAACTGATTTCGCACGCCAGGACGGGGCAGCCTAGCGCCGGTGGATCGACGCCACCGGGGGTAAGGGCGCGTCTGCCCGACCGCCGAACAGGGAGAATGGCCATGGCCTATCTGAACTTTACTTCGCTTGAAGGCTCGCCCGCGACACCCGCCAGTCTGTCCGTGCCGCGTTCGGCCGTCGGGTTGACCGCGCTCGAATGGCAGGTTGTGGCGATCGCGCGGGGCGATCGGCTTTCGTCGCTGGAATCGCCGAGCCGGATGGCGATCGCGCTTGGCGCGATTTTCGGCGGAGACCGCGGGAATCCGCGGTTGGCGGACGCGCGGCTGGAGGCGTTGCGGCGCCTGTCGGTGCTCGCTTGGCACAAGGGCTATCATCTGCCGGCATCCGAAATTCGCGCGTTTCACGCGGCCGGCTTCACAAACGAACAATATGAAACGCTGCTCGCCAGCATCAGCCGCGGTCGCGCGGCACTCAATCAGGGGAAACGACGTGAACATGATCGGACGCATTGATCCTGCCGATCCGAAGGCGACCGAGCGGACGCCCGACGCTGGAAAACGCATGTCCCGCTGGCAGCGCGGCGCGCTGGTGGCGCTGCCCGTGGCGCTCGTCGCGGGCGGCGTCGCGATATTCGATCGCGACTCGCCCGCAATGGCCGCGCCGCCGCCGCCGGTGGTGACCGTCGCGAAGCCGCTCGTCCGCGAGGTCAGCGAGTTCGACGACTATATCGGCCGTTTCGAGCCGAGCCGTTCGGTCGAGGTTCGCCCCCGCGTCTCGGGGGCGATCGTCGGCGTGCATTTCAAGGACGGCGCCGTTGTGCAGAAGGGGCAGCTGCTTTTCAGCATCGATCCACGCCCGTTCGCGGCGGCGCTTGCGGAAGCGCGGGCCGGCCTCGCCAGCGCGCAAAGCTCGTTCGCGCTGGCCAAGTCCGATCTCGCGCGTGCCGAGCGGCTCGTCGACGTCGAGGCCGTGTCGAAGAGCGATGTCGAGCAGCTTCAGGCGCGCGTCCGCGCCGCCAGCGCATCGGTTGCGGCGGCCGAGGCGCGGGTGAGGGCACGGCAGCTGGACATGACGTTCACGCAGGTGCGCGCACCGATCGCCGGACGCATTTCGGACCGCAAGGTCGATGCCGGCAATCTGGTAGCGGCGGGCGAGGGGCAGGGCGGCACACTGCTTACCACGATCAACGCGCTCGACCCCATCTATTTCAGATTCGACAGTTCGGAGGCGCTGTTCCTCAAGGCGAAACGCGCCCATGCCGAAGGTAGCGCCACATCGCCGGTGGAAATCCGGTTGCAGGACGAGGCCGATTATCGCTGGAAGGGGCAACTCGATTTCACCGATAACGGGCTCGATCCGCGCTCGGGCACGATCCGTGCCCGTGCCGTGCTGCGCAATCCCGATCTGTTCCTGACGCCCGGCATGTTCGGCAACATGCGGCTTTCCACCGGAGGCACGACCCGTGCCGTGCTGGTGCCCGATGCGGCGATCCAGGCCGATCAGGCGCGCAAGGTGGTGATGGTGCTCAGCAAGGACGACAAGGTGGAGCCGCGACCGATCGAAACCGGGCCGCTCGTCGACGGCCTTCGCATCGTCCGTACCGGCTTGTCGCCCGACGATCGGGTGATCCTGGCCGGCGCGCAGATGGTGCCGCCGGGAACGCAGGTTCAGCCCAAGCCCGGCAAGATCGCCCCGGCGCCGGACACGCCCGAACCGAGCATCGCCACCCCGGCCGCCGGCGGCGCGACCTTCGCGCGCTGACGCTTCGCCGCCGCCTGCACCGCGCGGGCCGGCGGCGACTTGCCCCTCGCAATTCAAAGATATCCTCAAACGGGGAGACGGCCATGCGCCTCTCACGCTTCTTCATCACGCGCCCGATCTTCGCGGCGGTGATCTCGATCGTCATCACCATTCTTGGCGCGATCGCCTATTTCGCGCTGCCCATTTCGCAATATCCCGACATCGTCCCGCCGACGGTGACGGTCACCGCCAGCTATCCCGGCGCATCGGCCGAGACGGTGGCGGAGACCGTCGCCGCGCCGATCGAGCAGGAGATCAACGGCGTCGACGACATGCTCTACCAGTCGTCGCAATCCACCGGCGACGGCAACGTGACGATCACGGTGACGTTCAAGCCGGGCACCGATCTGGATGCCGCGCAGGTGCTGGTGCAGAACCGCGTCGCGGTGGCCACCCCGCGCCTGCCCGAAGAGGTACAGCGGCTGGGCGTCGTCACGCGCAAGACCACGCCCGACTTCCTGATGGTGGTCAACCTGATCTCGCCCGACAAGTCGGTCGATCGCGGCTATATCTCCAACTACGCGCTCACCCAGGTCAAGGACCGGCTGGCCCGCGTCGAGGGCGTGGGCGACGTGCGGATGTTCGGCGCACGCGATTATGCGATGCGCGTGTGGATCGATCCGGGCCGGGCAGCGGCGCTCGACCTGACCGCCGGCGACATCGTCCAGGCGCTGCGGGCGCAGAATATCCAGGTCGCGGCGGGTTCGCTCGGCCAACCCGGCTCGACGCCGACGGGAAGCGCGTTCCAGCTCAACGTCCAGACGCAGGGGCGACTGAAGGAGCCGGCGCAGTTCGCCGACGTGGTTGTCCGCACCGATGCGGATGGCCATCAGGTTCGTGTTCGCGACGTGGCACGGGTGGAGCTGGGCGCGGCGGACTATTCATCGAATACCTATCTGTCGAACGAACCGACCGTGATCCTTGGCGTGTTCCAGCGCCCCGGCTCGAACGCGCTGGCCGCTGCCCAGGCGATCGAGGCCGAGCTTCAGTCGATGTCGAAGGACTTCCCGAAAGGCCTTGAATATCGGGTGATTTATAACCCCACCGCGTTCATCGCGCAGTCGATCGATGCGGTGTATCACACGCTAGGCGAAGCGGTCGTGCTGGTCGTGCTGGTGGTGATCGTGTTCCTCCAGAAATGGCGCGCAGCGATCATCCCGGTGGTCGCGATCCCAGTGTCGCTGATCGGCACGATGGCGGTGCTGCTCGCGCTCGGCTATTCGCTCAACAACCTTTCGCTGTTTGGGCTGGTGCTGGCGATCGGGATCGTCGTCGACGATGCCATCGTCGTCGTCGAGAATGTCGAGCGCAACCTGTCGAACGGCATGACCGCGCTCGAGGCGGCGCGGACCTCGATGGACGAGGTTTCGGGCGCGCTGGTGGCAATCGTGCTGGTGCTGCTGGCGGTGTTCCTGCCGACGCTGTTCCTGACCGGCTTGTCGGGCGCATTCTACAAGCAGTTCGCCGTGACGATTTCCGCCGCGACGGCCATTTCGCTGCTCGTGTCGCTCACCCTGTCGCCAGCGCTCGCGGCCGTGCTGCTGCGCGATCACACGGCCAAGACGCCGGGGCGGATCGGCCGCGTGCTCCAGGGCGCCGCCGATCGGTTCAACCGCGGCTTCGATCGCATGGGGGCAGGCTATGCCCGCCTGACCGCGGCGTTGGTGACGCGGCCCAAGCGGATGATGCTGGCCTATGCCGGCCTCATCGCCGCGACCGTCGGCATGTTCTGGGCGACCCCGGTCGGGTTCATTCCCGCACAGGATCAGGGTTATTTTCTGACGGTCATCCAGTTGCCGCCGGGATCGTCGCTCGAGCGGACCGACGCGGTAATGCGCAAGGTGGTGGCGCGCATCCTGCCGATACCGGGCGTGAAGGGATCGGTGATGCTGGCCGGCTTTGACGGCCCGTCGCAGACGCTCGCACCCAACAGCGCCGCCGCCTATGTGCCGCTGCTCTCGTTCGAGGAACGCGCCAGGCTGGGCGTGACCTATGCCGGGATCATGGACGAGGCGCGCAAGCGCACCGCGGACATCAACGAGGCGATGCTGATGGTAGTGCCACCGCCGGTGATCCAGGGCATCGGTTCGGCCGGCGGCTATCGCATGATGATCGAGGATCGCGGCGAACATGGCTATGCCGAGCTTGGCAAGACCGCGTTCGGGCTGATCGGAAAGGCGAACCAGACCAAGGGGTTGAGCCAGGTCTATACCTTCTTCAACACCGCCACGCCGCGCATCTTTGCCGACATCGATCGCCGCAAGGCCGAGATGCTGGGCGTGCCCCCGGAACGCGTGTTCGAGGCGCTGAGCGTCTATCTCGGCTCCACCTTCGTCAACGACTTCAACATGCTCGGCCGCACCTATCGCGTGACCGCACAGGCCGATGCGCCGTTCCGCGCGACCGAGGCCGATATCGCCAATCTGAAGACCCGTTCCAGCTCCGGCGCGATGGTGCCGATCGGATCGGTATCGACCTTCGAGAACCGGACGGGCCCGTACCGTGTGACGCGGTACAATCTGTTCCCAGCGGTGGAGGTCGATGGCGATACCGCGCCCGGTTACAGCTCGGGCCGGTCGCTCGACACGATGGAGAAGCTCGCGAGCGAATTGCCCGACGGGTACAAGGGCGAGTGGACCGGAATCGCCTATCAGCAGAAGGCGGCCGGCAACACCGCCGGGCTGGTGTTCGCGCTGGCCGTGGTATTCGTCTTCCTGGTGCTGGCGGCGCAATATGAAAGCGTGGTGCTGCCGCTGGCGATCATCCTGATCGTGCCGATGTGTCTGCTGGCGGCGATGCTGGGCGTCAACCTGCGCGGGATGGACAATAATGTCCTCACCCAGATCGGCCTGGTCGTGCTGATCGCGCTGGCGGCGAAGAACGCGATCCTGATCGTCGAGTTCGCCAAGCAGGCGGAGGATGTCGACGGGCTGTCGCCGGTCGAGGCGGCGGTGCGGGCGGCGCGCGATCGTCTGCGCCCGATCCTGATGACGTCGTTCGCGTTCATCCTCGGCGCGGTGCCGCTGCTGATCGCAAGCGGGGCGGGGGCCGAGCTTCGCCAGGCGCTGGGCACGGCGGTGTTCTTCGGGATGATCGGCGTCACCGGCTTCGGCCTGCTCTTCACGCCCACCTTCTACGTCGTGTGCCGCACGCTCGGCGAGCGTCTGGCGCGCCGGCGCCGCGCAGGCGGTCACGACGCCACGCTGCAACCGGCGGAATAAGGACAACGCAGATGCGCATGATTTTCGCAACCGCTTCGGCACTCGCGCTCGCTGCGTGCGCCGCCGGGCCCGACTTTGTCGCGCCCATCCACCCGCAGACCGCCGCCGGGGCATTCGTCGCCAGCGGCCCTGCCGTCACCCCGGCGCCGGTCGAAGGCGCGTGGTGGCGCCTCTATGACGATCCGGTGCTGGACGCGCTGGTGCAGGATGCGCTCGCCGCCAACAGCGATATCCGGGCTGCCGTCGCCCGGATCGAGCGCGCCCGGGCGGGGCTTCGCGGGGCACGGGCCGATCGCCTTCCCCAGGCGGAGGCGAGCAGCAGCGCCAATTACGGGCGGCTGCCGGCCGCCCAGCGCCTGCCCGGCACGCGGCGCGAGGACTGGCAGGTCGATGCCGGGCTGGACGTCAGCTACGAGGTGGATCTGTTCGGACGCGTCTCCCGCAATATCGAGGCGGCGCGGGGCGACCTGAACGCCGCGCAGGCCGATGCCGACGCGGTTCGCGTGATCGTCGCCGCAGACACGGCCCGCGCCTATGCCGATGCGACATCGGCGGCGGAGCGGCTGACCGTCGCTCGGCGCATCGTCGACCTGCTCGATCAGTCGATCTCGCTCACCGAGCAGCGACGCAGCGTCGGCATGGCGACACGGCTCGATACGGCGCGGATCGGGGCGCTGCGGAACCAGCGCCAGGCCGATGTGCCGGCGCTGGAAGCGGCGCGCGACGCCGCGTTGTTCCGGCTGGCGACGCTCACCGGCCGGGCGCCCGCCGACCTGCCGGCGGTGGTCCGCGCCCGCGACACGACGCTTCGGCTCGATCGGCCGATCCCCGTCGGCGACGGAGCGGCGCTGCTTGCCCGGCGGCCGGACGTGCGCGCGGCCGAGCGCCGGCTTGCGGCGGCCACCGCCAGGATCGGCGTCGCCACCGCCGCGCTCTATCCGCGGATCAGCCTGGGCGGGTCAGGCGGCTCGACCGGCATGGGCTTTGACGACCTGTTCGGGGCGGGGCCGCTGCGTTGGCTGGTGGGCGGGCTGATCAGCTGGACCGTCAATCCCGAACCGGCACGCGCGCAGATTGCGGCAGCCGAGGCGAGCAGCCGCGAGGCGCTCGCCGAGTTCGACGGGACGGTTCTTCGCGCGCTGGGCGAAGCGGAGACGGCGCTTTCCGCCTATGGCCATTCGCTCGAGCGGCGCACCGCGCTGAAGGCGGCGCTGGACGAGGCGCAGGCGGCGGCCACCATCGCCCGGGCGCGCCAGCGCGAAGGCGATATTGATTCGCTGGCGCTGCTCGACGCCGAGCGAACGCTGGCGGATGCCCAGGCGGCGCTGGCCGCGGCGGATGCGCAGATCGCGGCGAACCAGGTCGATCTGTTCCGGGCGCTTGGCGGCGGGTGGCAGCAGGACGCCGTTCGGGACGCCGTCGCCATGCGATGACGCCGGCCGGGCACGAGCGGCGCGGCCTGCGCCGGGCGGCTATGTCGTGGAACTGGCGTGGGTGTCGCGAACCAGGATCAGTTGCCTGCCATCGCGGGCGGAAAGGATCAGTCGGCCCCGGTGGCTGGGGCGAACCTCCAGCCGCTGGTCGAGCATCGTCAGCAAGGCCTTTTCCTGCCGCGCGAGATCGCCCGAGCAGCCGCGCCGCGTGGTGATGATGCCGCCGGTGGTGAGAAAACCGCGCTCGAACCGATAGCTGCCGCCGAGCGAATTGCAGCCGGTGCTGCCGCTGAGGCGCAGTCCGTCTAGGCTGAGTGCGGCCCGGCTGCCCGACACGGCGGGGCGACCGGCAATGGCGGTGATGCGCCAGCGGCCGAGCAGCAGTCGCTCCTCGTCGGCAAGCGTCGTCGCCTGGACAGGTCGGATTGCGGCACGAACGGGGGCTGCGTCCGATGGGCGGGCGAGCGCGACCGGCGCGACGCCCGATGCGAGCGCGGCGGCGATCAGCGCTGCCGCACCGTGTCGCCTAGTTGCGCCGGAACTGATTGCGTACTTCATAAGCCATCACCGCCGTAGCCACCGCCGCGTTCAGGCTGTCCGCCTTTCCCAGCATCGGGATCTTGACGAGCAGATCGCACGCCTTGGCCATAAATTCAGGCATTCCTTGTGCCTCGTTCCCGGTCAAAAGGAAAGTCGGCGCGGTATAGCGGGGCGCCTGATAGTCGTGTTCGGTGTCGAGGCTGAGCCCGACGAGCTGCCCGGGACCGGCGCGGAGCCAGGTGGCGAAGGCGGCCCAGGAGGTCTGTACCACCGGCACGGTGAACAGCGCGCCCATGCTCGCGCGCACGGCCTCGACCGAGAACGGATCGACGCAATCGTCGAGCAGGATCAGCCCGCCCGCGCCGACCGCGTCGCCGGTGCGCAGGATCGTGCCGAGATTGCCGGGATCGCGCAGCCGCTCGGCAACTAGCCAGATCGGCGAGGAGCTGCGGTCGAGCGCGGCGAGATCGACTGCGAATTCGGGATAGACGCCGACGACCGCGCCCGGATTGTCCTTGCCGGACAGTTTGGAGAGGATGTCGACATTGGTCTCGATCGCTTCGCCGCCCCGCGCCTCGGTGGCCTCGACCAGCGCCTCGACGAGCGGGTGGCGCCCGCCTTCGGCGGTGTAGAACAGATAGTCGGGGATGCGGCCCGCTTCGCGGGCTTCGGTGAGGATGCGAAGCCCCTCGGCGAGGAAAAGCCCTTCCTCGCGGCGATGGCGCTTGTCGCGTAGGTTGCGAATCCGTTTGACGAGCGGATTTGAGAAGGCGGTTATCTCGCGTGGCATCGGATGCCCATAGGGCCGAACGATCGCCGCGTCACTCTTCCCCGAACCGCGCCTCGACCAGCGCGACGAGCGCCTCGACGGCGGCCTCGGCACCGTCGCCTTCGGCGCTGATCGTGATCGAATCGCCCTTGGCCGCGCCGAGCATCATCAGATCGAGGATCGACGTGCCCGCGGCGGTGTTGCCGTCCTTCTCAACGGTGAGTTCGACCGGCTGGCTGCTCGCCAGCGTGACGAAAGCCATGCTGGCGCGGGCGTGCAGGCCACGGCGATTGATGATGGTGACGTTCCGGCTCGTACGGCTCACGCGGCGGCCTCTCCCAAAACCTCCGAGGCGATGGTGATATATTTGCGGCCGGCATCGCGCGCCGCGGCCACCGCCTCCGTCACCTTCATCGCCTTGCGTGCGCTGCCGAGGCGGATCAGCATCGGCAGGTTGATGCCCGCAATCACCTCGACCCGGCCCGCTTCCATCAGCGAAATCGCGAGATTGGACGGCGTGCCGCCGAACAGATCGCTCAGCACGATCACGCCTTCGCCCGAATCGACGTTGCCGATCGCGGCGGCGATATCGGCGCGCCGGCTTTCCATGTCATCTTCCGGGCCGATGCAGATCGCCGCGACCTGCGGCTGCTCCCCGACCACATGCTCCATCGCGACGACGAACTCTTCGGCGAGCCGTCCGTGCGTCACGAGTACCAACCCGATCATGTTATACTCCGCCCCCTTTTGTGGTCACCGGCGACCCCTCCAGCGAGTCCTGTGGCGCGGTCTGTAAATCGCGATGGCTTACCGTGGGCGAAAAACCCGCCTCGCGCAACCGGACCGCCATCCGCTCGGCGACGTGGACCGAACGGTGCCGCCCGCCTGTACAGCCGAAGGCAACCGTAACATAGGCCTTTCCTTCCGCGCGATAGCGCGGAAGCAACAGCAGCAGCAGCGATTCGATCTGCGCCATCGCCTGATCATAGGCCGGATCGGCGGCGATATAGGCCGACACATCGGCGTCCAGTCCCGTTCCGGGACGAAGCTGCGAATCCCAATGCGGGTTCCTGAGAAAGCGCATGTCGAGCACGAGATCGGCGTCGCGGGGCAGGCCGCGCGAGAAGCCGAACGAGACGATCGTGTAGGTCGTCTTGCCTTCGCCATCGGTGGAGAAGGTGGACCGGATCGCCTGGGCAAGCTGATTCGAGGTCAGATCGGTAGTGTCGATCAACCGGTTCGACCAGCGGCGCAGCGGGCCCAGCAGCTCGCGTTCGCGGGCGATGCCGTCCGCAGCCGGTCGATCCTGCGCAAGCGGATGGCGCCGGCGCGTTTCGGAATAGCGCCGCTCCAGCTCGGCGCCCGAGCATTCGAGGAACAACGTCCCGATATCGTGGCCGTTTTCCTGGCGCAGCTTCTTGATGCGCTGGACGATGCTTTCGGCATCGAAGCCGCGCGTTTGCGTGCCGATGCCGAGCGCGAGCGGCCGCTGATCCTCGCCGCCGCCTTCGCCGGGCGCAGTATCGAGCAGGCGATTGAGCAGCAGCAGCGGCAAATTATCGACCACTTCCCAGCCGAGATCCTCCAACGTGCGCAGCACGGTGGACTTGCCCGCGCCAGACATGCCGGTGACGAGAAGGATCTGCTTGGGGCGTGCCCGGGTCATGCGTCGGCCCGGCGCAGCGCCCGCTCGACCCGGATCGGCGCGGCCGGGCCGATCGCGGTCAGCGCGACCAAGGGCACGTCGATGCCGGCGATTCGGCGGCTGCGCAGGATTTCCGGGAAGCGCGGATCGGGCTCGGCAATCGTAACGATCAGCGCGACCGGCACGCGCTGACGCCGTTCGACCGCCACCTGGCCCAGACCGGCGACGTGCCATTCGCCCTGGCCCGTATCGGGCGCACTTGCGAGAAGGGCGGGCCCCTGGCGCTGGCAGATGGTATGGCCGCCCGACACGAGCGCGGCGCCGCGATCGACTAGGCAAAGCGCGAGGTCGTCGCGCGGCTCGGCGGCGCGGCATTCGATCAGCACGGCCTGACCACCGATCGCGACGCAGGCGACGGCCAGCGTCTCCGCCGACACTTCGGGTGTGCGATTGTCCGCCATCAGTCGCGCACCGCCAATGGCAGCCGCACCACGAACCGTGCTCCGCTCATTCGATCCTCCCGCGATTCCACGACGATGCTCCCCTGATGGCCTTCAACGATGGTGCGGGCGATGGCAAGCCCGAGCCCCGAATGCTGGCCGAATGCCTCGCTGGACGGGCGAACCGAGTGGAAGCGACGGAAGATCGCCTCGCGCGCTTCCTCGGGCACGCCGGGGCCTTCGTCCTCGATGCGGACGACGAGCATGCCGCCCTGCGTACCGGCGCCGATTGTGACGAGGCCGCCGCGCGGCGAGAAGGAGATCGCGTTTTCGATCAGATTGTCGAACACCCGCTCCAGCCGGGCCGGTTCGCCGATCAGCCGGAGCGACAGCCCGGCCGGGCGATCGAAGCGGATTCGCACCTCGCGCGGGTCGGGCCGGGCGTCGCGCTGGGCGATCAGCGCCTCGATCAAGGCACCCAGGTCAAACGGCTCGAACGTCGCGCGGCTGAGCTGGGCGTCGAGCCGCGAGGCATCGGAAATGTCGGTGATCAACCGGTCCAGCCGGTGGATGTCGTCACGCACGATCGCGAGCAACTGGTCACGCAGCGCGGGATCCTTGACGGTCGAAAGCCCCTCGACTGCGGAGCGAAGGGAGGCGAGGGGGTTTTTCAGCTCATGCGTCACATCGGCGGCGAAGCTTTCGGTCGCGTCGATGCGGGCACGCAGCGCCTGGCTCATGTCCGACAGCGCGCGGGCGAGCATGCCGATCTCGTCGCGCCGATCGGGCAGGCGAGGCACCACCACCTCGCGCGCGCGGCCGAGCCGCACCCGGATCGCGGCCCGCGCAAGGCGCCGGAGCGGCCGGACGATGGTGCGCGCGAGGAAGAGCGATAACAGCACCGAAACTAGCGAGACGACGCCGAGCACGACGCCGAGCCGGTAGCGTTCGATGCGCACCGTCTGGGTGATGTCGCGGGCGTTGAACGCGGCCATGACGACGCCGAGGCCGGTGATCGGTGCGGCGGCGGTGATCACGGGCGTTCGGTCCGGCGCGCGCCAGACGGTGGCGGCGGCGGCATGCGTTTCGCTCGCGGTGCGCACGTCGGGCCAGTCGAGGCCGCTGTCGCGTGCGCGTTCGCGATAGAGCGGCACGCGATCGGCGCCTGCCACCCGGTCGATCACCGCATCGAGGAAGCGGGCCGCCGTCTGGCCCCACGGATCCTTGTCGGGATCGCGCAGCACCATGTTGCGCAAGCCGAGCGCGCGGCTGTCGGCGATCATCGCGCCGTCGGGGCCATAGAGGCGGATGCGCGTGCCCATGTCGCGCGCGAGGCTGAGGACGAGCAGGTCGCGGCGCTCGTCGGTTGCGGAGGCCAGTGCCTGCGCGATCAGCCTTACCTCGCGGGTCGCCTGCTCGACGCGGCTGTCGACGATGCGGCTGCGATAGGAATCTAGATAGAAGAAGCCGCCGCAGAGCAGCGCCAGCGCGAAGATGTTGACCGCGAGAATCCGGGGCGTGAGGCTGACCCGGCCGGACCAGCGCAGCGCCAGATCGCGCTCGTCATTCGTCCGAGAACCGGTATCCCGCGCCATAAAGCGTCTCAATCGCATCGAACTCGGGATCCACCTGCCTGAACTTGCGGCGGACACGCTTGATGTGGCTGTCGATGGTCCGGTCATCGACATAGATGTCGTCCTGGTAAGCGGCATCCATCAGCTGGTTGCGCGTCTTGACGATGCCCGGCCGCTGCGCGAGCGTTTCGAGGATCAGGAATTCGGTGACGGTGAGCGTGACGCTGAGCCCGTTCCACGTCACCTTGTGACGCGCCGGGTCCATCGTCAGGCGGCCGCGCTCCAGCGCTTCGGCAACCACCGGCGCGGCGCCCTCGGCGCTGGGCTGCGCGGCTTCGGTGCGGCGCAGGATCGCGCGGATCCGGGCGATCAGCAGGCGCTGCGAGAATGGCTTGGCGATATAATCGTCGGCGCCCATCGCCAGCCCGAGCGCCTCGTCCAACTCGTCGTCCTTGCTGGTGAGGAAGATCACGGGAATGCCGCTCTTCTCGCGCAGGCGGCGCAGCAGTTCCAGCCCGTCCATCTTCGGCATCTTGATGTCGAGCACCGCCAGATCGGGCGGATTGTCGATCAGGGCCTTGAGCGCGCTTTCGCCGTCCGAATAGACGCGCGTGTGGAACCCCTCGGTCTGGAGGGCGATCGACACCGAGGTGAGGATATTGCGGTCGTCGTCGACCAACGCGATCGTGGGCGTCATCCGGCGACCCGAAGCTGGCTCAGAAGCATCATGGCGTTCGTTAGACCAACTTTGGGCCCGCCTCAACCGACTGACAACGTTAACCCGGATTGACCGCGACAATCGGGGCATGCGACGGATCGCGACATAATATTTCAAAGCATGCAACGACATGCACGGCCCGCATCACGGCGGGCCAGGCTTGGGAGAGCAGGGTGACTGATCGTATTTCGCGCCACGGCCTTGCCGTGCAGGGCATCCATAGCGATGCGACGCTTCACTGGAACCTGATCGCGGCGCCGCTGGTCGAGCATGCACTGCGCCGCGGCGAGGGGCAGCTGGCGGCGGACGGCCCGCTGGTCGTCGCGACCGGCAAGCACACCGGGCGATCGGCCAGGGACAAGTTCATCGTCCGCGACGCCGAAACCGAAGACAGCGTGTGGTGGGGCAAGACCAACCAGCCGATGAGCCCCGCGCATTTCTCCGCGCTCCAAGCCGATTTCCTCGCCGAGCTGGGCCGGCGCGACGAGCTGTTCGTGCAGGATCTTTATGGCGGTTCGCAGCCCGAGCACCGCGTGCAGGTGCGCGTCATCAACGAACTGGCGTGGCACAGCCTGTTCATCCGCACGATGCTGGTGCGGCCCGACGCGGCAGCGCTCGCCGATTTCGTGCCCGACTATACGATCATCGATCTGCCGAGCTTTCGCGCCGATCCCGCGCGCCACGGCACGCATGGCGAGACGGTGATCGCGGTGAGCTTTACCGACCGGATGATCCTGATCGGCGGCACCGCCTATGCCGGCGAGATGAAGAAGGGCGTGTTCGGCCTGCTCAACTATCTGTTGCCCGAGCAGGGGATCATGCCGATGCACTGTTCGGCCAATATCGGCCCGGATGGCGACACCGCGATCTTCTTCGGCCTGTCGGGCACCGGCAAGACGACGCTTTCCGCCGATGCCAGCCGCACGCTGATCGGCGATGACGAACATGGCTGGTCCGACACCGCCGTCTTCAATTTCGAGGGCGGCTGCTACGCCAAGATGATCCGCCTTTCGCCCGAAGCCGAGCCCGAGATTTTCGCCACCACCAAACGTTTCGGCACGGTGCTGGAAAATGTGGTGATGGACCGGGTGACGCGGCGGCTCGACCTCGACGACGCCAGCCTGGCGGAGAACAGCCGCGGTTCCTATCCGATCGACTTCATTCCCAATGCCTCGGTCGACAATCTGGGGCCGGTGCCGAAGAACATGATCTTCCTCACCGCCGATGCCTATGGCGTGCTGCCGCCGATTGCTCGGCTGACGCCCGAACAGGCGATGTACCATTTTCTGTCCGGCTATACCGCGCGGGTCGCGGGAACGGAGATCGGCGTCACCGAGCCCGAGGCGACCTTTTCCACCTGTTTCGGCGCGCCGTTCATGCCGCGCCACCCCTCGGTCTATGGCAACCTGCTGAAGAGGCGGATCGCCGAGGGCAACGTGGCGTGCTGGCTGGTCAATACCGGCTGGACCGGCGGCAAATATGGCGTGGGCCACCGCATGCCGATCAAGGCGACGCGCGCGCTGCTGGGTGCCGCGCTCGACGGCAGCCTGAACGATGCCGATTTCCGCACCGACCCCAATTTCGGTTTCGAGGTGCCGGTGGCGGTGCCCGGTGTCGACAGCTTCATTCTCGATCCGCGCGAAACCTGGCCGGACAAGGCGGCCTATGACGCGACCGCCGAGCGGCTGGTCGACCAGTTCGTCGAGAATTTCGCGCAGTTCGAGGCGCATGTCGAACCCGCGGTTCGCGCCGCTGCGCCGAAAACCAACGCGCTCGCCTGAGCGGGGCCGCCGCCTGACCCTGCGGCAGGGCGCGTTTAACCGCGCCCGGGCGAACGCCAGGGTCGGGGAAGGGCCGCTTGCCCGCGGCACTCCCCGACCCGATCGCGCCGTTGCAAGGCCGCGCCGGGGCGTTCAGGCGGTTGTGTTCGTACCCTTTCGCGCCGCGACGTGCCGGTTGATGACATGGCCGAGCACGGTCATCGGCACGTTGCCGCCGAGCACCAGCGCATCGTTGAATGCCCGGAACTCGAAGTGATCGCCGAGATTGGCCTTGGCGCGGGTGCGCAGGCGATTGATCTCGCTATGCCCCACCTTGTAGCCGCAGGCCTGGCCTGGCCAGGCACAATAGCGGTCGACCTCCCCCTGCACCTCGTCCTCCGACGAGCCATTGTTTTCGACGAACCAGCGGATCGCCTGTTCGCGGGGCCAGCGCTTCGCATGCAGCCCTGTGTCGACGACGAGGCGGCAGGCGCGGAACCCGAGCGACTGGAGATAGCCGAGCTTTGCCGCCGGATTGGCGGCATAGACGCCGAGTTCGTCTGCCAGTTGCTCGGCATAGAGCGCCCAGCCTTCGGAATAGGCGTTGAACTGGAGCAGCGAGCGGATCAGCGGCATGCGAAAGGTATATTCGCCCTGCCAGGCATGGCCGGGAATTGCCTCGTGATAGGCGAGATCGGGCAGGCTGTAGCGCGTCCAGATCCCGGTCGAGCGCAGGTTGATCCAGAGGCGGCCCGGCACCTTGCCGTCGATCGTCCCCGGCCCGCCATAGGCGCCGGCAGCGCCGGGTTCCTCGGCCGGCGGCAGGCGCTTCACCTCAACATTTCCGCGCACGAGCGTGTTGAACGCTTGTGGCATGCGGGCGCGCATGTCGTCGATGCTGCGCTGGAGGATCTGGATGATCTCGGCGCGGCCGGCGTCGTCGTCCGGGAAGGCGAAGCGGGGATCGCTGGCGAGCGCGGTCATGCGAGCGCCGACGGTCCCTTGCGAATAGCCCTCGGCCTTCAGGATGACGTCCATCTCGGCCTGGATCTCGCGCAGCTGATCGATGCCCATGCGGTGAACCTCGTCCGGGCTCATCGTCGTGGTGGTGCCGGCGCGCAGTGCCCAGGCGTAATAGGCGTCGCCGTCCGGGAATTTCCACACGCCGGCGTCGGAGGTGGCGAGCGCGCGGTGACGCTCCAGCTCGGTGATCTGCCGTTCGAGCGCCGGTGTGACGCGCGTGGTCGCCAGTTCCCAGGCGCGCTGGCCGTAATCGCCCTTCATGCGTGCGGTGCGGTTGGCGACCGAGGTGACAATGCCCCAGCCGGCCGGATCGCCGCTGCGCGCGAGGCGGATCTGCTTCAGGCATTTGTCGAGCAGGAAATCGGGGGCGACGACACCCAGCGAGGCGGCGGTGCGCAGCCGTTCGGTCTCGCCTTCGAGCTGGTCGGCATAGGAATCGAGACGGTCGATATAGGCTTCGGCATCGTCCTGCGTCGCGATCTGATGCTCGCTGTCGAGCAGGCGCGGCACGTCCAGAAAGGCGCCGACATTCTGCGCCACCACATAGGGTGCGTTGCGCCAGCCGCCGACCGCGACGTCGCCATAGGGAAATGACAGCCCGTCCAGCGCATTGGCATAGGCGGTTCGCACGACATCGATGTGGACACCCATGTCCGGCGACAGCGTGGCGGGATCGATCCGGCCGGTCTCGGCGAGTGTTTCCCGAAGATGGGCGGCCATCTTGGCGCGCCCGAGCGGCGAGCGATCGGTCAGCCGGTGCTTGAGCGGCGCGCGCGCATCCTTGTCGATGCCAAGCCCCGTTGCCGCTTCGGGGTTGAGTGCGAGCAGCGCGTCCGCGGTCCGGTCGATCAGCGCCTGCGCGCGCGTGTCCGCGGCTCCGGCGGGGTTGCCGGCCATCGCGAGGCCGGGGAAGGCGAAAAGCGAGCTCGAACCGAGCAGCAGCTCGCGGCGGGTGGGACGCATGGGTACCTCTGATGTCGATTATTGCGGGGGAAGGGCGGGGGCGGCTTCGACGATCAGCGTAGCACCGCGCGCGCCGGTGATGCGAACGCGCGCGCCGGCTGGCGCCTCGACGCCCTCGGCAGGCCATTCGCCGTCGCCGACGCGCACGCGGCCGGGCCCGTCACCGATCGGCTCGACGACGAGCACGGTTTCGCCGACCAGGCGGGCGATGCGATCGTTGAGCATCGGATCAGCGCTTTCGACGGGGAAGTCGCGGTACCAGCGCCGCCCGATCAGCACCGCCGCGACCGACCATCCGGCAAAGCCGAGCAACTGGCCGCCGAGCGACAGTTCGGGGAACAACAATGCCACCGCGCCGGTGAGCGCCGCGGCGGCGGCGAAGAAGATCATGTAGACGCCGGGCAGCACGATCTCGGCGATCGCGAGCGTGATCGCGCCGATCAGCCAGAGCACGGCGGCGTGCTGGAGCGAGTCCACCCGGCGTCAGTCCAGTCGTTCGAACGGGCCGCTGCGGCGCGGCGGGGGCGGCGCCGCCGTCGGCTTGGCTGCGCTGTCGCCCAGCACGTCCTTGGCCAGCTCGCCGATGCCGCCCAGCGTGCCGATCAGCTGGGTCGCCTCGACCGGGAACAGGATCGTCTTGGCGTTGGGCGAAGTCGCGAACTTGCCGACCGCCTCGACATATTTCTGGGCGATGAAGTAGTTGAGCGACTGGCTCGACCCCGCCTCGATCGCATCGGAGACGAGACGGGTCGCCTCCGCCTCCGCCTGAGCGGCGCGCTCGCGTGCCTCGGCGTCGCGAAAGGCGGATTCGCGGCGCCCTTCGGCCTCGAGGATGCGGGCCTGCTTCTGCCCCTCGGCGCGCAGGATTTCGGACTGGCGGGCGCCCTCCGCCTCGAGAATGTTCGCGCGCTTTTCACGCTCGGCCTTCATCTGACGACCCATCGCGTTGACGATATCGGCCGGTGGGCGGATGTCCTTGATTTCGACTCGGGTGATCTTGACGCCCCACGGCGTGGTCGCATGATCGACGACGGAAAGCAGCCGGGCGTTGATCTCGTCGCGCTTCGACAGCGTTTCGTCGAGGTCCATCGAACCCATCACGGTGCGCAGATTGGTGGTCGTGAGGTTCAGCAGCGCGACGTACAGATCGGACACCTCATAAGCCGCCTTGGCCGCATCGAGCACCTGGAAGAAGACGACGCCGTCGGTGGAGATGATGGCATTGTCCTTGGTGATGATCTCCTGCCCTGGAATATCGATCACCTGCTCCATCATGTTCACCTTGCGGCCGACGCGATAGAAGAACGCCGGATAGAAGTTGAAGCCCGGTGTCGCCACCGCGGTGAAGCGGCCGAAATGCTCGACGGTGAAATGATAGCCCTGGGTGACGATCTTGATGCTCGATAGGACGTAGACGAAGATCAGCACCGCCAGCGCCACCAGAAAAACGGAAATCACATCCATCTGCCCCGAGTCCTCTCGCAATTCCCACCCTTGCTAGCATAGAGAGGCGGCATGACCACAGCCAGACTGGCGCCGCGAACCGCGCTTTTCCTGCCCGCATCGAACCCCCGTGCGATCGCCAAGGCTCGTACGCTCGACGTCGACATGGTGATCCTGGATCTTGAGGATGCCGTTCGGCCCGACGCGAAGGACGCGGCGCGCGATGCGGCCGTCGAGGCGGTGGCGGCCGGCTTCGGCGATCGCATCGTCGCGATCCGCGTCAACGCAGCCGATACGGCCGAGCATCAGATTGACTTTGCGGCGGTGGCCGGCTCGGCATGCGACATGATCGTGGTACCGAAGGTGGAGAGCGCCGGGACCGCAGCAGCCGTTGCAGCGGCGGGCAAGCCCATTCTCGCGATGATCGAAACCCCGGCGGGCGTATTGGCGGCGGCGGCGATCGCGGCGGTGCCGGGTGTCGCCGGCCTGATCGCAGGCACCAACGACCTGAAGGCGACGCTGGGCATTCCGGCGGCCGCGGGCCGCGGCGGCCTTTCGCTGGCGCTTCAGGCGGTCGTGCTGGCCGCCCGGGCCGGTAGTGGCTGGGCGCTCGACGGCGTGTACAACGCACTCGACGATGCGGATGGGCTGGCGGCGGAGTGCCGCGAGGGGCGGGCCATCGGCTTTGACGGCAAGACGCTGATCCATCCCGCGCAGGTCGAGATTGCCCGAGCTGCCTTCTCGCCGACCGACGGGGAGATTGCCGAGGCAGAGGCGCTGGTGGCGGCGGCACGAGGTGGTGCCGAGCGATTTGCGGATCGCATGATCGAGGCGATGCATGTCGATCAGGCCCGCGCGCTGCTTGCCCGCACTGACCGGCATCATGGATGAGCAAATAATTCGTCGTTCCGTTTCCGTCGGGGCACGCGACGCCTCTATGTCTATTGCATGGGGGATTTGGAGTCACTCGACAGTCAGCTGCTCCAGGCGATCGGCGCGATCGAAACGCTGATGGCGCGCGATACCTGCGACGTCGCGACGCTGTCGCAGCTTCGGTACAAGACCGCGCAGGTGATCGCTGCGCGCCGGCCGGCAATCGATGCCCTTTTCAACGCGGCGATGGCGGCGGGCGGCGAACGGCGCGAGGCGGCGCTCGCGCTTCGATCGGGCAATCTCGACGTGCGGATGCAGTATAGCGATCATGTCGGCGCCTGGCCGATCGGGCGGGCGGCGCGCGATCTGCCCGGCTATCTTGCCGCGGCCAACCAGTTGAGCGCGGCGATCCGCGCGCAGATGGATGCCGAGCGTTCAGCGCTCTATCCGAACCTGGCACGGGCGCTTTCGTCCACCCCCTAGCGCTTTGCCACCCTCACGGTTACATGGGCCGCCAACCTTCGACTCAAAGGATCTGGCGCCTCCCATGGACATCCCTCTCGGCCTGACTTTCGACGACGTCCTTCTCTATCCGGGCGAATCGGAGATCGTTCCGAGCATGGCCGACACGCGAACCCGCGTGACGCGCGAACTCTCGCTAAACATCCCGGTGCTGTCATCGGCGATGGACACTGTGACCGAGGGCGACATGGCAATCGTGATGGCACAGCTGGGCGGCATCGGCGTGCTTCACCGCAATCTGGAGGTGCATGAGCAGGTCGAAGCGGTGCGCGCCGTCAAGCGGTTCGAAAGCGGGATGGTGGTCAATCCGATCACCATGGCGCCCACCGGCACGCTGGCCGATGCCCAGGCGCTGATGGCGCGTCACCGGATCAGCGGCATTCCGATCGTGGAGGCTGGTGGCCGGCTGGTCGGCATCCTCACGCACCGCGACGTCCGCTTCGCCGAAAATCCCGGCCAGCCGGTTTCGGAGTTGATGACGCACCAGAATCTTGCCACGGTGAAGCTGGGGGTGGGCCAGGACGAGGCCCGCCGGTTGCTGCACCAGCGCCGGATCGAAAAGCTGCTGGTGGTCGACGACGACTATCGCTGCGTCGGTCTGATCACGGTCAAGGACATCGAAAAGGCGGTGACCTATCCGCACGCCACCAAGGATGTCAGCGGGCGGCTATGCGTCGCCGCCGCGACGACGGTGGGTGACAAGGGCTTTGCCCGCACCGAGGCGCTGGTCGACGCCGAAGTCGATCTGATCGTGATCGACACCGCGCATGGCCACAACAAGGATGTCGGCCGCGCCGTCGAGCGCGTCAAGAAACTGTCCAACCGCGTGCAGGTGATCGCCGGCAACATCGCCACCGCCGAGGCGGCGCGCGCGTTGATCGATGCGGGTGCCGACGGCATCAAGGTGGGCATCGGACCGGGTTCGATCTGCACCACGCGCGTCGTGGCCGGCGTCGGCGTTCCCCAGCTCACCGCCGTCATGGATGCGGCGGCCGAAGCGGCGAAGTCGAACGTGCCGGTGATCGCCGATGGCGGCATCCGCACCTCCGGCGATGTTGCCAAGGCGATCGCGGCGGGCGCGGGCGCCGTGATGATCGGGTCGCTCCTCGCGGGTACCGAAGAGGCACCGGGTGAAACGTTCCTCTATCAGGGGCGGGCCTATAAGTCCTATCGCGGCATGGGCTCGGTGGGCGCGATGGCGAAGGGCTCTGCCGACCGCTATTTCCAGCAGGACATCAAGGATCAGCTGAAGCTGGTGCCCGAAGGCATCGAGGGCCAGGTGCCGTACAAGGGCCCGGCGCGCGACGTGATCCACCAGCTTGTCGGCGGCGTGAAGGCGTCGATGGGCTATGTCGGCGCCGCGACGATCCCCGAATTCCAGCAAAAGGCGCGGTTCGTCCGCATCACCAATGCGGGGCTTCGCGAAAGCCACGTCCATGACGTGACGATCACGCGCGAGGCCCCCAATTATCCGACGCGCTGATCGCGCTCAGCGACGCATCTGGGCATTGGACGGCAGCGCGAGCACGCTGCCGTCCTCGGCCTGCCAGTGGACACGGTCGCGGCCCGCATGCTTGGCGGCGTACAGACCGCGATCGGCGATGCGGTAGAGCGACTGGAAATCGGCCGCGCCGCGTGTTTCGGCGACGCCGATGCTGACCGTCACCTTCTGCCCCGCGATGCTCTCGTCATGATCCAGCGCAGCGATTTCCTGGCGAACCTGATCGGCGAAGCGAATCAGCGGCAGGCCCGTCAGCCCGACGATCATCATCGCGAACTCTTCGCCGCCCATGCGCGCGGCCGCGCATGCTGGGCCCTCCCAGCGCCGGAGACGCTCGGAAATTCTGGCGAGCACATGATCGCCGGCCTCGTGCCCATAGGCGTCATTGATCGACTTGAAGCGATCGACGTCCATCAACAGCAGCGACACCGGCGCGTCTTCGCGATGCGCCCGTTGCAGCAGCGGATCGATCGCAGCGAGCAGCCCGCGGCGATTGTAGAGGCCGGTCAGCGGATCACGCCCGGCGAGATCGCTGGCGCGGGCTTCGGCGGCTCTCGCGCTATCCCGTTCCGATCGCATCGCCGCCAGCCGCCGGCTTGCCGCGACCGACAGCCAGATCGTTTGCCAAGCAGCCGCGAACAGGACGGCGATCTGCGCGCCACCGCCCCAGAGGGCGCTGCCGAAATCGACGAGTTGGGTAAGCGCGAGCGCGAACATCGGCACGGCCCAGGCGCCGGAAAGATCGCGCGCCTCGGTGCTGCCGCGTCGCCAGCCGATCGTCAGGCACGCTGCGACCGCGACAAGCACCGCCAGCACCGCAACGCCCAGCGCCATGCCGATCGGGCCGATCGCCGCACTCCGAACGAGGGTGGCCGGGATGCCGATCACGCTGACCGCGATGCCCAGCGCCAACGTTGAACGGCGCAGCCAGACCGGCACGGCGCCGTCGAGCGACGTCACGGCGCCGATCGCTGCGAGCGTAACCGCGAGCGAGGCCAACAGGGTGCTGAGCTGTGCCGCGACCAGCCCGGCGATCGACGGCACCACCAGCAGCGCGAACTGCGACCAGACCGCACCCCATAGCAGCATGCAGGCGGACCATGCGCCCTGCCATGCAAGATATTGACGGCGGATGGCGAGCGCCAGCGACAGATTGTAGATCGCGCCCACCAGCAGCAACGTCAGCGCCGCGCCGACTAGCGCGGCCAGAACGCCCGACTGAACCTCTGCGGCGCCCGCCGGCACCATGCGGATTCGCAAGAGATCGTGACTGGCCAGCCGATCGATCCGCAGCACGATGCCGGTCAGCGCCGCACGATCGTCGCTGGCGGTAAAGCCGATCTGGCCGCCGGGGCGCCAGTGCGTGCCGAAGGCGCCGCTTCGCACCGACTCCCATTCGGTGGAACCATCGGCAAAGCGAAAGCCGACGGCCAGCCTGTCGAATCTCGTCTGGTGGATCAGTATCGCGGGCGCAGGCGAGCCGGATGCTACGTTCAGCCTAAGCCACAGGCTGCGATCCTGGTAGCCGGTTGGCGGCTGACCGCAATCGAAGGCGAGTTCGGGCAGGGCACGATCCGGCGTGTCGAGCGGCGTTATGGCGTGGCAATCGGTAATGCCCGCTGCGGCCGCGTTCCCATGCGCGGCGGGTGCCGCCAGCAACAGCAGGGGCAACAGCAAGGCGAGCCATGCACGCAATCTCTGTGCAGCACATACGTGTAGCATGTTCAATGCATCGCATTTTTTTGATGTATATGATATTACCAGTCGTACGGGGCCGGCGATTTCCTGTCCAAGGCCAACTACGTCTTTTCACGCGGCGCGCGATCTGCTTAGCGCTGACGCGATGAAACCCGCCGCCCGCGTTCAGATGGCGATCGACATCCTCGATCAGGTCGTAACCGCCGCTCGTCATCAGGGGCCCGCCGCCGACACCATCCTCGCACGCTGGTTTGCCGAGCGGCGCTTTGCCGGCTCCAAGGATCGGCGGGCCGTACGCGACCTGGTCTATGACGCCATCCGCCTGTGCGGCGAGGTGCCGGCGAACGGGCGCGCGGCGATCCTCGCACTTGCCGAGGTGAGCCCGGACCTGCTGCCGATGTTCGACGGCTCCGACTATGGGCCGGCCCCGATTGCACCGGGTGAGGTGGCGGCGGCGATCGGTGTTGCGCCCCGCTGGCTGGAAGAAGCCTTGGCGGAGTCCGGCCTGGACGAGTCCGAACGCCGTGCGCTGCTCGATCGGGCGCCGCTCGACATCCGGGTCAACCGCCTGAAAGCGTCGCCGGCGGATGTGGCGGGCATCCTGCCGGAGGCTGCCCCGCTCGCGTTTCTGCCCGATGCGCTGCGCCTTTCGGAGGCGAGCGGAGTCGACAAGCTGCAGGCTTATGCCGATGGCTGGTTCGAAGTGCAGGATGCCGGCAGTCAGCTGGTCGGCCTGCTTGCCGATGCCCGCGCGGGCGATCGCGTGATCGATCTGTGTGCGGGCGGCGGCGGCAAGACGCTGGCGCTTGCCGCGACGATGGCGAATCGCGGCACGATTCTCGCGTGCGACGTCGATCGGCCGCGCCTGTCGCGACTGGCGCCTCGCGCGGCCCGCGCCGGTGTCACCATCGCGGAGACGCGGCTGCTCGATCCTGGTCGCGAGGTCGAGCAGATGGATGACCAGCGCGAACGGGCGGATCTGGTTCTGGTCGATGCGCCTTGCTCGGGCACGGGAACCTGGCGCCGCAACCCGGAAGCGCGGTGGCGGCTGACGCCGGCGATGCTCGAGCGCTATGTCGCCACCCAGGCGCATCTGCTCGACGTTGCCGCAGCGCTTGTGCGTCCGGGGGGCAGCTTGGTCCATATCGTCTGTTCGCTGCTCGACGCCGAGGGGGCGGGGCAGGCTCAGGCGTTTCTCGATCGCCATCCAGGCTGGTCGGCTGTCCCGCTCTCAGCGCCGATCGGGCGACCGCGCGGCCCGGGCATGCGGCTGACGCCGCTGGGGGACTCGACCGATGGCTTTTTTGTCGCGAAGATGGTGCGGCAATGATAGCCAGACGCGCTTCACTTTCGGAGATTTCGATGCGGATCACGACGATCTCGGCGGCGGCGGCGCTGCTTGCCCTGACGGTTTCGACCAGCCTCAATGCGCAGCGGCCGGACAACCAGATCGATCCGCGATCGGTGGCGTTGGTGGCGCAGGCGCGCTCGGCGCAGGCGAGCGGCAATCTGTCGCGCGCCAACGACTTGCTGGAAAGCGCGCTGGCAGTCGATCCGCGCAATCGCGAGGCGTTCGTCGTGCTGGCCGATATCGCGCGCGCGCAGAGCCTGCCCGGCAAGGCGATCCGGTTTTATGGCGAGGCGCTGAAACTGGAGCCGAACGATCTTGCCGCACTGCGCGGCCAGGGCGAGGCGATGGTCGCCAAGGGCGCAATCCAGCGCGCGAAGGACAATCTCGTCAAGATCAAGACGATCTGCAAATCGGCGTGCGCCGACGCGACGGCGCTTGCTGCTGCGATCACCAAGGGCCCGCCGCCGACGCCGGTCGCCGCCAATGACGAGCCGAAGAAGGTGGAAGCGCAGCCCTGACGTCGTAGCGAGTCAGGTCGAAGCGGTCATCTGGCGGGCGATTGAGCCGAATTCGGCGACCGTGACCGTCTCGGCGCGCCGGCTGGTGTCGATGCCAAGCGCATCCAGCGCGGCCAGCGCGCCCGGCACACCCTTCAGGCTCTGGCGCAGCATCTTTCGACGCTGCCCGAACGCCGCGGCCGTCAGCTGCTCCAGCGTTTTGAGCTGGATGCCCTCCGGCTGGTCGTCGGGCGTGATGTGCACGACGGCGGACATCACCTTTGGCGGCGGCGTGAATGCCGAACGATGGACGTTCATCGCGATCCGCGGCGTCGAACGCCATTGGGCAAGGACGGCGAGCCGGCCATAATGATCGCTTGCCGCGGGCGCGACGACGCGTTCGGCCACTTCCTTCTGGAACATCAGCGTCAGGCTTGCCCACCAGGGCTGCCATTCCGCCGACAGCCAGCCGACCAGCAGCGCGGTGCCGACATTATAGGGAAGATTGGCGACGATGTGCGGGCGGCCGTCGAACAGCGAGGGCGCATCGATCTCCAGCGCATCGGCTTCGATCACGCGAAGCTGGCCGGGAAAGAAGCTGCCGAGTTCCTCGAGCGCGGGGATGCAGCGCCGATCGCGCTCGACCGCCGTTACCCTGGCGCCCGCCTGAAGCAGCGCGCGGGTGAGACCGCCGGGGCCGGGGCCAACCTCGAACACCTCGTCGCCGGCGAGCGCGCCGGGCACCTTGGCGATGCGCGCGAGCAGTTGGCCGTCGAACAGGAAGTTCTGACCCAGTGCCTTGCTGGCGCTCAACCCATAGCGGGCGATGACGTCGCGGAGCGGCGGAAGATCGGGGGTCACGCGGCGAGTTCGGCCCTGCGTCGGGCCGCGTCAGCGGCCATGCGGATCGCGGCGATCATCGCGCCGGGATGCGCCTGATCGGCACCAGCGATGCCGAAGGCGGTGCCGTGATCGGGCGAGGTTCGCACGATCGGCAGGCCAAGGGTGATGTTCACGCCCTCGTCGAAATGCAGCGTCTTGATCGGAATCAGCGCCTGATCGTGGAACGGGCAGAGCGCAGCGTCGAACAGCGCACGGGCGCGCGGGTGGAACATGGTGTCGCCCGCGAACGGGCCGGTCGCATCGATGCCCTCGCTGCGCAGCCGTTCGATCGCGGGGGCGATGATCTCGATCTCCTCCCGGCCGAGCGCGCCGTTTTCGCCGCCATGCGGGTTCAGGCCCGCAAAGGCCAGGCGCGGACGCTCGATCCCGAAATTGCGCTGGAGACCACGCGCCGTAACGCGCCCCTTGGCGACGATCAGCTCGGACGTCAGCAGTCCGGGAACCTGGGCAAGCGGGACGTGGACCGTGATCGGCACCACCCGGAGCGTGGGTCCGGCGAGCATCATCACCGCGTTTTCCGGCGAGACGCCACAACGTTCAGCGACGAATTCGGTCTGGCCGGGATAGCTGAACCCGACCGAATAGAGCTGCGACTTGGCGACCGGCCCGGTGACGAGCGCGCCTGCCGCGCCGGCACTCGCCAAGCCCACGGCGACTTCGAGCGACTGGAGCGCGATACGGGCGGTGCCAAGCGTCGGCGCGCCCGGCGTCACGCCGCTGCCGTCGCTGACCGCCAGCACAGGCAGGGCGTCTTCGAAATGAGCCGACGCGGCGGCGGGTTCGCCGATCTCGTGGATCGGGCCATCCCAGACCGCGCGAATGGCGTTCACGTCGCCGATCGCGAAGAACGGTGCCAGCGAATGCAGCTGACGCGCGGTCCATGCCTTGGCGACGATTTCCGGGCCGATGCCGGCCGAATCGCCCATCGCGATGGCGATGGGGCGGATCGTCTCGCCAGCCGCCGTCACGTCAGCGATATTCGACGAGCGCGTCGCGACGCAGATCGCGCAGCATGCGTTCGGCGCGGAGATTGACGCGTTGGTCCTCAAGCTGCTCCTGCACCTGTTCGACCGAAGGCAGGTTGGCCGCCACCGGATCGTCGCGGCCACAGATCACCAGCACGCGCACGCCATCCTCGATCGATCCGAACGGCTGGGTGGACTGGCCGATCTGAAGCGGCAGGATCAGGTTCTGCAGCGCCGGCGGCAGATCGCGGATGACGATGTTGTCACGATCGACGACATCGGCCTTTTCCGCCGCCGCCACCTTGTTCACATCGCCGCAGCCGCGGATCGCCTGGGTCGCGGTGGCGAATTGCGCCGCCCGGGCGCTGGCCTGTTCGGCCGTGGTGCCCTTGGGGAAGTTGATCGACAATTGCCGCAGGCTCAGCTTGGCATCGCGCGGATCGGGCATGCCGACCTGATGCTTCTCGGCGAGATAGATGATCGAGAAACCGGCGGAAAGCTGGATCGGCCCGGCGACCTGCCCCGGCGACATTTCCTGCACCGCCTTTGCCATCGCGTCGGGCAGCATCGCCGGCTGGACCCAGCCGAGATCGCCGCCACGGGCGCGCGTCGAGCTCTGCGAATAGGTGCGCGCAAGGTAATCGAAGGGGGTGCCCTGGCGCATCTGTTCGATCATGCGCTGCATGTTCGCGACTTCTTCAGGCGCGGTATCGGGCGTGGTGTTCCGATAGATTTCGTAAACGTGATATTCGTCGGCGCCCTTCTGCGCGGTCAGGCGATCGATCATCGCCTTCACCTCGGCCTCGCCGACATTGACGTTGACCCGGCGCCGCAGCAGCCGGCTCCAGGCGAGTTCGGCCTCGATCTGGCGCTTGATCGAACGTTCCGACGAGCCGATCTCGCGCAGCCAGCTGCGCATCTGATCGGGTGTGCGCTGGAACCGCGTCGCCACCCGCGCGAAGCTCTGTTCGACTTCCTTGGGATCGACGGTGATCTCGTTGGCCTTGGCCTCCTGGATCTCCAGCGTCTCGTCGATCAGCTGGCGGAGCATCGCGAGGCGAAGCTGCTCCTTCTCCTCGGGCTTCAGCGTCAGCTTCTGCATGCCGACCACCAGCGCGACGCGGTGATCCACCTCGGTGCCGGTGATCACATAATCGTTGACGATCGCGGTGGGCTTGCGAATGTTGGGATCGGCCTTGCCGAAGATCTCCATCGTGCTCGGCAGATCCAGACCGGTCTGCGGGAGCGACTGCGCATCCTGATCGGGCACCGTCTGTGCGATCGCCGCCGTTGCCATTGCCGCAACCGCTGCGCCTGCAAACCATTTGGCGCCCGCACCGACCACCTTGCCGAAACCGATATTCACGTGAGAACGACCCTCATCCCAATATAGTGCGGAACGTTTAATGGCGAAATGTGCCTGAACCAAGGCTTAGCGGGCCCCGCATCCCGCTCCGCAGCGTCAGCGGCCCAGATTCTTGAACGCGAACGTCAGCAGGAAGGAATTGCCCGCCTGCGCATCGCCCGTCGTCGAATAATAGCGCTGCCACGTCAAGCCGAGACGCAGGCAATCATCTTCATAGAGAATGCCTAGACGATGGCGAAGCGGCTCGAACCCGTCGGATTCGGAAAGCGGGTCTTCGTGCCGGTCGGTCAGGTCGATCAGCGTCGATCCCGAAATCGCCCAGAAACGCGCAAACTTCATCCGTGCGCCGAGCCGCAGTTCCTCGCGATCCTGCAGATCCTCGAGCGCGGTGTCGATGTTCCGGTTGAGCCGCAGATAGCCAACCTGGACGTACGTAGCACGCGAGCCAAGCGCCATGTCGATTTCGTTGCGGCGAACCGCGAGCCCGTCCTTGTCCAGCCGGTAGCGGTGCGTGAAGCTCACGAAGTCGTGAAAACGCACCACCGTCCGCCCGACAATGTCCGACAGCCGGTCGTTCAGCCCGGTGCCGTCCGGTAGCAGCGTCGGTCGCGACGTCAGCCGATAGCTCTGGCCCACATTGGCATCGATGCTGATGCCCGGCAGGTTCAGCGCGTAATCGAGACCATAGGTGAAGCGGGTCGAATCCTCGAACCGGTCATAGCCCGGGAAGCGATTGAGCGCGAACAGGTTGGAATCTTCCAGATCGACCGCGCGCGCGTCTTCGTTGGGCACTTCCATGTTGGCGATCTTGGGAGCGGCGACGACCTGCACGCGCGGCGTCAGCTGTTGCGTGCCGCCAAGGAACCCGCCGATGAACGGCCATTTGACGTCGACCGCCGCCGCCGCGATGCCGCGCGTGTGGAAGCCCTCTTCGCCGCGATAGCTTACGATCGAGGTCGCGAGCGTGTCGTTCGTGTTGTAGATGTCGCCTCGGGTATAGGCGGTAAAGGTCACCTCCTGGCCCCAATCGGTCAGGCGGCGCAGGCTCCATTGCGCGCTCGCAAACGCACGCTGCGTGTCCTGCCCGCCGGTTCGGGTGAGGGCGAGCGTGTTCAGCTGAAACTCCAGCTGGCCGCCCAGCAGCCCGTCGTCCATCCGCCGGCGATAGTCGATTTCGGGCAGTGCGATCGGCTGAAGCCCCTGGCGATCGCCGACGCGCAGCGTCTGGACCGCCCAGGCATTGACCGCGAAATAGCTGTCCGCGTCGATCCGCTCGACGCGCCCATTGCTGCGCAGCCGGTCATCGCGCGAGATGTCGTAGCGGCGCAGGAACGTGCGATCGGACGCGACCCGCACCGACGTGCTCACGCCCCAATTCTCGTCGAGCTGATAATTGCCCAGCACATCGATATAGCCGCGAAAGTCGTTCTTCGACGTGCTCGGCGTCACCGGCACGGTCAGATCGTCGGCGCGTCGACTGTAGGTCGCATAGCCGGTGACGCTGAACGCGCCGAGGCTGTTGAGCTCGCGATAGTCGGCCTGAACCATCGGCTGCGTGTCGGTGTAGACGCGTGGCGTGACGGTCAGGTCGCGATTGGGGGCGAGGCTGAAGAAATAGGGCAGGGCCAACTGAAAGCCGTTCGCGCGATCATAGCGCGCATCGGGGGTCAGCAGGCCATTGGCGCTTTCGCCACCCGCCGGGTGCGAAAAGGCCGGCAGTGGCAGCGTGATGACATCGAACAGCGAAATCCGTGCGCCGCGATAGCGCAGCCGCTGGCGATCGGGGTCATAGGTTACGCGCGCGGCGGTGATCTTCCACGACGGGTCCTTCGGGCACCCCGCGCTGCTGGTGACGTCGCAGGGGGTATAGGCTGCGTTCTCGACGGTGATGACGCCGCCGTCGTTGCGCGATCCGCGCCGCGCGGCGATCCTGCCGCCGGCATCGAGCACGACCAGCATGTTATCGACAACGCCGTCCTTCAGCGTGTCGGTGAGTTCGATGCGGTCGCCATAGGCGGCGTCGCCCTGCGGGTTGACCACGGCAATATTGCCTTCGGCGATCACCTGGCCGGTGCGGCGATCCCAGATGACCTTGTCCGCGCGTAACCGGTTGCTCTGGCGATACATCCGAACGTCGCCGCTTGCGGTCACCACGTCGGCGTTCATGTCGTAATCGATCGCGTCGGCGGTGAACTGCACCTGATCGGGATCGTCGGGGAGGGGCGTTTCCGGTGGCGGCGCCGGCTCGACCGGCCGGTCCTGAAGGTCCGGTTCGCGCGCTTCGACGGCCGGCGCATCCTGCGCGGCAGGCGAGGCGACGGAGCCGGGTTGCTGCTGGGCGTGCGCCTGCGCGGCCAGGCAGAGGCCGAGCGCGGCTGATACCAGCATCGCCTTGCGCGTCACGTAAACTGCCACCGCTTCAACCACTCCCCAGAACGCAGAACTGCCGCCCTATCGTAGCGACTGCGGCACCGCAACGGCGCGTGCATTGGCGTCGGCGCATTGCCACGCTAACGCGGGCGCGATGCAGGTTGATTTCTATCATCTAACGCGAGCGCCGCTCGATCGCGTGCTCCCGCAACTCGCCGAAAAGGTGTTGGGCAATGGCGGGCGGCTGCTCGTGGTCGCGGCCGATCCGGTGCTGCGCGCCAGGATCGATCAACTGCTGTGGACCTATGCGCCCGGCAGCTTCCTGCCGCATGCCGAGGCGGGCGGCGAGCACGACTCCGATCAGCCGGTGCTGATTGCCGATGCCGCAACGCCCGTGAACAGCGCCGGCACAATCGCGATCGTCGACGGAACGTGGCGGGACGAAGCGCTGGCATTCGGCCGGGCGCTCCATCTTTTCGACGATTCCGCAATCGACGCAGCGCGCGCTGCCTGGCGCGGCCTGGGTGCGCAGGAGGGCATCGAGCGGCGATTTTGGAAGCAGGACGAGGACGGCCGCTGGGTCAAGATCACCTGAGCTTGCATTGATGCGGGCAGCCGACTAGGGAGCCGGCCATTCTCCACCCTTTCTATGACAGGAGCCGCACGGCCATGGCCGCGACCCGGACCTTTTCGATCATCAAGCCCGATGCCACCCGCCGCAACCTGACCGGCGCCGTCACCAAGATGCTGGAAGAAGCGGGCCTTCGCGTCGTCGCTTCCAAGCGCATCCAGATGACCCGCGAGCAGGCCGAGGGCTTCTACGCGGTTCACAAGGAACGCCCGTTCTTCAACGATCTAGTCGAGTTCATGATCTCCGGCCCGGTGGTCGTGCAGGTGCTGGAAGGCGAGAATGCCGTGCAGCGCAACCGCGACATCATGGGCGCCACCAATCCTGCCAACGCCGAGCCGGGCACGATCCGCAAGGAACTGGCCGAATCGATCGAAGCGAATTCGGTCCATGGTTCGGACTCGGAAGAAAATGCGGCGATCGAGATCGCCTATTTCTTCAAGCCGGAAGAAATCGTCGGCTGATCCTTTCGCCGGCAAGCCAATCAAAGGCCCCTCTCCGCCAGCGCGGGGTGGGGCTTTTTCGTTGGGAGCAATACCGCGTCAGCGCGGCAGGACGATACGGGCGGCAAGACCGCCCTCGCTGCGATTCTCCAGCGAGATCTGGCCACCGGCATCGAGCACGATCGCCCGCGCCAGCGCCAGGCCCAGGCCGATCCCCCCCGTGTCGCGATTGCGCGACTGTTCGAGCCGGGTGAACGGATTGAATACGGTCTCCAGCTTGTCGGCTGGAATGCCTGGGCCGCGATCGGCGACCTCGATGACGACATGGTCGGGATCGGGCAGCAGTTGCACCTCGGCGCCACCACCATATTTGACGGCATTTTCGATCAGGTTGCGCACCGCGCGGCGCATCAGCGTCGGCCGGAGGCGCATGGCGAGACGCGGCGCCTCCGCAAACGCGACATCGTGGCCGAGATCGCGGAAATCTTCGACCACGGCATCGACCAGTGCCGCAAGATCGACATCGGTGATCGGCTCGCTCGGGCGGCCCAGCCGGGCGAGGGAGAGAATGTCGTCGAGCGTGCGGCTCATCTCGTCGATCGTGTCCGCCATGCGTGCGCGGTCGTCCTCGTCCTCGACCGATTCGATGCGAACGCGCAGCGCCTGCAACGGCGTGCGCAGATCATGGCCGATCGCGCCGAGCATCCGGTCCTTTTCGTCGAGCATCGCGGTCACGCGGCGGCCGAGCGCGTTATAGGCGCCGATCAGTGCACGAACGTCGCTGGGGCCGCGTTCCTCCTGCGGCGCGGCGCCGTCGCCGGGGCGAAAGGCGCGGGCGGCGGCGGTGAGCGTGCGGAGCGGCTGGGCGATGCGCCGGCCGGCAAGCAGGACCGGCACGAGCACGACGATATACAGGATCAGCGTCTGGGCGATCAGTTGCCATATCAGCGCAAGGTCGCTGCGCGGCCATGCCGTCTGGAGCGTGAGCCAACCCTTGCCCGGCAGCTCGACCGCGACGAGGAGTTCGGCGCCGTACCGTCGTAGCCGCTCCGCCCGAATCGCGCCGATCTGGCGCGGATGAATCCTGCTGGGGTCGACCGGGCGGACCGCTGCGATGATGTCGCCCATTTCGAGCCCGCCCTCGGCCAGGCCGCGACGCAGATCGGCCTCGATGTCCGGGCGTCGGCCAAGCGCCCCCGGTATCGGGTTGGTCGGATGGAGTTGAACGCGGGTGCGCGGATCCGAAATGAAGCGCCCCGTCGGGACTGCCGGGGCGCCAGGCGCCTGGCCCTGGCGCACGATGACGAGCCGGTCGGCGGCGTCGGCGAGCCGTGTCACCGCGGGCACGATGACCTGTGCAAAGCGGGCGAGCTGGCGTTCGCGGAGCAGCATCGTGAAATTGATCGCCTGGGCGGCGAACAGCGCGACCGCCACCAGCAGCACGATCTGTCCGATCAGGCTGGTCGGATAAAGGCGCCTCAAAGCCGGGTGACCTCGGCGGCGAGCGTGTAGCCGCCGCCCCACACCGTCTTGATGATCGATGGGTTGCGCACGTCCGGCTCGATTTTCTTGCGAAGGCGACTGACCTGATTGTCGATCGCGCGATCGAATGCCGCGGCCTCGCGCCCTTGGGTAAGATCGAGCAACTGGTCGCGCGTCAGCACCTGGCGCGGGCGAGTCACGAGTGCATGAAGCAGATTATATTCGCCGGTCGAAAGCGGCACCGAGACCCCGTCGCGATCGATCAGTGTACGCTCGCCGGTGCGCAGCACCCAGCCGGCAAAGGCATAGGATCCGGTCTCCGGCGCGTACTGCTTTGCGCCGCCACCCGACCAGCGACGCAGCACAACCTTGATGCGCGCGGAAAGTTCGCGCGGGCTGAACGGCTTCACGACATAGTCGTCGGCGCCCATTTCGAGGCCGACGATGCGATCGGTTTCCTCGCTGCGCGCGGTGAGCAGGATCACCGGAACCTCGCTCGTTTCGCGGATATGCCGGCACAGGCTGAGCCCATCCTCGCCGGGCATCATGATGTCGAGGATGACGAGATCGATCGCATAGGCGTTGAGCCGCGCGCGCGCGCTTTCGGCTTCGGCCGCCTGGGTGACGCGGAAGCCCTGCCTGGTCAGATATTGGGCGAGCGGCTCGCGGATCGAGCGCTCGTCATCGACGAGCAGCAGATGGGGGACTTCGGACATGGGCGACGACTAGCAACTCGAGCAGCAGGATGGAACGTGCCGGGAAGCCCCGGGGGGTCCGATCGTATCGAGGCGGGCGCACAGGGGGAGAAGCGCCTGCTGATCCCGACGGGGGCACGGGATCGTCCGATGCAATCGCCGGGGCGGCCCCGGCACGTTCCGGCTCAGGTCACTCGCCGTCGGGCGGCGGAGGACCATCGGCAGGCGGCGGCGGACCTTGCCGGCCGCCGGGGCCGCGCATCGCCATCTTCTGCCGCGCCGCAGCGCGTTCGGCGGTATCGATCTTGCCGTCGTGATTGGTGTCGATCATGTCGAACAGCCGGTTGGCACGGGCATGTTCCTGATCGAGGGTCAGTTCGCGGTCGCGCGGCATGCGCTTTGCCATCCGGGCGCGCATCGCGTCGTGAAATGCGGCGCGCTCCTCCGGCGTGACCTTGCCGTCGTGATTGGCATCCATTTCCTTGAAGCGGGCATCGACGTCCGCAAGCATTTCGGCACGAGTGACCACGCCGTCCTTATTGGCGTCGGCCTTTGTCATGGGATCGGGGCCGGGGCCTTGCGGTCCGCGGTCCTGCACGGCTGCGTGCCCCGCCCCCGCCAGCAACGTCGCGCCGAGTGCCGCGATCGTGAATTGTCTCAACATCGTCAATCTCCTGAACTGCGTGCCGGGGGAGGGGGCGGCCCCCGGCACAGCGCCTTTCTGGGGGCCAACTGTCTCAGCCTTTTGTCAGCGCGCCAGTAAAGTGTCGCAATTTGTCGCGGCATATCGGTGCGGGAGCAGGGCGTTGTGAAGGGCCGTCGGGGGCTGCGATCCATTGTCTCTTTTGCGCAACAGCGCCGATCCAGTCGTATTTTGCAACTTTAGTTCTGCTTGACGTCTCTGTGTTCAGGCGCTGTATTCGAGGATAGGGTATGGAGCCGCCAAGTGCTCCAGCCACGTGGAGAGGACTAATCATATGCGGCTACGCCTTTTGTCGGCTTGTGCAGCGTCGGCTCTCGTCATGGGGCTGGCGACGCCTGCCCATGCCCAGCAGAGTGAGACGGACGAAACCGCAGCAACGACCGCCGGCGAGGACCAGGTCGATGCCGGTGCTGCGAACGAGATCATCGTGACGGCGCAGGGACGCGCGCAGGTGCTGGCGGACGTGCCGCTGGCGGTGTCGGCGATCAGTTCGGAGGCGCTTTTGCAGACCGGCGCCAACGATATCCGCGCGCTGAACCAGATCGCGCCATCGCTGCTCGTCTCGTCGACGGGATCGGAAGCCAATGGCTCGGCGCGTATCCGCGGCATCGGCACGGTCGGCGACAATCCCGGCCTTGAAAGTTCGGTCGCGGTGTTCATCGACGGCGTCTATCGCTCGCGCTCCGGCATCGGCCTCAACGAACTGGGCGATCTCGAACGGATCGAGGTGCTGCGCGGTCCGCAGGGCACGCTGTTCGGCCGCAACGCCTCTGCCGGTATCATCAACATCGTGTCGAAGTCGCCCGAGCCGACCTTCTCGGCGGGCGGCGAGGCGACCTATGGCAATTACAACCAGATTCGCCTGCAGGGGTTCGTCAACGCGCCGCTGACGCAGAGCCTGTCCGGGCGGATCGATGGCGTCTATTCGAAGCGTGACGGCTTTTACCAGGATGTCACCAACGATCGCGACGTGAACAACCGCGATCGCTTCTTCCTGCGTGGCCAGTTGTTGTTCGAACCGTCGAGCGACCTGCGCGTCCGGCTGATCGGTGACTATACCAAGCGGACCGAGGATTGCTGCGGCGCCGTCTATGTCGACCAGTCGATCAACCCGTCGGTCGGCCAGCTCAATTCGCCCACCAGCAACAACATCGTCCGCGTACTCCGCGATCTTGGCCAGCCGATGGCGGCGTTCCAGAACCCCTATAGCCGCGATCTCTATATCTCCCCGGGCCGCAGCTATGGCGGCAGGACCGAGGACTGGGGCGCATCGGTGCAGGTCGACTGGACGCTGGGCAATGCGACGCTGACCTCGATCACCGCCTATCGCAGCTATTTCGCCAGCCAGGGTGCCGATACCGACTATAGCTATGTCGACATCCTCTATCGCGCGCCCAACGACGACTCGTCGCGCGGCTTCAAGACGTGGAGCCAGGAACTGCGGTTGCAGGGGACGGCGTTCAACGAACGGCTCGACTGGCTGGTCGGCGGCTATTTCGCCGACGAAGACCTGACCGTCGTCGACAATCTTCGTTTCGGCAGCCAATATGGACGCTTCGCCACCTGTCGCATCGTTTCGGGCAGCGCGCTGGCGGCGCTCTATTCGCCGACCTCGGCCGGCTGTCTCGCCGCGCGCCCGGCTGCGTTCGGCGCAGCCTCGCCGTTGATTTACGCGGCGTTCGACCGGCTCGACGGCATCAACGATCGCGGCACGACGCGTGACCATTATCTACAGAACAGCCGCAACTGGGCGCTGTTCACGCACAACATCGTCCACCTGACCAACCGGCTCGATTTCACCCTGGGCCTTCGTTACACCAATGAGCGCAAGCGGCTGACCGCGACCTTCGGCAACGACAACACCGCGTGTACCGCGAACCAGGCTTCACTGCTGCCGCTTCGTTCGGTCGCGTCGCTGACAGGCGTCGTCGATGCGCTGATCGGGCTTTCGTGCCAGGGAAACTCCACCGCCGAGCTCGACGGCGTGTCGATCCATGACGAGCGCAACGAGGATGAATTCACCGGCACCGCGATCCTCTCGTACAAGCCCACTGACGACCTGCTGCTCTATGGCAGCTATTCGCGCGGCTATAAGGCAGGTGGCTTCAACCTTGATCGCTCCGCGCTCAAGGCGCCGATCGCCACCTTTGCGTCGGTTGGTGGGGCGCAGGCGCTGGTCGGCAATCTCCAGTTCGCGCCGGAAATCAACAACGCCTATGAAATCGGCCTGAAATATTCGACGCGGGCGTTCAGCCTGAACATCTCGGCATTCCGCCAGGAGTTCAAGAACTTCCAGCTCAACACGTTCAACGGCACGGTCTTCCTCGTCCAGAACATCAATGGTTGTACGAGCGACCTGAATGGCGGCGATCGTGACCAGAGCAAGTTCAGCGCGGCGAACAATTACAACGCATCGGCAAGCACGACGGGCGTGTGCCCCTCGGGCGACGTCAGCTACGGCGTGCTGTCGCAGGGCGTCGAGCTTGAAGCGTCGCTGGTGCCGGCACGCGACTTCCGGGTCGGGCTGGGCCTGACCTATGCCAAGACCGAATATCGCGATCAGCTCGTTGGCAGCGACAGCGGTGCGCCGCTCGACCAGGCGCTGCGCGAGTTGCCGGGCAAAAATCTGTCGAACGCGCCGGAAGTGGTTGCGACCGCATCGGTGGCGTGGACGCCGCCGATCGGCAATTCGGGGCTGAGTGGCCTCGTCTATTTCGACACGCGCCTGACCAGCGACTACAACACCGGATCGGACCTGTTCCCGCAGAAGATGCAGGATGGCTATCCGCTGGTGAACGGCCGCATCGGCATTCGCGGCAAAGACGAACGCTGGGCGATCGAGCTCTGGGCGCAGAACCTGTTCGATCAGAACTTCACCCAGGTCATCTTCAACTCGCCGTTCCAGGAGGGTGCGTCCTCCGCTCCCTTCATCGATCCGCAGTTCCCGGGCGGGCGGCAGATTTTCTCCGCCTATCTGGCCGAGCCGCGGACTTATGGTCTGACGGTGCGCACGCGCTTCTGAGTCGTCACGGCAGGGGTGCGGGCCGGGAGGAGACTCCCGGCCCGTTTTTTATGCCGGCGAGGCCCCGAGCACGCGATCGTCGAACAAGCCGAACGCAAGCGTCGAGGCATAGAAGGCGACGGCCTGCTCGCGCGGCATGGTGCTCGCCCATTTGCGCATGTCGAACGCCGCATTCTGGATCGCCATCAATGCCTGGCTGGCGACGAGCGGGTCGATCGGTCGGATCGTGCCTTCTGCGATCCCATCGGACAGCATGCCGGCGAAGCGGCGGGCGATCCGGTTCGACCGATCGAGCATCGTGTCGCGCACGGAAAGCGGCAGTCCCGACAGCGCCGTGGTGCGCAGCAATGGCCCGCGTTCGGAAAATTGATAATCGAGCAGCGCGGCGATCGTGCTTTCCAGCCGCTCCCAATGGGTGCTGCCGTGGCGCTCCCCCAGGCGTTGCGCATCGGCAAGAATGTCGAAACTGCGCTGGTAGCAGGCGATCACCAGATCGTCCTTCGCGTCGAGATGGTGGTAGAAGCTGCCCTTGGTGACGTTGAGTTCGGACGCGATGCGCTGCACCGAGGCACCGCGATAGCCGAGTTCGTTGATCAGGCGGGTGGCGGCCAGCAGGAACGCCTCGCGCCCTGGTTCGGGTTCTTCATGGATCAGTTCGAACGGGTGAGGCTGCCAACGCTGACCAGGTGCCGCGATGCCGTGGCGAAACACGTCCATCAGTCGCTGCTCGACACGCGGATATTCATCGACCTCGTAGCGCGTCATCCAGGCGTTGAGCCAGAAGCTGTTTTCCAGCAGCACATGCGCGCGCGCGCCGCGCAGCACGGTTTGGGCGCGCGTGCCGTCGCTGCCCCACAGGCTGCGCGTCTTGCGGAAAACGTTGCGCCATCCGGTGAGCAGCTGCCCTTTCAGAGGCTCTTCCATTGCGCGAAGGTCGGAAAGAATTGCGACCGCCCGTTCCTCATCGCGCGCGATGCGGGCCAGCCTCTCCATGTTGATGTTGAGGAAGCGGGCGACCCGTGCCTCGGGCGTGGATTCGAGCAGCGCCTGATCGAGTATGGCGTCGAGCCAAGCCAGCGTCTGTTCGAACGCCGCAGCGGCGAGATCCTCCTTGCGCTTGAAATAATAGGTGACGGACGTGGTGTTGAGGCCCACCCTGCGCGCGACATCGGCAAAGGTCATGCCCTTGGCGCTTTGTTCGTTGATTGCATCGGCGGCGGCGGCCAGGATGGCGTCGCGCTTCGCCTGGAATCGCTTGGTGCTGGTGGCGCTTGCAGCTTCGGTCTTGACGGGATCAGGCATCAGTCCAGCTTAGCCGCTTCGTGTGGCCGCCGGAATTGTTTTTTGAAGATCGCGCTTGTCGTTTTTCGAGGCGCATGCCCCTTTACCGAATATCGGGTACGTTATAAGCCGATCAAATAGATCGGGAGAGCGATGCGATGGACTTCACGCCGAGTGAGCGCGAGACGCGTTACCGCGATCGGGTGAAGGCCTTTATCGACGCCGAAGTGCGGCCGCGCGATGCGGAGTATCGCGCGGCCGCCGCGGCGGGCGATCGCTGGGCCGTCAACCCGGTGCTCGAACAGGTGAAGGCGCGGGCAAAGGCGGCCGGGCTCTGGAACCTTTTCATGCCGCCGCATTCCGGGCAGCAGCATGTCGACGAGCAATTCGCGTTCGAGGGTGAGCAACTCACCAACCTCGAATATGCCCTTTGCGCCGAGGAGATGGGTCGGGTCGACTGGGCCTCGGAGGTGTTCAATTGCTCTGCGCCCGACACCGGCAACATGGAAGTCCTGCACCGCTATGGCACGCTGGCGCAGAAGGAGGCGTGGCTGCGCCCGCTGATGCACGGCGAAATCCGCTCCGCCTTTCTGATGACCGAGCCGGCCGTGGCATCATCGGACGCGACCAATATCGAGACGCGGATCGAGCGCGATGGTGATCATTATGTGATCAACGGCCGGAAATGGTGGTCGTCGGGCACGGGCGACCCGCGCTGCAAGATCGCGATCGTGATGGGCAAGACCGATTTCAGCGCTGCCCGGCACGCCCAGCAGAGCATGATCCTGGTGCCGATGGACACCCACGGCGTGACGATCGAGCGGATGCTTTCGGTTTTCGGGTATGATCACGCGCCGCACGGTCACGGCGAAGTCCTGCTTCGGGACGTGCGCGTGCCGGTGGACAATCTGCTGCTCGGCGAGGGGCGCGGGTTCGAGATTGCGCAGGGCCGGCTCGGGCCGGGGCGGATCCACCATTGCATGCGGACCATCGGCGTCGCCGAAGCAGCGATCGACGCGATGGCGAAGCGGCTGGTGAGCCGCATCGCCTTTGGCAAGCGCATCGCCGATCATTCGATCTGGGAACAGCGCGTCGCGCGCGCGCGCATCGATATCGAGATGACCCGGCTGCTCTGCCTGAAGGCCGCCGACATGATGGACAAGGCGGGCAACAAGGCCGCGCAGCTCGAGATCGCGATGATCAAGGTGCAGGCGCCGATGATGGCGCTCCAGATCCTGGACGATGCGATCCAGGCGCATGGCGGGGCGGGCGTTTCGGGCGACTTCGATCTCGCGCATCATTGGGGCAGCGTGCGCACGCTGCGGCTGGCGGACGGACCGGACGAGGTTCATGCGCGGGCGATCGCGCGCGCCGAGTTTGGCAAGCACGCGCCCGCCGCTCGCGATCGGGTTTCGTCAGGTGAGCTGGGGGTCAGCCGATGAGCACGCCATGCGAATGAAGGCCGCCGTACTGTTCGAGGCGGGACAGCCGCTCTCGATCGAGGAGGTCGCGGTGTCCGCGCCCGGCCCTCGCGAAGTATTGATCCGCACGGCTGCCGTCGGCGTCTGTCGATCCGATCTGCATTTCGTCGACGGCGCCTTTCCCCATCCGGTACCGACCATTCCCGGCCATGAGGCGGCCGGGGTGGTGGAGGCGGTGGGCAGCGACGTCACGCGGCTGCGACCGGGTGACCATGTCGTCACCTTCCTCACCGCCTTTTGCGGATCGTGCGAGCTTTGCATCAGCGGCAGGCCGTCGCTTTGCGTCGATCCGTCGACGCGGCGGCCGTCCGACGCCGAGCCGCGACTGCGGCTGTCGGGCGGGGAGGCGCTGGCGCCGTTCCTCAACCTTTCCGCCTTCGCCGAGGCGATGCTGGTCCACGAAAATGCCTGTGTGGCGATCGACCCGGCCATGCCGCTTGATCGCGCCGCGCTGCTCGGTTGTGCGGTGATTACCGGCGCCGGTGCGGTCTTCAACGAAAGCCGGGTGCGGCCGGGCGAGGCGGTCGCGGTGATCGGCGCGGGCGGCATCGGGCTGGCGGCGGTCAATGCCGCAAAGATTGCGTCGGCGGGCCAGATCATCGTGATCGATCCGGTGGAGGACAAGCGCGGGCTTGCGATGCGGATGGGGGCGACGCACGCTTTCGATCCCGGCGCGCCCGATCTCGTCAAACAGGTGATGGCGCTGACCGGCGGCGGCGTTCACTATGCGATCGAAGCCGTGGGGCGACCCGCTACGGCCGAACTCGCCTGGCAATTGCTCCGGCGCGGTGGCACCGCCACGATCCTCGGCATGATCGCCCCGGGCCAGAGCGTAAGCCTGCCCGGGCCGAGCTTCCTGAGCGGCAAGAAAATTCAGGGCTCGTTGCTCGGCGGCACGCGATTCCCGATCGACCTGCCACGGCTGGTGCGGCTTTATCTCGACGGCGTGCTCGACCTCGAGACGATTGTCGCCGAGCGCATCCGGCTGCCGCAGGTCAACGACGCGCTCGAGAAGCTGCGTCAGGGCAACAGCGCGCGATCGGTGATCGAATTTCCATGAGCGATCTGGATGAAGCCCGACTGAGCGCGTGGCTGGCGGCAAATGTCGCCGGTTTCGAGGCGCCGTTCGCGGTGACGAAATTCCCCGGCGGACAGAGCAACCCGACCTATCGGATCGATGCCGCTAGCGGCGCCTATGTGCTGCGGCGGAAGCCGTTCGGGCCGATCCTGCCATCGGCGCACGCGGTGGACCGTGAGCACCGGCTGATCGCCGCGCTCCATCCCACGGGCTTTCCCGTGCCGGCGCCGCTCGGCCTTTGCGACGATGAAGCCGTGATCGGCGCGCCCTTCTACGTGATGGCGATGGTGCAGGGGCGGACATTCTGGGACGGCGCGCTGCCGGGCATGTCCCGCGGCGATCGCGCGGCAATCTATGCAGCGATGACCGACACGTTGGCGGCGCTCCACAATGTCGACGTCGCGACAGTGGGTCTTGGCTATTACGGGCGGCCCGGCAATTATTTCGCGCGGCAGGTGGAGCGCTGGACGCGGCAATATCGCGCTAGTCAGACCGACGAGATTCCCGAAATCGAGCGGCTGATCGCGTTCCTGCCGGCGACGGTGCCGCCGCAGAGCCGCACCGGCATCGTTCATGGCGACTATCGCATCGACAACATGATCTTCGCAGCCGATGCCCCGCGCGTCCTCGCCGTGCTCGACTGGGAGCTGTCCACGCTTGGCGATCCGCTTGCCGATTTTTCCTATTATCTGATGAGCTGGGTGATGCCGCCCGAGGCGCGCGCGGGCGTGATGGGCCTGGCAGGCGCGGAGACCGGCATCCCGACGATCGAAGCGGTCGTCGCGCGATATTGTGCGGCGACGGGCAGGGACGGGCTGCCCGATCTCGACTGGTATTTCGCCTATAACTTCTTTCGCCTCGCCGGCATCGTCCAGGGGATCAAGAAGCGCATGATCGACGGAAATGCATCGAGCAGCGAGGCGGCAGCCACCGTCACACGATTGCCTGGCCTTGCCAGCGCGGCTTGGCAGTTCGCCGAGAAAGCAGGGGCATGACCCGGCCATCGTTCGATCTGGGCGGCAAAGTGGCGGTGGTCACGGGTGCGGCGTCCGGTATTGGCCGCGCGACCGTGTGGGCATTTGCAGCGGCGGGCGCCGCGGTCGTCGCGGCCGATCGCGCGGCCTCGGTTCATGACACGATTGCCGGCCTGACCGACGCTGTGGCAGTGGAGATGGACGCCGGCGACGAGGCCGATGTCGAACGGCTGGTGGCAACGGCGTGCGAACATTTCGGCGGGATCGACATATTCTACGCGAATGCTGGCATCTCGGGCGGCGTCGCGGGGATATTCGACGCCGATGTCGCACTTTGGGCGGAGGTATTGCGCGTCAACCTGATCGGCCCGGCGCTGGCGATCAAGCATGCGGCGCCGCGCATCGTCGATCGCGGTGGTGGTGCGATCCTGTGTACCGCAAGCGTCGCCGGATTGCGCTCTGGCGCGGGGGGCACGCCCTATTCTGCGTCGAAAGCCGGCGTCATCAACCTCGTCCAGACCGCCGCGCAGCAACTGGTCGGCACCGGCGTGCGCGTCAACGCCATCTGCCCGGGGCTGATCGAAACGGGGATGACGCAGCGCGCGTTCGATTATGCGCGCGAGCACGGCAAGGCCGATCGGCTCGGCCAGTTGAATCCGCTCCGCCGCGCTGGCGCACCGGAGGAGATTGCGCAGGTCGCGCTGTTCCTCGCGTCCGATGCCGCCAGCTATGTGAACGGGCAGGCGATCGCCGTGGACGGCGGCTTGAGCAGCAGCCATCCGGTCACGCGCCAGACGTTCGGGCGGCCGGCCGTCTGATCGCCGTGACGGCCGGGCCCGCCGTGGCGCGCCCGGCCGTTGCCGCGTGGCTTTTTCAGCGGACGCCGGTTTCCGCAAGTGCGGCCAGCAGGGCAGATGCGGCGGCTTCGGACGATGCCGGGTTCTGGCCGGTGATGAGGTTACCGTCGGTGAGCACGAACGAAGCCCAGTCATCGCCGTGCTGATAGTCGCCGCCCGCCGCCTTCAGCATGTCTTCGACGAGGAACGGGACGACATCGGTGAGTTCGACCGCCGCCTCTTCGCTACTGGTAAAGCCGGTGACGCGGCGGCCCTTGACCAGCGGCTCACCGTCCGCGCCCTTGACGTGGCGCAGGACTCCGGGGGCGTGGCAGACGAACGCGCTGGGCGTGCCGGCCGCAAGCGCCTTTTCGATGAGCGCGATCGAACGCGGGTCTTCAGCCAGATCCCACAACGGGCCATGTCCGCCCGGATAGAAGACCGCATCGAAGTCGGCGGGGTCGACCTCGCCGAGCGTCACGGTGTTGGCGAGCGCGTGCTGCGCTTCCTTGTCTGCCTTGAACCGATCGGTTGCGGCGGTCTGCGCATCGGGCGCGTCGCTTTTCGGGTCGAGCGGCGGCTGGCCGCCCTTCGGGCTGGCGAGCGTGATCGTCGCCCCCGCGTCGCGGAACACATAATAGGGCGCGGCAAATTCCTCTAGCCAGAAGCCGGTCTTCTTGCCGGTGTCGCCGAGCTGGTCGTGCGAGGTGAGGACCATCAGGATCTTCATGGTGGGATTTCTCTTTTGAGCTGGGTTTCAGATGGGGTGCCGCAAGTGAAGTTGCACGGGCGCGAAGGTCTAACGTCCGCGGACGCGCCTGGTTCGATCGCTACTCGCACTCGATATGCTTTTTGGCTTTCAACGCTCAGGTGACTTTGTTAGCGCTACCTGAAATCGGGCCGCGGCATCGCCGCAACGGACAAGAAAAAGGGGGAGAGAGCGATGCATCCACGAATCCTGATCGGTGTAGCCGCCGCTGCGCTCGCGCTGACGAACCCGATGGTTGCGGCCGCCCAGGCGATCCCCGCGCGGACGGTGCGCATCGATGTCTCCAGTCCCAAGGGACCGGTCGACCGCTTCTTCGATCTCTCGATCGGCTCCGACTATCCCGGCACGCTGATCCGGCCGGACAGCCAGGCCCAGCTGGCGCTTGCGGTACCCGAGCTCGGCTTCCGCTACATCCGCTTTCACGCGATCTTCCATGATGTGCTGAAAACCGTGCAGCAGCGCGAGGGCAAGATCGTCTATGACTGGTCGGGGATCGACAAGCTCTACGACGATCTGCTCGCCAAGAAGATCAAGCCTTTCGTCGAACTCGGCTTCACGCCCGAGGCGCTCAAGACGTCGGACAACAGCATCTTCTATTGGAAGGGCAACACGTCGCACCCCCGGCTCGACGGCTGGCGTGATCTGATCGATGCGTTCACGCGCCATCTGATCGATCGCTATGGCGCGGAAGAGGTGCGTAGCTGGTTTTTCGAGGTCTGGAACGAGCCCAATCTCGACGGCTTTTGGGAAAAGGCCGATCAGAAGGCCTATTTCGATCTGTACGACGTGACCGCGCGCGCGATCAAGGCGGTCGATCCGGCGCTGCGGGTCGGTGGTCCCTCCACGGCGGGCGCCGCCTGGGTGCCCGAATTCCTGTCCCACGTCGCCGCTGCTGGCGTGCCGGTCGATTTCGTGACTACCCATACGTACGGCGTCGATGGCGGCTTCCTGGACGAGGAGGGGAAGGGGGATACGAAGTTGTCGCCTTCGCAGGATGCGATCATCGGTGACGTTCGCAAGGTTCGCCAGGAGATCGCCGCATCGGCTTTCCCCGATCTGCCGATGTATTTCACCGAATGGAGCACCAGCTACACGCCGCGCGACCCGGTCCACGACAGCTATGTCAGCGCACCCTATATCCTCACCAAGCTCAAGGGCGTGCAGGGCATGGTACAGGGCATGAGCTACTGGACTTATACCGACCTGTTCGAGGAGCCCGGCCCGCCGACCGCGCCGTTCCAGGGCGGTTTCGGCCTGATGAACCCCGAAGGAATCCGCAAGCCGGCCTGGTTCGCGTATAAATATCTGAACGCGCTGCGCGGCGATGCGATCGAGACCGGCGACCGTTATAGCTGGGCGGCGAACGATCAGGGCCATGTCAGCGCGGTCGTGTGGGACTGGCACCAGCCCGAGCAGAAGCTGAGCAACCGGCCCTTCTACACGCGCCTCGTGCCCGCGAAGCCCGAAGCGCCGGCCTTGGTCGATTTTGCCGGTCTGAAGCGCGGTGCGTATCGGCTGCGCGTCTATCGCACCGGCTTTCGCCATAACGATGCCTATTCGGCCTATATCGACATGGGGCTGCCGAAATCGCTGACATCGGCGCAGGTCGATGCGCTTCAGGCGCTGACCCGTGACACGCCGGAGGTCGACAAGACTGTCACGATCGGCGCATCGGGCGCATTGCAGTATCGCCTGCCGCTCGCCACCAACGATATCGCGCTGGTGACGCTCGATCCGGCCAAGTAGGGGCTGCGGCTCGCCAAAGGTCGACGAAAAGACTTGCCTCGTCGGCCGCAGGTCGACACGACGAGCGGTGGGGGAGTAGCAGGTGAGCGAGGGTATCTGGTCGAGCGTTACACGGGCGTTCGGCGACATGCTGGGCGCGCATGGGCCAGCAACGTCCGCAACTGCGACCAGCTTCGCGCCCGGCGACTACAGCATCCATTTCTTCCTTCAGCTCGCGGTGATCCTGATCGCGTGCCGGGTTGTGGGGTGGCTGGCGCAGCGCTTTCTCGCGCAGCCGCAGGTGGTGGGCGAGATGATCGCCGGCGTGGTGCTGGGGCCGTCGCTGCTCGGCCTGTTCCTGCCCGATGTGCAGGCGGCGATCTTCCCCCCAGAGACGCGCAACGTGCTCTATGTCGGTGCGCAATTCGGCGTCGGGCTCTACATGTTCCTGGTCGGCACGACGCTGGAGATCGATCATTTTCGCGCCAAGGTGCGCAGTGCGATGGCGGTCTCCGCCGCCGGCATCGTCGTACCGTTCCTGCTCGCGATCGTCGTCGCGCCGCTGCTGATGCGCGTGCCGGGGCTGTTCGCGGCGGACATCAGCCGCTTTAATGCCATGTTGTTCCTCGGCGCGTGCATCGCCCTCACGGCATTTCCGATGCTCGCCCGCATCATCAACGAGCGCGGGCTCGCCAAATCGCCGCTGGGCACGCTGTCGCTCACCGCCGGCGCGTTCGACGATGCGTGTTCGTGGTGCGTGCTGGCGATCGTGCTGGCGACCTTCGGCGCCGGGCCGGGCATCGCGATCCTGGCGATCGGCGGTGGGCTTGCCTATGCCGTGCTGCTGATGCTCGCGGGTCGAAGGCTGCTCGCGCCACTGGGGGCGGTCGTCGAACGGGCCGGCGAGATGAGCATGGGTGTGCTGGCTATCACGATGGCGCTGTTCTGCGCATCCGCGTTCTTCATGGACGCGATCGGCATCCACGCGATCTTCGGCGGCTTCATCCTCGGCGCCGTGATGCCGCGCGGCCGCTTTGCCGCCGAGCTGAAGCGCAAGATCGAGCCGCTGACCGTGGTCGTGCTGCTGCCGATGTTCTTCACCTATTCGGGCCTCAACACGCGGATGGACATGGTCAATTCGTTGCCGTTGCTGGCGATCGCGCTTGGCATCCTGCTGGTTTCGATCCTCGCCAAGTTCGGCGCCTGCTGGGCGGCGGCGCGGCTGTCGGGCGAGGACAATCGCACCGCGCTGGGCATCGGCGCGCTGATGAATTCGCGCGGGCTGATGGAGCTGATCATCATCAATATCGGCCTGCAAAAGGGGATCATCGGGCCGACATTGTTCGCGATGCTCGTTTTGATGGCGATCGTGACGACGGTGATGGCAACGCCGCTGTTCGAGCTGGTCTATGGCCGCGCGGCGCGGCGGCGGGGCGAGATCGGCGCGGTCGTCCGCAGCGACGACGCCGAACTCGCCTGAGGCTCAGCCGCCGAGCAGCGCCGCAAGGTCGATCAGCGCGCGCGGCGCCGATACGCCGGGCGAGGTGCCGATATAGCGCGGCACCCAATCGGGGGCGAACTTCGCCTTGAACGCGCGCAGCCCCGAAAAGCCGTAGAGCCGTTCGCCATGCCCATAGACCGCAGCCCCCAGCCGCGACCATATGGGCGCCAGCGGGCCGGGCTTCAGCCCCGATAGCGGCGCCATGCCCAGATTGAACCGCTCAAAGCCCTGCGCCGCGCCATATTGCATCAGTCGCACGAACAGCAGGTCCATCGCGCCATAGGGCGTGTCGGGCAGGTGGCGCATCAGATCGACTGACAGTTCCTCGCGGTTCGGCGTCGCCCAGAGGTTGGCGAAGGCGACGATCGCGCCGTCGAGCCGCAGCACCGCGCAGTCGAAGCGGGTGATGTAGTCGGTCTCGAAACGCCCGAGGCTGAACGACTTCTCCGCGCCGACCTTGCCGCGGAGCCACGCATCCGAGACGCGGCGCAGATCGGGCAGCATCGCCAGCACTTCGGCCGCGGGAATCACGTCGAAGGCCAGCCCGGCGGCACTTGCCTTGTTGGTCGAATGGCGCAGCGACTTGTACGTCGCGCCTTTCAGATCATAGCCTTGGCGCAGATCGATCAGCGCTTCCTCGCCATATTTCATCGGCTGGAGCCCCAGTTCGACCACCAGCGGCAGCATCGCCACGCTCACTTGGTAGAGGCACAGCCGGCCATGGGCAGCGTCGCATCGGCGGCGAAGCTCCCACAGCAGCTCGGACCATGCCGCCTCCGGCCCGACCGGATCGCCCATCACCACCCAGGTGCGCCCCTGAATCCGATACATCAGGAACGCATCGGCAGAGGCGGAGATCAGGAAATCCTTGTCGCCGGTGAAGGCTAGCATTGAATCGGCGCGGTTGGTTGCACCGATCGCGCGCTTTGCGACCGCGTCGGGCAATTGCTGGCGCTCCTGCGGACGCGGTGGCACCGACATCAGTCGCCAGAATGCCCAGCCGACCAGCAGCATTGTCGCGCCGAGCGTCGCGCGCAGGAAGCGCGGGGCATTGCCGCGCCACGCAAAGTCCCACCACAGATCATCGCTATAGGCGACATGCTTGTACGCGAAGAACCCCGCCCAGGCGCTGAGTGCCAGCGCGATCAGCGCCGCCGCCCACCACCAGCGTGCGACCGGCGCGGACCCGATCCCGGCGCTGCGATAAAAGCCGGGCCGGGCATATTGCATCAGCGCGGCGACGATGAGGAGGATGATCGCTTCCTCATAGTCCACGCCCTTGGTCAGCGAGAAGATCGCGCCCGCGATCAGCAGCGCGCGGGCGGCATGGAAACCGCTCTTCAGCCGCGCCTGCACCGCCGGCGCGATCAGCAGCAGCGCGGTACCAACGAGGCTGGCGGCGAAGTGCGACCCCTCGACGAACGGCAGCGGCAGCAGTTCGTGCAGCGGGTGCATGCGCCCATGCGCCGGCGGCAGCGCGCCCGAGACGAGCAGCACCAGCCCGCCGCCGAACACCAGCAGCGCCAGCAATGGCGGCGCGAGCGCCTGGCCGATCCGGTCCGCCACGCTGAGGCCGGCCGCGATCGGCCGACGCAGCCGCTTGCCCTCCAGTGCGACCATGATGATCCCGGCGACGAGCAACGGCAGCAGATAATAGACGAGGCGATAGATCAGCAGCGCCGCAAACAGGTCGCTGCGGCCGATCGGCACCAGCGCGAGCATCGTCGCTTCGAACACGCCGATGCCACCGGGCACATGGGTGACGAGCGCAAGAATGATCGCCACTGCATAGGCGAGGAAGAAGCTGCCGATCAGCGTCGGATCGGCATGGGGAACCAGCACGAACAGCGCGCCGGACGCGCAGGCGAGATCGAACGCCGCGACCGCGATCTGCGCCGCCATCAGCCGGGGCGCGGGCACCGGCAGCGTCGCCGAACCGATACGCAGCATGTCGCGGCCGCGCCAGCGCAGCACGAACAGCGCGGCGATCGCGGCGACGATCAGCCCGCCGGCGAAATGCTGCCACATGGGCGCGAACGAATAGCCGCCCAGCGCCAGCGGCCGTTCGCCGGCGAGCAGCGCCACCGCCGTCACCGCCAGCACGCCGCCCCAAAAGGTCGCCGAGGCGATCAGCGTCACCCGCGCGACATCGGCAACGTCCAGGCCGGCGGCCGCATAGGCGCGCAGCCGTGCGCTGCCGCCGGTCAGCAGCGACAGGCCGAGATTATGACTGACCGTATAGCTGGTGAACGACGCGAGCGCGGCCGTGCGCCAAGGCAGCGAGCGGCCGATCGTCCGCACCGCGAACCAGTCATACAGCGTGAGCGACAGATAGGAGGCGATGGTGAACGCCAGCGCGAGTGCGATCCGGCCGCCATCGATCGCCTGAAACGCCGCGCGAACGTCGGCAAGCCGAACCTCGGCCAGGATCGCGCGGATCGCCTCGAACCCCAGCCCGGCGATCGCAAGCGCGATCACCGCCAGCAGCGGGCGACGATATCGCAGCAACCATTCGCGCCAGCGCGGCGCTGCCGCCGGCGCCGCCTCTACAGGCGCGTCCATTCCTGGGACTTGCATATCCACCCCCCGAGGATGCAACCGGAAATCCGCAGCCGTGTCTGTGAGACGACGACGATGTGCGAATAGAAGCTCTTGCCCATGTCCGGCACATAGACCGTTCCGGTCCAGCGCGTATCGTTGTCCTTTCGATAGGCGCGCAGCAATTCGGTGCCGATCAGGTTGGGCACGCCCGAATCGCGAGCATCCTGAAGCGCTTCCGCCGTCGCCGCGACGATCCTGCCGCAAAGCTGCTCGCCGCACATCTCGGTACGAACCGCGATCGAGCGATGCGGGTTCTGCCAGGTGCCGAGCACCGCCTCGGCAGCCGGCGGCGGCAGGGGTTCCTGAAATGCGGGGACCGTCGCGGTGATCAGCGACAGCGACAGGGCGAGGATGTTCATCGCGTGGTGGCTTTCGAATGGCCCGTAAGCACCGGGCCGAGTTCGGAAAGGACGGTGCGAACCAGCAGGTCATGGTCCGCGCGTAGATAATGGCCACCGGGCAGCGTGATCCGGCGGACATTTGGCATGGTGAGATGCGGGCACAGGCTGTCCGGTTCCTTCGCGCCGCGGATGCACGTCACCGGCAGCCAGTCGAGCGCTTTGGCTTCGGCCGCGTCGGCATCGGGTTTGCCGGTATAGGCGAAGCCGAGCGGATCGGCGCGGAAATAGGCGGTGGCGCCGGGCACCACCAGCACCAGCGCCGGGACGTGCGGGCGAAGCGCGGCGGGAAGCGAGGTCATGCCCACGCGGACCATGTCGGCGCCGAACGACTGGCCGATCACGATCACCTTGTCGGCGCCGGTGCGCGCCATCGCCTGCCGGATCGCGTCTGCGAGCATCGCATCGACGTCGGCACGGCTGCGATGGTGGACGAACGCCGTCGAGCTGGCGATCGCATAGACGGGCACGCCCGAGCCGGCGAGCGCCTTGGCGACATAGGCGCCCATGCCGTATCGCATCCCCATGTCGCCCGACATGAACACGGCGGCGACGCGCGCGCGGACACCAGGCGGCATGCCATAGAGGTGCACCGGATCGCGATCGAAGAAACCGGCGGTCCAATAGACGCCGCCGGCCGCAGCGACGAGCAGCGCGGCGAGGGTGGCCAGTGCGCGGCGCCAGTGCTGGGCAATGTTTCGCAAGCGATTCGGCATTTGCGGCCCCTGCGCCTGGATAGCTGAAGCTAACATGAAGCAATCGACGTCGTGCAACTCCGGTTGTCCAGACCGGGACAGATTTTGTCACCGGAAACCTGAACGGCCCGGTTCGTTGATCGGGCGGACACAAGGTTCGGGAGGTAATGATCGTCTGGAAACTGGTAGCATCGACATTGTGCATGGCGTGTCTCGGCACGCCGGCGGCACAGGCGCAGATGGTCGCCGATACGCGCGACTCCGCCGAAGCGGCCGGCATCGATTTCAACATCCTTCATGCGCAGGTGATCCTCGATCATCTCGGCTTCTCGCCCGGCATTCTCGACGGCCGTGCCGGCGCGTCGCTCACGGCCGCGCTCAAGGGGTTTCAGACGGCGCGCAACCTGGCGGTTACCGGCGTGATCGATCGCGCGACGCTGGCCGCGCTGCATCGCCATCGCGCGTGGCGACCCGTCGTTAAGCTGGCGGTGTCGAAGGAAGCGATGACGGGGCCGTTCGTCCGCGACATGCCCGATTCGATGGAAGCGAAGTCCAAGCTCGAAACGCTCGGCTATCGCCGGCCGCTCGAGAAGCTGGCGGAGATGTTTCACACCACGCCCGACGTGCTGGTCGCGCTCAATCCCGGTGGCGGGACGATCCGGCAGGGGGCGGTGTTCCGCTTCCCCAACGCGCTGCCCGAATCGCGCGACTATCCGGCCGATGCCAGTCCGGCGTGGCGCCGCACGCTCGCGGCGCTGAACGTCGACGCCAACCAGCCCAAGGCCGACCATATCGTCGTCGACAAGTCGGACGGCGTGCTGCGCGTCTATGGAACCGGCGACCGGCTGGTTGCCCAGTTCGGTGCGACGATGGGAAGCGAGCATGATCCGCTGCCGATCGGGCGGTGGAAGATCAACGGCGTCGATACCAATCCGAAGTTTCACTATAATCCAGACCTGTTCTGGGATGCGAAGGACAGTGACGACGCAGCGATGCTGCCGCCGGGGCCGAACGGGCCGGTGGGCGTCGTGTGGATCGACCTTTCCAAGGAGCATTACGGCATCCACGGCACGCCCGAGCCGCAGACCATCGGCCGTACCGAAAGCCACGGCTGCATCCGGCTGACCAACTGGGATGCGGTACGGCTGGCGCTGATGGTGTCGCCGGGGACGCCCGCCTTGTTTCAGGAATAGCGGGCGATGCAGCGTGGCCGACTGATCATGGTGCTGGTGGCAGCGGCGCTGATCGCGCTGATCGTCTCGCGCATCCGCATCGTCGATGGTAGCGCGCCGCCTTCGAGGCAGCCGTCCGCGGTTGCATCGCCGGCGAGGCCTGCCGCGCTGCTGGTCCCGGTGCGCGGCGTGCCTCGAACGGCGCTGCGCAGCAATTGGGGCGAGCCGCGCGATGCGGGGGCGCGGCCGCATCACGGGATCGACATCCTTGCGCCGCGCGGCACGCCGGTGCTGGCGGCGGCTGCCGGCACGATCGAGAAGCGCTTCGAGAGCGAGGATGGCGGCCACACGCTGTATATCCGCCGGCGCGATCCGAGCCGGATCGACTATTATGCCCATCTCGACCGCATCGACGTGGCCGAGGGCCAGCAGGTCAATGCCGGCGATCCGATCGCGACGGTCGGCACCAGCGGCAATGCCGAGGGCGGCCCGCCGCACCTTCATTTCGAAGTCAAGGCAATGGCGCCGGGCGAGGGCTGGTGGCAGGGGCGCAACATCGATCCCTATCGCCTGCTTGCAGCAAACCGCGCCGGAAGCTAAAGGGCCGCGCTCAGCTCTTTCTCAGACAGGCACGACCCATGAAGATCAGCGGCGTGGACATTCGTCCCGGCAACATCATTGAATATGAGGGCGGCATCTGGCGCGCCGTGAAGATCCAGCATACCCAGCCCGGCAAGGGTGGCGCCTATATGCAGGTCGAACTCAAGAACCTGCGCGACGGCCGCAAGAACAATGTCCGCTTCCGCTCGGCCGAGACGGTGGAGCGCGTGCGCCTCGACACGAAGGATTTCCAGTTCCTCTATCCGGAAGGCGACATGCTCGTTTTCATGGACAAGGAAACCTATGAGCAGACCACGCTGCCGCGCGACCTGCTCGGCGACGCAGCCGCCTTCCTTCAGGACGGGATGGACGTGCTGATGGAGCTTTACGACGAGGAAGCAATCAGCGTGCAGCTGCCCGACACGATCGAAGCGACGATCGTCGAGGCCGACGCGGTGGTGAAGGGCCAGACGGCCTCGTCCTCGTACAAGCCGGCGGTGCTGGACAATGGCGTGCGCATCATGGTGCCGCCGCATATCGCATCGGGCACGCGCATCGTCGTCGACGTGTACGAGCAGACTTACGTCCGCCGCGCCGACTGATCGACGCGGCGCCCCGATGCGGGCGCGTTCAGGCGAGGGGGCGGCAGGCCTGCGTCCCCTTTGCCATCTGGTTCAGGCCCAGCAACCCCGTTCGCCGTTCGCGCGGGGGAGAGATTGATATGGCATCGCTTTCCGGCCTCCTCACCGTCATGGACCGCGCCGCGCGCAAGGCCGCGCCGCGCCTGCGCCGCGACTTCAACGAGGTCCAGCACCTCCAGGTGAGCCGCAAGGGGCCGGCCGATTTCGTCAGCATGGCCGACAAGCGCGCCGAGGAAACGGTGATCGAGGAACTGCGCAAGGCACGGCCCGACTGGCGCATCCTCGCCGAAGAAGGCGGCGAACTGCCCGGCGATCCCGACAAGCCCCGCTGGATCATCGATCCGCTCGACGGCACCAGCAACTTCCTGCACGGCATTCCGCATTTCGCGATCTCGATCGCGGTCGAGGATCCGCGGGGTGCGCAGGGCAAGCCCGAGGTGACGCACGGCCTGGTCTATCAGCCGCTCACCGACGAAAGCTTCTGGGCGGAAAAGGGCCGTGGCGCCTGGCTGCAGGACCAGCGGCTGCGCGTTTCGGCACGCCGCGACCTGACCGAGGCGCTGATCGCCACCGGCATTCCGTTCATGGGGCATGGCAATTTCGCCGAGTGGAGCCGCATCTTCGGCGCCGTCGCGCCTGAAGTCGCCGGCATTCGCCGGCTCGGCTCGGCCGCACTCGACCTCGCCTGGGTCGCCGCGGGCCGCTTCGACGGCTATTGGGAATCGGACCTGAAGCCGTGGGACGTGGCAGCCGGCGTGCTGATGGTGAAGGAGGCCGGCGGCTTCGTCACCGATTATCGCGGGCAGGATCTCTATCAGCAGCGCAACCAGTATCTTGCCGCGACCGATGGCCTTCATTCGAAGCTACACAAGCTCGTCGCGAGCTCGCTGCGCTGATGCGGGCTCCGTACTCTTACGGATCAATTAGTTAAGGGGCTTTCTCCGCCGTCGGGCGCACCGCCGTCCTATAAAGCCGTCAAGGCCACCTCGGCTCCCGGGGCGGTACGGCACGGGACGACAGACGCATGAACATGGAAGCGACGGGCCTTGGCAATGGCTCGCGGCGTGACGACGGGGAGGATGATTTCTGCTGCGCGGCGGGGGCGGTTTTGGACCGCCTCTACGCCGTGGCCGAATTCAGCCCCGATGGCATTCTCACGCGCGCCAACCAGCTCTTCCTCGATGCGATGGGCTGCGTTCTTGCGACCGTCATCGGTGAGCATCACCGCTTCTTCTGTGACAGCGACTATGCCGAGAGCGAGGCCTATGCCCGCTTCTGGCAACGCTTGCGTGCGGGCGAGACGATCGAGGAAACCGCGCGGCGCAAGGGCTGCGAGGAAAAGGATGCCTGGCTTGCCGGCCACTATGCGCCCGTTTCCGATTCCAAGGGCCAAGTGCAGAGCATCGTCTTCATCGCCCGAGACGTGCGCGGGGCACAGATCGAATCCGCGCTGAACCGTAGCGTGCTCAACGCCTTCAGCCGCGCGACGGCGATGATCGAGTTCGATCTCTCCGGCCGGGTGCTCAGCGCGAACGAGAATTTCTGCAACCTGCTCGGCTACAAGGTCGAGGAGATCGTCGGCCAGCATCATCGCATCTTCTGCACGCCGGACTATGCGCGGTCGGCCGCCTATCGCCAGTTCTGGGAGCGGCTAGGCCACGGCGAATTCGACGGCGGGCTGTACAAACGACAGGCCAAGGACGGGACCGAGCGCTGGATTCAGGCGACCTACAACCCGATCCTCGATCATCAGGGCCTGCCCGTGAAGATCGTCAAGTTCGCGATGGACGTGACGAAGCAGCAGACCGAAAGCGCCGAAGCCGCCGGCAAGCTCGCCGCGCTGGACCGTTCGACGGCGGTCGTCGAATTCGATACCAACGGCTATGTCATCGCCGCGAACGACATGTTCCTGAAGACGATGGGCTATGAGCGGAGCGACCTGATCGGCAAGCATCATCGCACCTGCTGCGATCCCGATTATGTGAAGACCGAGGACTACAACAATTTCTGGCGGGCGCTGGCGGCGGGCGAGTACCATGCCGGCGTTTTCCCTCGCCTCGCGAAGGGCGACCGCAGGGTGTGGATCCGCGCCACCTACAACCCGATTGTGGATAGCGAAGGCAAGCTGGTCAAGGTCGTCAAATACGCCCATGACATCACCGAAGACCGGATGAAGGCGGCCGATGCCGAGGGCAAGGTCGCCGCGATCAGCCGCGCCCAGGCGGTCATCGAATTCACGCCGGAGGGCTTCATCCTCGATGCCAACGACAATTTCCTGACCAGCACCGGCTATCGCCGGGAGGATGTGATCGGCAAGCATCACAAGATGTTCTGCGACGCCGATCTGGTCAATTCGCAGGAATATGCGCGTTTCTGGGTCGATCTGGCGCATGGCGAATATATCGCGGGCGATTTCCGGCGGCGGAACAAGGCGGGCGAGGAGATCTGGCTCAACGCGACCTATAATCCGATCTTCGACGGCCTCGGCAATGTCGTCAAAGTGGTGAAGTTCGCCCACGACATCACCGAGCGGAAGACCGCCGCGATTGAGGGCAGGAGCCGCGCCCAGGCGGTCGACCGCAGCCTGGCGACGATCGAGTTCAGCCTCGACGGCGAAATCCTGACCGCGAACGACAATTTCCTGTCGACGATGGGCTATTCGCTGCGCGAGATCCAGGGGCGGCATCATTCGATGTTCGTCGATCCCGCGCACCTGAAGTCGAAGGAATATGGCGATTTCTGGCGGTCGTTGAACAAGGGTGAGGGGCACTCCGGCCGCTTCCACCGCATCGGCAAATATGATCGCGACGTGTTCATCCAGGCGAGCTATTCGCCGGTGTTCGACCTTCAGGGCAATCCATCGCGCGTGATCAAATATGCCTATGACGTCACCGAACAGGTGATGCTGGAGCGCAAGATCGCCGCCAAGACGGAGGAGATGCAGGTCGTCGTCGGCCAGCTGTCGGAGGCGATCAAGGCGATCGGCGAGGGTGCGTGCAGCGCAACCGAACTGGCCACTTCCACCGAATCGGCGGCCGTCCGTGGTACGGGCGCGATCGAGAGCACGATCGAATCGATCGAATTGTTGACCGCATCGTCGAAGAAGATCTCGACCATCGTCGAGGTGATCGGCGACCTGGCCGGTCAGACGAACCTGCTCGCCTTCAACGCCGCGATCGAGGCGGCGCGCGCCGGTGAGCACGGCGTGGGCTTCTCGATCGTCGCCGAGGAGGTTCGCAAGCTCGCCGAGCGCAGCGCCTCCGCCGCTGAAGAGATTACCCGCCTGATCGGGGAATCGGGCGAGCGCGTCGCGCAGGGCACCGAACGCTCGCGCCTTGCACGTTGTGCGTTCGAGGAAATCGCCACCTGCGTCGAACAAACGGCGCAGGCGATCACCGGCATTGCCGAGTCGGTGACGGCGCAGCGTGAAACCTCCCGCCGCGTGGTGACGATGATCGGCGAACTCGCAGCGTCCACGCACGGCCACGCCTGACGATGGCGACGCTTGTCGATGAGGAGGGCGCCGCGGCCGGGCTCGGCCGCCGGACGCTCGATCTCGGCCTGCTGCGCCTTTGCGGGGTCGAACTCGCCGTCCCCGTCGACTGGGTGCGAGAGGTTGTGCCGTGTCCGGCCGAACTCGGCCCGGCATTCGGCAATCATCCGGCGCTGATCGGTTCGATCGGCGTTCGCGGCGAGGTGATTCCCGTCATCGACGTCAGCGTTCCGCTCGGCTTCGGCGATCGGCCGGGCCGGGGCGGGACGGTCGCGGTCCTGCGCCAGAACGATGCGCTGCTCGGCTTGCGGGTCGATTCGGTATCCGGCCTGCAACGCGTGAATCTTTCGTCGGTGCGCGAGCTGTTCGATTCGGCCGGTGCGGTCCGTCTCGTCGATCGCGCCTTTGTTCGCGATCAGCAACTGATCGGCGTGCTCGATCCCGCCGCGCTGTTCGCAATGCCCGGGCTGCCGCTGGTGCGGACTGCGACGCGCGTCGATGACGCGGCGCTTCTCGGCCGCGCGCGCGCCTTCGTGCTGGTGACGGTGGCGGGGGTGCAGATCGCGATCGACAGCGAGTTGGTCGAAAGCACGGCGCCGGCATCGGCGCTGGAGCGATGCCAGGTGCCGACCGCCGGCTGGACCCGCATGATCCGTTATCTCGGCCGCGACGTGCGCGTATTCGATCAACTCGCCACGCTCGGCCTCGATGGTGCGACGCCAGAGGATTCGAGCGGCCCGGTGATCGTGCTGCGCATTGCCCCGGAAAAGTTCGTCGGCTGGCACGTCGAGGCGGTTCGCAGCGTGGCGCGCATCGCCGCCGATCGGCTCGGCCCGCTGCCAGCGGGGCTGGCGGGTCGCGGCAGCCTGTTCGCCGGCGTCGCGGCTGACCCGGCAAGCGGCCAGAATCTCGTGATCGAGGCAGATGCCGTACGCAAAGACGCGGCGATCGCGGCAATGGCCGCGTTGTGCCGGCCGTCGCAGAACGGCGGCGGCAAGCCGGCCTTCCTTACACGCGGCGCGGCGACGGGCGGACGGCCCTTCCTCGTGTTCGAAACCGGCGAGCGTCTGTTGGCGGCGCCGCTGGAATCGATCCGGGAGGTGGTTCATTTCAACGGCCTATCCTCGTCCGTCACCGATGCGGAGGGGCTGTGTGGCCTCAGCGACTATCGGGGCACGACGATCTCGGTCTATGCGGTCGATCCCGGCGCGCTGGCGCCCGATACGGCGAACCTGCTGATCATCGCCCGGGACTCGGAAGGAAAGGGCGCCCGCGGATTCCTTGCCCAGCGGCTCGCCACCATCGTCAACGCCGAAGCGCGACCTGTCCCTGGGGGAAGGGCTGGCGAGGACTTCATTCCGGCGATGGTCGAAGGTAAACAGCATTCGATCCGAATTCAGTCGCTTGCCTGATATGGCTGCACCGCCGCAGCGGGCAAGCTCATCATTCTGCGAATGATTCTCACTGGTTCCAGGCCTTGCCGCACCGATGTCATCGGCCTAGAAGCCGCCCCGAGAATTCCGCAGTCGCGAGAAGAGAAGGCCATTGGTCGACCTGTCACAATATCTGCCGATCCTGTTGTTCCTCGGGGTCGCCCTGTTGCTCTCGGGCACGTTCGTGTTCCTGCCGATGCTGGTGTCGCGCCTCACCGGCACGAACAAGCCGACGCCGGAGAAGCTCACCGAATATGAGTGCGGCTTCCCCGCGTTCGAGGATTCGCGCAGCCAGTTCGACGTGCGCTTCTACCTCGTCGCGATCCTGTTCATCGTGTTCGATCTCGAAGCGGCCTTCCTCTATCCCTGGGCGGTGAGCGTCTTCACCCTGGGCTGGGCCGCCTGGATCTCGATGATGATCTTTGTCGCCGAGCTTGCGCTTGGCCTTGTCTATGCCTGGAAGAAGGGAGCCCTGGAATGGGAGTAGAGCTTTCGGCGCCGCCCCCGCCGGGAACCCTCCCGGACGTCGGCTTCCTGAACGACATCAATGCCGAGATTTCGGACAAGGGTTTCCTGGTCACCTCCACTGAGGAGCTGTTCCAGTGGGCCCGTACCGGCTCGCTCTGGTGGATGACCTTCGGCCTGGCGTGCTGCGCGGTGGAGATGATCCACGTCAACATGCCGCGCTACGACATGGAACGCTTCGGCGCCGCCCCGCGCGCGTCGCCGCGCCAGTCCGACGTGATGATCGTCGCGGGCACGCTGTGCAACAAGATGGCCCCGGCGCTGCGCCGGGTCTACGACCAAATGTCGGAACCGAAATACGTGATTTCGATGGGCAGCTGCGCCAATGGCGGCGGCTATTACCACTATAGCTACAGCGTCGTGCGCGGCTGCGATCGCGTGGTGCCCGTGGACATCTACGTCCCCGGCTGCCCGCCGACCGCCGAGGCGCTGCTCTACGGCGTGATGCAGCTGCAGCGGAAGATCCGCCGCATCGGGAGCCTGGACCGGTGAGGGCGCCGGCTCCCCGCTATGCCGCAAACGACGGCGTGATCGAGGCGGCCAAGGCCGCGCTCGGCGAGATGCTGGTCGAGGCGAAGGACGCCGTAGGCGAGGTGTCGCTCACCGTCGTCCGCGAGAAGCTGTGCGACGCGATGATCGCGCTGCGCGACACGCCGGGCCTGGAATATCAGCAGCTCAGCGAGATCGCCGGTGTCGACTATCCGCAGCGCGCGGAGCGTTTCGACGTCGTCTACCAGCTGCTCTCGTTCACCCGGAACCACCGTATCCGCGTCCGCGTCACCACCGACGAGGAAAAGCCGGTGCCGAGCGTGACCGACATCTGGCCGGTCGCCGGCTGGCTCGAGCGCGAGACGTACGACATGTACGGCGTGCTGTTCGAGGGCAACACCGATCTCCGCCGCATCCTGACCGATTACGGTTTTCAGGGGCATCCGCTGCGCAAGGATTTCCCGATGACCGGGTATGTCGAGGTGCGCTACTCGGAAGAGGCGAAGCGCGTGGTCTATGAGCCGGTCAGCCTGGCGCAGGACTTCCGCAACTTCGACTTCATGAGCCCGTGGGAAGGTGCCAAGTATGTTCTCCCCGGCGACGAGAAGGCGCCCGGGCCCGGTCCGGCAGATACGCCGCAGGCCAAGCCGGTGACGCCGCCGGCGGGCAATCCGCCTGCCGTTCCCGAAGCGAAGGGCGCGCCGACTCCGGCGACTGCGGACGAGATCGTCAAGGCTGGTGCCAAGGCGAACAAGGATGTGTCGCCGCACGCCAAGGATGCGAAGACCGTCGACGGTCCGTCGCAGACCGGCGCTGGCCAACCGCATCCGGGCAACCAGCCCGGCGAAAAGCCCAAGGATCCGGACGTGAACCCCACCAAGGGTGAGGGGCAGAACCAATGACCGATACCGTCGAGAAGATCATGGATCGTGGCGTCGACCCGGCGACGGGCGATACCTCGATCGCGAACTACACGATCAACTTCGGCCCGCAGCATCCCGCGGCGCACGGCGTGCTCCGTCTCGTCACCGAACTGGACGGCGAGATCATCGAGCGCATCGATCCGCATGTCGGCCTGCTCCACCGCGGCACCGAAAAACTGATCGAGTACAAGACCTATACCCAGGCGCTGCCGTATTTCGATCGCTTCGATTACTGCTCGCCGCTGGCGATGGAGCACAGCTATGTGCTCGCGGTCGAGAAGCTGCTCGATCTCGAGGTGCCGCTGCGCGGCCAGTATCTGCGCGTGCTGTTCGCCGAGCTGACCCGCATCTGCAACCACATGCTGAACCTGGGCAGCCACGTGATGGACGTCGGCGCGATGACGCCGAACCTGTGGATGTTCGAGATCCGCGAGGACTGCCTGAACTTCTTCGAGCGGGCTTCGGGTGCGCGCATGCACTCGAACTATTACCGCGTCGGCGGGGTTCGCCAGGACGTTCCGGTCAAGCTGCTGAACGATATCGCGGAATGGCTCGACACGCGCCTGCCGCGGCTGTTCGGCGACGCGATCAGCCTGGTCGCCGAGAACCGCATCTTCAAGCAGCGCAACGTCGATATCGCGACGGTGAGCCGCGAGGACGCGATCAAGTGGGGCTTCTCCGGCCCGATGATCCGCGCCGCCGGCATCCCCTGGGATATCCGCCGTTCGCAGCCCTATGACGTGTACGACCGCGTCGACTTCGAGATTCCCGTCGGCACCCGCGGCGATTGCTATGATCGCTTCATGGTCCGCGTCGAGGAAGTCTACCAGTCGGCCCGCATCATCAAGCAGTGCATCCAGGACATGCCGGAAGGCCCGGTCCTGACGCTCGACCGCAAGGTCGGTGCGCCGAAGCGCGGCGAGATGAAGCAGTCGATGGAAGCGCTGATCCATCACTTCAAGCTCTTCACCGAAGGCTATCACGTGCCGGCGGGCGAAGTGTATGTCGCGACCGAGAGCCCCAAGGGCGAATTCGGCGTGTATCTGGTGTCCGACGGCACCAACAAACCCTATCGCTGCAAGGTGCGCCCGACCGCGTTCAGCCACCTGCAGGCGATGGACTTCATGTCCAAGGGGCACATGCTGGCGGACATCACCGCCATCCTTGGCGCGATGGATATCGTGTTCGGGGAGTGCGACCGTTGAGCACGGATCGTATCGCCACGACCCATGCAATGATCGCGCGCTACAACGCGCAGGATGCCGACGGTTATGTCGAACTGATGACCGACGGCGCCTGCGAGGCGACCTATCGCGGCGCCGTGCTGCGCGAGGGCCGCGAAGGCGTGCGTTCGGGGCTGAAGGCGATGTTCGCCGAGTTCCCGCACAACCGCGCCGACATCCTGGCTTCGTACGCGCTCGGCGAGACCGTCGTGCTGCATGAGAAGGTGTCGCGGTCGCCCGAGGCCGAGCCCTTCGAGGTGATGTCCATTTATACGTTCTCCGACGACAAGGTCGATCGGGTGGAGTTTATCCGCTGATGGCTGACGCACCCCAACTCCCTGACGAAGCGGAAGTCCGCGCACGCTGGGGCAATTTCGCCTGGACGCCGGCCAATGCCGAGAAGGCGCGCGAGATCATGGGCCGCTATCCGGCGGGCCGCCAGATGTCGTGCACCATCCCGTTCCTCGATCTGGCGCAGCGCCAGGTGGGCGCGGAGACAAACACGCAGGGCTGGCTGCCGGTTCCGGTGATCGAGTTCGTCGCGCGCGAACTGGACATGCCCTATATCCGCGTGTTCGAGGTCGCGACCTTCTACACCATGTTCAACCTGGTGCCGGTCGGCCGCTACCATGTGCAGGTCTGCGGCACGACGCCGTGCATGCTGCGCGGGTCGGACGACGTGATGGCCGCGTGCAAGTCGCGCGGGCTGAAGAAGGGCCACACCACCGCGGACGGGCTGTTCACGCTCACCGAGGTCGAGTGCATGGGCAATTGTTCGTCGGCGCCGATGGTGCAGATCAACGACGACAATTTCGAAGACCTCGATTACGATCGCACGCTCGCCATTCTCGACGCGCTGGCCAAGGGCGAGAGCCCCAAGACCGGCACGCAGGAGCCGGGCCGCCACACCGTCGAGCCGCTCGGCGGACCGACGACGCTCACCGCGATGGTCAGCGAGAACCATGACTATCGGGGCGAATGGTGATGCGGGGCAACAGCCTCATCGTCACCATCCTGGCCATCATCGGCGGCATCGTCGTGCTGGGCTGGGTGCTCAAGCTTGCATTCAATTTGATCGGGACGCTGGTCCTGATCGGTCTGGCCGTAGTCTTCTATCTGTTCGTACAGAAGCTGGTCGGGAAGGGACGCTAAGGTGCTTCAGGACAAGGATCGCATCTTCACCAATCTCTACGGCTATCAGTCGTGGCACCTCGACGCCGCCCGCGCGCGCGGCGCGTGGGACAACACGAAGGCGCTGCTGGAGCTGGGTCCGGATACCATCATCGACCGCATCAAGGCCTCGGGCCTGCGCGGGCGTGGCGGCGCCGGCTTCCCGACGGGCATGAAGTGGAGCTTCATGCCGAAGAACCCGACGCCTGAGCGTCCGAGCTTCCTCGTCATCAACGCCGACGAGTCCGAGCCGGGTTCGTGCAAGGACCGCGAGATCATCCGCCACGATCCGCACCTGCTGATCGAAGGCGCGCTGGTCGCGGGCTTCGCGATGCGCGCGCGCGCGGCCTATATCTACATCCGCGGCGAATATATCCGCGAGGCCGAGACGCTGTTCGCAGCCGTCGCCGAGGCTTATGCTGCGGGCCTGCTGGGCAAGAATGCCTGCGGTTCGGGCTATGACTTCGACGTCTTCGTCCATCGCGGCGCTGGCGCGTACATCTGCGGCGAAGAGACCGCGATGATCGAAAGCCTGGAAGGCAAGAAGGGCCAGCCGCGCCTCAAGCCGCCGTTCCCGGCGGGTGCGGGCCTCTATGGCTGCCCGACCACGGTCAACAACGTCGAGTCGATCGCGGTTGCGCCGACGATCCTGCGGCGTGGTCCCGAATGGTTCGCCAGCTTCGGCAACGAGAACAACAAGGGCACCAAGCTCTTCCAGATCTCGGGCCATGTGAACAAGCCGTGCGTGGTCGAGGAGGCCATGTCGATCCCGTTCCGCGAGCTGATCGAGAAGCATTGCGGCGGCATTCGCGGCGGTTGGGACAATCTGCTCGCGGTGATCCCGGGCGGTTCGTCGGTGCCGCTGGTGCCGGCAGCCCAGATCATGGACTGCCCGATGGACTTTGACGGCCTGCGCGCGCTCGGCTCGGGCCTCGGCACCGCCGCCGTGATCGTGATGGACAAGTCGACCGATATCGTCCGCGCGATCAGCCGGCTCTCCTACTTCTACAAGCATGAGAGCTGCGGCCAGTGCACGCCGTGCCGCGAAGGCACCGGCTGGATGTGGCGCGTGATGGAGCGGCTGCGCACCGGCGACGCCGACATCAGCGAGATCGACACGCTGCAGCAGGTGACCAAGCAGGTCGAAGGCCACACCATCTGCGCCCTGGGCGACGCGGCCGCTTGGCCGATCCAGGGCCTGATCCGCCATTTCCGCCCCGAGATCGAGCGCCGGATCACCGAGCGCAAGTCGGGCGGCATCGAAACCATGCAAGAGGCGGCAGAGTAATGCCCAAGCTCAAGGTTGACGGAATCGAAGTCGAGGTGCCGCAGGGCGCCACCGTGCTCCAGGCCTGCGAGGCCGCGGGCAAGGAGATTCCGCGTTTCTGCTATCATGAACGGCTGAGCATCGCTGGCAACTGCCGCATGTGCCTGGTCGAGGTGAAGCCCGGACCGCCCAAGCCCCAGGCTTCGTGTGCGCTGCCGGCCGCCGACAATCAGGAAGTCCGCACCGACAGCCCGATGGTGAAGGCCGCGCGCGAAGGCGTGATGGAATTCCTGCTGATCAACCACCCGCTCGATTGCCCGATCTGCGATCAGGGCGGCGAGTGCGATCTGCAGGATCAGTCGGTCGCTTATGGCCGCGGTCAGTCTCGCTATGGCGAGAACAAGCGCGCGGTGACCGAGAAATATATGGGCCCCATCATCAAGACGGTGATGACCCGCTGCATCCAGTGCACCCGCTGCGTTCGCTTCGGCGAGGAAGTGGCCGGCGTGGAGGATATCGGCGCGATCTATCGCGGCGAGAACATGCAGATTACGACCTATCTCGAAAAGGCGTTCAAGAGCGAGCTTTCGGGCAATGTCGCGGACCTGTGCCCGGTCGGCGCGCTGACCCACAAGCCGGTCGCGTTCGAATATCGCCCCTGGGAGCTCAAGCGGAACCTGTCGATCGACGTGATGGACGCGGTCGGCACCAACATCCGCCTCGACAGCCGCGGCCGCCAGGTGATGCGCGTCCTGCCGCGCATCAACGAGGACGTGAACGAGGAGTGGGCGCACGACAAGACCCGCTACCATGTCGACGCGCTGGTCCGCCGCCGTCTCGACCGCCCGTTCGTCCGTAAGGACGGCAAGCTGGTCCCGGCGACGTGGGAAGAAGCGTTCGACGCGATCGCGGGCGTTGCCGCAACGGCGGGTTCGAGCGTCGCGGCGATCGCCGGCGACCTGCTCGATGCCGAGACCATGTATGCCGCCAAGGCGCTGGTGAAGGCGTTCGGTTCCGACCTGCTCGAAGGCCGCCAGACCGGCATGGCCTATGACACGTCGAGCCTGTCTGCGGTGGCGTTCAACACCACCATCGCGGCGCTCGAAGAAGCCGATGCGATCCTGCTGGTCGGCACCAATCTGCGATGGGAAGCGCCGCTGGTGAACACCCGCGTGCGCAAGGCGATCAAGTGCGGCGCCAAGGTGTTCGCGATCGGCCCGCAGGTGGATCTCACCTATAAGGTCGAGTGGCTGGGCGACGATCTGGGGCTGCTCCACAGCCTGCCGGAAAACCTCGCCCAGGCGATCGACAATGCCAAGAAGCCGGCGCTGATCCTCGGCCCCGGCGCGCTCAAGAACGGCCATGGCGCCGCGCTCGCGATCGCCGGTGCCTTCCAGCGCGCCGCGACCGAGACCGAGGCGGCCTGGAACGGCTTCAACGTCGTCCACACCGCGGCGGCGCGGATGGCCGGCCTGATGCTCGGCTATGCGCAGAAGGGCGGCATCGCCGACATCGTCGCGGCCGCGCCGAAGCTCGCCTTCTTCCTGGGCGCCGACGAGGTGGACTTCTCCAAGTTCGCCGGAAGCTTCAAGGTCTATATCGGCCATCATGGCGACCAGGGCGCGCATCATGCCGATGTGATCCTGCCGGGCGCCACCTATGCCGAGAAGCCGGGCACCTATGTGAACCTGGAAGGTCGCGTGCAGCGCGCCGATCGCGCGGTGTTCGCACCGGGCGAGGCGCGGGAGGACTGGACGATCCTGCGCGCGCTCTCCGAAAAGCTCGGTCGCACGCTGCCGTTCGACAGCTTCGACGAACTGCGCGCCGCGATGGCGGGCGAGGTTCCGGCGCTCGGCCAGGAAGGTCTGGCCGCGTTCGCGTGGAACCCGCCGTCGCTGCCCAGCCAGGCGTCGGGTCCGGTGACCTATCCGATCGCTGACTTCTATCTCACCAACGCCATCTGCCGTGCGTCGCCGACGATGCAGCGCTGCTCGGCTGAACTGCTCCATGGCGAAGACTTCGCAGAGGCCGCAGAATGACCTCCTGGTTTACCGCTCTCGGCCTGCCGTACGGCTGGTCCTGGTTCATCGCCACGATCATCGACATTCTGGTGATCGCGCTGCCGGTGATGCTGGCCGTCGCCATGATCATCTATGCCGATCGCAAGATTTGGGCGGCGATGGCACTGCGCCGCGGCCCGAACGTCGTCGGTCCGCTCGGCCTGCTCCAGTCCTTCGCCGACGGTCTGAAGGTGTTCCTGCAGGAAACCATCATCCCGTCGGGTGCGAACAAGGGCCTGTTTCTGCTCGCGCCGATCATCACCTTCACGGTTGCGCTGATCGTGTGGGCGGTGGTGCCGTTCCAGGCGGGCGTGGCGCTGTCGAACATCAATGTCGGCCTGCTCTACGTGCTCGCGGCCTCGTCGCTGGGGGTGTACGGCATCATTCTGGCCGGCTGGTCGTCCAACTCCAAGTATCCGTTCTACTCGGCGATCCGCGCTGCTGCGCAGATGGTGAGCTATGAAGTTTCGATCGGCTTCGTGCTGATCTCGGTCGTGCTCTGGGCAGGCACGTTCAACCTCGGCGCGATCGTCGAGGCGCAGAAGGGCTATTACGGCCTCGTCAACGGCAACTTCGTCAACCCGCTGCTCTTCCCGATGGCGATCGTGTTCTTCATCTCGTCGCTCGCCGAGACGCAGCGCGCGCCATTCGACCTGACCGAAGCGGAGTCCGAGCTGGTCGCGGGCTATCAGACCGAATATTCGTCGATGGCATTCGCGCTCTACTGGCTGGGCGAATACGCCAACGTCATCCTGATGTGCGCGCTCAACGCGACGCTGTTCTGGGGTGGCTATCTCCCGCCGTTCGACATTCCGGTGCTCTACATGGTGCCGGGCATTCTCTGGCTCTTCGCCAAGATGCTGTTCTTCTTCTTCTGCTTCAGCTGGGTGAAGGCCACCGTCCCGCGCTATCGCTATGACCAGCTGATGCGCCTGGGCTGGAAGATCTTCCTGCCGCTGTCGCTTCTCTTCGTCTTCCTCGTTTCCGGGTTTCTCATGCTGACCCGGGTTGGAGTGCCCGCATGAGCGTCGCAAGTTTCGTCCGCACCTGGACTCTGTGGGAGTTCGTGAAGGCGCATGCCCTGACCTTGAAGTATTTCTTCAAGCCCAAGGCGACGATCAACTATCCGTACGAAAAGAACCCGCTCTCGCCGCGCTTCCGCGGCGAGCATGCGCTGCGCCGCTATCCCAACGGCGAAGAGCGCTGCATCGCGTGCAAGCTGTGCGAGGCGGTGTGCCCGGCGCTGGCGATCACGATCGAGGCCGAGCCGCGCGACGACGGCAGCCGCCGCACGACGCGCTACGACATCGACATGACCAAGTGCATCTATTGCGGCCTGTGCCAGGAAGCGTGCCCGGTCGATGCGATCGTCGAGGGGCCGAATTTCGAATTTTCCACCGAAACGCGTGAAGAGCTGATTTATCAAAAGGATAAGCTGCTCGCGAACGGCGATCGCTGGGAACGTGCGATTGCGGCGAACCTTGCCGCCGACGCGCCGTACCGTTAAGCGCCGCACCATTCAAAGGGGCCATCCGATTCCGTGATCCAGCTTCTCGCCTTTTACCTGTTCGCGATCATCGTGTGCGTCTCCGGCGCCTGCACGATCCTGTCGCGTAACCCGGTACATTCCGTCCTCTGGCTCATCCTGGCGTTCTTCAACGCCGCGGGCCTGATGGTGCTCGTGGGCGCCGAATTCATCGCCATGCTTCTGGTGATCGTCTATGTCGGCGCGGTCGCGGTGCTCTTCCTGTTCGTCGTCATGATGCTCGACATCGACTTTGCCGAGCTGCGCGCGGGCGTGATGAAATATGCCGCGGTCGGGGCGCTGCTCGCGCTGGCGTTGGTCGCCGAGATCATCGTCGCGGTGGGTGCCTGGAGCGCCGGCACGCTGGCGCTCGGTCGCCGCGTCGCTCCGGTGCAGGACGGCGTTCCCAATATCGAGGCGATCGGCCAGCTGCTCTACACGCGCTATTTGTTCGTGTTCGAAGGCGCCGGCCTGGTGCTGCTCGTCGCAATGATCGGTGCGATCGTGCTGACCTATCGCCAGCGCAGCGACGTGCGGCCGCAGAACATTGCGCGCCAGAACGCCCGCCGCGCCAAGGACGCCACCCGTAACATGAACCCGGCGGTCGGGCAGGGGATGGAGCTGTGATCTCGCTAACCCATTATCTGGTCGTCTCGGCCATCCTGTTCACCATGGGGGTGCTCGGCATCTTCATGAACCGGAAGAACCTGATTGTCATCCTGATGGCGATCGAGCTGATCCTTCTGGCGGTGAACCTCAATCTCGTCGCCTTCTCGTCGTTCCTCGGCGACCTGGTCGGCCAGGTGTTCGCGATGTTCGTGCTGACTGTCGCCGCCGGTGAGGCCGCGATCGGCCTTGCGATCCTGGTCATCTATTTCCGCGGTCGCGGCACGATTTCGGTCGACGACGTCAATCGGATGAAGGGCTGATGTCGTCCATTCTGATCATCGTATTCCTGCCGCTCCTCGCGGCAGCCGTTGCGGGGCTCGTGAACAAGTCGTTCGGGGCGGCGCTCCCGAAGGTTGTCACCACGGGCTCGCTGTTCGTCGCCTGTGCGCTGTCGTGGCCGATCTTCCTCTCCTACCTCAACGGCTCGGCCGCGCCGAGCGTCACCCCGGTGCTGCACTGGATGACCTCGGGCACGATGAGCTTCGCCTGGGAACTGCGCGTCGACGCGCTGACCGCGGTGATGCTGGTGGTGGTCACCAGCGTCTCGGCGCTCGTCCACCTCTATAGCTGGGGCTATATGAGCGAGGAGCCGGACCAGCCGCGCTTCTTCGCCTACCTCTCGCTGTTCACCTTCGCGATGCTGATGCTCGTGACGGCGAACAACCTGGTGCAGATGTTCTTCGGCTGGGAAGGCGTGGGTCTCGCGTCCTACCTGCTGATCGGCTTCTGGTTCCGCAAGCCCAGCGCCAATGCCGCCGCGATCAAGGCCTTCGTGGTCAACCGCGTCGGCGACCTCGGCTTCATGCTCGGCATCTTCGGCACCTTCCTGGTGTTCGGCACCGTCGACATCCCGACGATCCTGGCTGCCGCGCCGGCGCAGGCGGGCTCGACGATCGGCTTCCTCGGCCATCGCTTCGATACGATGACCGTGCTCTGCCTGCTGCTGTTCGTCGGTGCGATGGGCAAGTCGGCGCAGCTCGGCCTGCACACCTGGTTGCCGGACGCGATGGAAGGCCCGACCCCGGTGTCGGCGCTGATCCACGCCGCGACGATGGTGACCGCGGGCGTGTTCATGGTCTGCCGCATGTCGCCGATGTTCGAGCAGAGCCATGTCGCGATGGGCGTGGTCGCCACGATCGGCGCCGCAACCTGCTTCTTCGCCGCCACCGTCGGCATGACGCAGACCGACATCAAGCGCGTGATCGCCTATTCGACCTGTTCGCAGCTCGGCTACATGTTCTTCGCGGCAGGCGTCGGCGCATACGGCGCGGCGATGTTCCACCTGTTCACGCACGCCTTCTTCAAGGCGCTGCTGTTCCTGGGCGCCGGATCGGTGATCCATGCGATGCACCACGAGCAGGACATGCGCTATTATGGCGGCCTCCGGAAGCACATCCCCATCACCTATTGGGCGATGATGATGGGCACGCTCGCCATCACCGGCGTCGGCATCCCCGCGCTGTTCGGCAACCCGGTGGCGTTCGGCTTCGCCGGCTTCCACTCGAAGGACGCGATCATCGAGGCGAGCTTTGCCGCCGGCAATGTCGGCGTGTTCTGGGTCGGCGTGATCGTGGCGCTGCTCACCAGCTTCTATTCGTGGCGCCTGGTGTTCCTGACCTTCCACGGCAAGCCGCGCTGGGCCGCTTCGGAGCACATCCAGCACGCGGTGCACGACGCGCACGGCCATGGTGACCATCATCATGACGCGCACGACACGCACGGCCATGGCAGCGAGCAGGCCAATGCCCCGGCGCAGGAAGATTCGGGCCACACCCCGCACGGTGCCCATGCGCTCCACGAGCACGAGACCGAGGGTACGGCGGGCTATCACCCGCACGAGAGCCCGTTGGTCATGCTGATCCCGCTGATCCTGCTGTCGATCGGCGCGGTGCTGGCCGGCTTCGTCTTCCACGGCGCGTTCATCGAGCCAACCGCGGGCGAAACCTACTGGCACGGCGCGCTCGCCTTCAACGAGCACCTGATGCACGCGATGCACGAGGTGCCGGTGTGGGTGAAGCTCTCGGCCACGGTGGCGATGCTGCTGGGCCTGGGCACCGCGATCTACGCGTACATCGTTTCGCCGGGCTTCCCGGCGGCCTTCGCCGAGCAGGTGCGTCCGCTGTATCTGTTCCTGCTCAACAAGTGGTATTTCGACGAGCTCTACAATCTGCTCTTCGTGCGTCCCGCATTCGCCATCGGGCGGCTGTTCTGGAAGCGCGGCGACGAGCAGACGATCGACCGGTTCGGCCCCAATGGCGCGGCGCGCCTGGTGCAGATCGGCAGCGTAGGCGCCGTCAAGCTGCAATCGGGGTATCTCTACACCTATGCCTTCGTCATGCTGATCGGGCTCACGGCCGCGCTCACCTGGGTCATTGCGGGGTGATGGAAAAATGACCGGCTTTCCGATCCTTTCCGTCCTGCTCGCCGTGCCTGCCATCGCGGCGGTGCTGTGCCTGTTCCTCAGCGCGCAGGCTGCCCGCTGGACGGCGCTCTTCGCGACGCTCGTCAATCTGGCGCTCGGCGTGTTTCTCTGGATGCATTTCCAGGTGGGCGACGGTGCCCCGCAGTGGCAGTTCGTCGAGCATGTCACGCTGTTCAAGATGGGCGGCGTCGAGTTCTCCTGGGCGCTCGGCATCGACGGCTTCGCCTTCCTGCTGATCGAGCTGTCGCTGTTCCTGATGCCGATCTGCATCGGCGCCAGCTGGCTTTCGGTCACCAAGCGCGTGCCCGAGTACATGGCAGCGTTCCTCGCCACCGAAGTGCTGATGATCGGCACCTTCGCCGCGCAGGACCTGTTCCTGTTCTACATCTTCTTCGAAGGTGGCCTGATCCCGATGTACCTGATCATCGGCATCTGGGGCGGCGTGAACCGCATCTACGCGTCGTACAAGTTCTTCCTGTACACGCTGCTCGGCTCGCTGCTGATGCTCATCGCGATGATCGCGATGGTGCTGAACACCGGCACCACCTCGATCCCGGTGCTGATGGCGCATGACTTCCCGGCCAACTGGCAGACCTGGCTGTGGCTGGCCTTCTTCGCCTCGTTCGCGGTGAAGATGCCGATGTGGCCGGTCCATACCTGGCTGCCCGACGCGCACGTGCAGGCGCCGACCGCCGGTTCGGTGATCCTGGCGGGCGTGCTGCTGAAGCTCGGCGGCTATGGCTTTCTGCGCTTCTCGCTGCCGATGTTCCCGGTCGCCTCGGTCCAGTTCATGTGGCTGGTGTTCGCGCTGTCCTGCGTGGCGGTGGTCTACACCTCGCTCGTGGCCCTGGTGCAAAGCGACATGAAGAAGCTGATCGCCTATTCGTCGGTCGCGCACATGGCGATCGTCACCATGGGCCTGTTCGCCTTCAACGCGAACGGCATCGACGGTGCGATGATGGTGATGCTGGGCCACGGCGTGGTCTCGGGCGCGCTCTTCCTGTGCGTCGGCATCATCTATGATCGCCTGCACACCCGCGAGATCGACCGGTACGGCGGCCTGGCGATCAACATGCCGCGCTATGCCGTGCTGTTCCTGCTGTTCACCATGGCCTCGATCGGCCTGCCGGGCACCAGCAACTTCGTTGGCGAATTCTTCAGCCTCGCCGGCGTCTACCAGGTTTCGACCTGGACCGCGCTGATCGGCACCACCGGCATCATCCTGGGCGCCGCCTATATGCTCTACCTGTTCCGTCGGGTGGTGTGGGGCGACCTGACCAAGGACGATGTGAAGGCGATGCCGGACCTCGACGGCCGCGAAGTGGCGATGCTCGTGGCGCTGGCCGCCGTGGTGCTGTGGATGGGCGTGTACCCGAACAGCTTCACCGAACCGATGCGCGCCGACGTCGCGCGGCTGACGCAGCGCCTCGACAGCGCCGCGCACACCGCTGCGATCAGCGACTCCAAACCCACGCCGGGTTCGCCGCAGGCGGCCCCCGCGCATGAAGCCTCCGCGCACGGGGAGGCGCACTGATGGCCTATTCGATGCAACTCCTGATGACGCTGCCCGAGCTGGTACTCGCGGTAGGCTCGATCGTCCTGATGATGGTGGCCGCCTGGGGTGGCCAGGCATCGACCAAGCTGGTGAGCTGGGCCTCGGTGGCGTTGCTCGCCGGCGCCGGCATCGCGCTGACGGGGCCGTCCTCGACGGGTGGGATCGCGTTCGGCGGTCTTTACCGCGCCGACGCCTTCGCCACGTTCGCCAAGGTTGTGATCTATGTTGCTGCGGCGGTATCGATCCTGATTGCGCCGAAGTTCTTCCAGCGCACCTCGGGCGAGGATCTGCGGCCGGAATATCCGGTGCTGATCCTGCTCTCCACGGTGGGCATGGGCATGATGGTGTCGGCGGGCGACCTGCTGACGCTCTATGTCGGCCTCGAGCTGCAGAGCCTCTCGGCGTACATCCTCGCCAGCTTCATGCGGCGGGACACGCGCTCGGCCGAAGCGGGCCTGAAATATTTCGTGCTGGGTGCGCTGGCCTCGGGCATCCTGCTCTACGGCATCAGCCTGGTATACGGCTTTGCCGGCACCACGCTGTTCGAGGGCATCGAGGGCGCCTATCATGCCGGCCTCGCCGGTGCGCAGCACACCGGCCTGCTGTTCGGCCTGGTGTTCGTGTTCGCGGGTCTCGCCTTCAAGATCTCGGCCGTGCCGTTCCACATGTGGACGCCGGACGTGTATGAAGGCGCGCCCACTCCGGTCACCGCCTATTTCGCCTCGGCGCCCAAGATGGCGGCGGTGGCGATGGCGGTCCGCGTCGCGGTCGACGCGATGGGCCCGGCGATCTTCGAATGGCGCCAGATCGTGATCTTCGCCTCGCTCGCCTCGATCATCTTCGGTGCGGTGGCGGCGATCGGCCAGAGCAACATCAAGCGCCTGCTCGCCTATTCGTCGATCAACAATGTCGGCTTCGCCCTTGTTGGTCTCGCTGCGGGCGGTGAGCAGGGCGTGGCGAGCGTGCTCGTCTACATGGCGATCTACGTGGTCATGACCATCGGCAGCTTCCTCGTGGTGCTGCAGATGCGCGGGCAGGACGGTGAGCAGATCGAGACGATCGCGAGCCTCTCCGGCATGTCGCGGACCCGTCCGGGGCTGGCGGCGGCGCTGGCGATCTTCATGTTCAGCCTAGCCGGCATCCCGCCGCTGCTCGGTTTCTTCGCCAAGCTGGGCGTGTTCATGGCAGCGTGGCATTCCGACCTTCGTGTTTTCGCGGTCGTCGCTGCGGCGGCTTCAACGATCGGTGCCTTCTATTACCTCAAGGTCATCAAGACGATGTACTTCGACGAGCCGGCGCCTGCCTTCTCGGGTAAGACCGATCTGGTTGAGGGCGGGCTGATCGCGATCAGCGCGGTCGTCATCTCGCCGATCGGCTGGCTGGTGTTCGGCGCGCTCGGCACCTGGTCGCTGGTGGCGGCGAAGGCGCTGTTCTGATCCCAGTGATCCGTACCGTCGCCGAGACGGGATCGACCAATGCCGACATCCTTTCCCTGGCACTTTCGGGCGCCGGGGAAGGGCTGTGGCTCCGGGCCGAACGCCAGACCGCCGGCAAGGGCCGGCAGGGGCGCGCCTGGGTTTCGCCCGCGGGCAATCTCTATATCTCCACGCTGGTTCGGGTGCGCCCGACCGATCCCTCGCCGGCGACTTTGGCTCTGCTGTCCGCCGTGGCGCTGGAAGAGGCGGTGCGCGCGTTTGGCGTGCAGCCGATGCTCAAATGGCCCAACGACCTGCTGGTCGGGGGCGCCAAGCTCTCGGGTATCCTGCTCGAGCGGGCAGGGGATGCGATCGCGGTCGGCATCGGCGTCAACCTCGCGGCGGCGCCCGAGGGGCTCGACCGCGCCGCGACAAGCCTTGCCGCGCAGGGCGTTACCGTCGCCCCCGATATTTTCGCCGAAGTGCTCGCCGAGAGTTTCGGCCGCTGGCTGGAGTGCTGGCGGGGCGAGGGCATGTGGCGGGTGCGCGAGCGCTGGCTCGCAAAGGCGCATCCCGAGGGCACGGCGCTCACCGCGCGGCTCTCCGACGGGACCAGCCATGACGGCCTGTTCGGCGGGCTGGATTCGAGTGGCGCGCTGATCCTGCGCTTGGCCGACGGCACGACCCGTGCCATTCACGCGGGCGACGTGTTCCTGCTGTAACGAGAAAGAGGGAAGGGCGATGCTGCTCGCGATCGACGCCGGCAATACCAATGTCGTGTTCGCGCTGGTGGACGGCGGCGAGATCCGCGCCCGCTGGCGCATCGCCACCGACCCGCGCCGCACCGCCGACGAATATGCCGTGTGGCTCAGCCAGCTGCTGGCGCTGGAAGGCTTTGACCGCGGCGCAGTGACCGGCGTGATCGTCGGCACGGTGGTTCCGCGAGCGCTCCACAATCTTCAGGTGCTCGCCACCAAATATTTCAACACCGAAGCGGTAATCGCCGGCAAGGGCAGCGCCGAATGGGGCTTCGCACTCGACGTCGACGAGCCGCAGAACCTCGGCGCCGATCGTGCGCTCAACGTGCTGGCCGGCCACGCGCGGCACGCAGGCGACCTGATCATCATCGATTTCGGCACCGCGACCACCTTCGACGTGGTCGATTATCGCGGCGCCTATAAGGGCGGGATCATCGCTCCGGGCATCAACCTGTCGCTCGATGCGCTGGTCACCGCTGCCGCCAAGCTGCCCCGCATCGCCATTTCCGCGCCGGAGACGACCAGCGTGGTCGGCCGCAACACCGTCGATCAGATGCATATCGGCATTTATTGGGGCTATATCGCGATGATCGAGGGGCTGGTCGCGCGGCTCAAGGCCGAGGTGGGGCGTCCGTCCAAGGTTATTGCGACGGGTGGGCTGGCCATTCTGTTCGAAACGCATACATCGGTGTTCGATACGATCGAGCCCGATCTCACCATCCAGGGCTTGGCCATGCTGTGGGAACGCAGCCAGCAAGGAAATTAAGTGACACCAGGTAAAGAACTGCTCTTCCTCGCCCTTGGCGGCTCGGGCGAGATCGGCATGAACGTCAATCTTTATGGCTGCCAGGGCAAGTGGCTGATGGTCGATTGCGGCATCACCTTCGGCGATGCCAGCTATCCGGGCATCGACGTGATTCTGCCCGACCTCCAGTTCATCGAGGAGCGGTTGGACGACCTGCTCGGCATCGTGCTGACGCACGGGCATGAGGATCATATCGGTGCGCTGCCCTATCTCGCCGCCGATCTGGGCGTGCCGCTCTATGCGACGCCGTTCACCGCCGGCCTGATCCACGGCAAGCTGGCCGAGGAAGGCATTGAAGACCGCGTCGAGCTCAACGTGGTCAAGGAAGAGGGGCCGTTTGACATCGGCCCGTTCAGGATCACCTATACCCCGCTCGCCCACTCGATCCCCGAGGGCAATGCGGTGCTGGTCGAGACGCCCTACGGCAACGTCTTCCACACCGGCGACTGGAAGCTGGACGACGCCCCCTCGCTGGGCGGCGCCTCCACCGCCGAGGAACTGACCGCGATCGGCGATAAGGGTGTGCTCGCGCTGGTGTGCGACTCGACCAACGTGTTCAACCCTGAAGCGTCGGGTTCCGAGGCCGAGGTGCGCAAGGGCCTGGACGAGGTGATCGCCGGCGCCAAGGGCCGGGTGCTCGTCACCACCTTCGCCTCGAACGCCGCGCGGCTGCAGACGCTGGGCGAAGTCGCCCGCGACACCGGCCGCGAACTGTGCGTCGCCGGGCGCTCGCTCGACCGGATCATCCGCGTCGCCAAGGCGACCGGCTATCTGCGCGATTTCCCGGAGACGGTGGACTTTGAGACGGCGATGACGCTGCCGCCCTCGCGCGTGCTGATTGTCGCCACCGGCGGCCAGGGTGAGCCGCGCGCCGCGCTCAACCGTATCGCCGAGGGCAGCCATGTGCTCAAGCTGCACGAGGGCGACCTCGTCGTCTTCTCCTCGCGTCAGATCCCCGGCAACGAGATCGCGATCGGCAAGATCATGAACACGCTTGCCGACAAGGGCGTTGACATCATCACCGACCGTCAGGCCTTTGTGCACGTCTCCGGCCATCCGGGGCGGCCCGAACTCGCCGAGATGTACAAGTGGATCCGCCCGGAGATCATCGTGCCGGTGCATGGCGAGATTCGCCACATGCACGAACAGGCCCGCTTCGCGCTCGAACAGGGCGTGCCCAAGGCGGTGACGCAGGTGAATGGCGAGATCGTCCGGCTGGCCCCCGGCAAGCCGGAAAAGATCGGCTTCGCGCCGGCCGGGCGCCTGGTGCTCGACGGCGATGTGATCCTGCCGGCGGACGGCGCGACGATGGGCGAACGCCGGCGGCTGGCGCTGTATGGCCAGATGTCGGTTGCCGTCGCGATCAACCGCAAGGGCGGGCTGATCGGTCATCCGCAGGTTCGCGTCCAAGGCGTGCCGGTGGAGGAGGATCGCGACGATATGATCGCCGCCGCCGCCGATGCCGCTGCCGCCGCAGTCGGCAAGGCGAGCCGCGACCGGGAGGCGCTGCGCGAGGCGTTGAGGCTGGCGGTGCGCCGCGTCGCCACGCGCTTCACCGGCAAGAAGCCGGTTGTGGACGTGCTGCTGATCGAGGGCTAGGCTGTCGCCATGAAATGGCAGTCGATGCTCGCGATCTATTTCCTGTTCTGGGCGATGTCGGTGTTTTTCGTCCTGCCGTTCGGCGTGCGCACCAGCGAGGAAGTCGGTGCGCCGCTTGTGCCGGGCCAGTCCCCCAGCGCGCCGCATGAATTCAACTTCCTGCGCATCGCGGCGCGCACAACGATCGTCGCGACAATCCTGTTCGCGCTATTCTATCTCAATTACGTCAATGGCTGGGTGACTGCCGAGACGCTCGACTGGGCACACTGATCCGCGGCAGGCCTCACGCCCGCGCGGCGGGCAGCCAGTCGGCGATCCGTTCGATTGCTGCGTCGAGGACCGCGTCTTCCTTGACGAAGCAGAAGCGGACGACGTTGGTGACCGGATCATCGGCATAAAAGGCCGATACCGGGATGGTCGCCACGCGCGCTTCCTCGACCAGCCGGTTGGCAAAGGTCACGTCGTCGATCGACAGGCCGGAGGCGGTGAGATCGACGGACAGGAAATAGGTCGCGGCACTGGGCAGCACGGCCAGCCCCGCCCCGGTCAGGCCATCGGCCAGCCGGTCCCTGCCGCGCTCGAACTGCCGGCACGCGGCCTGAACCCAGCCATCCTGCGTCGCCAGGCCTTCCGCCACCGCCCATTGCAGGTTTGGCGGTGTCGTGAAGGTGAGGAATTGATGCGCCCTGGCGAGCACGCGCGCGATCGGGGGCGCCGCGCACATCCAACCGACCTTGAACCCCGTCAGCGCGAAGATCTTGCCCGCGCTGCCGATCTTGACGGTGCGCTCGCGCATTCCCGGAAAGCCGATCAGCGGCAGGTGACGCGCGCCATCGAAGGTCACATGCTCCCACACCTCGTCACAGATCGCGATCAGATCGTGCGCGACGCAGCAATCCGCCAGCATCGCCAGTTCCTCGGCGCTTGCCATCGTCGCGGCGGGGTTGAGCGGATTGTTGAGCAGGATCAGGCGGGTCTTCGCCGTGATCGCCGCCTCGATCGCTGCACGTTCGATCCGCCATGACGGCGGGCTGAGCCTGACGAATTTCGGCACCCCGCCGGCCCGGAGGATCAGCGGCACATAGGCATCGTAGAGCGGCTGGAAGCAAACCACTTCGTCACCCGGCTCGATCAGCGCCAGCAGTGTGGCGGCCAGTGCCTCGGTCGCGCCGGAGGTGATGATGACCTCGTCGGGCTGGAGGTTCAGGCCCTGATGCCGGGCATAATGTTCGGCGACGGCGCTGCGCAGCTCCGGCAGGCCGGCCATCGGCGGATACTGGTTCGAACGATCGAGCAGCGCGCGCGCGGCGGCATCCAGAACTGCGTCCGGCCCACGCCCGTCGGCAAACCCCTGGCCCAGATTGATCGCGCCCGTTGCCCGCGCCCTGGCGGACATCGCTTCGAAGATGGTGGTGCCCATCCGGGAATAAATCGGGTTCATCGCAGCCAGCTATTGCGGGCGGTGCCCGTCGGTTGCAAGTGGAGGCGAAACCGCCGCATGAATCGGTGCGTTGTGGATCGGCGTAGGACGAAGGATGACCATGACCAAAAAGCCCCCCGTGCCCGAAGAAGCCAAGTCGCCCTATCCGATCGAAGAGGCGCCGCACGACGAGGATAGCGCTGGCGGCGAGGCGATCGCGGCAGCCAAGGAAATGGCAGAGGCCAAGCGTCGCCGGATGCCGAGCAATCGCCAGATCGGCATGGGCGCTGCGATCGGCGTCGGGTCTGCCGCGATCGTCGCTGGGCTGCTGTACTGGCGCGGGGGCCGCAAGGACCGCAAATAGCGACCCGACCGTTCAGGCCCGTCGCGGCAGCATGCGCAGTCGCAGGCCGCCGCGCTCGGGCCGGGGCAACATCAGTCCCTGAAAAGAAGCGGCGCGAGTTCGTGCAGGCTGCGCCGCCACGTCTGGAATTCGTGACCTGTGTTCGGTGAGACGTAGAAGGCGCTCGGGATACCCGCCGCCTTCAGTGCCGCCGCATTGGCGCGCGGATCGACCCGCGGCCCTCCCGGCGGGCCGGCGCGACCGCCTTCGAGTTCGCGGCTACCGAAGCTCACGAAACTCAGCTTCACCTTGTCGCGATAGCCGGGTGTCCCGTTGACATCGTCGAGCGAGATCGTGCCGCCGCTCAACAGCCCGATATAGCCGAAGCGATCGACGTTCTTGAGCGCGATCAACTTCGTCTCGAAACCACCCATCGACAGCCCCGCCATCGCGCGGTGCGGCTGATCGGCCAGCGTCCGATAATGGCTGTCGATATAAGGGATCAGTTCGTCGAGCAGCACCGTCTGGAACGGCTTGATGTCGAAACTGCCAAGGCCGCCCGGCCGCACTTCATTCGTCATGCCATAGGTCATGACGATCAGGAACGGCCGCGCCTTCCCTGCGGCGATCAGGTTGTCGAGGATCAGGTTCGCATGGCCCTGATTGGCCCAGGCGGTTTCGTCCTCGCCCCAGCCATGCTGGAGATAGAGCACGGGATAGCGCGTGCCGTCATTCTTCTCATAGCCCGGTGGCGTGTAGACAAAGGCGCGGCGCTGGGTGCCGGTGCTGGGCGACGGAAACAGGATCTGTTCGACGCGGCCGTGGGGCACATCCTTCAGCGCGTAGAAATCGGCGTCGTGCGCCGGAATCTCGATGCCGCTTTCCCAGCGCGTCGAACCATAGAAGTTGCGCGCGCCCGGATCGTTGAACGTGCCGCCGTCGACGGTGAGGTGATAATAATGAAAGCCCTCGTCCAGCGGGCCTTCGGTGGTGCCGGTCCAGCTGCCGTCCGGCGCTTTGGTGAGCGTCGTGCCGCCGCGGCCGCCGAGTCCCAGGCTGACCTTCACGCTGCTTGCCTCGGGCGCGACGATGCGGAAACGGGCATAGCCTTGCGAATTGACCTGCGGATATTGTTGCCCCGGCTGGTTGAGCGCAGACGGCTTGAAGTCCTCGGCGATCGGGGCGGGCGCGGTTTGCGCCACCGCTGGTTGCATGGTGAGCATGGTCGCGGCCACGGCGACGAAAGCGGTCTTCACGGCGTTCCTCCCCCTGAGTGCCGTCAGCGCCCAGCCGACGGTCCTGGATGCGTTCTTCTAGCGCAATTAATACGACAGTTTAGTCCGAGAAAATCAAGCACTATCAGTGCATTTAGAAGATCTGCACGCGCCATCGTAAATATATGATATAGCGCGATAAAAGGCTGATTTCGGTGACTCTGTCGCGCTGCTTCTTGTTTCAGCAGTTGACGGCGCAGTGCGTCTCACCCTAGCCATGCTGTTACCGATAACAACGGCGACCGCACGAGTCGCTGGGGGAGAGGAGACAGAGGCGATGGGCAAAGCCCGTTTGGCGGCATGCGCGTGCATGGCCGTATCGGCATTGACCTTGCTCGCACCAGGCGAGCTTCATGCGCAGACGGCCGGCATGGTCGAGGAAAAGCTGCCGCCGCCGACCGGGCTCGCTCCCTATTTCACGCCCGCCGGTGCCACGCCGACCACGCCCGATGCGGATGGCTTCATCCGCCGCTGGCTGCTGCTCGAACCGGTGGTGAAGCCCAATCGCACCAACACCGGCTTCACTCCCAGCTATGTTCGCGAGGCGCTGGCGCCCGGCACCTTTCCCGGCGCGTTCGACGCGGTGCCGCGCGATGGCCAGCAGGCCGGATCGCTGCGCTGGCATGCGCTCGATTCCAGCCTGTTCGACGTCAAGCTGTTCTACCTTGCTCAAGGGCTCGGCAAGCCGACCTATGGCGTGATCTTCTGGGCGGTGACGGTGATCGATGCCCCGCGCGAGATGCGCGGCGTGCGGCTGGCGATGGGGTCCAATTCTGCGTCGCGCTGGTGGCTCAACGGCAGCGAAGTCGCCGGTCTCTTCGGTGATCGCCGCATGGTGATGGACGATGTGCTGTCACGGCCGATCACACTGAAAAAGGGACGCAACGTCCTGCGCGGCGCGGTGATCAACGGGCCGGGCCTGAGCGACTTCTGCGCGCGCTTTGTCGACGAGAACGGCAAGCCGATCCGCGACCTCAAGATCGACGTGAAGTGAGGAGCCCGATGAAGTTCGCCCTGTCTCTAAGCGCGCTGTTCCTGCTCGCGCAGTCGCCCACCGCCTTTGCCCAACTGGCCGGCGAGCCGTTCATCCACGATCCCTCGACCATCACCTATTCGGACGGCCGCTGGTGGACGTTCGGCACGCGCGGCGGCGGGCTGGTGTCCGAGGATGGCTGGGAATGGCGCAGCGGCGGCGAGCGGCCGGGCGGCGGCGTCGCGCCCGACGTCATCAAGATTGGCGACCGCTATTATGTGAGCTATGCGGTCGGCGGCGGCGGCATGAACGGCGGCCATGCCAGCAACGTGAAGGTAATGTGGACGCGCTCGCTCGATCCCAAGTCGCCCGAGTTCGGCTATCACGACGTCGGCACGGTCGCCTCGACCAACGGGTTGGAGCCTGCCGATGCGATCGATCCCGCCTTCCTCTATGTCGATGGGCGGCTCTGGCTGAGTTACGGCACCTATTTCGGCTATATCCGCATGATCGAACTCGATCCGAAGACCGGCGCGCGGCTGGCGGGCAACGAGCCGGTCGATATCGCGATCGACATGGAAGCGACGGCGCTGCTCCACCGCGACGGCTGGTATTATCTGCTCGGCACCCACGGCACCTGCTGCGACGGGCCGAATTCGTCCTACAACATCCGTGTCGGCCGTTCGCGCAGTCCCACCGGGCCGTATGTCGACAATATGGGCGTGCCGTTGCTCAAGGGGGGCGGCAAGCTGGTCGTGGCGGGGCGCGGGCGGCAATATGGGCCGGGCCATTTCGGCCTGCTAGATCTTGGCCAGGGCGTCGAGAAATTCTCGATGCACTATGAGGCCGATCTCGATCGCGGCGGGCGCAGCGTGCTCGGCATCATGCCGCTGCTGTGGAAGGATGGCTGGCCTGTCGCGGGCGAGAACCTGCCTGCCGGCACCTATGAAATCCAGTCCGAGCGCAGCGGCGGCGCGCTGGAACTCGCGGTCGACTTCGTGCGGATGCCGTTCGATGCGCGGCGCAGTTTCTTCGCCAGCCCGGGCGACCCCACCGGTCCGATCGCCAATCAGACGCTGGCGGAAAACCGTGTGAGCTGGCCGGCGGGCGCAATCGAGGTCGATCTGGGCGACTATATGATCCGCGCGCATCAGCAATGGGCGATCTCACCAGCGGAAGGCGCGGGTGGTGCGTTCGGTGCGCCATACTACAAGATACTGATCGCCGGCACCGAACGCGCGCTGGCGGTTGGGCCGGAAGGCAGCGTGCAGGCGGTTCCCACCTTCACCGGCGCGCCGGAGCAGCTTTGGCGGATCGATCAGCTGACCGACGGCACCTATCGCATCCAGCCCAAAGCTCAATCTGATGAGAAGCAGCCAAAGGCGCTCGTCGCGATCGGCCGGAGTACGCCTGCGCTAATGCCGTTCGATCCGGCGAGCGATTCCGGGCGCTGGACCTTCCGGCGACCCTGACGATCGGGGCCGGTCAACCGGTGAGTTCGGTTGCCGTGGCTTCGGCCTTGTTCGTCAGTACCGGCATGCAATGCTCTAGAAAAAGGTCGAGCGAGCCGAGCGCATCGGCGCGCGGCATCGCGCCGAAATCGACATTCCACAAAATCTGGTCGACGCCGAACAGATCGGCAAGGCGCTCGGCCCGGTCGCACACGCGGGCGGGATCGCCGAAAGCAAGGCTGCCGTTGTCGAACAGGTCTTCGGGGGAAAAGGCGCTCAGCTGGCGGTCCAAATCGGTATAGCCGGGATAGGCACTTGATTGGCGACCCCGCCAGGCGGTCGATGCCCGCTCCCATGTCGCGTGATACCGACGAAGATAGGAAAAGCCCTTGCGCCGCGCGGCGGCATCGTCGCGATCGACGAACAGCGGAACCAGCATCGTCACCTTGCCCGGCCCTGCATGGCCTGCATCGGCGCGACTGTCGCGATAGACGGCGATCTGTTCGCGCAGATGCTCCTTCGACTGAATTGTGAATGCGGTCAGGAGGTTGAACCCGTTTTCACCGATGCGGGCAAAGCTGCTGCGCGATCGTGCCGCGGCGCCCCAGAAGGGCGGGTGCGGGCGCTGCACGGGGGGCGGCAACAACGCCACCTCGCGATAGGCGAAGTAGGGTGTGTCTGCGCTGGCGCTGCCCTGATCGAACAGCTGCGCGACGGCTCGGGTGACGGCCTCGAACCGGGCCGGACTCTCGTCGAGATCGATCCCCAGGCAGTCGAATTCGCTGGGCAGGAACGCACGGGCAAAGCCCACGTCCAGCCGCCCGCCTGTCAGAACGTCGGCCAGCGCGATGCGGCTGGCGAGCTGCACGGGATGGTGGAACACCGGCAGGATGCATCCTGTCATCACGCGGATGCGACGCGTTGTCTGTGCAACCGCGACCAGAAACATCAGCGGATCGGGACAATAGCCGCCATAGGGGTGGCCGTAATGTTCGGTCATCTTCACCGTGTGCATGCCACCGTCATCGGCCATCGCGCTCATGGCCATCGCATCGCGATAATAATCGACCGGCGATTTCTCGCCGGGGGCCGCATCGGGCAGCAGCGAGAGTCCGAATTTCATCAGGCGGCCTCCATCCGGGTGGTTGCGCCGGCCAGGCTCGGGCCGGTCGTGGTGGCGGCGAGGAAGAACAGCAGGTGGATGATGATCAGCATCGACAGCGGCGCGCCTTCGATCGCAAGCGCGCAATGGACCGGCCCCATTACCGCTGCGCCGGCCAGCGGAAACAGCGCATGACGCACGGATGGCATGCCGGCGCATTGGGCGACGAGGAACAGGAGCGTCGACGCGACGACCGCGCCCGGCGTTCCCCATCCTTTGAATGCGTCGAGCGCCACGGCACGAAACAGGAACTCCTCGGCCCCGATATAGACGATTAGCACCGCTCCCGCGGCGATCCGCCAGCGGCCTCGGCCGGCACGCAGGAAGGATCGCAGCCACCCGGCATTCATCATCGCACGCCAGTCGCCACCCTTTCCCTTTGGAAGCGCCGCCAGTGCAACGCTCGCCAGCATCGACGCTGCTGACAATTCGGCAACGGCGAGCGCCGGCGTGATCGCGAACAATTCGACGGTCCATCCCCGCCACAGGAGCGTCGTTGCTGGCACGGCGAACAAGACGCTTAGTCCGATCACGAGCGCCAGCTGGAAGGTTGCAGCTACGCTGATGTCCACGATCGCCATCATGTCGCTCACATTGGCGTCGCCCGGTGCGCGATGGCGCCGCAAAATCAGCCGTAGTACCGCACGGTCGGCGAACCGGGCCAGCACGCCATAATAAAGCGCGATCGCCGCCACGAAGATCAGGGGCTCGGATAACGCGATCATCGGAACCGTCACACGATTGCTGCCGTGCGGTGACGCTCGGCCACCGCGCGGTTGAACAGTGCATGGGCCAGCGCAGCCGGGATCGGGCCGCCCGTCAGCAGCAGCGCGGTCGCACCGGCCGATAGCGGCAGTTTGCGGAAAAACTCGCTCGGTTCAAAACGCGCGTGCAGCGCCGCGAACCAGATGCCGATGCACGCCGCTGTCAACACGTTGGGAATGTTTGGCCAAAGCGTGGCAATGACGATGATTGGCAGCGCTCGGACCGCAATTTCCTCCAATATGCCGATGCCGACCAGCAGGCGTCGATCGGCGCCGGCGATGTCTGTCAGGCCAGGTTCGGTGGTGCCCGCGCGCGGCATTGCCGCCTGTTGGGGCGGCAGCGCTTGCCAGGGGGAATGACGCGCGATCCGTGCCCGGCGCTGTGCGGGGGCGGCGACGGGAATCGCGCGCCGTCTCCGTCGCCGGCCCAGGGCCAGGTCCATCGCGAACGCGGTCCGCCCGATCAGCGGGGCCGCGACCAATGCGAGTGCGGTGGCATAGGGCGCGCCGTGATCGTCGATCCAACCGCTCCACAGTAGAGGCAGGCCGAATGTGCCGATTCCGACAAGTGCGAGTGTCATCAGCAGGGCCGCATAATTGCTCAGGCCATCCGCTGCGATTTGCGCGGTGCGGTGGGGCAGCAAGGTGCCGGCAAGTGCGCGCGTATAGGCGGCGGTTGCGGGCGCCGCCGCCGCGGCGAGCAATAAGGCCAGCATGGCCGCAAGACGGGCCGGGTCAGGGATAGGGATGCACCCCCGCATCGAAGCGTGCGCCGCCATAGGCATTCAGGCGTGGGTGCCCCATAGCGGGCACGCTCGGCAGCGAAAGGCTGATCGTATCCGGTGACCAGACCCGGATCGCATAGAACCCCACGCTTCGCAGGTCGGGCGTGGTCAGATCGTAATAGAGCAGTTCCTTGCCGGTGCGACGATAATCCTCGATCAGCGTTGCGATGTCGGCGCCGGCCGGCTCGGGCGAGTCCGCCGGGAGTTGCGACGCAGAGATGGTGGGGCCTTCTTGAAAGCGCTCGCGCAGCCGCTCGCCATTGCGCGACTGCGCATAGAAGACGACATTGAGATCCAGGTCATAGATGCCGTCCGTATCGATCTCGATCGGCGCGCCGCCGCTTGCCTCCTGCTCCTGCAGCAGGATCAGCTTGGCGAGCTGATAGATGCCCGATGACTCAGAGAATGCCTTGTACATCGCCTCTTCCAGGCGCGTGTCGGATCCCAGGCCAACGACGGCGGCAGGCGTCCCTGTCCGATCGGACATCAGGCAAGCGACGGTGAATCCGCTCAGATCGGCATTCGGCAAAAAATAGAATTGGGGATGGGCGGTCGCGAACCGTCCCGTCAGCCGGGCCACCGTCTTGTCGATCCGTCGGGTGCGTGCATCGGATCCGATACGGATCGCCGGCTTGTTGCCGTACCAATGGCCCATCGCGCAATCGAGCTGGGTAAGCTCCAGCATTGCGTTCCGAAGGGCGGGCAGGGGCGCGATATGCACGGCGGTGCCGGTGGTTACCGCCGGGGCAATCCACGGCTCGCCCTGCTGGGTTTGTGGCGTGTAGCCGAGGAACAGCAATTGGCTCGGCGCGTGCACGCGGTTTCCCGACACCAGCGACAAGCCTTGGGTCCAGTGCAACGGGTCGTCCGGGCCGGGGTGCCGAAACGGGTGGCGTTCATTGCGCTGCTGGTCATCGGTGAAATAGCGGAAACCATCCGGGGCGATCGCATCCATTCCATCGTCCGCCATTGCTTGCCAGCTTGCGAACCGGCTCGATCGTGCGGGCCGCATGCCTGCGTGGAGCTGCGCATAGCGTTCCAGCGCCTCGGCAAGCGCCGGCAGCATCGCTTCCGAAGGCGTGGCGCCGCACCCGCCGATATGCATCGATCGGCTGGGGGGATTGCGCCCCTGGATCACGTGCATTCCGGTCAGTTCAGCGCCGGCGACGACGAAACGAGGTTCTTCCCTGTTGCCAAGGAAGACGCCAACGCTGCGCGTCACGCCAGTCAGCGGGCTCATCGTCCGTTGGGCAAGGCTGCGGATCTGGGGCGTGAGGCGCGCCAGGTCCGTGCTCTCGCAGATCATCGGCTGCCTCCCGCTTCTTCCGAGAGAACGGCGCGCATGTCGAAATAGAGTTCGGGCTCGTCGACATAGGGCTCTGGTCCGCAGGCGGGGCAGCCGGGCAGGCGCAGGATGTCGTGGAAGCAGAATTCCATGGTGGGGAGGTACAGCGACAGCGTCTTGCCGATCGTGAACGCGGAACCGGTCGTCAGGAAGTTGACGGCTTCCAGCGCCAAGTGCCCGGCCAGGATGTGCTGTAGCGCGGCCTCGATCGCGAACGGCGCCTGTTGTGCCGCCCCTGCCGCAAGGGCCGCCTTGTATCGCTGGTAGGATGCCGTTTCGCGCAGGTTCATCGTCACGCGGGTTTCGCAGCATTGAAAACACGACGCCGCCCGGGGGACCGTCAGCGGGCCGACAAAGCACGTCGGACCGTCCATCGCTCCCCACAGCCAGGGCGTTTCGAGTGCGAGTGCAAGGCGATTGAGCACCAATGCCAAATGGGGATTGATCGGCAGTTGCGGCGCGACGATCAGCCGGCCCGACAGCGCCTGGAATCGCTCGGGGATGGTCGCTGCATCAAGCGCTCGCTCGAAACTGGCGAGCGTCAAACCGTTGAGCGCTTCGACAATGGGATGCCCGTCATCCAGAATCTCGATCTCGGCGTCTGGCAGCAATCCTCGGACGGCGTTGGCGATCATGTCGCCGATCGCGTCCTGGGCAAGGATCGCCAGCGGCATGCGCGCGGTGATTGCACTATCGCGTGTGCGCATTGCGGGTGCGATACGCTCGAAATAGGCGTCGATCGCGCTGTTGGGGCCGGTCTCTATTGCGCCGAGCTGATAGAGGTGATCGACGGCGTCTTCGATTGCCGTCCGCGATGCGCCGGTCGTGCGTACGACCTCGCGGATCGGCCGGCCGTCCAATGCAGCGACGATCCTGGCGAGGGTTCCCGATTTCCCGTCATCGGTCAGGAAATGTGAAACAGCGTTGAAGCAGCCGGATCTCAGTTCGACGTGGTCGGCGTCGTGCACGACGACGCTGAAGTAAACCTTGATGCGCGGGCCGGATTCGGAACCCGGTCGCTCGGCGGTATCGGCGCCAGCCGTGACATTGTACATCATCCCCCCAGCACCATGACGTGAATGGTTGTGCGATTGAGCCCGTCGAAGTCGAAGACGCGGTCGATCTCATCGTCGAAAAAGCCGCCATAGTCGCAGCTCGGCGTGCCCAGCGCGGTGGCGGCCAGATGGACGTTCTCGGCGATGTAGCCGACCTCCATCAGCGCGAAGCGAAGGCCGCGCTGGCCGTATTTGCGCATGCTGCGCCAGGGCGTCATCGAGAATATCAGGAATGCCGAAGCCAGCCGTACGTCGACAAAGTCGCCGGGCAACGCTGCGACGATCGTCTCTACGGCTGCCGCGCCGTCCTCGCAGGGAAGACGGACCAGGGCATTCTCGAGCGGCAGGAAGTCGTACAGTCCCGGCGCCAGGCCGGGCAGCGACTGCACCGCCAAGTGCAGGTCGATCGGATACAGGCCGCCACCGCTCGGAGCGGCGCGCAGCGGCAGGCTGCAGTCGCGCCCGTCGGTCAACTGCGTCGTCGCGGTCGCCGTGATTCCGCCGGCGGATTGCAGGATCGTCGCGAGCTGATCGATCTTCAACGGCTCGCCCGAAAGCTCGCGCAGGCTGCGGCGTGATGCGATCACCTCATCAAGAGCCACCGGCAACCCCAACGGCTCACCCAATCGCAGTATTTCTGCTGTTCCGCGCGATCGTCGACCGACCTGTGAAAGCATCACCAGAGCTTCGTCGTCGAAGTAGGAACGCACAGATAGCTCGAATTGACGATCGCCCCGTCTGAAGCGGGTACTTTCAATGAAGTCGAGGGCAGCGTCTCGCTGCTCCGGAGGCCCGCCGGTGTATACCAGCTGCGCTGTCCGCATCCCCGTTGATTTGATATGCGTCGCAAGATTTTTGAAGGAATTAAGATAGGAGGCTGCCGCAAGAGGAAGTATGTTCCCACTCTCCGCTGCATTACTGCGTTTCAACATGGTTCTTCCTGACAGATCGGGGATGCGGGCCGCGCAACGACGTCAGCTCAGATTGTTTCAGCCGGTTTCCAAGGCTTCGAGCCGGGCGGCGTGCTCAAGAGAAGCGCGCTGTTCGGCTATTTCGATCTTGGAAATTTCGCCATGTTCAAACAGCCTGGCTGCCCAAGGTTCGAGCTCGACTATCCCAAACCGATTCCCTTGGGGATCGCAGCAGATCTGGAAAGATCCCAGGGTAGGGGTCACATCTTCACGGCGGCCGAACTTGAATTGTTCGAACTTTTCTTGGTAATTTTCGACAAATTCGCTGTGATATTCCAGCGATATCGGGTCTGTCATGATCTTGCCGCCTGCTTTGGCTACCTTCTCTCGAAAAGTGGCAAGCGAAGGGACTGCCAGATGGAGCATCGTGGTTTCGCTGTCATGATAGCGTTCGCCGATATTGACCTTCACGCCCGCCGATATCCATGTCTGATAAGCGGCGTTCGAGTCCTTGATCGTGCGACCGAACCCGAGTGCGAAGACACTGTCGTAAAACTCGGCAAGCTGTTTTGATCCGCCGCCGCCATTCGCGGGCATTGTCACGGTGATCAGGCGAGGTGATTGGACAGACATCTTAGTCCTTTCATCATTTGGAGACGGAGGCAGCGACATCAGGCGCGCGCTGGTTCGATGGTCAGGACGCCGCACGTGCAGGTGCTGCAGCAGGATGCGAAGCACGAGGTGGTGCCCCCGGGAACGATCATTGCTGGCGTCGCTCCACTTCGCGCCCCGAACAAGTTCTGCCCGGTGATCGTCACATGTTCTGCACGGGATTTGGTGATAAGGCGCATTACACCCTCCTCATTAGATTACAAAGAAATCGTGCTCAACATCATCAGAAAACAAACGATTCGTTTTCTTGATCAACGTATCAATAATGGAACAAGATCATAAAAGGAGATGCAGCCGTTGTGGCGGATTACGTAGTTATAATTGGAGTGTCATCGCCTGAGGCCGGGGGCGCGGTAATTTCATTTTATCCAATCAAATCGTAGGGCGCGCACGATTTTACGAATGCTGCCGCTCATTATGGAAACCACGTGCCAGGCTCCGCCACTCGATGGTTGTTTGTCCGAATTGGATGCGATGAGGAATGGTATCTCGGTCGCGCCGTTGTCGCAGCTACACTATGCGGCTTACCGAGCCGCAGAGTTGACCAGGAATCTCTTTCAGCGACAGCGAGCATACCTATTCGCTGAGCGCATGACGGAACGTGCCGCGTGCCTGCTCTACATGCTCGGAAATTGACGCCACTAGACAATCTTGGGCGGACCCCAGAATGTAGCCGATCACCGTTCACCTGAAGCGACAGATGATCGAACTGCGTGCGCCATTTCGTTCGCTGATAATCTGGAAGGAAGCGCAGCGACCACAAGGCTTGCAACAACGCAGCGGTCGCTTCCCGTGCGTCGCACGGCTGCCTCGCACCGGGGACGCGCGTCGGTAAGAATGGTGTCCAGGCAAGTCCCGAGGACCAGCATCTCCTGTTTGCCGCC
>NZ_JBTMWM010000008.1:0-160142 GCF_054489705.1 Sphingomonas sp. RS6
ACGATCCCCTGTGGCTAGGACGCTGTTTCCAGCTGGGAAGTTCGGCTCTTAGCGCAACGGCGCGTCACGGCAAGTCATTGCGGTGCACAAAGCCGTTGCCGCGTGGCACAAACAAAAAGGCCCGCAAAATGCGGACCTCCATCATATTCAAGCTTCCGGGCCAGCGACACATTAACCAATGGCGCACGGCCACCGGCCCGGAAAAACGATCAGATTTAGAGCGGACGGATTTCGTTGCCGGTAACGCCGTCACGGAAGAAAAGGTTGAACCCGAACATCATTTGTCTCCCAGTCGTGCGGTTGCCGCACGCCGAATGTGTTAACGGAAAATTAATGATCGGGCAATCGAGATTCGGCTGCGAAACGTGTTGGCGGCGCGTACCGCAGCGGGACGTTTACCATTCGTTGAACCTCATCCGCTAACCAGTTGGTGGAATGTCGGTAATGATCGAGCCACCTGAGCGCTCCCATGGCGCGGACACGGACCTCGCGGCGCGCGCCGACGGGGCCGCGGCGCCAGTGCGGGCGGGTGATCAAATCGATCCAGGCGCGAAACCAGCCGAGGCGGGTTGGTACGGAATCGCGCACGTTTCAATCGGCAACTATGCGATCATCCGGCGCAATCACGGTCGCGGGGCAACCCGGCGCGCTTTCGATACGCTGATTTCGGAAATTGAGCGCCATCCGGATGTCAGCCTTTTGGAGGCCGGCCGCGACATCATCGAATTTGCGTTTCCAGCGGGGGACCTCAACGCGATTGAGCGGTTCGCCGAAACCATATGGCGGCAGCTTGAAGCCTGCTGTGAAGAGCTCGTGCAAGGCGATCCGCTGGTTCTTCACCTTGGCGTGGCGGCCGGCCCAATCGGTCAATGCGACGAAACCCGGCTTGTCGAGGCCGCCGAGTCCGCAGCGACGGTGGCGGCCGGAACGGGCGGGTTTCACCTGATCGACCTTTCGCGTGTCGATCTCGCCTTCGATTCGTTGACGCTCATGCGTGAGTTGCGGCGCGCCATCGAACAGGGCGAGATGTTTCTCCACTATCAGCCGAAGCTGAATGTCCGCCAGCAGCGGATCGCCGGTGTCGAGGCATTGATCCGATGGCAGCATCCCACGCGCGGGCTGATCCTGCCTGGCGATTTCATTTCGGTTGCCGAGAAGGCGGACGAGATCGGCGCGCTGACGCTCTGGACGTTGCGACAGGTTATTGCGGACCAGCGGCGGATGGCGGATGCGGGGCACGACATTCCTGTCTTCATCAATGTTTCGGGCGTGCTGCTGGCCGATTCTGCGTTCGTAGCGGAGGCTTGCGCGATAATTGACGGTAATTCGGAGGCAAGGCTTGGCTTCGAAATCACCGAAACGGCAGTGATTCAGGATCCAGACAGCGCAATTCGACACCTGAAGCAATTCGCAGATAGCGGCATTGCCTTGGCTATCGACGATTATGGTGCCGGTCTCTCGTCGCTCGCCTATCTAAAGCAACTCCCCGCGAAAGAGTTGAAGATCGACAAGATGTTCGTAACGAACCTCACGTCGAGCAACCGTGATCCGCTGATTGTGCGGTCCACGATTGACCTTGCGCATGCGTTGGAAATGGAAGTAACCGCCGAAGGGGTGGAGACGCCATCGGCGCTTGCTCTGCTGAGCGTCATGGGATGCGATATGGTTCAGGGCTATTTAATTTCGAGGCCCATCCCGCTCGATGCTCTGCTGGCCTATCTCGACGATCAGTTGAAGGAGGATCGCGAGGATCGTCTAGCTTCGCCCTTCATTCGACCTGAGAGCCTCTGGAAACGCGCGTGATCGGCGCCTTTCGCCGGTGTTTGATCGCACTTGCGATCACAGTTGTTGCTTTTCCCGGCGCGGCGTTAGCCGAAAATCTCGTTGATCTCCAACCTCTCGTGAACGCGGCAAAGCAGCATCTAGTTGAGCGGCCAGAGGACGCCTTGTCCTATATCCAAAAGATTCGGGCCGAATCTGCGCGCATCCAAGACAAGACGGATCAAGCGGCTGGAATGGCAACGGCGCTTTGGCTGGAGGCGGAATTAAAGATTCGTACCGATCATCCAGGTGAAGCCCAGCGTTTGTTAGAAGCCGGGATCAAGCTGATTGAAGATGTTCATCAACCAATTAAAGTACGCGGCGACTTGAGGATGTCGCTGGGCAACTTGTATATTGTGCAAGATCGTGCTGCCGCTGCTCTCGCCTCTTACCAGGAGGCGTATCGTATATACGGGCGTATCGGAGAACTCCGAAGTCAGGCAATCGTATTACAAAGTATTGGGGCGCTTTACACATCGGCAAATGATGTTCGAAGGGCCGAGCGATACTACGAGCAAGCCGCCAAAAAATTCCAAGGTGATCCTGTCCTATCACTGGCGCTTCACAATAGTCGTGGTAATGCGCTTTTGCTGCTGGAGCGCTATCAGGAGGCGAATCACGAATTCTCGGCCGCTGTTAAGATTGCAAGAGAACTTGATAAGCCGCTTTTGGAAGCTCGGGTTCTAAGTAATATGGCGCGCAATCAAGTTGAGTCTCGCGATCTGACGGGTGCCCAGCGGACGTTGAAGCGGGCATTCACCTTGATCGCTGGCGGCGACGCCGCAGGCTTGGATACCATGCTTCTCGCGACTGCTGCCCGTTTGGCTGAAGATCGAGGGGACATTCATCGAGCCAGGCAGCTAATCGATGAGGCGTTTGAGGGGGTTGATCTATTTAGTACCTCCGTCGAATTCAGGGGCCCGCACTTCTACGCCTACAGCATCTACCGCGCACTCGGCGACTATAAGCGCGCGCTTGTCCATCTGGAGGCGCTCAAGCGGTTGAGCGACGAGGCGGCGAAGGTTGCCACCACCAACAGTGCGGCGCTGATGGCGGCGCGGTTCGATTACGCCAACCAGGAACTGACGATCCAGAAGCTCACCACCGAGCAGTTGCGCAAATCGGCCGAGTTCCAGCGCACCCTGTTCCTTGCGATCGGCAGCGCGACGCTGGTGGTGATCGCGCTCCTGACCGTCGGGCTCATCACGATCCGGCGCAGCCGCAACGAGGTTCGGGCGGCGAACGCGGTGCTCAACGAAACCAATGTCGCGCTCGAAAAGGCGCTCAAGGCCAAGACCGAGTTCCTCGCCACCACCAGCCACGAAATCCGCACCCCGCTCAACGGCATCCTCGGCATGACTCAGGTGATGCTCGCCGATGGCAGGCTCGATCCGCTGATTCGCGAGCGCGTCGAACTCGTGCACGGCGCCGGCATGACGATGCGGTCGCTGGTGGACGATATTCTCGACGTCGCGAAGATGGAGACGGGGAACCTCACCGTCGACCCGATCCCGATGGATTTCGCCGCGCTGATGGCAGAGGCGGGACGGCTATGGGCGGAGCCGGCCAAGGCCAAGGGCCTGGCGTTCGACGTCGATCTCGCGGGCGCCCCCGGCTGGATCATCAGCGATCCGGGCCGCATCCGCCAGATGACGCTCAACCTGCTGTCGAATGCGCTCAAGTTCACGGCCGAGGGGCGAATCGGCCTGTCGGCGCGGGCGGTTCCCGAACGCGAGACGATCGAGATCAGCGTGTCGGACACGGGCGTCGGCATTCCTGCCGACAAGCTCGAGGAAATCTTCGAATCATTCCGCCAGGCGGATTCGAGCACGACGCGCGAATTTGGCGGCACCGGCCTGGGCCTCACGATCTGCCGCAATCTGGCGCAGGCGCTGGGCGGCGACATCCGCGTTTCGAGCGAGCCCGGCCGCGGATCGACCTTCACGATCGCGTTGCCGCTGATCCATGCCGAGGCGCCGGAGGCAGCGAGCGTGGCGAACGCCGCACAGGGCGGGGTGCTGATCGTCGATCGCAATCCGATCACACGGGCGATGCTGCGCGCGTTGTTCGCCGAGCTGGTGGAAACTGTCTGCCTGGCGGGCAATGTCGACGAAGCGGTTGCGCAGCTGGCGGCAAACCCGATCTTAGCGGTGATCGTCGACGATACGAGCGTGCGCGATCCCGCCGTTCCGCTGGCACAGGGATTGTCGAAGCTGGTCGCGGCGGGCGGCGCGCCTTTCATCAGCCTGTTGTGGACGCCAAAGGAGGGGGAGAACGAAGCCGATCTGCTGGACGCCGGCATGGCACAGGTGATACATAGGCCTGTGTCTGGCGCTGCACTGGTACGGGCGGCGTTGCCTGACGGGATAGCGAGAAAATCGATTCCACGGGCGAAAGACCCGCTTGTTTCGGAAGCGGCTTAGAGCGATAGCACACCACAAGATGAAAAAAACGGTCGCATTTTCTGAACTTGGCTGCGTGAGCGGGCCCGCATGAACGTCCTTTTTATCGAAGATGATCCGATGAATCGGCGCGTCGTCAAGGACATGCTCGACGTTGCGGGGGCTACCATGGCCGAAGCGGCCTGGGCCGAGGAGGGACTCGCGCGCATCGATGCGGAGACATTCGACGTCATCCTTGTCGATCTGCGCATGCCGGGAACCGACGGGTTCGAAACGATCCGGCGGATTCGCGCGCGCGGCGATGACAAGGCAAAGCTGCCGATCATCGTGGTCACGGCAGACGCGGCGGTGGATCTTCACCAGCGCTGTATGGCGCTCGGCGCGGACGACGTGCTGTTCAAGCCGGTGGCGATGGACGCGCTGTTCGATGCGATCGGCCGGGTGCTCGCAACGCGCGGCGACGGCCTGATCGCCTAATCCTCGACGATCTGGCTGTGGCGGGCGGTGTCGCGCATCGTCGCATAGGTGACGAGCGAGACGGCAATCAACGCCGTCACATACCAGTAAAAGCCGCGCTCCCAGCCCTCGTTTTTGAACCACAGCGCCACCGACGGCGCGGTGCCGCCGAAGATGGCATTGGCCAGCGCATAGGGCAGCGCCACGCCCAGCGTGCGGATATGGGCGGGAAACAGTTCCGCCTTCACCACCGCGTTGATCGAGGTATAGCCGGTGACGATCAGCAGCGCCCCGCTCATCAGCAGGAATGCCGATACCGGGTCCCGCACGCCCTCCAGCGCAACGAAAATCGGATAGGTGAAGACGACGCCGAGAATGCCGAAACCGACCATCAGCGGCTTGCGGCCGACCCGATCCGACAGCGCCCCGGCAAGCGGCTGGATCGCCATGAAGACGAACAGCGCGGCGGCATTGACCTGCGTCGCCGCGGCGTCGGAAAAGCCCGCCGTGTTCTTCAGGAACGCGATCGGATAGATGGTATAGGCATAGAAGGCGAGGGTGCCGCCGGCGGTGAGCAGCAGCACGAGCAGCGCCTCGCGCGGATGCTGTCGCACCAGCGCGAGCGTTCCCGAACGCGCGGCGCGGTCGCGATTGGCGAAGCTGTCGGTCTCGGCAAGCCGGCGGCGAAGCCAATAGACCAGCAGCGCCAGCACGCCGCCCAGCGCGAAGGGCAGGCGCCAGCCCCATTCGCGCAGTGCCGGCTCCGGCATCGCCGCCTGCAGCACGATCAGCACCAGCAGCGCCGAGAGTTGGCCGGAAATCAGCGTCACATATTGAAAGCTGGAGAAGAAGCCCCGGTGGCGCCGCCCCGCCATCTCCGAAAGATAGGTGGCACTCGCGCCATATTCGCCGCCCAGTGACAGGCCCTGGAGCAGCCGCGCCACCACCAGCGATGCCGTCGCCAGCCAGCCGATCGAGGCATAGGACGGGGTGAGGGCGATAATCAGCGATCCGCCGCACATCAGCGTGACCGACAGCGTAAGGCCGGCCTTGCGCCCGTGGCGGTCGCCATAGATGCCCATCAGCCAGCCGCCGATCGGACGCATGAAGAAGCCGATCGCGAAGACGATCCAGGCGTTCAGGTCGCGCGCCGCGCCAGGGGCAAAGAAGTGCGGCGCCAGATAGCTGGCGAGCGCGGCATAGGCGTACCAGTCGTACCATTCGACCAGATTGCCCGCCGAACCGCCCAGGATCGAACGCAGGCGGTGGCGATGGGCGGGCGCGGCAGCGGCGGAAACGGGCATGCCGGCAACTATAACAAAGCTCCGCTCACCGGGAAGTGCGTGCAGGGGGACGACACCTCGGTGAGCGGAGCCGATCGCGCGGGAAACCCTATTACCGCGCGATTCCGATAACCGCCGTGGCGGTAAGGCCTTCTGAAACGCTGCCGGTGGCGGCGGGCGTCTGTTGCGCCAGCTGTGCTGCGGTGTTGTCACCGAACACATTGTCGCTCGATAGCGAGATGCTGCTGAAGTTGCGAATGCTGGACGAATAGGCGCTCGACCCGTTGTAGACCGTCGAGCAGGCGGCCGTCGGCATCGCCAGCTGCGAGATCAGCGTCGCATAACGCCCGCTGGTGGCGTTGGCGAGGCTCGAGAACACCTCGAAATGGATGTGCGGCCATCGGCCCGAATAGCAGCCCGGGAAGATGGTGGTGAAGGTGACCTGGCCGTTTGCATCGGTCACGCCCACGCCGCGCAGATAGCTTTCGTTCGGCAGGTCGTAGAGCGAGTATTTGCCGTTGGCGTCGCAGTGCCAGATGTACACCGCATAACCGACAAGCGGTGCGCAGGCGGTGTTCACGTCGACGACGGTCAGCGTGAGCGTCAACTGCACGCCGGTCGCCGCGGTCGTCGACGATCCGATGAAGCTCGAACGGATATCGCTGCGGACGACGTTGGTCGCGGTGAGCGCGTTCGATGTCAGGCCAGACGACGTATTGGTGCCGTCGGCCGGATAGGGGCCATTGGTCTCGGTCGGATCGACGACGCAGCTTCCGGTCGAGGTGGCGGTCGGCGTCGGGGTGGGTGTCGGCGTCGCGCTGGGCGTCGGGGTCGGCGTGGGCGAAACCACGGTGCCCGAGTCACTTGAGTTTGAGCTGCCATCGCATGCCGCCAGCACGGCTGCGGTTCCGGCACCGGTGAACCAGCGCAGCGCACGTCGCCGGCTGGCCAGCGCGGTCATCGCGCCAAGATCGTGAGCGAGGCCGCGATCGTGATCATGATCGTAGTCTGGATGCAAAATCGGGTCTCCCTGCTGTCTGGGAGCCTTGTGGCGGCGCGATGATGCGGGCGTATTGCGCTATTTGGCCGCGTGTTGCGCTATCTTTCGGCGGGTAACCGAACGCGCACACGGCCCCCGCCGCCGTCGCGATTTTCCAGCGTGACTTCGCCGTCATGCGCCTCGACGATCGAGCGGACGATCGCCAGCCCCAGCCCGGTGCCGCCGGTCGCCCGGTTGCGCGACGTCTCCCCCCGCACGAATGGCGCGAACAGGCTTTCGGCGCGGGCAAGGTCGAAGCCCGGTCCGGCATCGTCGACGGTGACCACCGCCCAGCCGCGCGTGCTCGACCAGCCGATCTCCGCCGTTCGGCCGTAGCGCACCGCGTTCTCGATCAGATTGGTGAAAACGCGGCGCAGCGCGGCAGCATCACCCGTCACCACGACACGCGGGCCTGGGTTGACGGTGGCGGCGATGCCGGCGACCGCCAGGTCGTCCGCGAGGCTCTCGATCAGGCTGCCGAGATCGAGGCGCTTCGGATCGCCGCGCGCGCGATCGTCCCGCGCAAAGCGCAGCGTGGCGGCCAACATCGCCCGCATCTCCTCGATATCGGCGGCGGCGCGATCGCGGGCGACGTCGGGAAGCTGTTCGACCCAGAAGGCGAGGCGGGTGAGGGGGGTGCCCAGATCATGCGCCATCGCGGCGAGCATCGCGGTGCGGTTCTCGGCCTGTTGCAAAATCCGGCCCTGCATCGCTTCCACCGCGCGCGCGAGTTCCTGGACCTCGCGCGGTCCGCCGAGCGGCATTGGTTCCGGCGCACCCAGCCGCACGCGGCTGGCGGCGTCGGCCAGTCGTCGCAACGGCCGCGACGCCCGTTTCGCCGCCGCCCAGGCGAGCAGCGACAGCACGAGCAGCGTCAGCGCCATTGCCTGGAGCGTCCGCCAGCGCCACCGGGCGAGGTCGGGTTCGAAGCTGACCGAGGCGACCACCCAGCGATCGTTGCTGCGGTGGGCGACGGTAAAACTGCCCAGGACGTCACCATCGGGGTCGCGCGTGGGCCATTTGTAGAAGCCGCGGACCGATTCGGGTGAATCCGGGATCAGGGCGGCGATGGCCCGGTCGCGACGTGGCGAGGGCTGTTCGTCTCTAGGGGCTGCCGGTACCGCCGGCGAATAGCTGACGACGATGCGTTGCCCGGTGGCCGATGCCGGCGAGCGTTCAGTGCGCAGTGCCTCGGCGATGCGGGCGATCGGGATCGGGGCCATGCCCGGCGGCGGGCCGCGAAAGGTCACCGCAAACTGGACGAATATCGCCGCGGCGGCCGAGGTGACGGCGAATCCCATCATCGGCAGCACGATCGAGAACCGGGTGATCTTCACCTGCCGGCGCCTTATTTGGTCGTCACTTCAGCGACGAACATATAGCCTTCGTTGCGGATGGTGCGGATCAGCTCGTCATCGCCCGGACGGGCCAGCTTCTTGCGCAGCCGGCTCATCTGCACGTCGATCGCCCGGTCGAAATGTTCGGCGTTCGCGCCGCGCGAATAATCGAGCAGCGCGTCGCGGGTCAGCACACGGCGTGGCCGTTCCACCAGCGCCAGCAACAGCCGGAACTCGCCGTCGGAAAGGTTGATCAGCACGCCGTCGGGATCATAGAGCTGGCGGCCCACCGGATCGAGCCGCCAGCGGGCAAAGCGCAGGAACTGCCGCTCGACCGTCGGCGTCGCCACGGGCGCGCTGCCTACCCGCCGCAGGACCGAGCGGATCCGCGCGAGCAGTTCGCGCGGATTGGCGGGCTTGGCAATATAATCGTCGGCGCCCATTTCCAGGCCGACGATCCGGTCGATGTCCTCGCTCAGCACCGAATGGAAGATCACGGCCGGGCCCGCCTGGCGGTCCATCGTGCGCAGGATCGACAGCCCGTCCTCGCCCGGCATCATCAGGTCGAGCACGACCAGCGCATAGTCATGCGCGTCCAGCGCCGCCCGCATCGAAACCCCGTCCTCCGCGGTATCGACGACATAGCCGTGCTGCGACAGAAACGCGGCGGTCAGCTCACGAATACCGGGGTCGTCGTCGACGATCAGAAGGCGTGTCTCGTAATCCAAGGCTTGTGCTAGCTGAGTCATCCGGCCAAAATCGAACTCATAATTATCGGCCGCGTTGCGTGGCTGCAATGTTGTGTAATCTGCACGGCTGTGACTTCCGTGCCACAGGCGCTCGCCTCGACGATTTTGGGCCGCTTGCCCTTGAAGAATCGGATGGGCGCTGGTAAGCCGCGCGTTCGACGCCGCAGCCTTGGTTCCGGCGACCCCTTTCTATTGAATTGATTCGGAGCTGTTCGACTTTATGCAGATCATCGTTCGCGACAACAATGTCGACCAGGCGCTGCGCGCGCTCAAGAAGAAGCTGCAGCGTGAGGGCGTCTATCGCGAGATGAAGCTGCGCCGTCATTACGAAAAGCCCAGCGAGAAGCGCGCTCGCGAGCGTGCCGCCGCGGTTCGCCGCGCGCGCAAGCTTGAGCGCAAGCGCATGGAGCGCGACAGCGCCCGTTAAGGGTGTTGCGACGGCCGGGGCGCGATCGTTCGGGCCCCGGGTGTTTCCTGTTTGAATTCAGGGGCGTCATGCCCCGAGCCGGAGCTCCATCATGTCCGTGACCGCCGTTCCCCTTCAGCCTGTGAAGGGTCGCTACAAGGTATGGATCTGGCTGGGCGTTCTCGCTGCGGTCGCGCTTGCCGGCATCCTTGCCTGGACCGGCACGCGTGCATCCGTGGTGTCGCGCTACTCCGCCGAAGAGTTCCTTGACTGGCACAAGCAGCAGCCGGGCGTGCAGACGACCGCGTCTGGGCTTCAGTATCAGGTGGTCGAGGCCGGTAGCGGGGCGACCGCCGCCGATCAGGACGGGGTCGTGCTCGAAATCCACGGCACGCTCCGCGACGGCAAGGAATTCCAGCCGCGCGCGCCGATGCGTTTCCAGATCGGCCAGCCGATGATTCCCGGCTTCACCGAAGGCGTGAAGCTGATGAAGAAGGGCTCGCATTACCGCTTCTGGCTGCCGCCGAGCCTCGGCTATGGCGCAGAAGCCAGCGCCGAGAACGAGCTTGCCGGTCAGGTGCTCGTGTTCGACGTGCAGATGCAGGATCTGGTGCCTGCAGCGATCATCCAGCAGATGATGATGCAGCAGCAGCAGGGCGGCATGCCGCCCGCAGGGGCAGGCGAGGGCAGCGAACGCTGAGTCGCCACCCGCTCGAACAGCGACAATGATAAGGCCCGCGAACCCGGTTCGCGGGCCTTGTTGCGTCAGGGCAGCATGAGCCTGTGTCTGAGCGGCCTCACCCCGCCGCCATGCCGAAGCCGGCGCCGATCACAGCCGCGATCCGCGCTGCGGCCTGGCCGTCGCCGAACGGGTTGTGCGCGCGGGCCATCGCCGAATAGGCGTCCCCGTTGTCGAGCAGCCGACAGGCTTCGTCGACGATACGATCGGGATCGGTGCCGACCAGCCGGGCCGTGCCCGCTGCGACGCCTTCGGGCCGCTCGGTCGTCTCGCGCATCACCAGCACCGGCTTGCCCAGCGCGGGCGCTTCCTCCTGAACGCCCCCCGAATCGGTCAGCACGAGATGCGACAGCGTCAGCGCCCGGATGAAATGGGGGTAATCGAGCGGATCGATGCGCGCGATGTTCGGTTGTCCGTCCAGCGCCGCCGCCATCACCGCCAGGACATTGGGGTTGGGATGGACCGGAAACAGGATGGCGACATCGGGCCGCGCCGCCAGCCGTTTCAGCGCACCGGCGATCGCCGCCATGCCGTCCCCGAAATTCTCGCGGCGGTGCGTCGTCACCAGGATGATCCGCTTGCCCGCGAAGCGCGCGGCGATGTCGTCGAGCCCGGCGGCCAGCATCGGATCGGCCGCGATCCGTTCGCTGGTGGCGAGCAGCGCGTCGATCACGGTGTTGCCGGTCACATAGATGCTCGCCGGCGCGATATTCTCGTGGCGCAACGCGCGGGCGGCGGTGTCGGTCGGCGCGAAATGCTGGTCGGCGATCGGCGCGACGATCCGGCGGTTCACCTCCTCGGGCCAAGGCTGATAGATGTCGCCCGATCGAAGCCCTGCCTCGACATGGCTTACCGGCACCTTGCGGTAATAAGCGGCGAGTGCCCCCACCATCGCTGTGGCGGTATCGCCCTGCACCACGACGCGATCGGGCTGCACCTCGTCCATCACCTCGCCCAGCGCGACCAGCAGCCGCGCGGTGAGCTGGTCCAGCGTCTGGCCCGGCGTCATCAGGTTCAGGTCGATATCGGGCGTCAGCCCGGCAATGGCGAGCACCTGATCGAGCAGCCCGCGATGCTGGGCGGTGACGCAGGTGCGGACGTCGAACGCCTGCATCGCCCGCAGCTGCTGCACCACCGGAAACAGCTTTATCGCTTCGGGGCGGGTGCCGAAAATAACGAGAACGCGTTTGCGCAAAATGGTCATCGACGATCGTTAGCAGCGATCCGATGACCGAATGGTTAAAGCTTTGCTAAGATTTGCTTCACCGTCGGGCGCCGGTTATGGCCCGGCTATTCGGCGTAGCCAGATGAGGATATATGACGATCAAACCGCTGCGTAAGGCTGTTTTTCCGGTTGGTGGCCTCGGCACCCGATTCCTTCCCGCCACCAAGGCGATGCCGAAGGAAATGCTCCCGGTGGTCGATCGGCCGCTGATCCAATATGCGGTCGACGAGGCGATCGAGGCCGGCATCGAGCAGATGATCTTCGTCACCGGCCGCGGCAAGAGCGCGATCGAGGACCATTTCGACATCGCCTATGAGCTCGAAAGCACGATGGCCGAACGCGGCAAGTCGCTCGACGTGCTGGAGCCGACCCGGCTCAAGCCGGGCGCGATCGCCTATGTCCGCCAGCAGGAGCCGATGGGGCTCGGCCACGCGGTCTGGTGCGCACGCGACATCGTCGGCGACGAGCCGTTCGCCGTGCTGCTCGCTGACGATTTCATGCTCGGCAAGCCCGGCTGCCTCAAGCAGATGGTCGATGCCTATAACCGCGTCGGTGGCAACCTGATCTGTGCCGAGGAAGTGCCCGACGATCAGACGCACCGTTACGGCATCATCACGCCCGGCGCGCGCGACGGCGCGCTGACCGAAGTTAAGGGGCTGGTCGAAAAGCCGGCGCCGGGCACCGCGCCCTCGAACCTGTCGGTGATCGGCCGCTACATCCTCCAGCCGGAAGTGATGCGGATTCTCGACGGGCAGGAAACCGGTGCGGGCGGCGAGATCCAGCTCACCGACGCGATGGCGCGGATGATCGAGACGCAGCCGTTCCACGGCGTGACGTTCGACGGCAAGCGCTATGACTGCGGCGACAAGGCCGGCTTCATCCAGGCAAATCTGGCGGTCGCGCTGTCGCGGCCGGACATTGCGCCGGCCGTTCGCAGCTTCATGGCCGGCCTGTAGGTCGCTCGGCGGGCGCGGAAACAATCGCGCCCGCTGCGGGTTCGATGCAGGATGGATCAGTCGTTGCATCTCGAACCGCTTCCCCACGAATTGTCACTTCGCCGCATCGCGCATCTGCTGCGCGAAGTGGCGTTGTTCGCGCGGGGCATGGTTCGGCGCGGGCGTGCCGTGCGTCCGCGGCGACGCGCCGCCCGGCGCGGGCCGCGCGTGCTCGTGCTGCCCGGCCTGCTCGCCGACGACATCTCGATGTGGCCGCTGCGCAGCGGGCTGCGCGCCCGGGGCTTTCGCGCCTATCGCTGGGGCCTGGGCCGCAATCTCGGCGTCTCGCCCGATCTGATCGATCGGCTCGATGCGCGCGTGACACGCCTTCAGCGCCGCGACGGCCGCCCGCTCGTGCTCGTCGGCTGGAGCCTCGGTGGGCTGATCGCACGCGAATATGCCAAGCGTGCCCCGCACCGGGTGGCGGCGGTGATCACGCTCGGCAGTCCCTTTTCGGGCGATCTCAGCGCAACGCTGGTCTCGCACCTCTATCGGCTCGTCTCCGGGCATCGACCCTCCGCCGCATCGGCCGCCTTAGCCCTGTCCGAAAAGCCGCCGGTGCCGACGGTCGCTGTCTGGTCGCGTTGCGACGGCGTGATCCCGGCCGCGTCGGCGCGGGGCGATGAGGCCGAGGCCGACATGCAGATTGAAGTGGGTTGCCCGCATCTCGGCTATCCGTCGCACCCTGCGGCATTGAAGGCCGTCATCGATGCGATCGAGGCCTGTCGAGTGATGGACCTGTCTGGCAGCGACACGATCCCCGAGCGCGCGGCGATCGCGGCCTGACGTCGCCGTCCGGCGGAGAGCCGCGCCCGCTCAGCCGCGATAATGATCCAGATACCAGCGCACGAACGCCGCAACGCCCTCGTCCGGGCCGGTGGACGGCGCATAGCCGGTCAGGCGGCGGAGCAGATCGGCGGACGCCTCCGTCGCCGGCACGTCGCCGGCCTGCATCGGCATGAAATTCTTGATCGCCTCGCGCCCCAGCGCGCGTTCGGTGGCGGCGATATAGGTCATTAGCGGGGTGGCGCGGCCCGCCCCGATATTGACGATGCGGAACGGTGCCACCGGCGACAGGCTGTCGCCCGCCACCGGCACGTTGCCCGGCACCGCATCGATCAGCCGCACGATGCCTTCGACAAGATCGTCGATGAAGGTGAAGTCGCGCACCATGTCGCCATTGTTGTAAACGTCGATCGGCTCGCCTGCGAGGATCGCGCGGGTGAACTTGAACAGTGCCATGTCCGGCCGGCCCCACGGGCCATAGACGGTGAAGAAGCGGAAAAAGGTGGTCGGCGTGCCGAACAGATGGGCATAGCTGTGCCCCATCAGCTCGGTCGCGCCCTTGGTGGCGGCATAGAGGCTCATCGGCGTCGCGGTGCGCTGCGTCTCGCCGAACGGCATGTCGGTATTGGCGCCATAGACCGAGCTGGTCGACGCCGCGAGGAAGTGGCGCACCGGATGGTGGCGCGCGAGTTCGAGCAGGTTGAACGTCCCGACGATGTTCGCGCCGACATAGCTTGCCGGCTGTTCGATGCTGAAGCGCACGCCGGCCTGCCCGGCCAGATGGATCACCACATCGGGGCGGAACGCGGTCCAGGCTTCGGCAAGCGCCGGCTGGTCCTCGATCGACAGACGCTCGACGCGGAAATTCGCGTGGTTGGAGAGCATGTCGTTGCGCGCTTCCTTGAGCGCGACGTCATAGTAATCGGAGAAATTGTCGATGCCGAGCACCGTCGCACCGCCCTGGAGCAGGCGGCTGGCGACGTGGAAACCGATAAAGCCGGCCGATCCCGTCACGAGCACGCGTGGCGCCTGCGCGGCGGGGGGCGGGGCGATGGTCATGCGCGAACGATCCTGTGTGGGCAGCGGCCGGAAAGGGGTAGGGCTGCCTTCCTTAACCGAGCGTTCGCGCGCCGCAAGCCGGGCAGCCGGGATCCTTGGGCAGGATCAGCGTTCTGAACCGCAGCGCCAGCGTGTCGACCAGCAGCAGCTTGCCCGCGCTGTCCTCGCCGAACGGCGCGATCGCCCGGATCACCTCCAGCGCGGCAATGCTGCCGAGCACGCCGGTCAGTGCGCCCAGCACGCCCTGTTCCGAACAGCTGACGCCCTCGCGTTCCGGGTTGCCGCCGACGAAGCAGCGATAGCAGGGCTTGTCCGCCTCCCAGCCGCGGAACGTGCCGATCTGCCCTTCGAACTCGCCCACCGCCGATGCGATCAGCGGCACGCGCGCCGCCAGCGCGGCGTCCGCCACCGCCAGCCGCGTCGCGAAATTGTCGGTGCCGTCCAGCACGACGTCGTGGTTCGCGATCAGCGCGGGTGCATCCTCGGCCGACAGGCGGCGGCAAAGGGCGGTCACCGCCACATTGGGGTTGATCGCCGTCACGCGCGCGGCGGCGGTGGCCGCCTTTTCCCGGCCGATATCGGCGGTCGCGAACAGGATCTGGCGCTGGAGGTTGGACCGATCGACCCGGTCGTCATCGACGATCGTCAGCGCGCCGACGCCGGCGGCGGCGAGATACTGGATCGCCGGGGCGCCGATGCCGCCGGCGCCGATCACCAGCACGCGCGCCGCCTTCAGCGTCGCCTGACCCCCGCCGCCGATTTCGCGCAGGATGATGTGGCGGGCGTAGCGTTCGAGCTCCTCGTCCGAAAGCGTCATCGCGACCAGTCGAAGGTGATCGTCGCGCGATACCATTGCTCGTTGGCGGCGGTGCGCGGCAACAGATTGTCCCGAGCCGCCCCGGCGACCAGCGCGGCGGTATATTGTTCGACCGTGGGGCAGCGGATCGCACGCGGGATCACCGTGCGGATGCCGTCATCGGCGGCCACCAGCACGGCGACGTCGACCGTCAGCGTCTGGCCCGGCCCGGCAGGCACCGGGCATTTGCGCAGCGCGATCTCGCCCGCGACAAAGTCGCGCATCGCCGGGGTTATCTGGGGCAGCGTGCGAAAGGGCAGGGGCGCCAGCGCCGCCCAGTCGATCGTCCTGCCCTGGCCCGGAATCGCCTGAAGCGCGAAGGCGAGTGCGGCAAGCGCGATCATCGGCCGGTCGCTCCGGGTTCGCCGTCGCTCGCGAACGCCGGCATCATGTGCCGCAACGCGTTGTTTAGGGGCAGGTTCTCACGCAAGATCGTACCTTCCCATCCATTCGGCCGTTTGGCGATTGTCCGAGTCGAGCGGCATGATGCGCGGATCGCAATCGCTCAAGGCAAGTTCGGCATCGATTCGCGACGAACCGGCTCAGATCCCGGTCGACCCGAAACCGCCGGTGCCCCGCGCGGTTTCGCACGAGAATTCCGATACGGTCACGAAGTCCGGGCGCAGGATCGGCAGGAACACCAGCTGGGCGATGCGATCGCCGGGATTGATCGTCAGCGGCTCGCTGCCCGGCGGGGTCCGCAGCCAGGCGCTGATGAAGATCTCGTTGGTGTAATCGGCATCGATCGTGCCGACCGACTGGCCGAGGATCAGCCCCTTTTTGTGGCCCAGCCCAGATCGGGCGAGCAGGAAGGCGACCATGTTCGGGTCGTTCATCAGCAGCGCGATGCCCGACGGGATCAGCACGGCGGGCGCTTGGGGCTGGAGTTCCAGCGGCGCCTTCAGGCAGGCGTGGAGATCGATCCCGGCCGACATGTCGGTCTGGTACCGGGGCAGGCCCCATTCGCGGAGCCGGTCGTCGAGGATCCGCAGTTCGACCTTGGGTTGATTCACGTGTGCGCCTCGCTTCGGGTTCGGGGCAGCGCTAGTCGGTGGCGCGGCCGGCCGCAACCTTTGCCCCGGTCAGCGCTTGGTCGCCAGTCCCTGCGCCAGCTTCACGGTCGCGGCCAGCACCTCGGGGTCGTTGAGCAGGTCATGCCCCTTGCCGGGCACGAAGCGCAGATCGGTGGCGATCCCGCGCAGCGCCAGCGCCTCGGCATAGGCACGCGACAGCGCCGGCGGCGTCACGCGATCGCCGGTGCCGACCACCAGCGCCGTGCGCAGGCCGGGCAGCACGCCGCCCGCCGTCTTGAGCGGGTCGAGGCTCGCGACCGGCTGGCCCCAGCCGCCGCCCAGCCGCTTCTGCATGCCCCGCCGCCATTCGGGCAGCGCGCACGGACAGCTGACCAGCACCATGCCGTCGAACAGGTCCGGCCGCACCCCGGCCAGGTTCGCGGCGATCGCCGCCCCGCCGCCATCGCCGACGACGATCACATCGGCCTCGGGGAAGCGCCGCTCGGCGGTGGTGATCGCCGCGGCAACCGCGTCGAGCCGATCGCTGGTATAGTTGTCGCCGGTCCCCGCGCCGCGCTCGCCGGGGGAGCGGTTGCCGCCCGCATCGGCATAGCCGGGCCGCAGCAGCGCGACGGCCGCGCTGTGCGGAATCGTCCGGTACACCGTGTCGGCAAAACCATAAGGATCGCTGGCGCCGCCCGGCATCTCGTCGCCGTGCAGCACGATCACCAGCGTGCGCACCGACGATGCCCGCGCCGGGGCATAGAGTTGTGCGTGGAGATTGAATGCGGGCGCGTCTTCGCGCGTGCCGACGGGCGCGACCGGCGTGCAGCCCGCCAGCAGCAGCGCCCCCAGCGCCATGCCCGTCCATCGCCGCCTAGAGCGCATCGGCGATCCGCTGTGCCAGCCGCCCAGCCACCTCGCGCTTCGGCAGTCGTTCCCAGGAATCGACGCCTTCCGCCGTGACGATATGGATGCTGTTGGCTTCACCGCCCATCACATCGCCGGAAACATCGTTGGCGACAATCCAGTCGGCGTTCTTGCGCGCTCTTTTCGCGACGGCATGATCGATAACATGTTCGGTTTCGGCGGCGAATCCGATCAGCAGGCGCGGCCGCGCCGGGCTCGCGCCCAGCATCGCGAGGATGTCTGGCGTCTCGCTGAGCGCCAGCGCCGGCTGGCCCTCGCCTTTCTTGAGCTTCTGCGGCGCGGCGGCGACGCGCCAGTCGGCCACCGCCGCCACCATCACGGCCGCATCGGCGGGCAGCGCGGCGGCAACGGCATCGGCCATCTGCTGCGCGGTCTCAACGTCGATGCGCGTCGTCCCCGCCGGCGTCGGCAGCGTCACCGGCCCGGCGATCAGCGAGACGCGGGCACCCAGCGCCGCCAGCGCCTCGGCGATCGCGAAGCCCTGTTTGCCCGACGAGCGATTGGCGATGTAGCGCACCGGATCGATCGGCTCGTGCGTCGGCCCGGCGGTCACGACGATATGGCGGCCCGCCAGCGGCTGCGCGCCGGGCGCAAGCGCGCGCTCGATCGCCGCCAGGATCGCGCCCGGCTCGGGCAGGCGGCCGGGGCCATGTTCGCCGCACGCCATCGCACCCTCGTCGGGGTCGAGCACCGTCACCCCGTCGGCGCGGAGCTGCGCGACGTTGCGCTGCGTCGCCGCATGCGTCCACATCCGCACGTTCATCGCCGGTGCCGCAAGCACCGGCTTGTCGGTGGCGAGCAACAGCGTCGTGGCCAGATCGTCGGCGATTCCCGCCGCCATGCGCGCCATCAGATCGGCCGTCGCGGGCGCGACGACGATCAGGTCGGCCTCGCGGCTGAGCTGGATATGCCCCATCTCGGTTTCGTTCTTCAGATCCCACAGCGTGGTGTGGACCTCGTTCTCCGAAAGCGCCGCCAGCGTCATCGGCGTGACAAAATGGCTGCCGCCTTCGGTGAGGACGCAGCGCACGTCGATGCCCGCCTTGCGGCAAAGGCGAATCAGTTCGCACGCCTTATAGGCCGCGATGCCGCCGCCGACGATCAGCAGGATGCGTTTCATGGCGTCACCGTCTTCACCGTAATCCGGCGCCTGTCCACCGCGCGTGCCCACAGGTCGCGAAATGCATCGGGCACGAACACGAGGCCCGCCAGCGCGGCAGGCGCCACCAGCAGCGCCCAGTAAAAGGTATCGACGCGCGCGAACAGGGCGATGCCGGTGCCATAGCCGACCAGCAGCGCGAACATGCGCGCGCCCAGCGGATCTTCCCAGCTCGCCCAGCCGATCAGCGCCAGCCCGACGAGCAGCGCCCCGATCGCGAGCGGAAGCGCGTCGAGCGCGGTCGACACCACCAGCGAATGGATGAAGAAGCCCGGCCCGTTGAGCCCCGCCCAGCCAGCGGATTTCGCATCGAGCGGGCCGGTGACGCCCGCCACGGCATGCGCGTGCACGCCCAGCGCGACCCCGAGCAGGACCAGCGCGAATCCCCATCCCAGCGCCTCGCGACGCTCGCCCTCGAACCAGGCAAAGGCGGCCATCATCACGGCATAGGGGGCTGCCGTCTCGCGGATCAGCATCGCCGCCAGCCCGATGGCGACCGCCTCGATCCAGCGGCCCCGCCGCCGCATCGCCAGCGAAAGCGCGATCAGCAGGCCGGCCCAGATTTCGTGGAAGCCGATCAGGCCCGGTTGGAAAAAGGCCAGCATCGATGCCGCGATCGCGAACACCAGCACCGCGCGCGGCAGCAGCCCGGTCAGGTTGCCGCCGATCCGCGTCGCCAGCGCGACCGCCGTCGTGCCCGCCAGCAGCACCAGCAGCACCTGCATCGCCCAGACCGGGAGCGATGCCTGGATCATCGCCAGCGCCGGCATCCGCATCGTGACGAACGGACGCAGCGGATAGCCGGCCGATCGCATCGCTGCGCTGGCGGCGACATAGTAATTGTCGCCCCCGCGAATGCCCGCGACGACGCTTTCATACAGCCCCAGATCGGTCATGCCGTCGGCGGCGACCGCCGTGGCCGGCGCACCCGAGCCGATGGCGGGCGGGCCGAGCGCGGTCAGCGTCGCGCCGAGGATGAGCAGCAGCGCCAGCCAGGCGAGCCGCGCGCGGTTGCGCGGCAGGGCCGCGAACCGCGACGGCCGCAGCGTCCATAGCGGGCGGCCGCGCGGCCTCATCGCAGCAGCAGCGTTCCGAGAATGCCGATAGCCGCGGCGAGCCCTGCGACGAGCGCATAACGCCAGCCGCCGCCCACGCGCACCACCTGGATTTCGCGCAAGGGCGGTTCGGGCGGGGCACCGCCGGGGGCGGGGAAGCGGCGTTCGATGTTGCGCACAAGGTCCGGCAGGCGGGCCAGCGTGCGCAGATCCTCGATCAGCCGATCGGCGACCTTGGCTTCCGGCCCCAGCTCGGTGCGGATCCATTCGCGGACGAAGGGCGCGGACACGTCCCACAGATTGATGTCGGGATCGAGCGAGCGGGCGACGCCTTCCACCATCACCATCGTCTTCTGGAGCAGCAGCAGATGCGGCTGCGTCATCATGTCGAAGTCGCGGGTGATCGAAAACAGGCCGTCGAGCATCCCGCCGATCGACATTTCCTTCACCGGCAGGCCGCGCATCGGCTCGCCCACGGCACGAAGCGCCGTGGCGAACTCGGCGACATTGTGGTGGGCCGGCACATAGCCCGCCTCGAAATGGATCTCGGCGACGCGCTTATAGTCGCCGGTGATCAGGCCGTAGAGGATCTCGGCGAGCCAGACGCGGGCACGCCGATCGATCCGGCCCATGATACCGAAGTCGATCGCGGCGATGCGGCCATCGGGCAAGGCGAACAGATTGCCCTGGTGCATGTCCGCATGGAAGAAGCCCTCGGCGATCGCCTGGCGCAGAAAGGCACGGATCAGTTTGGACGCAAGCCCCGGCATGTCGTGCCCGGCGCGGACCAGCGCGTCGCGGTCGCTCAGCTTGATGCCGTCGATCCATTCGAGCGTCAACACCTTGCCGGTGGTGCGCTGCCAGTCGATCCGGGGCACCATGAAGTCCGGCTCGGCGGTCATGCCCTCGGCGAGCTCGGAGGCCGAGGCGGCCTCGCGTCGGAAATCAAGCTCGCGCGCGGTCCAGCGCTTGAAGCTTTCGATCACCAGCCGGGGACGTAGCCGGCGCGCCTCGCCGCCATAGGCCTCCAGCTGGGCGGCTGCCCATTCATAGGTGTCGATCGCGCGGGCGAAATCATTCTCGATACCGGGGCGGAGAACCTTGACCGCGACGCGGCGGCCGTCGGTTGTCACCGCGCGGTGGACCTGGGCGATGGAGGCGGCGCCGATCGGCACTTCCTCCACTTCCGCGAACAGCGCGGAAAGCGGGCGGCCATGGCTGGTCTCGATCCGATCGCGGATGATGTCGAAGGGAACCGGGGGCAGCGCATCCTGCAGGCGCAGCAGGTCGCTCGCGGCTTCCTCGCCTACCAGATCGGGGCGGGTGGCGAGCGTCTGGCCGAGCTTGATCGCGGCGGGGCCGATCGCCTGGAACGCATCGGCATAGGCCGGCACGGCGGGCACGCGCGCACCCAGCCGGGCGAGCCGGGCGAGGCGGCGCACCGGGCGCGGGGTATTGGCATCGCGCTCGATGCCGCGCAGCGCCCCGTGACGCGCGAGGATGCGGCCCCATTTCAGCAGGCGCCAGAGATGGACGGCGGGCGCGGTCATGCCCAAATCCTCCCCGGTACGGGGAGGGGGACCAGGCCGCAGCGCGGCCTGGTGGAGGGGGCTATCCACGCACGAGTCCGGTGGGGCGAACCCCCTCCACCACGCGCTGACGCGCGCGGTTCCCCTCCCCGTGCCGGGGAGGATCGAACGGGATCACCCATCAAATCTTCCAGCCGCTGTGGATCGCCACCAGCCCGCCGAGCAGCGGCTCGACCTTGGTCTGGCGGAAGCCGGCCTCGGCGATCATCCGCTCGAAGCTCGGCATGTCCGGGAAGCGGCGGATCGATTCGATCAGGTAGCGATAGCTGTCCTCGTCCTTCGCCAGCAGCTTGCCGAGCTTCGGCACCAGCTTGTGCGAATAGGCGTCATACACCTCGGCGAAGCCCGGCCACTGGGTGGTCGAGAATTCGAGCACGAAGAAGCGGCCGCCGCGCTTGAGCACGCGGTGCGCCTCGCGAAGCGCCTTGGGAATGTCGGTCACGTTCCGGATGCCGAACGCGATCGTATAGGCATCGAAGAAGCGATCGGGGAATTGCAGCGTCTCGGCATTGGCCTCGGTCCACACCAGCCCGTCGATGCCGCGCTGGGCCGCGCGCTCGACCCCGACGGCCAGCATTTCCGGGTTGATGTCGGCGACGGTGATCGCCGCGCCCGTTTCCGCCATGCGAAAGGCGATGTCGCCGGTGCCGCCGGCCATGTCGAGGATATGCTCGCCCGCGCGCGGCTTTACCCGGCGGACGAAGCGGTCCTTCCACAGCCGATGCATGCCGGCGGACATGGCATCGTTCATCAGGTCGTAATTGCGGGCGACATTGGAAAACACCGCGCCGACGCGGCGGGTCTTTTCCTCGGGGGCGACGTCTTCGTAACCGAAGGAGACGGTATCGGGCATGGGGGTGCCTTAGCCGCGACTTGTGGTCAAACCAAGAGGGCTGAGGGGAACCCATTCCTCCCCGGCACGGGGAGGGGGACCATTCGCGCAGCGAATGGTGGAGGGGGCTCTCCACCAATGAGCCCGGTTTGGCGGCCCCCTCGACCACGCGGCTCACGCCGCACGGCCCCTATCGCGGTGCCGGGGCGGGAGGGGGAGGTGACATTCCCACTGCTACTTCCTAGCTGTAGCGCCACATGCCCGAGCTTCCCGAAGTCGAAACCACCGTTCGCGGCCTCGCCCCCGTGCTGGAGGGCCAGCGGATCGAACGCGTGCTGCTCAACCGCGCCGACCTGCGCCGGCCGTTCCCGGTCGATCTCGGCCAGCGGCTGACCGGGGCGACCGTCACCGGCCTGTCGCGGCGCGCCAAATATGGCCTGATTGATACCGATCGGGGCGATACGCTGATCTTCCATCTCGGCATGTCCGGCCGCTGGCGGATCGATCCGGCGGAACTGGGCAAGCACGACCATGTCGTGATCGAGACCGCGCGGCACCGGCTGGCGCTCAACGATCCCCGGCGATTCGGCTCGATGGACTTGATGGCGACGGCCGCGCTGGCGGACTGGCCCGCGTTCAAGGCGCTAGGGCCGGAGCCGCTGGGGCCGAACTTTACCGCCGCGCACCTGGTCGCTGCCTTCAGGGATCGCATCGCGCCGGTAAAGGCGCTGCTGCTCGATCAGCGAATCGTCGCGGGCCTCGGCAATATCTATGTGTGCGAGGCGCTGTTCCTGTCGGGCATCGCGCCGGACAAGCCGGCGGGGGCGATCGGGCGCGCGAAGCTGGAGAAGCTGGTGGATGCGGTGCGCGAGGTGCTGGTCGCGGCGATTCGCGCGGGCGGCTCCACGCTGCGCGACTATGCCCGGCCCGACGGCGAACTCGGCTATTTCGCGAAGGAGTGGCGCGTCTATGGTCGCGAGGGCGAATCGTGCAGCTGCGGCCGTCCGGTGCTGCGCCGCGTCGATGGCGGGCGATCCACCTTCTATTGTGGCAAATGCCAGCGCTGAAGGTTGACCCGAATCGCCTGACCCGTTAAGGGGCGCCTCTTTCCGGCGTGGGCTCGCTTCCGCGCCTCACCCATTTCGAGCAGGAAACAGACCGAATGGCGAATACGCCGCAAGCGAAGAAGCGCATCCGTCGCAACCAGCGTCGTGCAGACATCAACGGCGCACGCGTCGGCCGTATCCGTACCTTCGTGAAGAAGGTGGAATCGGCGCTCGCCGCAGGCGACAAGACCGCTGCCGCCGCCGCGCTCGCCGCTGCGCAGCCGGAAATGGCGCGTGGCGTTGCCAAGGGCGTGCTGCACAAGAACACCGCATCGCGGAAGTTCGCGCGCCTGACCAAGCGTCTTCAAGCGCTCGCATAACTGCCATCAATCGGTAGCAATTGCCCCGTCGGAGCATTCCGGCGGGGCTTTTCGCGTGTCTGGCGTACGCGATTTGGCGTCTGGACAGGCGCCATTGGGGCAATCGGCGGATTTGCGCGAGTCGGCCCGATTCGGAAGCGCATGATCCTGCAGGTATCAAGATAAGTAACTGAAATATAACGATAAAAAGCAAGATTTGGCGGATTTCCTAGGGTTCGCCGTGTCAACAAAACTATTTCAGAATCTTTACATGGATTACGCTTGATCGACTCAGTGAGCCCTACCTAAAACAAGCGTCCCGGCCGAGTTCGCGCCGGGGTTTTTTGAACGCTCAGCGCGCGTGCCCGGGGGCATGACCGGCAGCGATGGGCCTCAAGGTCCTGTTTTGGTTTGGCACACGGAAACCCGTTTTCCGTGAAGGAGGGGTGCGTCTCAGTGAGTCAGGTTCAAACCCTGGAACGTGACGGGGGCGAATCGGTCGCCAAGGCTTGGGCGCAGGTGCGAAGCAACCTGCGGCGCTCGGCGGGCCAGCGCCTGTTCGAGCAGTGGCTGAAGCCCGTCGTCCTGATCGACGAAAGCGATCCGGTCGCGGTGCGGCTGGGTCTGCCTTCGGCGTTCATGACGCAGTGGGTGAAGAACCATTATGCCGAACGGCTGCTGCTCGAATTCCGCGCCGCGCTGCCCAGCGTGTGCAGCGTGACGATCGAGACGCTGCCCGAAGCGTCGCAGCGCGTGCTGAGCGCCGAGCCCGTGCCCGCGCCGGCGCCGCTCGAATCGATCGTCGAGGATCGTGGCGAGCGCCCGGCGTTCGATCCGCGCTTCACCTTCGACCGCTTCGTCGTTGCCAGCACCAACCGGGTGGCGTTCAACGCCGCGCGGGCGATGGCCTCGGCCGGCGCGCCGCAGTTCAGCCCGCTCTACCTTCACGCCGGCACCGGCCAGGGCAAGACGCACCTGATGCACGCGATCGGCCACGAATTTCTGGCGGCGAATCCGGGTGCTACGGCGATCTATTCGACGGGCGAACGCTTCATGTTCGAATTCGTCCAGGCGCTGCGCAACCGCGATACGCACAGCTTCAAGAAGCGGCTGCGCTCGGTCGACCTGCTGATGATCGACGATCTTCAGTTCATCGGCGGCAAGGACGCGACGCAGGAAGAATTCTTCCACACCGTCAACGAGTTCATGAGCGCCGGCAAGCGGCTGGTGATCGCGGCTGACCGCGCACCCCAGGCGCTCGAGGGCTTCGAGCCGCGGCTCGCGGGCCGTCTCGGCGCCGGGCTGGTGGCCGACATCAAGCCCGCCGAGCTCGAACTCCGCCGCGCGATCGTGGTCCGCAAGCTGGAGGACATGCCGGCGGTGCAGATGCCGGCCGAGGTGATCGACCTGCTGGCGGCGCGGATCACGAGCAACGTCCGCGAACTCGAAGGCGCGCTCAACCGCCTGCTCGCCTATGCCAATCTGTCGAACGAGACGATCACGATCGATTTCGCCGTCAACGTGCTGGGCGAGGTGCTGCGCAACAGCCAGCGCCGCATCACGATCGACGAGATCCAGCGCGCCGTGTCCGCGCATTTCGAGGTCAAGCAGCTCGATCTGATCTCGGCCCGCCGCGCGGTGGCGATCGCGCGCCCGCGCCAGATCGCGATGTACCTCGCCAAGCGCCTGACGACGCGGTCGCTCCCCGAAATCGGCCGCAAGTTCGGCAACCGCGACCATTCGACGGTGATTCATGCGGTCAAGCGGATCGAGGATCTGCGCGGCAAGGATGTCGAAATCGACGGCGCCGTCCGCGCCCTGATGCGCACGCTGGAGGGCTGATCCGTTCGCCTCGCCCGTGGGCGGGGGCGGGCGGATAAGCCGGGAGCAGGGCAACGCGAAGGTCGCGGCTGCTCGTTTAGGCGTCGATACTGACCGGTGTCTGCTCCCAAATCGCTTATTTACTCGATGGATTAACAGCCATTTCTTCCTTATTAACCATGTCTGGTGGGCCGCAACGGGCCGTGGCCGCAGATGACAATGGGGGAATGGCCATGATACGGAAATTGATTTGCAGTTTATTGTTGTGCCTGGCGTTTCCTTTCGCCGCCCAGGCGCAGACCTGGACGCAAAGCGGCACGGCGAGCGATCCCTTCTATGTGGGGATCGGGACGAGCATCTCCGGGCTGTACAGCATCGAATGGACGTTTGATCGGCCGCTGAGCGGCGGCCTCTACGTGAACAGCACGATTTGGGATCCGGAGACCGGAGGATCTCTGAACGAAACTTACTATTCGTTCAATGGTACTTCTGGCAATGTGTTGTATACTTTGAGGCGGCCTGATAATGGCTATGCAACGCTCGGTTGGTTGGACTTCTATATTTATCCCGCCGATGACGTTGATTATAGCGTCACGGTGCGCCGGCTTTGGGCGGCGGTTCCCGAACCGGCGAACTGGATCATGATGATCGGCGGTTTCGCGCTCGGTGGAGCTGTGCTCCGCCGTCGTCGCACGATGGCCACTCGACTGGCTTAGCTTTTGCTGAGTTGAATGGTGGCGTTCTGCGACCCGGCAGGGCGCGCGGAACGCCACAATTTGTAGCTACACCTGCAACCCCACCGCTTCCTGCGCCGCCTTGAGTGTCGGCGCCGCCAGCGCGCTCGCCCGCGTCGCACCCTTGGCGAGCTGTGCGCCCACCTCCGCCCGGTCGTTCAGCAATGCCGTCAGCCGCTCGCGGATCGGCCCGAGCACCGATACCGTCAGCTCCGCCAGCGCCGGCTTGAACGCGCCGAAGCCTTGGCCGGCATATTCCTCCACCACCGATTGCGGATCGCGATCCGCAAGGGCGGCGAAGATCGTCACCAGGTTGCGCGCCTCGGGCCGCTCGGCCAGCGCATCGAACGCATCGGGCAGCGGCTCGGGATCGGTCTTGGCCTTGCGGCACTTGGCGGCGATCGTGTCGTTGTCGTCGATCAGGTTGATGCGGCTCAGATCCGAGGGATCGGACTTGGACATCTTCGCATTGCCGTCGCGCAAGCTCATGATCCGCGGTGCGGCCTTGCTGATAAGCGGCTCGGGCAGCGGGAACAGCTCCAGCCCAAAATCCTGGTTGAACTTCGTCGCGATGTCGCGGGTCAGCTCCAGATGCTGCTTCTGGTCCTCGCCCACGGGGACGTGCGTCGCCTGATAGACCAGGATGTCGGCCGCCTGGAGCACCGGATAGGTGAACAGCCCGACGCTGGCGCCGTCGCGATTCTTGCCCGCCTTGTCCTTCCACTGCGTCATGCGGTTGAGCCAGCCCATCCGCGCTGTGCCCTGGAGGATCCAGCACAGTTCGGCATGGGCGGGCACGCGCGCCTGGTTGAACAGGATCGAGCGGTCGTCGATTCCCGCGGCGAACAGCGTGGCGGCCATTTCGATCGTCGAATTGGCCAGCTCGGCCGGGCTGATCGTGCCGGTCAGGGCGTGGAGATCGGCGAGGAAGAACAGGCATTCCCCCTGATCCTGCATCGCGACCCACTGCTTGATGGCGCCCAGATAATTGCCGAGGTGAAGGTTGCCGGTGGTCTGGATGCCCGAGACGACGCGCATGGGATAGTCACTCCGCACCCGGTTGACCGTTCGGCCGTTGGACCGGCCGCGGGTCCGACGGCGGCGGGGGTGCAAGGCCGCGCGATTTGCCGGGACGCGCGCGCTGTAGAGCAGCTTCGGGCGAAGGGAAACCGGATCAGCGCGCGGCGCGGCGGCGGATCAGTGCTTTCAGGTCGGCAAGGCGGAACGCCCCGGTCACGAAACAGGCGGCGAGATAGATCGCAAAGCCCGCGCCGACCAGGATGACGAGCCCGGCATAGCGCTCCCACAGCCGCCCGTTGAGCCACGGGTCGAGCAGGCTGCTCCCCGCCCAGATCGCCGCGCCCATCAGCAGCGCGGCGAGCGCCAGGCGCGGCACGCGGCGGGCAAGCTGCGCGTCCACGGTGAAATGGCCGCGCTTGCGCAGCGTCAGGTACAGCATCGTCACGTTAACGGTGGAGGACAGCGCGGTCGCCAGCGGCGGGCCGAGATGCGCGATCAGCGGGATCAGCGCCAGGTTCGCGGCGATGTTCACGCCCACCGCGATCATCGCGAATCGCACCGGCGTCTTCGTGTCCTGCCGCGCATAAAAGCCGGGGGTCAGCACCTTCACCAGCACATAGGAGGGCAGGCCGATCGAAAAGCCCGCCAGTGCCCATGCGCAGTTCACCGTGTCCTCCGGCGTGAAATGGCCATATTGGAACAGCCCGCGCACGATCGGCTCGGCCGCGACGATCAGCGCCACCATCGCCGGCAGGGTGAGGAACAGCGCCAGCTCCATGCCGCGATTCTGCGTCTCCATCGCCTCGGCGTCCTTGCCGGCGCCGAGCAGGCGCGAGATGGTGGGGAGCAGGATCGTGCCAAGGCCGATGCCGATCATCCCCAGCGGCAGCTGGTTCAGCCGGTCGGCATAATAGATGAACGAGATCGATCCCTCGTCGAGCAGCTTTCCCGACAGCGAGGTGGAGATGACGAGGTTGAGCTGCACCGCGCCCGCGCCCACTGCGGCAGGCAGGATCAGCTTCATCAGCCGGCGCACCTCGTCGTCGAGCCGGGGCAGGCGCGGGCGCAGCGACACGCCTGCGGCGCGACAGGCGGCGGCGAGCCACAGCAGCTGCATCAGCCCGCCAACGGGGACGGCGATCGCCTGCACCCGTGCGGTTTCCTCCGGCGTGCCGTGGAAGAAGAACAGCCCGCTCACCATCGCGATGTTGAGCAGGATCGGTGCGGCGGCGTTGACCCAGAATTTGTCGAGCGAATTGAGGATGCCGCCGAGCAGCGAGGCAAGGCAGATCAGCATCAGATAGGGGATGGTGATCCGCGACAGCTGCACCGCGAAGGCGAATTGCTCGGGGGTCGGGTTCTGCTTCTCGAAACCCCAGGAGAGGGCGAAGGTGAGCGGCCAGGCGGCGACCAGCGCCACCAGCGTCATCGCCAGCAGAAACGCGAACAGCACCGAAAGCGTGCGCTCGGCGAAATCGAACGCCGCGCCGCGCTCGCCGTTCACGCCCAGCTTCTGGTTGAACATCGGGATGAACGCCGATGCGAAGGCCCCCTCGGCGAAAAAGGCGCGGAACATGTTGGGCAGGCGAAAAGCGACGAGGAACGCATCCGACGCGAAGTTGGCGCCCACATAACGCGCCTGAAGCGAATCGCGAACCAGCGCGAGGACGCGACTGGCGAGCGTGAGACCGCCTACCGAACTCAGGCTGCGCACAAGCTTCATCGGCGTTTCGCTGAAAAAGAAAGGGAAGGGGCGGAATTATCAATCCTCCCCCAGCGTGCTGGGGGAGGGGGACCGCCGCCGAAGGCGGTGGTGGAGGGGCCGCGCCGAATGGCGCGGAAAGGGCGGGTAGAGGTGATCACCGCCGCGAGTGCGGCGGCCCCTCCACCACGCCGCGTTGCGGCGCGGTCCCCCTCCCCTGCGAGGCAGGGGAGGATTTGCGCGCGCATCTGCACGCGGCGCGCCGGTTCAGGCGTGACCTGCTTCTTCGAAGCCGATCGCGCCTTCCTGCTGGGCGCGCTGCTGCATGTAGATGCTGGCGAAGTCGATCGGCTCCAGCATCAGCGGCGGGAAGCCGCCGTCGCGGACCTGGTCGGCCAGCACGCGGCGCGCGAACGGGAACAGGATGCGCGGCGCTTCGCCGAGCAGGAACGGGTCGAGCGCTTCGGCCGGGATGTTGCGGAGCGCGAACAGGCCCGCATAGGAAAGGTCGACCAGGAACGCGACCTGCTCGCCCGCCTGGGCGCGCACTTCGATCTTCAGCACGACTTCGAACACGTCGTCGGCGACGCGATTCGATGCGATGTTGAACTGAACGTCGATCGCCGGCGGGGTCTGCTGCTGATAGATTGCGGGCGCGTTCGGATTTTCGAACGACAGATCCTTCACATATTGCGACAGGACGCCGGCCTGGGGCGCGGTGTCTTCGCCGTTACCGGCGGAATCGCCAATACCGGCGAACGGTTCGTTCTCTGCCATCGAAACTTCCTCTTTCGGAGATTTTCACGCATGTTGCGCGTTAACAAGCCGCGCGACTAGCAGGCGTGTGGCGCCCGTGCAATCGGCCGCTATCGCGTGACGATTTGAATCCGGGCGCGCGAGTGCTTATGTATTGGGTTGCGGAGGCTTTGGAGGGCCAGTGTTCTACGTCATTCTGTTCGCGATGGTTGCAGGCTTCCTGGCGCTGCGGCTCTATGCTGTCCTCGGCAAGCGGACGGGCCATGAGCAAACACTGCCCAAGCCGGCCGAGGAACGCGTCGGCGCAACGGCGATGCCCCGCACCGTCGACGTGACGCCCGAGGTTCGCGAAACGCACAGCCGCGCGATCGAGGCGGGCGCCGAAAACGGCCTGCGTGCCGTGGTGTCGGGCGACTCCTCGTTCGATGTCGGCCAGTTTGTCGAAGGCGCCAAGTCCGCGTACCGGATGATCCTCGAAGCCTTTTGGAAGGGCGATGTCGAAACGCTCGAATGGCTGGTCGAGCCCGAGGTCCGCGAAGCGTTCGTCGCCGCGATCGAGGAGCGCAAGGCGAAGGGCGAGGTGCTCGACAACCGGCTGATTTCGATCGAGCGCGCGACGATTGCCGAGGCGTCGGTGGAGGGCAAGGTCGCCCGCATCGCGGTGCGTTTCGATGCCGACATCGTCGCGGTGACGCGCGATGCCGAGGGCACGGTGATCGCCGGCTCGCTCAGCGACGCGACGACCACGCACGACGTCTGGACCTTCACGCGCAAGCTGCGCAGCGACGATCCGAACTGGAAGCTCGTCGAAACCGACGAAGCCTGAGGGGCTCTATGCGCAATCTGGGGGGACTGGCGCTGCTCGCGCTGCTGGGGGCCTGTTCCAGCGGCATCGTTCCGCCCGGCACGGCCACCCGCCCGGCAACGCCCGCCCGCCCGGGCGCGGCGCTGCCCGAAACCCCGGCCAACCTGCCTGCCCGGATGCCGACTGCGGCGGTCCCGCTGCCGGCCATGCCCGCCGTACCGGCCCCTGCCGGTGCGTCGACGGCGCTTGCCGCCGGAATCGTGGCGGGGCCGCCGGTCGCCTCGCTTCCGATCACCCAGGCAGCGGCCGAACGCGCGCTTGCCGCCTTCCGGCTGAGCTGCCCCGGCCTGGTCCGCCGGACTGACGCCAGCGGGCTGACCCAGGGCTCGGACTGGGCCGACGCCTGCGCCGCCGCCGCCAACTGGCCCGCCGGCGATGCCCCGCGCTTCTTCAACGACTGGTTCGAAACGGTCCAGGTCGGCGACGGCGCGGCGTTCGCGACCGGCTATTACGAGCCGGAGATCGCTGGCGCGCGTGAGCGGCGCGCGGGCTATGAGGTGCCGGTCTATGGCGTGCCCGACAATCTGGTCGAGGTCGATCTTGGCCTGTTCTCCGATGACCTGAAGGGCAAGCGCATTCGCGGCCGCGTCGATGGGCGCCGCTTCGTGCCCTATTTCGATCGCACCGCGATCGAGAACGGGGCGCTTGCCGGCCACGCGCCGGTGATCGCCTGGGCGGCCGATCCGGTCGAGATCTTCTTCCTTCAGGTGCAGGGCTCGGGGCGGCTGCGGCTTCCCGATGGCGGCGTGATGCGGATCGGCTATGCCGGGCAGAACGGCCGCGACTATACCGGCATCGGCAAGCTGATGAAGGACCGCGGGCTGCTCGGCCCCGGCCAGACCTCGATGCAGGGCATCATGGCCTGGCTGCGCGCGCACCCGGCCGAGGGCCGCGCGATCATGCAGGAAAACAAGAGCTTCGTGTTCTTCAAGGAATTGACCGGCGCCGGCCCGCTCGGCGCGATGGGCTATCCGGTCGCCGGATGGACCAGCGCCGCCGCCGATCCCAAATTCGTGCCGCTCGGCGCGCCGCTGTTCCTGTCGATGGACCGTGCCGATGCCACCGGCCTGTGGGTGGCGCAGGATACCGGCGGCGCGATCAAGGGCGCGAACCGAATCGACACCTTCTGGGGTGCGGGCGATGAGGCGCGGGCGATTGCCGGCGGCATGGCCGCGCGCGGCACCGCCTGGCTGTTGCTGCCGCGTGGCACGCTCGCCCGGCGCGCAGCAGCAACTGCGCCGCAGCCATGAGCGGGCACGGGCGCCGTTCGCTGGCGCCCGAGGAAGCGGCGCTGTGGCACCGGGTGATCGCCAGCGTTCGCCCGCTCCATGTCGCGGCCAAGCCTGCGCCCGTCGCCCGCATCGCCGCCGCCGATCCGCCCGCGCCAGCCGCCCCGCCGGCGCCGTCCGGTAAGGTCAAGCGCGCCGTCGCCGCGCCGGTCGCGCCCGCACGGCCCACGCCGGTTAGGAAGGCGGCGCCGCCCACCGCGCGCACGCTCGACGGCTCGTGGGAGCGGCGGCTGTCGCGGGGGCTGGTGTCGCCCGAAAGCGCGATCGATCTGCACGGGCACAGCCTTCATTCGGCCTATGACCGGCTCGATCTCGGGCTCGCCCAGGCCATCGCCCAGGGCGACCGGGTGTTGCTGCTCATCACCGGAAAACCGCCGCGCCCCGAATCCGAACGCCCGCATGCGCGCGGCGCGATTCGCGCGGCGGTGGGCGACTGGCTGGCCGCATCGCGCCATGCCGATCGCATCGCGGCGGTGCGTCAGGCGCACCCCCGGCACGGTGGATCGGGAGCGCTCTATATCGTGCTTCGCCGATCGCGATCGGCGGAAGAAAGATCAATTTCTTAACCTATCGCTGCCAGATTTCGCATCGAATGTCGGGCAATAGCCCGAGCTTGGACGGGGGGTCGGAGCGGGGGTGGTGAAGGGGTTGACGCTAGACAGTCGCACGGTTTCCGTTGCGGCCTGCGCCGCAGCAGTCGCCTTCCTGCTCGTGCTCGCGGGCAGCGACTCGCTGACGCTGTCCACCGTCGTCCGTGGTCTGCTCGGCGCGCTCGGTTGCGGGGCGATCTGCTGGGGCGCGTGCGCGCGCATCCGCGCCAACACCGCCGCCGCGATCGAAGCTGCCATCACCCGCCTCGCCGAGGCCGCCGGGGGCGATCTTCAGAGCGAGGTGCCTGCCGCGGTCCGCGATGGCTCGCCGCCGCTCGCCCAGGCGATGGCCTCGCTGTTCCACCAGCTCCACGCCAATCTCGAAAGCGTCCAGCGGCTGGCGATGTTCGATACCGTCACCGGTCTCGCCAATCGCCCGAATTTCCGCCGCAGCGCCGAACGCATCCTCGCCGATCTGCCGCCCGGCGTCCGCGCCGTGCTGTTCTTCATCGATCTCGATCGGTTCAAGGCGGTGAACGACACGCTGGGCCATGCCGTCGGCGACGTGCTGCTCGGCATGGTGGCCAACCGGCTGCGTGCGGTCGCCGATCGATTCGCTGCCGAGGGGGCGGGGCGGGCGCCGCTGATCGGGCGGCTGGCCGGTGACGAGTTCACGATGTTCTTCCCCGATCTCGCCGATCCGCGCGATGCGGAGCGGATCGGGCGCGGCATCCTGTTCGCGCTGGCTGAGCCGTTCGGGCTCGCCGAGCAGGAAGTGTCGATCGGCGCCTCGGTGGGCATCGCGATGCGGCCCGATCATGGCACGACGCTCCACGATCTGATGCGCGCGGCCGATGCCGCCATGTACCATGCCAAGGCGCAGGGCCGCGGCCGGGTGGAGCATTTCACCGAGCTTCTCGCCGCGCGCATGGCCGAGCGTGCCCAGCTCGAAAGCGATCTGCGCGCCGCGATCGAAAAGGATCAGTTCACGCTCGTCTTCCAGCCGCAGCTTGCCGCCACCGATGGCCGCATCGTCGGCGCCGAAGCGCTGCTGCGCTGGCGGCACCCCGATGGCATGCGGCTGCCCGGCGCGTTCATCCAGCGCGCCGAGGAGACCGGGCTGATCGTCGAGATCGGCGAATGGACGGTCGCCAACGTCGCAGGCACGATTTCGCGCTGGGCACGGATGGGCGTCGAACAGCGGCTCGCGGTCAACATCAGCCCGCGCCAGATCGATCACGCCACCTTCTTCCGGCGGTTGCGCGAGGCGATGCTGATCGCCAATGCGCCGGCCCGGCTGCTCGAGCTCGAGATCACCGAAACGCTGGCGATGCATTGCTCGGACGATGTGCTCGATGCGATCGCCACGCTGCGCGCCGATGGCGCGAGCATCGCGATCGACGATTTCGGCACCGGCTATTCCAATCTCGCCCGGCTGCGCGAGCTGCCGGTCGATCGCGTCAAGCTCGATCGCAGCGTCGTCGAGCATGTCGCGACCAGCAACGAGGCACGCGCCATCGCCCAGGCGGTGATCAGCCTCGTCCACGGTCTCGGCTGCGAGGCGGTGGCCGAGGGCGTCGAGAGCCACGCGCAGGCGGCGGTGCTGCGCGTGATCGGTTGCGACGTGCTTCAGGGCTATGCGATCGGCGCGCCGATGTCGGAGCCCGATTTCATCGCCTGGGTGCGCGGCATGGTGCCGCAGCGGGTCGCCAGCTGACGCGTCAGACGCGCCGCAGCACCTCGGCATAGACGTCGGCCAGCGCCTCGAGGTCGGCGATCGCCACCGCTTCGTCGAGCTTGTGCATCGTCGCGTTGAGCAGGCCGAACTCGACCACCGGGCACACCCGCGACAGGAACCGCGCGTCGGACGTACCGCCGCTCGTCGACAGTTCGGGCACTACCCCCAGCCGCGCGGTGATCGCGTCGCTCACCAGCTGCGACAGCCGGCCCGGTTCGGTCAGGAACGCCTCGCCATAGACGCGGCCCTTCACCGCGGCGCCCGGCGCGTGCCGGTGGACGATCGCTTCGATCCGCGCGATCAAGTCGGCGCCGCGCTGCTCGTCGTTGAAGCGGATGCTGATCCGCGCCGCCGCGTGCCCGGGGATGACGTTGGTCGCCGGATTGCCGACCGCCAGGTCGATCACCTCGATGTTCGACGGCTGGAACCAGGCATTGCCCTGGTCCAGCTCGATCGCATCGATCTCGGCCAGCGCGCGCACCAGCCGCGGCACCGGATTGTCGGCAAGATGCGGGTAGGCGACATGCCCCTGCCGCCCGGTCACGACGACGTCGATCACCGCCGAACCGCGCCGGCCGATCTTGATCGTGTCGCCCAGCCGCTGCGCCGATGTCGGCTCGCCGACCAGGCAAAGGTCGGGCCTGATCCCGCGCTCGGCCATCCGCTCGATCAGGCGCGGCGTGCCATAGGTTGCCGGCCCTTCCTCGTCGCCGGTGATGATCAGGCTGGTCGTGCAGCCCGCCGGCACATGGCTCGCGGCGGCGACGAAGGCGGCGATCGCCCCCTTCATGTCGACCGCGCCGCGGCCATAGAGCAACTCGCCGCGCACCTCGGGCGCAAACGCCCCGCTCGTCCAGCCCTCGCCGGGCGGCACGACGTCGAGATGGCCGGCAAAGGCGAAATGCGTCGGCCCGCCCGGCCGCACCGCCAGCAGGTTCTCGACCGGCCCCTCGGGCGCCTCGCCCTCGACGAAACGCTCGACCGCGAAGCCCAGCGGGACGAGCGCCGATTCGAGCACATCGAACACCGCGCCCGTCGCCGGCGTGATGCTTTCGGCCGCGATCAGGGCCTTGGTGAGTTCGACGATGTCGGGCACAATCACTCCAAACAGCAATGGAGGGGGCATTGCCCAAGCTGGCGCTCGATACAATCCCGTCCGTGAACGCCACCGGCTATCCCGCGCCGTTCGATGCGGCGGTCGCCGGGCGCTGGTATCGCCGGCTCGCGCCCGTTTCGGGCCTTACCGAAATGGGGGTCAGCCATGTGACGCTCAGGCCCGGCGCCTGGTCGTCGCAGCGGCACTGGCACGACAGCGAGGACGAGTTCGTCGTGATGCTCGCGGGCGAGGCGGTTCTGGTCGAGGATGGCGGCGAAACGATCCTGCGGCCAGGCGATTGCGCCGCCTTTCCGCGCAGCGCCGAAAACGGCCACCACCTCCAGAACCGGTCGGACGCCGACTGCGTGTTCATCGCGGTCAGCGCGGGGCCGCGGGGCGGGGGCGACTATCCCGATATCGACATGGCGTTCACCGCCGATGGCTATTTCCACAAGGACGGCACGCCCTATCCCGCCAGGCGGATACGGTGATCGGCGTCAGCCGGCCGGCAGCTCGTATTTCTCGATCACCCATTCCTCTTCCTGCGCAGCGGCGATCCAGTCCTGCATGAACGGGTGCTGGAGCACCGCGAGCATATAGGCCTGCGCGAAGCGCGGCACCGGCAGCGAATAGGTGACGATCCGCGTCACCACCGGCGCGAACATGATGTCGGCCGCGCCGAACGCGCCGAACAGGAAGGGCTCCTCGCCCCCGTGGCGCGAACGCGCCTCCGCCCACAGCTCGACGATCCGGGTCAGGTCCGCCGTCACATCGGCGTCGGGTGTGCGGGGGGCATGGACCTGGCGGATGTTCATGCTGTGCTTGCTGCGCAGCGCCGTGAAGCTCGAATGCATTTCGGCCGCCATCGATCGGGCCATCGCGCGCGCCGCCGGCGCTTCGGGCCAGAAGCGCGTGTTGCCAGTTTTGTCGTTCAGATATTCGACGATCGCCAGGCTGTCCCACACCACCGCCTCGTCGTCCCACAGGATCGGCACCTTGCCCGATGACGGCGCGAACTCGGCGCCCGCGCGGCGGCGATCCCATTCCTGATCGTAAAGCGGTACCACCGTTTCCTCGAACGGCAGTCCCGATTGCTTGCACGCGAGCCAGCCGCGAAGCGACCAGGACGAATAGGCCTTGTTGCCGATGATCAGTTTCATGGCCGCTTCGATACAAGCGGGCGGCGGGGGCGGCAACCGGGCGTGACGATTGTCGATTTACGCCGCGCGCGACTCTTGCCATTCTCGAAATGGGCAAGGGGCGATCGGGGATCGCAATCATGTGGGGGAAACAGTGACTTTCAGCAAATACCTGCTGCTGGCGGGGCTGGCGGCGTGCGCCACGATCGCACCGGCGCATGGCCAGACCGCGCCGGCGAACGCCGCGGCGGCGCCTGCGCAGTATGACACGGCGGTGTTCGCGGCGCTGCCGTCGGTCGAGGGTCCGGAACTGTCCCCGAACGGCAAGATGGTGGCGGCGCGCATCGCCGTCGCCAACAAACAATATTTTGCGCTGGTCGCGATCGACGGCAGCGGGCAGCGGCTGATCCCGATCGACGATGTCGATCTCAACTGGTGGTATTGGGTCAATGACGATTGGCTCGCGCTCGGCGTCGGGCAGGTGCTCAAGGTTCAGGGTGACGACTGGTATATTTCGCGCGCGGCGGCGCTGAACGCCGCGACGCTCAAGCTGCTGACGCTCAGCAATCGCGAATCGGGGCAGGATGCCGACGATCTCATCTGGTCGGCCAGTGACGGCTCGGCGCGGGTGCTGATCGCGTCGCAAACCTCGATCTACAGCGATCGGGGCGGCTTCTGGCCCAAGGTCGAGGAAGTCGATCTGGCGCGGAACAAGCGCCATACCATACTCGATGGTCGCGAAGGCGTGATGGACTGGTATGCCGATGCCAGCGGCGTCGTCCGCATGGGGATCGGCGTCACGCTCGACGGGCGCTCGCGGCGTCTGCTGTATCGAAACGGCGATCATGATGCGTTCCGCGTGGTCGATCGCGCCCGCGGGATTCACGATTCGCTGGCGGTCCCGGCGATGTTCCTGCCCGATCGCGGCAAGGCGCTGGCCATTCAGGACGACGAAAAGGGCTTCTCGTCGCTCTACGAATTCGATCTCACGACGATGCAGCGCGGCAAGCAGCTGTTCGCCAGCCCGGGCTATGACATCGGCTCGCTCGTCACCGATCGGTCGCACGCGCGCTATCTCGGCGTCCGCGTCAACGAGGACCGGCGACGCGTGCGCTGGTCCGATCCGAAGATGGCCGCCTTGCAGCAAAAGCTCGACGGCATGATCAAGGGCGGCCAGCCGGAAATCGTGTCGTTCACCGATGATCTGTCGGTCGTTCTCGTCCAGGTCGGCGATGCGACCTCGCCGGGCGGCTATTTCATCTATCGCGCCGCCGACGATTCGATGACGATGCTCGGCCTCAACAACGAAAAGATCGGCCTGAAGCGGCTGCATCCGGTCCGCACCATCCGCTACAAGGCGCGCGACGGGCTGGAGATTCCGGCGGTGCTGACGCTGCCCGCCAAGGATGCGACCAATCTGCCGCTGATCGTGATGCCGCATGGCGGCCCGGCCGCCCGCGACAGCGAGGAATGGGACTGGTGGGCGCAGTTTCTCGCCGATCGCGGCTATGCCGTGGTGCAGCCCAATTATCGCGGCTCGACCGGCTATGGCACCGAATTCACGGCAAAGGGCGAGGGGCAATGGGGCCTCGCGATGCAGGATGATCTCAACGACGCCGTCACCGAGCTTGCCGCGCAGAAGCTGATCGATCCCAAGCGCGTCTGCATCGTCGGCGCCTCCTATGGCGGCTATGCGGCGCTGCGCGCGGCACAGCGGGACGGCACGATCTATCGCTGTGCCGTTTCCTATGCCGGCGTGTCGGACCTCGAACGGATGAAGCGGTACAACCGCCGCTTCCTTGGCGGCGAGGTTCGGAAGGACTGGCTGAAGGCGCAGGCGCCCGATTTCAAGGCGATCTCGCCGATCTACCATGCGGAGGATTTCTCGATCCCCGTGCTGCTGCTGCACGGCCGCAAGGATCGCGTGGTGCCCTTCGCCCAGTCGAAGGAGATGGTCGAGCGGTTGAAGGCGGCCGGCAAGACCGTCGAGTTCATCGACCAGCGCGAGGGCGATCACCACTTCACGCGCGGCGAGGATCGGCTCGAATTCCTCAACGCGCTTGAGGCGTTCCTGGCCAAATATAATCCGGCCTCTTAGGCCTTCACATAGACCCAGGCATGGGCGCCGGATTCGAGCGGCGCCCATAGCCGGCGGTAATTCTCGCTCTCATAGACGTCCGCTGCGGCAAGTTCGTCGGCGGTCAGGTGAAACAGCTTGCCCGGAATCGGCGGGCCGTCGCCCGGCACCAGCGCCAGATGCGTCTCGATCCCGCTCGCGTCGAGCACGGCCGGGTCGCGGATCGTCACCTCGGTGATGCGAAAGCCGTGCAGCACATCGTCGGTGCCGTGCAGCAGCCGGCCGAACTGGCTAAGCTGCACGCTTTCGAGCTGGAGCGTGCCGTAGGAAAAGAGCGGCGCGTCCGGCGTCGGCATCTCAGCCGATCGCCTCCAGCACGGCCGCGCGCAGCTCGGCGATCCCCATGCCCTTCTCGCTGGAGGTGGCAAGGATCTCGGGATGCGCGGCGGTGCGCTTGCGGGCTTCGTCGGCGGTCCGCGCGGTCACGTCGGCCAGTTCGGTCGCCTTGATCTTGTCCGCCTTGGTCAGCACCAGCCGGTAGCTGACGGCGGCGGTGTCGAGCATCTCGAGGATCTCGCGATCGACATCCTTGATGCCGTGGCGCGCATCGATCAGCACCAGCGCGCGCTTCAGCGCCTGCCGCCCGCGCAGATAATCGTTCACCAGATAGCGCCACTTGCGCACCACGTCCTTGGGCGCCTTGGCAAAGCCATAGCCGGGCATGTCGACCAGGCGCATCCGCAGCGGCGCGCCGACGTCGAAATAGTTGAGCTCCTGCGTGCGCCCCGGCGTGACCGAGGTGCGCGCCAGCCCGTTGCGGTTGGTCAGCGCGTTGAGCAGCGAGGATTTGCCGACATTCGATCGCCCGGCAAACGCAACCTCCGGCACCACCGGCTCGGGCAGATGCTCGAGCGCAGGGGCGGACTTCAGGAACGCCACCGGCCCGGCAAACAGCTTGCGCGCAGCTTCGACATGATCGGGATCAAAGGACATTACGCCACACGCCTCGCTGCGGACTGAAATTCCTCCCCGGAACGGGGAGGGGGACCATTCGCGCCAGCGAATGGTGGAGGGGGAGCGTCACGAGTGACGACACGGCGTTGCGGGCCAGACATGCCGCCGCTCGCGCGGCGGCCCCTCCGCCATTCGCTGCGGCGAAGGGCACGCCTCCCCGCGTCGGGGAGGAACAGAGGGCGCCGCCCGCCGTCACTTCCCCGCGCCGGCCTTGGCGACGGGCTGCTTCAGCTCGGGGTGGCGCGAATAGAGCCACTGCTGCTGGAGCACCGTCAGCACGTTCGACGTGATCCAGTAAACCTGCAGGCCCACCGCGAACGGCGCCATCAGGAACATCAGCATCCACGGCATGATCGCGAAGACCTGCTTCTGCATCTCGTCCATCGGCGCGGGGTTGAGCCGCATCTGGAAATACATCGACACGCCGAGCAGCACCGGGAACACGCCGATCGCCAGGAAGCTCGGCGGCGTGAAGTGGAGATAGCCGAACAGGTTGAGGATCGTCGCCGGATCGGGCGCGGACAGGTCCTTGATCCACAGCACGAACGGCTGGTGGCGCATTTCGATCGTCAGCAGCAGCACCTTGTACAGCGCGAACATGATCGGGATCTGCAGGAGCATCGGCAGGCAGCCCGCGAGCGGATTGACCTTGTCCTCCTTGTAGAGCTTCATGATCTCCTGCTGCTGGCGCTGCTTGTCGTCCTTGAAGCGCTCCTGGATCGCCTTCATCTTCGGCTGGATCTTGCGCATCGCCGCCATCGACGCGAACTGCTTCTGCGCGATCGGGAACAGCAGCAGGCGGATCGTGATCGTCAGCAGGATGATCGCCACGCCGAAATTGCCGACCAGGCGGAACAGCCAGTCGAGATAATAGAAGATCGGCTGCTCGATCATGCCGAACCAGCCCCAGTCGATCGCGCGATCGAACTGAACGATGCCGAGATCCTTCTGATAGGCCTCGAGCAGCTTCACTTCCTTCGCGCCGGCGAAGAAGTGGCTCGAATAGGTCGATTGCTTGCCCGGCGCGATGGTGATCGGCTGGCTCAGCGCATAATCGGCCTGATAGGCCTGGGCGGTGGTGCCGCGCTGTTGCAGCTGCACCGTCGCGCGCTGGTCGGGGATCGCCGCGGTCAGCCAGTAATGGTCCGAAAAGCCCACCCAGCCGCCGGTGGTGGCGAACTGCTTGGGCGTGCTTTCGATGTCCTTCCAGTTGATATAGTTGGCAGCACCGTCCGACACCGCGATCGGGCCGACATGCGCCGCCCATTGGTCGACGTCGATCGAACGCTCGGCGCGCGACACCAACGTATAGGGCGTCACCGCCACGGCTGCGCCGCCACGGTTCGCCACCGTCTGGCGGATGCTGAACATGTAGTTGGAATCGACCGCGATCTCGACCTGGAACACCTGGCCGGTGCCGTTGCTCGCGGTCAGCTTTACCGGGGTTGCCGGCGTCAGCTTGTCGCCATCGGCCTGCCAGACCGTGTTGGCATCGGGCACCTTCACGCCCGAACCCTGCCAGCCGAACTGCGCGAAATAGGCCGAAGGCGCGCCGCTCGGCGACAACAGGCGGATCGGCGGCGAATTCTTCGCGACGCTCTGGTCATAATCGCGCAGCACCAGATCGTCGAGGCGCAGGCCCTTGAGGTTGATCGATCCCTTGAGCGCGGGCGTGTCGATCAGCACGCGTGGCGTCTCGCCGATCACCGCCTCACGCGCGCGCAGTGCCTTGGCGCTGTCCGCCGCCGGATCGGCGGCCGGGTTCGGCACCGGCTGAGTCTTGCCGTCGACCATCTTGACCGGGGCCTGGGGCTGCTGCGGGAAGACCCAGCGTGCGATCACCGGCCATCCGAACAGGATCAGCGCGGCCAGCACCGCAAACAGCACGAAATTCTTTTGGTCTTCTTTCACCGATTATTCCCCGGAAGGTCCGTCATGGAACGGGATCGTGGCCGTGCCCGCCCCAAGGATGGCAGCGCGCGATGCGCCGGAACGCAAGCCAGCCGCCCTTCACCGCCCCATAGCGGCGAAGCGCCTCGATTGCATAGGCCGAACAGGATGGCTGGTAGCGACAGCTGGGCGGCAGGATCAGCGACGGCCCCAATTGCCAGGCGCGCGCCACCAGGATCATCAGCCGCGCGATCATTTCGCGGGCTTCCCCCGCACGCGGCCCAGCGCCTTGGCGAGTTCCGCCTTGAGCTCGGCATAGGGGCGCTCGATGCCGCCGGCGCGCCCGATCAGCACATGATCGGCCCCGGCGATTCCCGATTCGGGAAGCACCTCGCGCGCGAGCACGCGAAAACGCCGCTTCATGCGATTGCGCACGACGGCGTTTCCGACTTTCTTGGAAACGGTGATGCCGATCCGCATCGACGGATCGGCGTCCCCGCGGTCGCGCACGATCAGGACGAAGCCGGGCATCGGTGCCCGCTTCCCCGCATTCGCGGCGAGATAGTCCTTGCGCTGGGTGAGCCGGTCGAGGCCCCCCGCCGCACTGCCGGCGATTACGCCGACAGCTTGTTGCGGCCGCGGGCGCGGCGGGCGCGGATCACCTTGCGGCCGCCCGGCGTCGCCATCCGTGAACGGAAGCCGTGCCGGCGCGCACGCACCAGGTTGCTCGGCTGAAAGGTCCGCTTCATCGCTCATCCTCGAGTATCTAGAACGTAAAAGGGCCGCCACAGGGGCGGCCGCGTGTCGGGTGCCCATAAGGCGATGGGGCGCATGAGTCAACGCGCGATGCGGAATTGAGCCGGCGTCATAGCACATGCCCGCCCAGATGGTAGGGGTGTGTTGCTCGCGCAAGACGCAACCGTAACGCTTTCGCCCGCGCCAAAAGCGGCTATGCTCGCCCCGGGGGGAGAGGGGCATTGGTCGCAAGCGTTTCGACGGTCGCGTATCTGGGTCTGGAAGCGCGCGCGGTGGAGGTGCAGTGCAACCTCGTCGCCGGCCTCCCCAAATTCGTCGTCGTCGGCCTGCCCGACAAGGCGGTGGCCGAAAGCCGCGAGCGGGTGCGCGCCGCGATGGCCGCGATCGGCCTCGCGCTGCCGCCCAAGCACATCATCCTCAACCTCTCGCCCGCCGACCTGCCCAAGGAAGGCTCGCATTTCGACCTGCCGATCGCCCTCGCGCTGCTCGCCGCGATGGGCGTGATCGATGCCGAGGCGATCGCCGATTATGTCGTCGTCGGCGAACTCGCGCTCGACGGGCGGGTGGCGCCCTCTGCGGGCGTGCTGCTGGCGGCGATGCACGCGGCCGAGGCGGGCAAGGGGCTGGTCTGCCCCGCCGCGCAGGGGCCGGAGGCGAGCTGGGCCGGGCAAGTGGAGGTGCTCGCCGCGCCCGACCTGATCGCGCTGCTCAACCATTTCAAGGGCAACCAGCTGCTCCCCGCGCCCGCCGCCGGCACCGTCGATCCGCCGGGGCAGGGGCCGGACCTCGCGCAAGTGAAGGGCCAGGAAACCGCCAAGCGCGCGCTGGAGATCGCCGCGGCCGGCGGCCACAACATGCTGATGACCGGCCCGCCCGGCGCCGGCAAGTCGCTGATGGCCTCGTGCCTGCCGGGCATATTGCCCCCGCTCGACGCCGCCGAGGCGCTCGAAGTCTCGATGGTCGCCTCGGTCGCCGGCACGCTCCAGGGCGGGCGGCTCACCCGCACCCGGCCGTTCCGCAGCCCGCATCATTCCGCCTCGATGGCGGCGCTCACCGGCGGCGGGCTGAAGGTGAAGCCGGGCGAAGTCAGCCTCGCCCATCTCGGCGTGCTGTTCCTCGACGAGCTGCCCGAGTTCCAGCGCGCCGTGCTCGATTCGCTGCGCCAGCCGCTCGAGGCCGGCGTGGTCAGCGTCGCCCGCGCCAACGCCCATGTCACCTTCCCGGCGCGCGTGCAGCTGATCGCGGCGATGAACCCGTGCCGCTGCGGCCATCTCGGTGATCCGGCGCTGGCCTGCACCCGCGCGCCGCGCTGCGCCGCCGACTATCGGGCCAAGGTCTCCGGCCCGCTGCTCGACCGCATCGACCTGCATGTCGAGGTCCAGCCGGTCACCGCCGCCGATCTCGTCCTGCCGCCCCCGGCCGAGGGTTCTGCGCAAGTCGCCGCCCGCGTCGCCGCCGCCCGCGCGGTCCAGAGCGCGCGCTATGCGGGCACGGCCACGCGCACCAATGCCGAGGCGGACGGCGAGCCGCTGATGGCCGTCGCCACCCCCGACGATCCCGGCCGCAAGCTGCTCGCGCAGGCGGCGGAGGCGATGCGGCTATCCGCGCGCGGCTACACCCGCGTGCTGCGCGTCGCCCGCACCATCGCCGACCTCGCGGGCGCGGACGGGGTAGGGCGCATCCATGTCGCCGAGGCGCTCAGCTACCGGCGACAGGCGCCGCGGGGGTGAGGGGGCAGTCCATCAAGAATGAAGGTCTGAATGCGCCATCTTTCTATTGAGGTAGGGAAGTGCGGACATGAAGAAGATCGTCGTGATCTCGCTGCTGCTCGTAATCGCCACTCCGGCGATCCTGATGATGTTGCGCAAGAGCGGCAGGAATATTGAGCAAGATGTCTATGCTCAATGTTCGCCCATCCCGCCGGGCAGAGCGGAATTGGTTGAACAGGCGAGGGCTACATTAAGTGCGGCCGGTTTTGCCGGTCGTGGGAAAGAAGAATATTGCGTCGAAATAGAGGTTGAGTGCGACGAGTGCTCAAAGGACGACATTTTCGTGAAGTTCACGCCCAGGCGCGGCGGAAACTGGTCTGGCGCGATCGTAAGCACTGTATCCGCGCACGATCCTATCATCAGGATAACACAATAAAGTCCGAAGTGTCGGGTTTAGGGACGTAGATTGCCATGACCGAACCAGAGGAATCCTATTTCAGCGTCACCGCGCACAACGAAACCGCAGCCGTCGCCTATGTCACCGAGCGAGGGTTTCCCCCGATCCGGGTTGAACAGGATGGCGTGCAGCGCGTGCTCGTCTTCCCGCCATTGCCGGACGAGGAAATGGCGCGTCTGGCCCAGGCGCTTCCGATCCACCTGAGTGTCAAGATCGGTATCGTCGGCGGCTATCCGTTTACATGACCGGATTTGCGCCCGCGCCTCGGTCCATTTGAGCCGGTCGCCTTTTTTGCGTCTGGCCGAGTTTCATTCGATCTTCTTTGTCACCACCGCAACACGTCGCGCAATGAAGCGCGCAATCACCTCCCGTCAACGCAGGCGAGCATCCTTGCGCTGACGGTTGAGGCGTCAGACCGGACGGAGCCGGTCTTCTACGGCTGGCGTTCAGCGGCTCCCGACCTGATTGCCGCCGAACACGCTGGGATCAAAGCGGGTCGGCAGCGGCTTGGGGGCCGCCGGTTCGCTGAACGTGGCTGCCGACGCGGTTTGGGTCTCCTGCTGCTGATAGTGCGTGAACAGCAGCGGTTCCGCCAGATAGGCGGTCACGGGCGTGCCGGCCTCGATTGTGCCGCTGGTGCCGTGGATGAGGAAGCCCAGCGTGGAGACCAGCGCGAACGTGGCGATCGAAACGGCAGTCCCGCTCTTGCCTTCGTCATAGCCCCGCCCGGTCAGGCGCACCGGACCGCTTGGGGTTTCCACGTAAAGCGGGCGGATCTCCACCTTGCCTTTCTTGCCGAAATGGCCGTTCCGCTGAACCCGTGTGACCTCGCCGACCACGATCGAGCCGATCGGGACGACCACCTGGCCCCGGAATACGACGCTTTCTGCGACTTCAAGATAGATCCGGTCGCCGGCCTTGTTTTCCTTGGTCGAAACTTCGGTGCGCGTCACCAGCGACAAGGGCGTACCCATCGGCAGGTTATATCGCACACCGCCGTCCGTCGGCGCCGCAGCGGGCGCCGGCCAGTAAAATGTAGATTGGGCGTGTGCAGTCGTCGCGAAGCAAACTGCCAGCACAAAGCCGGCGCTCACAGTCCTCAACATGTGTCGTTCCCCCATTATCAAGCGATCTTCGTCGATATGGGGTAGTTCTTAACAAGTAATCCTTCTTATTCTGGATTCATGGTAAAAATTCGCTCAGTTTCAATTTTGCCAGCGGTGTTTGGCGCGCAAATCAGCTCAGTTGCGCGCGCTCTCCCGCCGCCCATCACCCCGGGCTCGCCGCCGACCCCGCCAGCAGCCCCCCGTCGATATTCACCTCGGTCCCGGTGACATAGGTCGCCTCGTCGGACGCCAGCATCACCGCGATCGCCGCGACTTCCTCGGGCAGGCCGAAGCGCTTGAGCGGCGTGTCGGCGACGAACGCGCGCATATTGGCCTCGCGCTCGGGGCCGGTGCCCAGCATCGGTTCCCACATCGGCGTCAGGATCGCCGCCGGGTGGATCGAATTGCAGCGGATCCGCCATCCCTGCTGCGCGCAATAGAGCGCCACCGTCTTGCTGTGGTTGCGGATCGCCGCCTTGGACGAGGCATAGGCGGCGGCGCCCGGGATGCCGACCAGTCCCGATCGCGACGAGATGTTGATGATCGAGCCCGTTCCCGCCGCCTTCATCACGCCGATCGCATAGCGACAGCCGAGGAACGTCCCGTCGAGATTGACCCGGTGGACCGCGCGCCAGTCGGCCAGCGTGGCATGTTCGGGGTCGTGCGCCACCATCCCGGCTTCGAACCCGGTCACGCCGGCATTGTTCACCACCACATCGGCGGCCGGCACCGCGCGCGCCAGCCGCGCCCAGTCGGCCTCCTCGCGGACGTCGAGCGGTTCGAACCGGCAGCCGATCTCGGCGGCGGCGGCGCGGCCCGCGGCCTCGTCGATGTCGGTCAGGATCACGGCGGCGCCCTCGTCATGGAAGCTGGCCGCGATCGCACGGCCGATGCCGCGCGCTGCGCCGGTGATGACGCAGGTCTTGTTGTTCAGTCGTTGCATGTCGCTCTCGGGAAAACAGGATGGGATCGGCGGGTCGCCCCGCCGGCGGTCGATTTCCGCCTCAGCGGTCACCCTGAATCATGCATCTTCTCCCAGGCCGGGTGCAGCCTATGCCCTCCCGCCCGGCATCGCAATGCCGCGTGCCTGGCGACCCGGCAGCCCGTGCGCCCTCGCCCTACAAGAAATTCGGGGTGGCCGCTCCGGCACCTGCGCCCTAGGCATTCCGCCTATGGACGTGTTGCGTGATGCGTGTCGCTGGGGCCTGACCGACAAGGAGAAGCAGACGCTTCGCCTGATGGTGCGCGGGCATGATGCGAAATCGATCGCCCGCAGCCTCGGCCTTTCCGTCCACACGATCAACGAACGCCTTCGCGAGGCGCGGCGCAAGATGGCGGTATCGAGCAGCCGCGAAGCCGCCCGGCTTCTGCTCGAGGCCGAAGACGGTCTGGCGCCCGCATCCCCCGAAAATCGGGTGGACACGGGAATCGGGGAAGACCCGGCGCCCATGACGGCCGATCCCGTTGCGGCGCCCCCGATGGGCGCAGGGTGGGCAGGTCGCCCGCTCTGGATCGTTGCTGGAGCCCTCACCATGATGATTGCCCTTTCCGCACTCGCCTTCGCCGTGCTGCCGCCTTCGGGCGCATTGCCCGTGCGGCAGGCGGCGACCGATCCCGTCCCCGCCAATGCCGAGGTGGTTCAGGCCGCACTGAACTGGCTGTCGCTGGTCGATCAGGGGAAGTGGGACGAAAGCTATCGCGGCACCACGGCCGCGTTCCGCAAGCTGAACAGCGCCAAGACCTGGGCGTCGGTTTCCGAACGGGTGCGTCCGCCGCTCGGCGCGGTGCTGTCGCGAACGCTGCTCCGCCAGGAAAACCTGCCTGCGCCGCCGGGTGGCTATGAGGTCGTCAAATTCCGCACCAGCTTCGCGAACAAGGCCGATGCGATCGAAACCGTCACGCTCGAACAGGGTGGCGGCATGTGGCGTGTCGCTGGTGTCACCATAGAGTGAGTTGGTGCGGCCATCGCGCCGGGACGGCCCTTGGGCGGGCGTCCCGGCCTGGTCGCCTGGCGCTCGTGCTGCGGGCTCTGTCCTACACGCATCGTTCGCTGTATGTTCCGTTCCTGTCTGGTCCGGTCGGGGGGAGCGTGCGCGCATGCGAAAAACGTCAGATACGGCAACTTTGGCAACTTCGGCCTGTGCGGCGGGACGGTTCTGCACGCGCCTTCGCTGCCCTCGCCGGCGCGGGTCGTCGCGCGGGAGGCGCGGAAATCCGCGGGTTTCGGGCTGTCGCGGGTGCGGCGATTGCCGCCGTCCGAACGCGACGCGAATCGCCAACCGGATGGTGTGCTTTCCGCGGCGGCGATGCACGCTATCATTCGCGAATTGCAGCAGGAGGAAGACGATGGCCGAATCCGTGGAGAGTCCGTTTGTCGCGCCGAACCGCACCGCCGTGGCGCGCCGTTCCGATCGCGAGCTGGCGGTGACGCGCCTGTTCGATGCGCCGCCGCCCATCGTCTTTCGCGCCTGGTCTGAGGCTGCCCTGTTCCGCCGCTGGTGGGTGCCCGAGGGGGCGGGGATCACGCTGGTCGGCTGCGAGATGGATGTCCGCACCGGCGGCAGCTATCGCCTCGAATTCGCCGCCGGCGACGAGACCATGGCCTTTTACGGCAAGTATCTGGAGGTGGTGCCCGGCGAGCGCATCGTCTGGACCAATGACGAGGGGGAGGCGGGCGCCGTCACCACGGTCACGTTTCAGGCGCAGGACGGCAGGACGCTGCTCACCTTTCACGAACGCTATCCCGATGCAGCCGCGCTCGACGAGGCGATGGACGGATCGGCGGCCGGCCTGCCGATCCAGCTCGACCAGCTGGGGGCGCTGTTGCCGGCGCTGGGCGGTTAGGCCGGGCGGTGTCCCAAAGGGCCGGTCGCGCGGCCGCAACCTAACGCGGTGCGCGACGTTGAGCGCGGATGGAACAGCCCCGAAACGATGCCGATCCCGCCGACGAGGCCCATCTGCCCGACGATGAGGAGGAAGAGGTCGAGCGCCGGCGTGCCGCGCCGTCGCGCGTCATCCACGAGGTCATTCGTCGTCAGGGCGACGAGGAACTCGATCGGCCGGCGAGTTCGCTGCTCTGGTCGGGCGTGGTCGCCGGGGTGGCGATGGCGGCGTCGGTGCTGGGGCGCGGGCTGATCGAAAGCCATCTGCCCGATGCGCCGTGGCGGCTGGCGGTGTCGAGCATCGGCTATTCGCTGGGGTTCGTGATCGTGATCCTCGGGCGGCTTCAGCTGTTCACGGAGAGCACGCTCTCCGCGGTGATCCCGGCGGTGGCCAATCCGACGGCGCGGAATTTGCGGCGGCTCGCGCGGCTCTGGGCGCTGGTGTTCCTGGCGAACATGGCCGGCACGCTGCTGATCGCCTATCTGGTCGCGACCGGCTGGTCGGGCACGCCCGAGGCGACCGCGGCGATGCTGGAAACGTCGCGCAGCCTCGTCGATCACAGCGGCTGGGGCGCGGTGCGGGCCGGGGTGCCGGCGGGGTTCCTGATGGCGGCGATCGCCTGGTCGCTGCCGGGGGCGCGGAAGCAGGAATTCTTCGTGATCCTGTTCTGCACCTATTTCATCTCGCTCGGCGGCTTTGCGCATGTCGTGGCCGGGGCGGTGGAGGCGTGGCTGTTGTGGCTGGCGGGCGAGGCGAGCCTCAGCTGGGTGCTGTTCGACTTTCTGGCGCCTGCGCTGCTCGGCAACATCCTCGGCGGATCGGTGCTGTTCGCGCTGCTCGCCCATGCCCAGGTGCGCGAGGAATTGTGATGCGCAAGGCATCTGGCATTCCCCGTCGCACCTGCCTATAGGAGCCGGCGGTCGCGGCGACGCGGCCCCATGCGGGTGTGGCGGAATTGGTAGACGCAGCGGACTCAAAATCCGCCTCTGGCAACAGATTGTCGGTTCGAGTCCGACCACCCGTACCAACGCTTCAGCCGCTGCTCGACAGGCGGAGCGTCACCGGCAGGTCCGGCGCATCTCGCAGCCGTATGCCGATCGTGCCGCTGGCGGGCGCCGGAAGCTCGATGGTCCGCCCGACAAAGCCCTGCGGCACGGCGATGGCGGCCGAGCCGACCATGATCGAGTCGATCAGGTTGAGCGCCTCGCCCCGCACCGTGCAGCGGCTGGCCGGCGGCGTCCCGCAGTCGATCCCGGCGATGCGGGGGAGGCGGACCAGCACGCCCAGCGGCACCCAGTCGCTGGCGACGCCGTCGCGGACCAGCCGGAAGCGGAGCGGCCCCGCCACCGACGGGCCGAAGCTGCCGGCATCGAGCCGGGCGACGAGCACGGCATCGCTCTCGCGCTGCAGGCCGTGTCCGCTGGAGAGCCTGAGCGTGGCCAGCGCCTCGCCGACGCTGACCTCGACGGCGTCGCTGGGCCGGAATTTGGTCGCGTCGTCGCCGGCGCGGATCGAAAAGTCGAGCACCGCGTCGCTCGCCACCAGTTCGCCATCGGCCTTGCCGATGCGCCAGGCGTCGGCGGGGCGGCTTGTCCGCTTGCCGATCAGCGCCAGCGTCGGCCGTGGCGCCGCCAGCCGGACGGGGAGCGTCAGCGTCCGGCCGTCGTCGAGGCTGACCCGGGCGACGCCGCCGCCGGTTGCCGGCAGCCGCGCCCCCTCGGCGGCGACCAGCGCCAGCCGGTCGCGGTCGCCGTCCCGGCTCAGGCTGCCGGGCACCATGCGGATGCCGCCCAGCGTCACGGCCTGCACCTGGTCGAGCCGGAGGCCGGACAGCGTCGCCCGGTCGTCGCCGGCATGGGCATCAAGGCCGTCGAGCCTTGCCGCCTGTGCCAGCGCATCCAGCCGCATCGTGGCGGGTGCCGCGGCGCCATATTGGCGGATCTCGATGGTCACGTCGCCGACCTGTGCGTCGTCGAGGGGCAGGGTCAGCGCCGCCGCGTCGTCGCCGGCCACCGCCCAGGTCACGGGCTGCGGCGCGCCGTTGTCGAGCTGCATCGTCACCCGCTCGATGCAGGCAGGGGCCGACCCGACGATGCGGAGCACGTTGCTGCGGCCGACGACCAGCTTCTCGTCCGCCTGCGCCGGCCGCCAGTTGCCCGCGTCCGGGAACTGGAGCGTGAATTCGGGCCCGTCGAACGGCTCGAACCCCCATTTGCCGTGCAACTGCGCCCGAACCGTGCCGTGCAGCCCCTCCAGCGCGGCGGCATCGTCGAGCACGAAGCCGGCCCGATCGGCACGCGCTTCGACCGGCAGGTCAAGCGGCGAGCCGCCGGGCGGGGTCAGTTGAACCTTCATGTCGTGGGCGTAGGCGGTCGAAAAGACGAGTGGCGCGCCTTCGACGGGGAGTTTCAGGTCGGTGCGGGCGCCGCAAAGCGGGCCGGGATCGCCGTTCCGCAGCCGCGGCGGGCGGTCCGCGCCGATTGCCGGCATCGGAATCACCATCACCGATTTCGGCTTGGCGAAGGAAGGTGCGGTATTGAGCTTGAGCGCCAGCCGCTCGCCCAGCGGGGTGACCAGCGTCGGCAGATAATTGAACTGCGGGTTGCTGAACGCCCCGAACACCCGCGCCAGGTCGCGCACCACCGCAATATACGGGCTGTAATAGCCAAGTCCCGCTTCGCGCGTGTAGCTGAGCTGGAGCGCAAGATCGGTCGGCTTGCCCGCCAGCGTTTCCGCCATCGAGTTGCTGTGCACGTCCGAAAGCACCAGCGAATCCCGGTTCTCGAGCAGGCACGCGGCCTGGAACTCGACCACCTTGGCCAGGCAATCGTCGTTGAGCTTCATCGCCAGGCTCTGCGCCAGCACCGGCGCAATACGGCGGAGATATTCGGGATGCGTGTTGTCCTGCGCGCGGATCGCCGCGACAAAGGCATCGAGGCGCGATCGATCGAGCGACGCCTGGTTGAGCGACTGCGTCGCCCGCACGAACTCGCCGGGCCTTCCCTGCACGGCGGAGGTGATGCTGCCCGCCGCGCCGCCGGTATCGGGCACCATGAACAGCACCAGCTGCTTCGCGTTTTCCGGCACCGTCAGCGTCAGGCTGTTGTCCTTCTGCTTGCGCTTCCAGGTTTCGGCGACGTCGATCCACTGCTTAGGCGGCGGATTGGTGGCACCGTTGAGGAATGCCGAAACCAGCAGAAAGGATTCGCGCTGATCGTCCGGCAGATCGGCCGCGATGTGCAGCTTGTCGCCCGGCGCCAGCCCCGGCACCTGCGCGATCGGCAGCGTGGTGGTCCCGCGCGTGACGCTGATCCGCAGGCCGGGGCCGGACAGGTCGAACGCGGGGGGATCGGCCGCCGCTGCCGGTGGAGTCACGAGCAGTGTCGCCGGCGCGAGCCACGGCACCGAACGGGCGACGCAGCCAGCGTGTCGCGCGGCTGCAATCAGCGAGTTGCGCACGGTCATGTTTCTCCAAATGCGTAAGGCCCGCGTTCGATCAATCCCAAGCGGCTCCAGCGCGGCCAGATCATGGCGGGGATGCGGCATTTGCGCGTTCCGCCCGCGCATGCGGCGCCGATGGGACGGGGATCGAGGGGCGGGTTGCATCTGGCGGACAAACAAGGATAACCGCCCGGTTTCCTTCCCGCAGAGTATTCAGATGTCGCCACGCTATCGCCGGTACCGCTCCTGGATGTTCTATGCGGGGCTGATGCTGCTGCTTGCAGCGCCGTTCGTGGCTGATCTCAGCTTTCCGCTCGGGACCGCGGTCTGGGTGGCGTATCTGCTGCCAACGGTGATCGGCTATCTCGCCCAGCGGCCGCTGGTCCCGCCGATCGTCGCGGCGGTCTCCACGCTGTTGATCATCGCCGGGTTTACGCTGGCACCCGCCGGCATCGACCCAAGCGTCGCCATCGCCAACCGTTCGCTCGGTGTCGTGGTGACGTGGATCCTGGCGGTGATCGGCTACGCCTTTATCCGTAACCGGCTCGCGATCCGGCGCGAGGAGTGGCTTCAGGCCGGGCAGGTGGGCCTTGCCGATGCCGTGGGCGGCGAACTGCCGATCGATGTGCTGGGTGAGCGAGCGCTCCACTATCTGGTGACCTATCTCAATGCGCAGGCTGGCGCGATTTTCATTCGCGACGGCCAGATATTTCGTCGCCAGGCGACCTATGGAGTCCCGGCCGGGGCGCCCGTGCCGGAGACCGTCGGGCCGAGTGACGGGCTGTTGGGCCAGGCGATCGCCGACAAGCGCCAGTTCGTCGTGCAGGATGTGCCCGACGGCTATCTCTATTTCGGCTCGGGCCTGGGGCGGGCGCGGCCCGGCGCATTGCTGATCGGAGTCAGCGAAGCCGATGGCGAGGCGAACGCGGTCATCGAGCTCGGGTTCGGCCAGCCGGTCGATACCGACGCACAGGCACTCCTGGCTCGCGTTTCGGGGCAACTCGGCATCTCGATCCGCTCGGGCAAATATCGTGCCCGGCTGCGCGAGCTGCTCGAGGAAACGCAGCAACAGGCCGAGGAACTGCAGGTCCAGAGCGAGGAGCTGCGCGCCAACAATGACGAGCTCGAGACGCAGAGCCGCCAGCTTCAGGATACCGCGGCGCGGCTTGAGAATCAGCAGGCCGAGCTCGAACAGAGCAATGCCGAACTGGCGGCGCAGACCCGCCAGCTGGAATTGCAGCGCGACGAACTCGCCCGTGCCCAGACGTCGCTGGAGAAACAGGCGGCCGATCTGGACCGGGCAAGCCGCTACAAGTCCGAATTTCTCGCCAATATGAGCCACGAGCTGCGCACGCCGCTGAACTCGCTCCTCATCATGGCGCGGCTGCTCGCCGAGAACCGCGCCGGTAACCTCACCGGCGAACAGGTTCGGCATGCCGAGACGATCGAGACATCGGGCAACGATCTGCTCACGCTGATCAACGACATCCTCGACATCTCGAAGATCGAGGCCGGCAAGCTGGAGCTTCAGCCGCGGCGCGTCCGGATCGAGCCCGTGCTCGACAAGTTGCAGTCGCTGTTTGCCGCTTCCGCCACGGCGAAGGGGCTTGCGATGCGCGTCGAGCGCGCGGCGGACGCGCCGGCCGAGATCGACACCGATCCCCAGCGTCTCGAACAGGTTTTGAAGAACTTCCTGTCGAACGCGATCAAGTTCACCGAACGCGGCGAAGTGGCGCTGGCGGTTACCGGTCTGGCGGACGGGCGCATTACATTCACCGTCCGCGATACGGGCGTCGGCATCCCGCCCGACCAGCAACAGATCATCTTCGAGGCGTTCCGACAGGCGGACGGAACGGTGAGCCGCAAATATGGCGGCACCGGGCTGGGCCTGTCGATTTCGCGCGAGCTGGCGCGCCTGCTCGGCGGCGAGGTGACGGTGGAAAGCGTGCCGGGCGAGGGCAGCCGCTTTTCGCTGGTGCTGCCGGCGGTGCATGATCCCGCCGCGATCCAGTCGCCGGCGCCTGCGTCGCCCGCGCCGACCAAGCCCCTGCCGTCCAATCCCAAGCCCGCTCGCGCGCGCAGCGCCCCCGCGGCCGAAGATGATCGCGAGCGTCTGTCGGGGGATTCGCGCGTGATCCTGATCGTCGAGGACGATCCGGTCTTTGCGCGCATTCTATGCGACATCGCGCACGATCAGGGCTTCCAGTGCCTGATCGCCGGCACCGCCGACGAGGGGGCGCTGATGGCCAGGCAATATGTGCCGAATGCGGTGATCCTCGACATGAACCTGCCCGATCACACCGGGCTTTCGGTGCTCGATCGCATCAAGCGCGATGTGCGCACGCGGCACATCCCCGTTCATGTCGTGTCGGTCGACGATGACAGCCAGGCGGCGCTTTCAAGCGGCGCGGTCGGCTATCTGTTCAAGCCGGTCCGACGCGAACAGCTGGTCGATATGCTGGAGGGGCTGGAATCGCGGATGGCGCAGCGCATGCGACGCGTGTTGGTCGTCGAGGATGACGCGCAGCAGGCGGAAAGCGTCAAGCAACTGCTCGCCTCGCGCGACGTCGAAACCGTCGAGGCGCATTCGGCGGCCGATTGCGTCCGCCGGCTGGGCGACGCGACGTTCGACTGCATGGTGCTCGATCTCAACCTTCCTGATGCGTCGGGGCTCGATCTGCTCGACCGGCTGAGCAACGATGAAAGCGTCGGCTTCCCGCCGGTGATCGTCTATACCGGCCGTGACCTGAGTGCAGACGAGGAATTGCGGCTGCGCAAATATTCCAAGTCGATCATCGTCAAGGGCGCCAAGTCGCCCGAGCGGCTGCTCGACGAGGTGACGCTGTTCCTCCACCAGGTGGTGTCGGAGCTGCCCGAGCCGCAACAGGCGCTGATCGCCAAGTCGCTCGGCCGCGATTCGGCTCTGGAAGGTCGATCGATTCTGGTTGTCGAGGACGACATCCGGAACGTTTATGCACTTACCAGCATTTTCGAGCCGCATGGCGTTTCTGTTCGCATCGCCCGTAACGGCCGCGAGGCACTGGCGGCACTCGACGAGTCGGCGCGCGGGATCGCCGCGCCGGTCGATCTCGTGCTGATGGACGTGATGATGCCCGAGATGGATGGGCTGACCGCAACGCGCGAGATCCGCAAGCAGCGCTGGGGACGGGCGATGCCGATCATCGCGCTGACCGCCAAGGCGATGGCGCGCGACCAGCAGGACTGCCTCGACGCCGGCGCGAACGACTATCTCGCCAAGCCGCTCGACGTCGACAAGCTGCTCAGCCTGGTCCGGGTATGGATGCCGCGTTGAACGACGAGCCGATTCCGCCGCACGAGGCGATCGAGCTCGATCTGCTGCTCGACGCGATCTGGCGCCAGTATCATTACGATTTTCGCGGTTATGCGCGAACGTCGTTGCATCGGCGGCTCGATCGCGCCCGGCAGCGTTTCGGCTGCGCCAGCCTGTCGCAGCTCCAGCATCTGATGTTGCGCGACCGCGGGGTCTTTGCCGAGTTGATGGGTTTTCTCACCATCCAGGTGAGCGAGATGTTTCGCGACCCCGTGTATTTTCGCGCCTTGCGGGAAACGGTGGTGCCGCATTTGCGCACCTGGCCTTCGCTCAAGGTCTGGATCGCGGGCTGCGCCAATGGCGAGGAATTCTATTCGCTGGCGATCCTGTTCCACGAGGAGGGGCTGGCGGATCGCACGATGTTCTATTGCACCGACATCAGCCCGGCCGCGCTGCGCAAGGCGGAAGCGGGAATCTATGATCTGGAGCGGCTGCCGCAATTTACCGAGAACCACCGGCGCTCGGGCGGGAAATCGTCACTATCGGATTATTACACAGCAGCTTATGGTGCGGCGGTGTTTGACAAGAGCCTTCGCGAGCGTGCGGTTTTCGCAGAGCACAGCCTTGCCACCGACCAAGTGTTCGGCGAGCTGCAGTTGGTCTCCAGCCGGAACGTGCTGATCTATTTCGATCGTGCGCTTCAGGATCGTGCGCTGGGGCTGTTCGGCGATTCGCTGGTGCGCGGCGGCTTTCTCGGGCTCGGCGCGCGGGAGACGCTGCGCTTTTCCCGTTATGCTGCGGCCTTTTCGGACTTTGACGCGGGCGAGAAGATCTATCGTCGGAACAGCACTGATCTGAAGGCGCTTCGCGATGCCGCGTGAAACGGTCAAGGTCCTCGCGGTCGACGACGTCGCTGAAAACCTGATCGCTCTGGAGGCGCTGTTGCGTCGCGAGGGTATGGAATTGCTGACGGCGCGTTCGGGGACCGAGGCGCTGGAACTGTTGCTCAGCCATGATGTCGCGCTGGCGCTGCTCGACGTGCAGATGCCCGGCATGGACGGTTTCGAGCTGGCCGAGCTGATGCGCGGCACCGAACGGACGCGGCGTATTCCGATCATCTTTCTCACTGCTGTCGCGACCGATGAGCGCCGGCGGTTTCGCGGCTACGAAACCGGCGCCGTCGATTATCTGCTCAAGCCGGTCGACGCGCAGATCGTTCGCAACAAGGTGGAGATCTTCGTCGAGCTTGCGCGGCAACGATTCGAAATCGCACGTCAGCGCGACCGCCATGCCGCCGCGCTCGCGCGGTTGAACGCCCATCGCGACAATTCGCCGCTTGCGATCGTCGAATTCGACGCCGACCAGCGGATCGTGGCGTGGTCGGCCGGGGCGGAGCGCCTGTTCGGGTGGCGATCGGCCGAGGTATCAGGGCTGCGCCCGTGCGAGATCGAATGGCTGGACAGCGAACATTCAGAGGTTTTCGCGGGGCTGATCCAGGGAATGATCGCGGGCGAGCGCGTGCGCGACATGCGCACCCTGAAGATGCGGACATCGGTAGGCGCCACGCTTTATTGCGAATGCTATGGCTCCGCATTGCTGGCGGCCGACGGTACCTTGATTTCGGTGAACACCCAGATTCTCGACATTACCGAACGGGTTCGCGCAGAGGAAACGCAGCGGCTGCTGATCGGCGAGCTCAACCACCGGGTGAAGAACACGCTCGCCTCGGTCCAGGCGATCGCGGCGCAGACGCTGCGCCATTCGAGCGGGCCTTCGGACTTCGCGCCGACCTTCACCGGCCGCATCCATTCGCTGGCACGCGCGCATTCGCTGCTGAGCAGCACCACCTGGCAAGGCGCGAGCCTGAAGGAACTGATCGATGGCCAGTTGCAGACCGGCACGATCGACCCCGAAAGGCTGGACACGCGGGGCCCGGACTTGGACCTCGCCCCCGAGCCTGCGCTGCATCTGGCGCTGGTGCTGCACGAACTGGCCACAAACGCGTATAAATATGGCGCGCTTTCCGTGCCCGAGGGGCGCGTGTCGCTGCTGTGGGGCGTGCGCGATGGCAAGCTCGAACTCGACTGGTCGGAACATGGCGGGCCCAGTGTCGCCCCAGCGTCGCGCAAGGGATTCGGCACGGCGCTGATCGAGCGTAGTCTGAAGGCGGAAGGGGGCAGCGCGGTCGCCGATTTCAGCGAGCGGGGCGTCGCCTGGAAGCTGACGATTCCCTATGCGAGCGCGGTTCGTGCGCGCAACAAGGCGAGGGCGCCGCGCCCGGCGGTGATACAGGGCGCGAGTGCCGTGGTGGAGGATGCCATTCGCGGCAAGCGGTTCCTGGTGATCGAGGACGAGCCGCTCGTCGCGATCGAACTGGCGACCATCCTCAACGATGCGGGCGGCGAGGTTGTCGATGTCGCCGCGTCGGCCGAGGATGCGATGGCGGCGATCATTGGCAATCCGACGGTGGACGGGGTGCTGCTCGACGGCAATCTGCAAGGCGCTGCGGCGGACGAGATCGCCGTCGCGCTGATCGAGCGGCGGATCCCGTTCGTCTTCGTCAGCGGCTATGGCCGCGATCACCTACCGTCGGGTCTTGAAACGGTGCCGGTGATCGAGAAACCGTTTGTGCCTCGCCAGCTGACGGCGGCGGTTTCGGCGCTGCTCGCCGGGGCGACGGCGGAAATCGCCACCCCGGCGGACTGACCCGTTACGATATGATCGTCGCGCGGTCGCCGTCGATCGCCAGTTGCAGCACCGGCGCTGGGGTGCCGAGAAATGCCTGGCGCGCGGCCGCCACGCTCTCCGGCGGCGTGGCGCGGCCGACGAGATCGGCGAAGCTCCACACGCTGAGATCGGCGTTCACCAGCCAGCTATAGGCCTGGAACGGCGCCTCGGGCGGGTTGGCGATCACCAGCCCGGTGCCGTTTAGCGGGCGCCACGGCCCGGCGATACGATCCGCGGTCAGGCCGTAGAGCCCGGTCGGCCCGATCGGACCGTCGGGCGCAAACACCTTTGCTTGGGTCGACCAGAACAACAGCAACCGGCCACCATGCACGACGATGTGCGGGCGTTCGAGTTCGTTGTTGAGCCCGACCGCGTCAACGAGCGGGGGCAGCAATTCCCAACCGGATTCGGTGCGCCGCGCATGGCCGATTACGCCGTTCCATCTCGACGCCGACTGCGCCTGCGACGCGGTGAACAGCAGATATTCCTTGCCGTTTGCGGGATCGACGAACGGCGCCGGATCGCGAAACGCCTTGATCGTGCCGACCTCGCCGCCGCCGATCAGATCGGCCTGGTAGAGCTTGTCGTCCGGCACGACGAGTTCGCGCGGGCAACTCCACTGGGTCACGCGCGGCTTGCCGTCGACGACCGCGAACCGCCCGCGCAGCTGGATCAGCCGCTGGAGATAGCCGGTTTCGGCTTCGCCCCTCACGCCGGCTGCGGTGTAATAGAGCGACAGCGTGGTGCCATCGTCTTCGAGGATAGTGGTGCCGGCCCATTCGCGGCTGCCGGGATTGAGCGTCTCGGGCAGCAGGTGGCCGAAATCACGCCAGCCGTCTTCGGTGATCTGTGCGAGCCGCAGCCGCGCCATTCCGTGCCGGAGTTCAGGATCGTGCAGCACGGGCGCGGTGAGCGCCACCACCAGCGGCCCGCCCGCAAACTGGACAATCCGCCCCCTGCGATCCGTGACCGGCCAGTGATCCCAGAGATCGATTCCGGGCAGGACGCGGGCGGCGCGCCGGAACACCGGTGCCGCCGCGTCCCCCGGCGCGATCCCGGCGACATGCTCCGGCGTCCAGTGGAAGGTCTGGACGCCGGAGCATGCCGGGGGAACTGCGGTCATGGCTTGATCGTCATCGGACATATTTCAGAACGCAACCCGAACTGCGGCCGAGATGGTTCGCCCGTTGATCGAGCGGGCGCGGACGATGCCGTTCGCCGGGATCGTGCCCTCTTCCGCCTCGGTGAAGCCGGCGACGTCGAACAGGTTATTCGCCTGTAGCGAGAGTTGCAGCCGATCGACCGGGCGGACCTGGAGGAACGTGTTGACCGTCGTGTAGCCGGGCAGCTTCAGACCATTATTGTCCTGTGCATAGCTCGACGTGGTGCCGACGATGTTCGCGCCGATCGTGAACAGGCGGGTTTCGTATTGCGGCGTCGTCTGGAAGATGAATTCGGCCTGGCGGCGAGGACGATTGCCGACCACGCCGGGATTGAGGACGTCGCTGACGATCTTGGCGTCGGTCCAGGTGCCGCCGGCATTGATGCTGAAGCCGCCGATCCGGTAGCTGCCCTCCAGCTCGACACCATAGGCGCGGTATTTGCGATCGAAGAAGCGTTGTGTGGTCGCCTCGAAATTCTGCTCCTCGGTACGAGCCCAGAAGCCGGTGGCATAAAAGGCGATGCCGCCCGAGCGATACTTCACGCCGGCTTCTGCCTGGCGCACCATGTCCACTGCCGCATCGGCGCTTACCAGGCTTCCGTCGGTCGTGCTGACGGCAGGGCCGAACAACAGACGATCGGCATTGGCGCGACCGCCGCGGCTGTAGCGAGCGAACAGCGCGAGATCGGGGGCGATGCGGTAGTTCACGCCCAGCGAGTAGGACAGATAATCGAAATCATAATCGACTGGGGCGGGGCTGGAGAGCGGGATCACGGCGACGCGGGTTTCCGCATCCGAGATCACCCCGTCGCCATTCATGTCGCGCGAGACCGTGCCGACACGGCCATCGCCCAGATCGGCGCCGGCGACGCTGCCCTTAGCCGAGCCGAAGTCATAGCGGAGGCTGCCGTCGAGGGTCAGCGCGCCGCTATTGTAGCTGAGCGATGCGAACGGCGCGTTGGTATCATAATCGATGTCATAGGTGCGCCGGCAGCAACCGCCGAAATAGGCGGCGCCATAGCCATAGACGCCGTCCTGGGTGACCAGCGTACCGCCCGAGGTGCGGACATCGACCAGCGCCGCGTTGCCGCCGCCGACGACGTCGGAGAGCAACGACGTCCAGCGCCATTCGGTGTCGATCGTCTGGCGCGATTTGTAGAAGCCGGCGGTGAACGACAGGGCGCCGGCGCCGAGGATGAAATCGCGGCTGAGGCGAAGATCGTTGGTGATGTTGTTCAGGCTGTTCAGCCGGGTGTCGAACACCACGATTTCGGCCAGAAGCCCGTTGCCATTGAGCGCCGACGGATCGATGATCGCCTGGCCGGCTCGCGGGCCGTTCGCATAGCTTAGCGTCGCACCTGCGCCGCCCAGTGCGGTTGCGATCGACGAGGCCGAATCGACGCTGGCCGGGAAGTTCGAGATGAAGCGGCCCGAAATGTCCGAGAAGCGGAACTTGTCGTTTAGCGTCCAGCCGCCGAGATCGACCTGCGCCTCGAACCCGATCGACTTGACCAGCGGGCGCTGGCCGTCGCGAATGTCGTCGGTGACGAGATTGTTCTTGCCGTCGAGCGTGACGTTGCGCGTGATATTGGGCGAATGCAGCGTATCCCGGTTGATCGAGAAATTGGCGATGCTGCTGTAAGTCGGATTGGAGTCGCTGCCCGTCACCCGCACCGGATTGGGCAGATACCCGATCGCGCGATCGTCGAGATATTTGCCGTACACGCGGAAGAAACCGCCGGTGAATTCCTTGGTGACGTTCAGCTTGATCTGGCCGCCCTTGTTGCCGTCATAGCCAGCCTCGCGCGGGCCTTCGCCCTGACGATAGAAGCCGCCGACATGATAGCGCAGCGTATCCGACAGGCGGCCGCCATAATCGAAGTCGAGGCGATATTCGCCATAATCGAGCCCGACCGATGCCTGGGCGGCGCCGCCTTCGGTCTCACCGGTTTTCGAGATCAGGTTGATCACGCCACCAGGCGAGTTCGACGCGAAGGTGGAGGCTGAACCGCCGCGGATCGCCTCGACGCGGGCGACGTTGAAATCCGCGCGCAGAAAGATGTCGGCATTGCCGAAGGTGATGTCGCCATATTCGAGGACCGGCAGCCCGTCTTCCTGAAGCTGCAGGAACTTCGCGCCGCCCGACGCCACCGGCAGGCCGCGTACCGCGATGTTGGCATTGCCTTCGCCGCCGGAGCTTTCGGAACGGATGCCGGGGATGTTGCGGAATACTTCGGCCACCGATCGCGGCGCCGCTTGCTGCAGCGCCTCTGCGTCGATCGAACTGACCGAGACGGAACTGTCGAGGCGGTTTTGCCCGCGCGCGACGCCGGTGACGACGATTTCGTCGGACGACGAATCGGCCGCAGCTGCCTGAACATCGCTGTCGGTGGTCTGCGCCAGGGCCGGGGATGCGATCGCGCACGCCGTGCCGGCAAGCAGTAACGGAAGCAGTTTCATCGTTCCTCTCCCAACTTCGGCCGGCTTGGGCCGGCTCGTTGCAGCTTGCATAATGCAAGTGCAAACGTTTGCCAACGGAAAATTGCAAACGTTTGCGCGATGAGTTACGCTCAAACAGACGCAGGACGATTCCCGGTGTAGAACCGGCGCCGCGTGGGAGAGGGAGAATGCCATGGGCGCGCGCCGACCGGTATTGAGTGCTTTACGGATCGCCGAAATGAACCTTGGGTTCTTCGGCCTGCAATTCTCGTTCGGGCTGCAACAGGCGAATATGGGCCCGATCTACAGCTATCTCGGCGCGGACGAGGCAACGATGCCGCTTCTGTGGCTGGCGGGGCCGATGACCGGGCTGCTCGTGCAGCCGCTGGTCGGCGCGCTTTCCGACCGTACGGTTACGCGGCTTGGCCGGCGGACTCCCTATTTCCTAGTGGGCGCAGTGCTGTGCAGCCTCGGTCTGTTGGCGATGCCGTACAGCCCGGAGCTGTGGGTGGCAGCGAGCCTGCTCTGGATGCTCGACGCAGCGAACAACGTCACGATGGAGCCGTATCGCGCCTATATCAGCGATCGGCTCGACGAATCGCAAAGGCCCGCCGGATTCCTCACCCAGTCGGCGTTCACAGGGCTGGCGCAGACCTTGGCCTATCTGTCGCCGTCGCTGCTCGTGTGGAGCGGATTGAGCATGGACCTGATCGATGCGAACGGCATCCCCGAAATCACCCGCATTGCGTTCGTGATCGGCGCGGTGCTGTCGCTCACGACGATCCTCTGGTCGGTGATCCGCGTGCCCGAATTGCCGGTCGTGGCTGAGCCGGGCGGGCCGGCGCTGTCGGTGCGCAAGGCGATGGCGGATCTGGTCCGCGCCTTTGCCGAAATGCCGCTGCCGATGCGCCAGCTGGCGCTGGCGATGCTGTTCCAGTGGTTCGCGATGTTCGCCTATTGGCAGTATATCACGCTGGCGCTCGCGCGATCGGTGTTCGATACCACCGACCCCACCACGTCGGGTTTCCGCCAGGCGGTGCTGCTCAACGGGCAGGTGGGTGCCTCCTATAACTTCGTTGCCTTCCTTGCCGCCTTCGCGATGGTGCCGATCGCGCGGCGTGTGGGGGCGAGGGGCGTTCATGCCGTGGCGATGCTGCTTTCCGGGCTGGCGATGATTGCCCTGCCTTGGATCGAGCAGCCGATTCTGCTGGTGCTGCCGATGATCGGGATCGGGATCGGTTGGGCGAGCCTGATGGGCAATCCCTATGTAATGCTGGCCGGCGCGATCCCGCCGGCCCGTACCGGCGTCTATATGGGCATTTTCAACATGTTCATCGTCGTGCCGATGCTGATCGAGAGCCTGGTGATGCCATCCATCTATCGCCCGCTGCTCGGCGGCGATCCGCGTAACGTGCTGATCCTGGCCGGCGCGCTGATGCTGGCAGCGACGGCGGCGACGATGCGGGTGCGCGGCGCCGGGCATGCGGTGAAGCCGGCCGCCGTCTGACGTTCAGGCGGTTTCGCGCAGGATCAGCCGTGGCGCCATCATCACCGGCGCCACGGCCTGTCCACCGATGCGCGCGAGCAGCAGTTCGACCAGCAGCCGCGCGCCGCGCTCGACATCCTGGCGTACCGTGGTGAGCGGCGGCGCGGTGTGCGCGGCGATGCTGACATCATCATAGCCGACGATCGACACATCGGCGGGGACGCGCAGCCCGCGATCGGCAATCGCCCGCATCGCGCTCATCGCGATCACGTCCGATGCCGCAAGCATGCCGTCGGGTGCCGGATTGGCGGCCAGATAATCGGCCATTTCGCGATAGGCGCTCTCGACTGTGAGGTGCAGCGGCAGCACCGTTTCGGCGACGCCCTGTGCTTCGGCGACGGCAGCATGGAAGCCGCGGTGGCGGTCGCCGAATTCGGGAACGGCCGGATTGCCCAGAAAGGCGAGGCGACGGCAGCCGCGCGCGATCAGGTGACGCGCGGCGAGTTCGCCCCCGGCAACGTTGTCCGTCCCCACCGTAATCTGGCTGGAGCCATCGCGGGCGGCGCCCCAGACGACCATCGGGTGATAGTCGCCAGCGACGCGCTCGATCTCGTCCAGCTGGTCCGACTGGCCGATCAGGATGATGCCGTCGACCCTGCCCGCAGCGATGATATCGTCCAGCCAGCGCGGCCCCTGCGGGAGTACCCGCGACAGCAACAGGTCATAGCCGTGATTGGCCAGCGTGTCGGCCAGCGGCCCTAGCAAGGCCATGAAGAAGGGGTCGGATAGGGCCTGATCAGCATCGTGACCCATCGGGAACACCACGCCGATCGCGCCGGTCCGCCGCTTGCGCAATGCGCTGGCGGTGTGGTTCAGGCGGAACCCGTGATGATCGGCGAGCGCGCGGATACGATCCTTGGTCGCCTGGGCGACGCGCGGGTGATCGGACAGCGCCCGCGATACCGTGGAAACCGATACCCCGGCGATTTTCGCCAGCTCAACGAGGCCAACCGGTTTCAACAGTGTCTTTCCCCCGACGACACGTCCATCCCCCAGACTTAGAGCGTTTTGGGGGGGCTTGGGAAGTCACTCCGAGTATTTGCCGCACTGCCCCGCCAAATCATTGATCTGGCTCACACGGCCGGGGCGAACAGATCATCTAGTTCGCTGTCATAGGCGGCGATGTCATATCCCTGTGCGTGGCGCCACTGCTCGTCGAAACAGGTCGAGGCATAGCGGCGACCATCGTCGCACAGCAGCGTGACGATCGATCCCCGGCGGCCGGCAGCCTGCATTTCGCGGATCAGGGCGGCGCAGGCCCAGATATTGGTGCCGGTGGAGGCGCCGCACGGCTTGCCAAGCACGCGGCTGATCCTGAGCGCGGCGGCGACGCTTGCAGCGTCGGGCACGGTGATCATCCGGTCGACCACGTCGGGCAGGAACGACGGTTCGAGCTGGAGGCGTCCGATGCCTTCCACGCAGGAGGGCGCGCCGTCGATCGTGGTGATCCGGCGATCCTGGTAATGACGATGAAAGACCGATGCCTCGGGATCGGCGACGCAGAGTTGTGTCGCCAGGCGGCGATAGCGGATGAAGCGGCCGATCGTCGCGGAGGTGCCCCCGGTGCCGGCGCCGCAGACGATATGATCGGGCACGGGATGGGGCTCATGCGCCATCTGCTCGAAGATCGACTGGGCGATGTTGTTGTTGCCGCGCCAGTCGGTCGCGCGCTCGGCATAGGTGAACTGGTCCATGAAATGGCCGCCCAGTTCGGCAGCGAGACGCTGCGCTTCGGTGCGGACCGAACGTGGATCGTCGACCTGATGACACCGGCCGCCGTGGAATTCGATCGCCGCGATTTTCTCGGGCGAGGTGCCGCGCGGCAGTACGGCCACGAAGTCGAGGCCGATCAGCCGCGCAAAGAAGGATTCGGACACGGCGGTCGACCCGCTCGACGCCTCGACGATCGTGGTCCGCGGGCCGATCCAGCCATTGCAAAGCGAGTAGAGAAATAGCGAGCGGGCGAGGCGGTGCTTGAGGCTGCCGGTGGGATGGCTCGATTCGTCCTTGAGGTATAGCGTTACGCCTGGCGCACCGGCAAGTTCGACGCGGATCAGGTGGGTATCTGCCGATCGGTTCAACTCGGCCTCAATCGTCGCGACCGCATCATCCAACCAGGTGCGATCGGCCAACGCGCCTCCGGTTTGAAGCGGGATTGCGACAGCGGGGCCGTAAGCAGGATCGAGCATGCCGCTCCACTAGCGCCTTGAAGGTTCCGACGTCGAGTCCGCTCGCAGAAGTGTGCTCGACGTCGGCGCGCGCCGATTAACCTATGCGAACGATCAATATCGCTCGTCATGATACACCGAAATTCCAGCAAAAACCGGGGCAGTGTAGATGGGTAGCCAGCAAGATCGACTTTATTTCACCCGCAGGGCCGAACAAGAGCGCTCGATGGCGCCAGCCTGCGTCGACCGTTCGGCGGCGTTCATACATCTTCGCCTTGCGGATGAATATGAACGTCGCCTGGTGCAACTCGACAAGGACTCGCCTGCCGCCGATCGCATCGACTGATCATTCTGCCGCCACTTCCATCAACCGGTGGCTGTCGGCAGGGCCGACGCCCATCTCCCGCGCGAACCAGGCGAAGGTTTGGGCCAACCCCTCGGCTAATGGCACGTGCGGCTGCCATCCCAGCAGATCCGTCGCCCGCCCGATGTCCGGCTTGCGACGGCGGGGGTCGTCGGTCGGCAGCGGTCGATACTCGATGGCGGGCCTGTCCTCGACGAGCGCGGCGATTCGCTCGGCCAGATCGCCGACGGTGAGTTCGACGGGGTTGCCCAGATTGACCGGCTCGGCGCCCGCGCGGTCGCTGTCCATCAGCGCGATCAGTCCGGCCACGAGATCGGACACGTAGCAGAAGCTGCGCGTCTGGCTGCCATCGCCGTAAACAGTCAGCGGCTTGCCGGAAAGTGCCTGCACGATCAGGTTGGAAACGACCCGCCCATCATCGAAGTGCATGTGCGGCCCATAGGTGTTGAAGATGCGCGCGACGCGGACTTCGGCACGATGCATTCGCTGGAAATCGAACGCCAGCGCCTCGGCGGCCCGCTTGCCTTCGTCATAACAGGCGCGGGGGCCGGTGCAGCTGACCCAGCCGCGATATTCCTCGCGCTGCGGATGCACCTCGGGATCGCCATAGACCTCGCTGGTCGAGCTGAGCAGGAACCGTGCACCGGCAGCCGCGGCCAGACGAAGGAGCTGATCGGTGCCAACGACGTTGGTGAGCATCGTGTGTTCTGGGTCCGCCTGATATTGTGGCGGCGAGGCGGCGCAGGCGAGATTGTAGATGCGGGTAAACCGCCGTGTCCGCTCGGTGATCGCCACCGGAAGTGGGTTGACGATGTCCGCTTCGACGAACTCGAAGCCGGGACGTCCTTCGAGCGTGCGCAGGTTGGACAGGTTCGACGTTTGGAGATTGTCAATGCAAAGCACCCGGTCGCCGCGGTCGAGCAGCGCGGCGCACAAATGCGATCCGATGAAGCCGGCACCGCCGGCGACCAGCGTGAGCGGGGTATCTTGTTTGTTGTGCATCGGCTGGTTCCTCGGCGTGCGCATCGGTTGCCGATGCGCCTTGGCTTGATTGAGATACTGATCGAGTTCGGCGGCCCGGTGCGCGGCGCTGTGGACCGCCAGCACGCGCTTGCGCGCGGCATCGCCGATGGCAGCGGCATCGCGCTCGATTGCGTCGATTGCTTCTTCGGTCGTGTCGGCGAGCAGGATTTCGCGGCAGGGCGTGAACAGGCTGTCGATGCCTTCCCAGCGATCGGAGAGGATGGGCGTGCCGCACGCCGATGCCTCGAACAGTCGCACCGATGGCGACCAGCCTGCAGCGATCATGTCCGCGCGGGTAACGTTCAGCGTCATGTGCGATGCGCCATAGAACGCCGCATGCTCCTTCGGTGGCAGATGTTCGATCCGATCGACATTGGCAGGCCAGTCGATGTCATCGGGATATTGCGAGCCGGCGACGGCAAAGCGCTTGTTCGGGCAGCGCCGGGCGGGCTCGATCAGCAGGCGATCGAGCGTCGGCTGGCGATCGGGGCTGTACGTGCCCAAATAGGTCAGCGCCCAACGCTTGGCGACGCCGAGCGGCCGGTACGCATTGGTATCAACCGAGCAGAACAGCGCCCGCGCCGCCGGGCTTCCCCATTCGCGTTCCAGCCGATCCAGTGTGGGTCCGCCGGTGAACGACAGATAGAGGTCGTAGCCGCTTATCAGATCACGGCTCAAATAGTCGCAATCATCGCGTAGAAGGCGGGCGAGCGTGACGGGGGTGTCGATATCGTAGAAGGCGGTAACGCCGCGCGCGTGACGCCGGACGAAGCGGCCGATCTCGATCCCCTCGGGCACATAGGAACCGACGATCACCGCATCGGCGCCCGCGATTTCCGAGCGACACGCATCGAGATCGGCAAGCGTGCGGTAATAGGCCAGCCGGCAATAATCGGGCGCCACCAGATCGCGGTGCGCGCCGGCATACCAGGGCACTTCGCGCTCGAGGAACAGGATGTCGTGCCCGCGCGCCGCAAAGGCCTTGAGCAGCGCGCGATAGGTGGTGGCGTGGCCATTCCCCCAGGAGGAACCGAGACTGAGACCCAGGACGATCAGCTTCATGCGACTTCCCTCATGCGGGCGTGGTGGTTGCGAAAAATGGCGTCGACCTGGGCACCGCGAAGCGCATAGCTGTGCTCCGCCAGCACGCGCGCCCTTGCCGCCTCGCCGATCGCGCGCGCGCGTTCGGGGGTGAGAGCGACGAGGTGATCGGCGACGTCCTGGCCGTCGCGCGCCACCAGCACTTCGGCATCGGGCTGGAGAAACAGCTCGATGCCCTCCCACGCATCGGTGATCAGGCAGGCGGCCGCACCAGCGGCTTCGAACACGCGCGTCGCCGGCGAAAAGCCGATCGCCGCCATCGAATCGCGTGCGACGTTGAGCACGGCAGTCGGCGTGCAGTTGAACGCGTTGTGATCGGCCGTGCCGACATGGCCGATCGCGCGAATATTCGCCGGCATCGCCTTGTCATGCCAGCCATTGCCGCCTAGCATGAAGCGTCGCTCGGGCGTCAGCGACGCGGCACGCAGAAAGAACTGCTCGATCCGGGCCTCGCGGTCGGGCAGCCGGTTGGCGAGCAGCGCGAGATCGGCGGTGAACCGCGGATCAGCAGGGGCGGGGTGATGCGTATCGGGATCGAGGGCGTTGTAGACCGGGATGCATTCGGTCGCTCCGAACGCACGATAGGCATCGATCACCGGCGGCCCGCCGCCATAAGTGAGGACGAGATCGAGGGACGGCAGCGCGGCTCGCACCGGATGCCCTGGATCGGCGCGCATTTCATCGAGCGTCGCGGCGGCATCGACGTCCCAGAAGATGCGCAACGCATTCGGGCGAGCGTTATCGACAACGCCTTCGATCAGTTCGCGATCGAATACGCCGACACCGCTGGCCTTCACCACCACGTCCGCGTCGCCGGCCCGGCCGAGCACGTCGCGGAGCCCTTGCTCGTTGGCCGGGTACACCACCGATCGCGCCCATTCGGGCGGATCGATGTCGCGGTGCTGCTGCCGATCGAATGCGTCGGGTTCGTAGAAGGTGATGCTGTGCCCATGCGCCGCAAGCGCCTTGAGAATGCCGCGATAATAGGTCGCGGCGCCGTTCCAGTAGGAGGAAAGCAGGCTCGATCCGTAAAACGCGATCTTCATGCGGCATCCTTGGCGGGTTGGGGGCGAATGAGGCGGGCGACGATCGAGAGCAGTTCGTCAACACGGTGCGCGCAGCTGTGGCGCTCGCGGATGATTTCGAGGCCGTGCCGGGTGAGCGAGGCGCGCAAGTCGGCATCGTCGCGGATCGCCGACAGGTGGCGAACCATCTCTGCGCCGTCGCGCGCGACCAGATAGTCGGTGCCCGGGCGGAACAGATGTTCGCAATCGTCCCACGGTGCAGAGACGAGCGGAATCCCGCAGGCCAGTGCTTCGAACACGCGGATCGTGGGGATGCCCGGCAGCATCGTCGTATAGAAGCGGCGGGGGACGTGCGCCGTGGCGAGGTGGGTTGCGAAGATCGCAGGCGCGCGCGCATTGGGCGCCCAGCCATGATAGCGGGCACCGTGCGCATCCAGCGTCGCGCGCGCCCCGTCGGGGTAGCGCACCCCATAGATGTCGAGCGGTAGCCCCGCCTCCGCAGCGGGGCGGAACAGGAAGCGTTCCAGCTCCTCGGTCCGTTCGCCGTCGCCCCAGTTGCCGATCCACACCAGCCCGCTGCGCGCACCATCGACCACTGGCGGCTGGAACAGCCGGAGATCCGCCGCCTCGTGCCAGGTCCACACCCGATCCCGCCATCCCCAGCCGCGATAGACCTGCGACAGCGCCTCGCCGAACGCCAGCACGCCATCATAGCCCGACAGGTCATAGGCGCGCATCGCGGCCGGATCGCTGACGGCGCGGTGATGGGTGTCGTGGAACAGCAGCGTGAAGCGACCGCCCTGCGCGCGGGCGCGGCCGATCCGCGCGACAAGACCGTGATCGTTCCATTCATGAACGATCACCAGATCGGCGTCACCGATCATTCCCTGTGGATCACAGACCGCGGTGTAGGTCGATGAGGCAAGCTCGGGATAGGCCTGGCGATAGGAATCGAGACCCGCATCGCCGTGATCGGCGCGCAGATTGGCAAGGCTCCATGCGTCCTCCGGCTCCCATACGCGGACGTCATGGCCACGGGCGATCAGTTCGCGCAGGACGCCGCGCAGGAAATGGGCGTTGCCGTGGTTCCAGCAGGATGCCAGCGAGTGCGTGAAATAGACGATCTTCATGCGGCAACCTTCCGTCGCGGTGTCGGCTCGACGAGGAGCTGGCGGTAGAGCGCGAGCATCGCCTCCGCCGTTCGAGCGGGTGTGTAGCGGGAGGCGCGCGTCGCGGCGGCGTCGCCCAGCGCGCACCGCTGCACGATATCGCCGATCAGCAGCTGGATAGCCTCGCGATAGGCGTGCTCGTCGCCCGGCGGCACGAACAGTGCGACGCCATCCCACAGCTCGCGAAACACCGCGATATCGGCAAGAACCAGCGCACAGCCAGCACCTGCCGCTTCCAGGACGGCGAGGCCGAACGGCTCGAACGTCGCGGCCGAGACGAAGACGGGCCGGGCAGCCAACAGCGATGCCAGCGCCGGCGTGTCGACCTGACCAACGGCGTGGAGATGATCCAGCCGGGCGGTTTCGCCATGCGGCCCGCGCAGCGCGCCCGCCGCGTGGAACGGGACGCTGAGACCGGCGGCGACCCGGTCCAGCAGCGCGGCCCCCTTCACCTGATCCCAAAGTCGGCCGACCGTGAGCACACAATCCTGGAGCGGCGGCGCGCTCGGCGCGACGAGCGTGTGCCGGCCGTTGTGAACCACCGTCGGACTGTGCCGAAGCCCGTAGAGCCGGGCGATGGTTCGCGCATAGCCGGCGGACGGCGCGACCACCCGATTTGCGGCGTGCAGCCCCTCCGACGTCAGCGAGCGGTGCCAGCGAAATTGCCGGGCGAGCGGTTCGCCCGGTCGCGCTTGTTGCCACCAACTGGAGACACAGCCATGCGCGACCGCCAGCACGGGGACGCCCGGCGGCGCCGCGGCGGCGAGCGTGGGCATGTTAACCTGAACGAGATCGATCCCCTGCTGCCGCGCCAGCCGCATCACTGCCTCGCCCGCAGCAAGCACGGGGGCAGGGCGATCGCTCAGCCAGTCCAGTGGCTGGCCCGTTTCGATCAGCGTCACGGACCCGATCGCCTGCGCCGCGGCGCGCTGGTCGTCGCTCGGTGCGGGGCCGAGATGCGCGAGGACAGTCTCCACCCCGAGTTCGCCGAGCGCCAGGGCGAGATCGAGACTATACTGCCAGACGCCCCCGACGGAATCGGTGGTGAGCAGCAGGCGGAGGCCGCGATTGTCGGTCACAGCGCTGCCGCGTGGAGGGCGAGCGGCCGTTCCGTCATGTCGATCCCGCGCTGGTCCGCGAGCCAGCGGGCCAACCTGGCGACGCCGTCGTGCCACGGCGTCGGATCGCCCAGCCCCAGGGCCGACTCCGCAGCGCGCCGGTCCGCGACGAAGTAGCGCTGATCGCCGGCGCGCCAATCGTCGAAGCGCAGATCGAGCGGCCGGCCCACGATCGCTTCGACATGATCGAGCAAGGTCCGAAGGCTTACGGCGTTGGCGGGGCCGCCGCCGAGGTTGAGCGCGCGCCCGGCGATGGTGTCGATCCGGCGCCATGCCGCGACATAGGCATCGACGGCATCGGCCACGTCGAGAATGTCCCGAACCTGATAGCCATCGCCATAAAGGGTGATCGGCGCACCTTCGATCGCGCGGATCAGGAAATGGGCGACCCAGCCCTGATCCTCGGTGCCCATCTGGCGCTGACCGTAGATGCAACTCATCCGCAACACTGCCGTGCGCAGGCCGTAGCTGCGGGCATAATCGAGGACATACTGGTCTGCGGCGCCCTTGGAGCAGCCATAGGGGGTGTGGAAATCGAGAGGGCGGGCCTCGTCGATGCCATGACGTGCGATCGCGGCGTCAAAAGGCCGGTATTCCTGGCCGCTCCGCTCGAAGCCGAGATCGCCGAGATCGCCATAGACCTTGTTGGTAGAGGCGAAGATCAGCGGTGGCGGGGCGGGTTGCTGCCGCACGGCTTCGAGCAGCGCGAAGGTGGCGGCGATATTGACTTCGAAATCCTCGCGCGGATCGGCCAGGCTGGTGGTGACGGCAACCTGCGCGGCGAAGTGGAATACGGCGTCGGCACCGCGCACCGCCGCCCCCAGTCGTTCGCTGTCGCGGATGTCGGCGACGATCGGCTCGATCCGATCGCCGTGCCGCTCTCGCAGCCAGGCAAGGTTTCGCTCGACACCGGGGCGGCGTAGCGCATCATAGATTCGAACGCGGTGGCCGTCGCTCGCCAGGCGATCGGCGAGATTGCTGCCGATGAAGCCGGCGCCGCCGGTGATCAGGATGGGGCGACCATCGTCGGTCATGCAACCAGCCCCCGCGCCTCGAGCTCCGCACGGGCGTGGGCGACGCGGTCCTCGGCGGTCTGTTGCTGCACCCAGGCCGCGAGTTCGGCCAGCCCGGCTTCGAAATCCTGCCGTGCCTCGAAGCCCAATCGCTCGCGGGCCAGGCTGGTGTCGCAGAAGCAGTGGCGAATATCGCCAACGCGCGCCTTGCCGAGAATTTCGGGTGCGGCGTCGTTGCGGCCCATCGCGCGGGCCAGCGCGGCGGCAACTTCGGTTACCGAACGATCCTCGCCCGAGCCGATGTTGAACGTCTGCCCGGTCGCCTCCGGCAGCACCAGCGCGTCGGCAAAGGCGCGGGCGACGTCGCTTACATGCACGAAATCGCGCCGCTGCTCGCCATCCTCGAACACCATCGGGCGCTGCCCGTTGAGCAGCCGCGAAGCGAAAATCGCGAGGACGCCGGTGTAAGGATTGGAGAGCGCCTGGCCAGGGCCATAGACATTGAACAGGCGCAGGCAGACCGTTTCGATGCCATAGGGCGCGCCCATGATGTGGGTGGTGCGTTCCTGGACGAACTTGTTGAGCGCATAGATCGATGCGAGGCTGGGGCGCTTCCATTCCGGCGTCGCCACGGGCTCTAGCGGGCGGCCGGCGGCGTCGACGGGATTCCATTGCTGTTGTCCGTCGCGGACGATGCCGCGTTCGGCATTTTCGACGAGGTTGCCGTCGGCGTCGCGATAGAGTCCCTCGCCATAGATGCTCATCGAGGACGCGGTAACGACGCGGCGGACGGGACGGTCGATCAGTCGTTCGAACAGCACGGCGGTGCCGACGTCGTTGGTCGATGTGTAGCGTTCGACCTCATACATCGACTGGCCGACACCGACCTCGGCGGCGAGATGGATGACGCTGTCCATCCCGTTCAGTGCACGGGCAACCGCGTCGCCGTCGCGCACATCGGCGTGGATCAGTTCGACATCGTCGCTCAAACCTTCCGGCCTTGTGCTGGTACCGTGAACCTGCGGCAACAGTGCGTCCAGGACGCGTACGCGATGCCCTTGCGCCAACAGGGCCTCACATACCGCCCGTCCAATAAAGCCTGCTCCGCCCGTGACGAGCACGTTTTCAGTCATTCCGTCGATCCCGCCCAGTTTCTGCAAATATAACATATGTTAATATAAATATCGCGGCATCGCTGACATGTTTAACCGCGTCGCCTTCCCCAACGATGGCTTCTTCATCTTGTTCCTAAGCTGTCATATTTTGAAAGTTCAGTAGCTTTGAAGATTTAGAATGTATTTGGAGGAGTGGAACTCGGCAAAGGGCGGATTGTTACGTTAGCATCTAAATTGATGCAGACGGGCGGCCTATTCCGGCATGACGACGAGAGTTCACTTGGTGCGGCATGCTGCGCATGGCGATGTCGGCCACACGCTTACCGGGCGGGGCGGCGCAGCTGCGTTGACTCCGGAGGGGCGCGCCCAGGCTCAGGGGCTGGCGTCGCGCTTTGCGCGGCGCGGGCCGATCGCGCGCATCCATGCCAGCCCGCAGACACGCGCTGCCGAAACCGCGGCGATCATCGGCGCGCGGATCGGCGTGGGTGTCGATAGCGTCGATGCGCTCGACGAGGTCGATTTCGGCGAATGGACCGGCCGCTCTTTCGCGGAACTCGAGCACGATCAACGGTGGAGCGAATGGAACGAGGCGCGCGGCCGCGCCCGCGCACCGGGCGGCGAGACGATCGCCGATGTCTGCGCGCGTGCCGTCGGCCATATCGAGGCGATCGCGCGGCGCGGGGTGAGCGGCACGCTTGTCTGCGTCAGCCATTGCGACGTGATCCGCGCGGTTGTGGCCCATTATCTCGGGCTGAGCTTCGATCGCATGCTCGCGTTTGACGTCGACCCGGGCTCCGTCAGCACGCTGCTGGTGGGCAAATGGGGCTCGCGCCTCCTCAAATTGAACGAGGGAGAAGAATGAAGAATTTTGCCGCTGCACGCGTGAACCGCGCCGATCCGGTGCAGGATCGGATCGATGCGCTGGGGCCCTGGTTCCAGAATATCCGCATCGGGGAAACCGAGACGGCGCCCGATCATTTTCTGGGCGATTATCCCGCATTCAAGTTCGCCCGCTTTGCCGATGCGCTGCCGGCCGATCTGGAAGGGCAATCGGTGCTCGATATCGGCTGCAATGCCGGCTTTTATTCCTTCGAGATGAAGCGGCGCGGCGCGGGTGAGGTGCTCGGCATCGACAGCGACGAGCGCTATCTGGCGCAGGCGCGGTTCGCGGCCGAGGCGCTGGGGTTTGATGATGTCTGTTTCGAGCAGCGCTCGGTCTACGACGTGGCGGCGCTCGGCCGGCGCTTCGACATCGTCATCTTCATGGGCGTGCTCTACCATCTGCGCCATCCGCTGCTGGCGCTCGATCTGATCCGCGAGCATGTGGCGGGTGAGTACATGCTGTTCCAGACGATGCAGCAGGGTTCTGACAGTGTCGCCGAGGTGCCGGAGGACCATCCCTTCCACGTGCCCGGCACCTATGACCCGCCGGCCTATTTCGAGGATCCCGGCTACCCGAGGCTGCACTTTATCGAGCGCAAGTTCGCGCACGACTGGACCAACTGGTGGGCCCCCAACGCCGCCGCGAGCCAGGCGATGCTGCGCGCGGCGGGCTTTGCGGTCGAGGCAAACCCGGAGCCGGAAGTCTATTGGTGCCGCGTCGCCGACGTCCCCTTCGCGGAATATGGTCCTGCCGCCGTCTATCCAGCCCGGGGAGGCGCCGCATGATCGAGGCGGCGATGCTCTGGAACGAGCCCAACAACAAGTCGCATTGGGATCCGGCGATCGACCCCGACTGGTCGATGTTCGCGGAACACGTCATCGCGGCAGGCAACGCCATTCGCGCGGTGAATCCTACCCTCCCGCGCGTCCTGGGCGGCATGTCGCCGATCGACCCGCACTGGCTGCGGCGGATGGAGGGGCATGGCGCGCTTGAGGCGGTCGACGTGGTGGCCGTGCACGGCTTTCCGCTCGACTGGAACCTTTGGCCGCTCCCCGCCTGGCCGGACAAGATCGCCGAAATCCAGGCCGTAACCGACAAGCCCGTCTGGGTGACCGAAGTGGGCGTCAGCTCGTTCGGCGCGGAGGAAGTGCAGGAATTTGGCCTGCGTCGCACGGTCGAGCTGCTGCGGGGCAGGGCCGAGCGCGTCTTCTGGTATTCGCTGTTCGATCTGCCGACCAGCTGGGGGGCGGAGACGCGACACCGCGAGGCGGAAGGCTCCTCCTATTATCGCCATTTCTATCTGGGCCTGATCCGCGAGGACGGCAGCCCCAAGCCCGCGCTCGACGCCTATGCCGAGCATGCTGCGGAAATCGGTCTGATGCAGTGGTTCCATTTCCACGATCCCCGGCTCGACGAGGCGGTGGCGTGGATGAAGCGGCTCGGCACGCGGCGCATCCGCACCGGGCTCAGCTGGGCGGACAGCTTTCGCGAGAATGCAGTCGACTGGTTCGACCGGCAGATGGAGGCGCTGGCGGATTTCGACGTTACCGTCACCTTCTGCTTCACCCCCGCCCATCTCGGCATCGAGCCGCATCACACCAGCCCGGCCCGCGACCCACAGGCCTTCGCCGATTTCTGCGCCTGGATGATCGACCGCTATGCCGGCACGGCCAACGTTGCAGCGCCGGCCGCCCCCGTCGCGCTGGCGACCAGCCAGTCCGAGCTCAATCCCTTGCTGTTCAACCGCGACGAGCGTCTCGCCGCCGAGAGGAGGTCCGCCTGATGCTGTCCCCAGACCGCCATGCCATCAACCTCGCGCTTGTGGGCGTGGGCAATTGTGCCAGCTCCCTCGTGCAGGGGATCGAGCATTACCGTGCCGGCGCCAACGACATGGTCGGGCTGATGCACGCAGATCTTGGCGGCTATGCGCCCAGCGACATTCGCATCGTTGCCGCCTGGGACGTGGATTCGCGCAAGGTGGGCCGCGACGTCGCCGAGGCGATCTTCGCCAAGCCGAACTGCACGGCGGTGTTTTGCGACGAGGTGCGCCATACCGGTGCGAAGGTGCGGATGGGCAGGGTGCTGGACGGCGTTGCCGATCATATGGCCGACTATCCGGCGGAGCGGACCTTCCTGCTGGGCGACGACGCGGAGCCTAGCAAGGAGGATGTCGTGCAGGCACTGCGCGATACCCATGCGCATGTGCTGATGAACTATCTGCCGGTCGGTTCGCAGGCGGCAACCGAGTTCTACGCCGAATGCGCGCTGGAAGCGGGCGTGGCGTTCGTGAACAACATCCCCGTGTTCATCGCCAGCAATCCCGAATGGGCGGCGCGGTTCGAGGCGGCGGGCGTGCCGATCATCGGCGACGACATCAAGGCGCAGTTGGGTGCGACGATCGTTCACCGCGTGCTGACCGACCTGTTCCGCAAGCGCGGGGTAAAGCTGGAGCGGACCTATCAGCTCAATACCGGTGGAAACACCGATTTCCTGAACATGCTCAACCGCACCCGGCTGACATCGAAGAAGGAATCGAAGACTGAGGCGGTGCAGTCGGTCGCCGAAAACCGGCTGGCGGACGAGAATATCCATGTCGGCCCCAGCGACTATGTCGCGTGGCAGAACGACAACAAGATCTGCTTCCTGCGCATGGAAGGCCAGATGTTCGGCGGCGTGCCGATGAACCTCGAGCTGCGTCTGTCGGTGGAAGACAGCCCGAACAGCGCCGGGGTGGCCATCGACATGATTCGATGCGCCAAGATCGCGCGCGATCGCGGGTTGGCTGGCCCGATCGTCCCGGCGGCGGCGTGGTTCTGCAAACACCCGCCCGAACAGATGGCGGATGACGACGCCTATGAGGCGGTCGAGGCGTTCATCGCCCGTCGCTGAAACCTCTAAACGATCACACGAAGCTCAACCCATCGGAGGAATGATGATGCGCGCGGCAATCCTGAAGGGGCCGGAGCATATCCGCATCGAGACGGCGCCGCTGCCGATGCCTGGGGCCGACGAGGTACGCATCCGGCTGGAAGGCTGCGGCGTCTGCGCGTCGAACGTCGAGCCGTGGCAGGGACGGCCCTGGAGCGAATATCCGGGCGATGCCGGCGGGCTCGGCCACGAAGGCTGGGGCGAAATCGACGCAGTGGGCGAGGAGGTCAGCGGTCTGCTTCCGGGCGATCGGGTGGCGGCGCTCTCGTTCCGCAGCTTCGCCGACTATGACGTAGCCAAGGCGGATATGGTGGTGAAGCTGCCCGACGCGCTTTCTGGTCAGCCCTTTCCAGGCGAGCCGCTGGGCTGCGCATTCAACATTTTCCGCCGCAGCGACATCCGCCCTGAGCAGACGGTGGCGATCATCGGCATCGGCTTTCTGGGCGCGGTGCTGACCAAGCTGGCCAGCGATGCCGGCGCGCGGGTGATCGCGATTTCGCGGCGGCCGGAATCGCTCGATCTTGCCCGCCGCTATGGCGCGGCCGAGACGATCCCGATGCACGACCATTATGCGATCATCGAGGCGGTGAAGGCGCTGACCGGTGAGGCCATGTGCGAGCGGGTGATCGAAGCGGTGGGCAAGCAATGGCCGCTCGATCTGGCGGGTGAACTGGTCGGCTTTGGCGGTCGGCTGGTGGTGGCGGGCTATCATCAGGACGGACCTCGCCAGGTGAACATGCAGGGCTGGAACTGGAAGGGCATCGATGTGATCAACGCCCATGAGCGCGATCCCGCGGTGCAGATGCAGGGGCTGCGCGAGGCCGTCGATGCGGTCGCAAGCGGCCGATTGGACCCGCAGCCGCTCTACACCCACCGATATGCGCTGGAGGAACTCGGCGAGGCGCTGGCGGCGACGCGCGACAAGCCGGACGATTTCGTCAAAGCGCTGGTGATGCTGCGATGAAGCCGCGGATCGGGTTTCTCGGCACCGGTTGGATCGGCCGCCACCGCATGGAAGCGATGCTCGCCACCGGCGTGATCGAGGCGGCGGCGTTCGCCGATCCGTCGGCGGACTGTGCGGAGCAGGCGCGCCTACTGGCGCCCGATGCGCGGCATGTCGACGGGCTGGAGGCGATGCTGGCGCTTGGCCTAGACGGCATCGTCATTGCCACGCCCAGCGTGATGCATGCCGAACAGAGCATTTGTGCGCTCGATGCGGGCGTTGCGGTGTTCTGCCAGAAGCCGCTCGGCCGCATTGCCGCCGAAGTGGACGCGGTGATTGCCGCGGCGCGCAGGGCGGACCGGCTGCTCGGCGTGGACCTTTCCTACCGGCATACCGAGGGGATGCGGGCGATCGCCGGCCTCATGCGGAGCGGCGCGCTCGGCCAGGTCTTCGCGGTCGATCTGGTGTTTCACAATGCATACGGCCCGGACAAGCCGTGGTTCTATGATCCGGAACAGTCGGGCGGGGGCTGCGTGATCGATCTGGGCGTTCATCTGGTGGACCTCGCCTTGTGGACCCTCGGTTTCCCGACAGTGGAGCGTGTAACCGCGTCGCTTCGCGCGCAGGGGCAGCCACTTGGGCCTGCACAGGTGGAGGATTATGCCACCGCCGCCTTTCGGGCCGGGGATGCCGATGTGCGGCTCGCCTGCTCGTGGCGGGTGCATGCCGGCACGGACGCGGAGATTTCCGCCGTCTTCTACGGCACGGAAGGCGGCGCGGCGCTGCGCAACGTTGGCGGCAGCTTCTACGATTTCGTGGCGGAGCGGTTCACCGGCACGTCGAAGACCCTCCTGGCGAGCCCGCCGGACGCCTGGGGCGGACGTGCCGCCGCCGCCTGGGCGGAGCAACTGGCGCGGTCCGCCCAGTTTGATCCCGAGGCCGTGCATTTTGCACGATCGGCCGAGGTTCTGGATCAAATCTACGGGCGAAGATGAGCGTCCTTCCAGTTTTTTCTTTAAAGATCGGGTAGGCAGTGCCCGGTCTTTCGTATCGTTGTCGTAATGGCGATGCTTTTGTTCGGTGGGGCATGAACATCATAGATGATGCTATCATTCTGATAGCTATTCGTTGCCCCGTTCGTCGCGTGCGGTGCATTCAATAAAAGATTGCAACTTGCCGCACTGCCGGTGGTTTTCTCTCCTGAACGTACTTCCCAAGTTCAGGAGACCGGATCATGGCCGCCACGCCGCAGGACACCGGGTTTCGCGACGAACAGCGCGATCCCGGTTCGACAGACACCAACCCCGTCGGCACGTCGACCCCCGCACCCGCCGAGGGCAGCGACGATCTTCCCCCCAAACAGCCCGGCTCGCCGCGGGGCTGAGCCGCAAACGGAGGCTTTATGGCCGACACGATGAACCGTGCGGCGCAGGATGATGCGCCGCTGAGCACCGCCAATGACGAGCGGAAGGCGATCGATGAGGCCACGGACGGCCCGATCGTCCAGCGCGGTGACAAGCTGGTCGCCCGCGCCGTCACGATCAATCGCCCGCGCGACGAACTCTACGCCTTTTGGCGGGATTTCAGCAATCTGCCGGCGGTGCTTGATAATGTCGAGCGCATCGAGATGCTGGACAAGAATCGCAGCCACTGGGTGGTGAAGGCCCCCGGCGGTGGCACCGTGGAATGGGAGTCACGGGTTACCGAAGATCGCGAAGGCGAACTGATCGCCTGGGCGTCGGAAGATGGCGCGGACATTCCGAACAGCGGCCGCATCGAATTCCACGATGCCGGCCAGCGCGGCACAGTGGTGATCGCAACGATCAACTATGCCCAGCCGGGCGGCACGATCGGACGCGTCATCTCCCGCATTTTCCAGCGCGAGCCGAAGATGCAGGCGCAACGCGACCTGCGCCGCTTCAAGCAACTTATGGAAACCGGCGAGATCGCCACCGCCTCCTTCACCCGCAAACAGCTCGAAGAGGAGCGGAACTGATGCGCGCACTCACCTGGCACGGCAAGCATGACGTCCGCATGGACTCGGTGCCCGACCCCGAAATCCTGAACCCCCGCGACGCGATCATCAAGATCACCTCGACCGCGATCTGCGGATCGGACCTGCACCTTTACGACGGCTATATCCCGACAATGATGGCGGGCGACATTCTCGGCCATGAATTCATGGGCGAGGTCGTCGAGGTCGGCGCCAAGTCGACGCTCAAAAAGGGGCAGCGCGTGGTGGTGCCGTTCACCATCTCCTGCGGTTCCTGCTACCATTGCGGCAAGAACCAATATTCGGCCTGCGAGAACGGGCTGCCCGCCGACAATCAGGACATTGCGCAGGAACTGTACGGCCAGCCGATGGCGGGGCTGTTCGGCTACAGCCACATGACCGGCGGCTATGCCGGGGGGCAGGCGGAATATGCGCGCGTGCCATTCAGCGATTTCGGCCCGATCGTGGTCCCCGACGGCGTTGAGGATGACAAGGTGCTGTTCCTCTCCGACATCCTGCCCACCGGCTGGATGGCGGCGGAGAATGCGCAGATCGAGCCGGGCGATGTCGTCGCCGTGTGGGGTTGCGGGCCGGTGGGCCTGTTTGCCGTGCAATCGGCCTTTCTGATGGGCGCCGAGCGAGTGATCGCGATCGATCATTTTCCGCACCGCCTCGAACTCGCCCGCCGCTTTGGCGCGGAGACGATCAATTTCGAGGAAACGGATACCGCCGCGGCGCTGTTCGAAATGACTGGCGGCATCGGCCCCGATGCGGTGATCGATTCGGTTGGCCTGGAGGCACATGGCTTCTTTGCCGACAATGTGATCGACCAGATCAAGAAATCGGCGATGCTCGGCACCGATCGCATCCATTCGATCCGCCAGGCGATCCTGGCGTGCCGCAAGGGTGGTCGCGTCTCGATGCCGGCGGTCTATGGCGGGTTCGTCGACAAGTTCCCGCTCGGCGCGCTGATGGAAAAGGGGCTTACGCTGCGAACTGGGCAGACGCACGTCCAGCACTATCTGCCGGGGCTGCTCAACGCGATCATGGAAGGCAAGATCGATACGACCTTCCTGATCAGCCATACGCTGCCGCTGGAGCAGGCGCCGGAAGGCTACAAGATGTTCCACGACAACCAGAATGAAGTGACCAAGGTGGTGCTGAAACCCGGCATGGCGACGGCGGCCGAGTGAGGAGAGGCAAAATGGCGAACAAGTTTGCGATCGTGACCGGCGCCTCGAGCGGCATCGGCCTGGAATTGGCGCGGCTGGCGGCGCGTGACGGCTACGACCTGCTGGTGGTCGCGGACACGCCGCTGGTCGATGCCGCGGCGTCGCTGAAGGACGAGGGCGTCGAGGTGCGGTCGGTGGAGACTGATCTTTCCACCTTCGAGGGCGTTGACCGGCTGCTGGCAGCGACAGGCGGGCGGCGGATCGATCTGCTCTGCGCCAATGCCGGTCACGGGCTGGGTGGCGGCTTTCTCGATCAGGAGGTTTCCGATTGGCGACATGTGATCGACACCAATGTCGTCGGCACCACCTATCTGCTGCACAAGGTGCTGCGCCAGATGCGCGATGCAGGCGAGGGCAAGGTGCTGATCACCGGATCGATCGCCGGATGGGTGCCCGGCAGCTTCCAGGCGGTCTACAACGCCACCAAGGCCTTTGTGGACAATTTCGCCGCAGCGATCCGCAACGAGCTGAAGGAGGTGGAGGGCATCACGATCACCACCTTGCAGCCGGGGCCGGTCGAAACCGAATTCTTTGAGCGCGCCGGCATGATGGACACCAAGGTCGGCCAGAGCGACAGCAAGTCCGATCCGGCGGAGGTTGCGAAGGACGGGTGGCGGGCGCTGATGAAGGGCGAGGACAACATCGTCTCCGGGCTTTCCAACAAGCTGCAGGTCGCCGGCGCGGGCGTGCTGCCGCAATCCGTGACGGCCGAGCAGCATCGGAAGATGGCCGAGCCGGGCAGCGGCGATTAATTGCGATACAAGTATTTAGCTGCGGTGCCCGTCGCGCAGGTGGTAGGCGCGGACTGGACGACCTTTTGACCGCGAGATGCGGTGGCGGCTAACGAGCCGTCACCGCAGCGTTGTCCGACTTGCCTTTACGCCTCGACCGGCATCGCCCGAAGCCCCGGGAACACATCCTCGATCGCCTTGCTGTCCGGCAGAACATAGACATAGCCGCCCTTGCGCCGGAACATCGGCGCAAGCGTCTTTGCATAAAAGGCGCGGGGGACGTTTATGCAGCCGAAGGTGATGCGATTGTCCTTTGACGTGGCGGACAGCAGCCGCTCGCGGCGGCGCTCCTTCTTCGGATAGTGTGGCGGGATCGGGTGGAGCGCCACCGATGTGTGGTAATCGACCCAAAGCACCCGTGCCTTGCCGACGGCAAGCCCGAACCGCGCCAGAAAGCGGCCCGCCGGCGTCGTCTTTTCCGCCGGGCCGATCGCCGACAGGCTCTTGGCGCCGATGCCCGGCGTGGCCTCGTCCCCCGCAGCGATGCCGATCAGCACGGCTTGCGCGGTGATCGCCTTGCCATGTGCGTCGAACATGAACATCGCAGCGTTCTTCTTGTCGACGATGAGATAGGGAAGGCCGCGATTGTCGCCTGTGGCAGAAACCCAGGCGGCAACGCGCTTGCTGTCCGGCGTCAGCGCAAGTTGCGCCGGGGCGCTCGGGGGCAGCAGTGCTGCCGCCGGGGGCGCCGCGAGGGGAGCGGCGAGCGTCAAAAGCAAGGGAATCATTGGAAGGGCCTGAACGAAAGGTGGCCGCCCGCATGGGGCGACCACCTGTTGCTGGGATGCGCGGGGCGCGTGGGGTCGCCCCGGCGCAATCAGTTGCGCGGGCGCTTGCGCTTCGCGGTCATTTCGGCCTGGCGTTGCTCGACGGTGTCGACGCGGCTGGTGAGCTGATCGAGGCGCTGCGTATTGGCCTGGGCCTGACCGGCCGCAGCCTGTGCCTGGCCGGTTGCCGCCTGGGCCTGCTGAAGCGCGGCCTTGGCCGTGCCGTCGGTTTCCTGGAGCCGGGCTTCGAGCGCATCGACACGCTGGCTTACCGGCGCGATCTGCTCACGGACAAAGGATTTGGAGGCGCAGCCGCCGAGCGCGACGGCGCCGGTCAGCAGGACGGCAAGGGGTGCCATTTTCGTCAGGGTACGCGACATGGTTTCTCTTTCACAACATTGACCCGGTGAACGAACCGAAGCCGAGCGCGCCCGTTTCGCCAATCCCGATTCTGGCCGGACGTGCCGCTTCCCGGACCAGTTGAAGCGGCGCAGAATCGCGTTCGTGCCACACGGAACCAGAGCGCTACCAGCGCGTTTTGGTCAGCCGCCTGCGGCCATGTGCGCGATGGACGGTGCCGAATCAGCGATCCGATTCGCGCTCGTTCCGGGCAAAGGGATCCTTGGGGACGCCGTTGGCATCATCCTGGTCTTCGGCGCTTGGGTTGCTACGCAGTGCGTCGAGGCAGCGGCGCAGTTCCGCGATCGCCGCCGCGCTGCCATCCATTGTCAGGCGCGCGACCGGCACGCTGCTGCGATCGATGTCGAGTGAGCGCGCCGCGGCCATACGATTGGGAAACCGGGCATCGAATCCCGCCGCAAAGCCGGGCTTTCCGGCAGAGGCGATGCCGATCGCGACATGGTCTGGATAGCGCGCGTCACCGAGCGTGAAGCTGAGGTTGAGCCGCTCGTTTGGCTCGATCGACCAGTTGTCGTTGAGCACGGAAAGGCGATTGTCGCCCTTCAGGTCGATGCCGAGCAGAAGCAGGGTCCGGCCTTCGCCCGGATAGTCCCGGGTGGCGAAGCAGCCCTGGCGATCCTTGCTCGGCAGCACCTGCCAATCGCCCACCCGCTTCTTCGCGGCACCTTGTGCCGCAGCGGGCAGTGCGAGGCAGAACGCAGCGCAGGCGGCGAGTCGGCGAAGGGTGGCGATCGGGCGGGGCGGCATTGGCGATCCTTATCCAGTCAAACGGCGCATAGCGTCACAGCAACGAAAAGGGGCCGGAATCGCTCCCGGCCCCTTTATTTCTGTCGGCAGTGTCGCCGGATCAGACGGCGGCGACTTCCGCCACGTCGACCTTCACGCCCGGGCCCATCGACGAGGACAACGCGACCTTGCGGAGGTACTTGCCCTTGGCGCCTGCCGGCTTGGCCTTGACCACCGCGTCGACCAGCGCGTCGAAGTTGCGGCGCAGGTCTTCGTTCGAGAAGCTCACCTTCCCGATGCCCGAGTGGATGATGCCGGCCTTTTCGACGCGGTACTCCACCTGGCCGCCTTTGGCAGCCTTCACGGCCTCAGCAACGTTCATGGTCACGGTGCCGAGCTTCGGGTTCGGCATCAGGCCCTTCGGACCCAGCACCTTGCCGAGGCGGCCGACCAGGCCCATCATGTCGGGCGTGGCGATGCAGCGATCGAAATCGATCTTGCCGCCCTGGATCGCTTCCATCAGGTCTTCCGCACCGACCACGTCGGCGCCGGCTGCGGTCGCTTCTTCGGCCTTGGCGCCGCGGGCGAACACGCCGACGCGAACGGTCTTGCCGGTGCCCGCGGGCAGGGTGACGACGCCGCGGACCATCTGGTCGGCGTGGCGCGGATCGACGCCGAGGTTCAGCGCGACTTCGATCGTCTCGTCGAACTTCGCGTTCGCATGTGCCTTCACGACGGCGATCGCCTCGTCAACGGCGTGCAGCTTGTCCGCCTGAACGGTCCATGCCTTCTGCTTCTTGGTCAGCTTTGCCATGGAATCAGCCCTCCACCACTTCGAGGCCCATCGCGCGGGCCGAACCTTCGATGATCTTCGTCGCCGCCTCGATGTCGTTGGCGTTCAGGTCCTTCATCTTGACCTGCGCGATTTCGGCGAGCTGCGAACGCTTGATCTTGCCGGCCACGCTCTTGCCCGGCTCCTTCGAACCCGACTTGAGGTTCAGCGCCTTCTTGAGAAGGTAGGTCGCGGGCGGAGTCTTCGTCTCGAACGAGAACGAACGATCGGCATAGACGGTGATGATGGTGGGCAGCGGGGTGCCCTTTTCCACGTCGCCGGTCTGTGCGTTGAAGGTCTTGCAGAATTCCATGATGTTGACGCCGCGCTGACCCAGCGCCGGGCCGATCGGCGGCGACGGATTTGCGGCGCCGGCGGGCACCTGCAGCTTGATATAGCCGGTAATTTTCTTTGCCATGTCACTCTCTTCCAAGTCGAGCGGTACCAGCGGCGGCCGAAGCCGCCTCCCGCAAGGTTCCAATGCTGATGCGCTGGAAGCGGGCGCCCTTAGCGCAGGACGCGCCCGAACGCAACCGGTGCGAGCGGGCAGGGGCTATGTACGAACCCGGATGATTTCATGACGAGATCAAGCTAAAGCCATAACATCCGCAGACAGGGCAACGGCGGAGGCAAGAAAGGGGCAGACGGGCGGAACTTGACGATCGCGGGGCGCAAGATCTGGACCTGGCTGCCGACCGTGGTCCTTCTGACCGGGTTCGCGACTTGGGCGAACGCCGCGATGATTACCGCGCCCGGCTATATCGTGCCGATCTGGGTGCCCAACGCGCTGGTGCTGGCGCTGCTGCTGGTGCGGCGCGGCGAAGGGTGTCCGCAGATCGTGCTCGCCGCGTTTATTGGTCTGGTCGGCGGCGGCATCGCCTACGGCGACCCGCTGGGCGGTTCGCTCGCGCTGGCGGCCTGCGATGCCGGCGAGGTGGCGATCGCCTGCCTGTTGCTGCGGATGAGCGGCGGGGCGGCGGCCTATGACATCACCAGCCCGGCCGGGCTGTTGCGCTTTGCGGTGGTGGCCGGACTGATCGCGCCGGCCCTGGTGGCGGTGCCGGCGGTGACGCTATTCGCCGAGCGGGGGGTGCCCGCGTCTTGGCTGCGCTGGACGATCTGGGCGCTGACCGACGGGCTGGGCAACCTGGTCGTCGCGCCGATCCCGCTGCTGCTCGCCGATGCGTTCAGCCGACGCGCGACGGCGACGCGGCGCACGGCGATCGACTGGGTGACGATCATGGCCGGCGGGGCGGCGGTGACGATCGGCATCTTCTCTCAGGAAAGCTACCCGTTCCTGTTCTTCGCCGGACCCTTCGTGTTGGCGGCGGCGTTCCGGCTGGGCGTGCTGGGCGCGAGTGTCGCGACGCTGATCGTCACGCTTATCGCAGCGGTGGGCACAACGCTGGGCAGCGGGCCGATCCAACTGGTGGTGGGCGGGCGGCAATTGCAGACGCTGGTGCTCCAGATATTCCTGCTGGCGACGTTCGTCAGCGCGCTGCCGGTGGCGGTGGCGCTGCGCGAACTGGGCGAGGTGCGGCGGCGGCTGGCGGAGCGCGAGGGACTCCAGCGTGCGGTGCTCGACAATCTGCGCGACGTCATCTTCCGCATCGATCCTGCCGGACGCTGGACCTTCCTTAACCCAGCCTGGAGTACGCAATCGGGGCTGCCGGTCGAGGCGACGCTGGGCATGCCGGCGCGGCACTGGATCGCCCCTGAATCGCTGACAACGTTCGACGAACTGCGCGAAGCGCTGGCCGACGGCGCCGACCGGCGTTTCGCCGAACTGAGCTTCCAGACCATCGAGGGCGGCCGGTGGACGGCGGAAGCGCGAATCGACCGTTTGATCGATGACGATGGCCGGTTTGCGGGTCTTGTGGGTAACCTGCGTGACGTGACCCTGCAGCGGGCGGATCAGCGAGCATTGCTGGAAGGGCAGCAGCGGCTGCGGATGATCGCCGACATGTCGCCGGCCGGCATCGTCCGAACCGATGTCGTGGGCGACATGACCTACGCCAGCCCGTCCTGGCTTCGCCTGACCGGCCTGCGGCTGGAGGAGGTGCTGGGCACGGGCTGGGCGAACAAAATGTATCCCGAGGCGCCCGAGGAAGCGGTGAAGTTCTGGCGCAGCCTGGTGGCCGAGCAGGCGCCGTTTCAGCGCGAGTTCCGCTTCACCAACCAGGCCGGCGAGCGCATGTGGGTGGTGGGTTATGGCCAGCCCGAACTCGGCCCGGACGGGCATGTGACGGGCTTCATCATCCTGGTGCTCGACATCACCGATCGAATGCGCGCCGAACGCAAGCTTGCCGAGCGCGAGCGCGATCTGAGTATCTTCGCGTCCAATGTCTCCGACGCGGTGTTTCGCCTCGATCTGGAGGGGCGATGCCTTTACGTCACGCCGTCGGTGCAGCAGGTGCTTGGCTATACCCCCGAGGATCTGATCGGCGAGAAGGTGCTTGCGCGGCTGCATCCCGACGACCAGGCCTCGATCGAAGACATTTTCGCGGCAATGGCCAGCGGGGAGCAGGATCGCGCGATGCTTTCGTATCGTGCCCGCAGCGCCGCCGGCGATTGCTGGCTCTGGCTGGAGGCGAATTCACGCGTCGTGCGGGACGATGGCGGGATGCCGCGCGAAGTGGTCGCCTCGGTTCGCGACGTCACCGAACGCAAGCAGATGGAAGAAGCGCTCGACCGCGAGCGGGTCCGCGCCGAGAGCGCGACCCAGGCCAAATCGCGCTTCCTGGCGAGCATGAGCCACGAAATTCGCACGCCGATGAACGGCGTGCTTGGCTTTGCCGAGCTGTTGCTGGCGGCCAATCTGCCCGCCGCGCAGCATGAGCAGGTGCGGATGATCGCCGAGTCTGGCCGGATGATGATGCAGATCCTGAACGAGATCCTGGATCATTCGAAAATCGAGGCCGGGCAGATGGCGATCACCGCCGAGCGGGTGGATCTCGTTCACGCCATCCGGCGCTCGGTTCGCCTATTCGAATCGGCCGCGCGCCAGAAAGGGCTGGGCTTGCAGCTCGAGATCGATCCCGATCTGCCGCGCTGGATCCGGAGCGACGGGCTGCGTCTCCGCCAGATCATCACCAATCTGGTCGGCAATGCCGTGAAGTTCACCCGCGTCGGAGACGTGCGGGTCATCGCGCGCACGATCAGGGTCGGTGACGGGATGCGGTTGCGCGTTGACGTGCTCGATACCGGCCCCGGCATCCCGGCCGACCGGTTCGAGTCGATCTTTGGCGAGTTCGTGCAGGTGGAGAGCGGACCGGTGCGGGCGCAGGGGGGCACGGGCCTGGGCCTGTCGATCAGCCGCAGCCTGGCGCGGCTGATGGGCGGCACCATCCTGCTGGAGAGCGAGGTCGGAGTCGGATCGCGCTTCTCGCTCGATCTGCCGCTGGTCGAGGACGGCGCGGGCGAAGGCGCCGGCGCCGACGCGATCGCCGCGGCCACGCCCGAGGATGCGCCGCGTGGCGCGCTGCCGGCGCGGATCCTCGTCGCCGAAGACAATGACATCAACCAGCGCCTGATCGGCACCGTGCTGACGCAGATGGGTATCCATTGCGACATCGTTCCCGATGGCCGCGATGCCATCGCCGCCGCGCTGAGGGCGGAGGCGCAGGGCAACGGATATGACCTGGTGCTGATGGACCTTCAGATGCCCGAGGTTGACGGGTATGAGGCGGTGCGCGGCATCCGCGCCGCCGGGCTGGGGCCGGAGGCGCTGCCGGTGGTGGCGCTCACCGCCAATGCGTATCAGGAGGATATCCGCGCGGCGCTGGCGGCCGGGATGCAGGACCATCTGGCCAAGCCCGTCGATCTGGCGGCATTGACCCTGGTCTTGCGGCGCTGGATGCGGCTGCCGGTCGAGACGCCGGTGCCCGTGCTCGATCCCGCGCTCGATTCGCTCCGGCCGCAATTCCGCCGCCGCCTGCGCGCGGTGCGCGTCGCGCTCGCCGACTGGCAGAACAAGGCGGACGATCCCGAGGCCCGGGCGACGCTCAGGGGGCTCTGCCATCAGGTTGCCGGCAATGCCGCGCTGTTCGGCTATCCCGCACTGGGCGACGTTGCGCGCTTCATCGATCGAAGCATCGCCGACGCCGATGCGGAAGCGGCGGCCGGGCTTCCGAAGGATCCCGAACCCGATCCCGCCTTCGCGGCGGCGCTTGCGTTGCTGGAACGCCGCGCCCGCGAAGCGGCAGCGAGTGAACGGAGCAGTGCCCGTGACATGCGCGCCGAAAACGTCCAGCCCAATCCTAGCTGAAGACAGCCTTGTCGTCTTCGCCGTGAATGAGGCGGCGAATGTCCCAAGCAATCCGCGCCAGATCGCTGCTCGGGGAGCCGGTTCCGGGTAGCCGGGCGTCGAGCGGATAATGCCGGGCAATGAAGCGCGCCTCGGCGTCGATCCGCGCGCGCACCCGCCGGGCAAGCGTGGCGAAGGCCGTGCTGTAATCGTTCCAGGCCGATGGGGCGGGGGCACTGTGCCACTGCTGCGCATGGGCGGCGAACTGCTGGGCGAGCGTTCGGGTGGCGTCGATCTCCGCCTCCGCGATTTCGCGCGCCTCCGGATCAAGTCGCATCGGCGCATAGAGACCGGTTTCCACCTGAGCCAGGTGGAGCAGCAATTCGCGCGCCAGGCGCCACCGCGATGCGCGCAGATCGAGCGCAGAGGCGGTTTGCGAGTCGATCGCCCGTTCGACCGCGACCAAGGCGCTCAGAATGTGGGTGTGCTGCCGCAGCAGCCGCTCGATCGACAAATTGGCCTCCGAATGACGACAGGATAATCGCCAATGGCTGATTGTGACTTACACGTGGCGCCCGTAGTTGTGCGCTACGGCATCGCGCGGAACGGAGAGCGCCGAAGGATGCGCGAAACGGATCAGTTGGCGGGCGCGGCACCGCCGATGTCGCCATCGGCGACCCATTCACGCCAGAGCAGCACCAGCGCCGCCATCACCGCAGGCCCGACGAACAGGCCGAGCAACCCGATCGTCTCGACGCCCCCGACGATCCCGATCAGCACCCAGACAAACGGCAATCGCGTGGCGCCGCCGATCAGCCCCGGTCGCAGAAAATGGTCGATGACGAAATTGATCGCAAAGCCAAGCACGCCCACCAGCACCGCCGCCACCATCGCGCCTTGTGCCAGCAAGAGCAGCACGGCCAGGCCGAGCACGGCGACAAGACCGAACGGTACGATCGAGGCCAGACCGGAAAGCAGGCCGAGCAGGATCGGGTGCGGCACACCGGCTACGGCGTAGAGGATCGCCATCAGGATGCCCTGGGCAAGACCAAGCAGCACCAGTCCATCCACCGCGCCGCGAACCGCAGCGAAAATCTGGGCACCAAGCCGGCCGCCCGCATCGCCAAAGGCGCGCGTGGCGCCGCGATCGAGCTGGCGGACGATCGAATTGCGATCACGAAGCAGGAAGAACAACACGACCAGCGTGAAGCCGAAGACGATGCCGCGGGACACGATGCCATGGGTCAGTTGCCGGGATTGGCGGAGCAGCAGATCGGTGTCGATACGCCCGATCTCGGCACTCGCCGCTGCGGGGGTACCGAGATGCGTGGTCCACCAGGCGGTGAGTTCGGCCGCGCCATAGGGCAAAGACGCCACCCATGCCGGCACGGGTGCGCCATGCGCCCGGATATCGGCAACCCAGAGTGCGATCGCCTGTGCCTCGATCACCGCCTGGGACAGGGCGGCGCTGAGCGGCACGAGAACGACTAGAACGACGGCAAAGGTAATCGCGCCCGCGACAAGCGTGTCCCGGCCGGGCCACCGCGCCGCAGCCCGCCGCCGCAGTGGTTCGACGGCGATCGCGAGGACGCCCGCCCACAGGATCGCGGGCACGAAGGCCGCGCCAATCCACAAGGCCGCAAGCGCGATTGCCGCCGCCAGAACGATTCGCGCACGCGTTTGCGCCTGCGTCGATCCTTGCACCTGAATTCTTCCCCCGAAAAGTCGTCGCGTGGTTTTGCCCCGGGATCGATTGTGGCGGGCGCGACCGGACTGCGCAATGGGTGCGCAACACGGAAGATAAATTCATTGCGGAGGCTTGTAGGCAAGGCGGTCAAACGACGGAATGCGAGGCAGGAGATCGTCGCGCCGAAGCAGCGGCTGGCACCCCGATTCTGCTTTCCTCCACTTCTGCGTCCTTCGACGGCGCGTTTTGCGCTTTCGCCGTCTCTTTGCTAACATGACGCCAGAAGACGTTTGAACAGCGACAAGTTCTGATAGCGAGAAGATGAGGGGATGCCATGTTTCTGAAAGTAATCGCGATCGCTGCGGTGCCGTTCGTGATGGCCGGAACGGCACATGCGCAGGTCGGTGCGCCGGAAACCACGCCAGGGGTGACTGATCCGTCGGCGGACGTCGGCTCGGACCGCAACCAGCAGTTCGCTTATGACAACATCGTCGAGGAGGTGGGCGCTGAGAAGCGCGCCACGGGCCGCGTCGACCGCAGCCGGGTGAAGCGCAATCAGATCATCGAGGCGACGCCGGACGATCTGGTGATCGGTGCGGTCGTCCATGATTCCGCCGGTGCGAAGCTCGGCACGATCGAGGCGGTAAAGCCGGAGGGCGTCCAGCTTCTGGCGGGGAGCACGCGCGCAATGGTGCCGGCAAATGTCTTCGCCTTGAAGAACGGCAAGCTGTTGCTCAACGTCACCAAGGCCGATTTCGAACGGCAGATTTCCGGCCAGTAACCGGCGCGCGCAACCGCTGCTGCGATGATCGCCTCGCGCCGCTTCATTGCGGCGCGGCGGCATCGCCGCCGGCCGCGCGCGTGATCGGGACCGAGAGATGGATGATCGCGCCACCGTCCGGATGATTCGTGACTTCGATCGTGCCGCCCAGCAGCGCCGCGCGCTCCTGTATGCCGATCAGGCCGAAATGACCCGACCGCTGGCGCCCTTGGCGTACGTCATCGGGGAAGCCGACGCCGTCGTCGCGGACGGCGATCGCGAGCCGCTTGCCCGCGACGGACATCGTGATTTCTGCGCGGGTGGCGCGGGCGTGGCGAAGCACGTTCGACAGGGCTTCGCCGATGATCGCGAGCAGTTGTTCGACCTGCGCTGCCGCGAGCGAGGGGCAGTCTGGATCGAGTTCTACCGCCACATCGAGCCCGTCTTCGGCGAATTGGGCGGCAAGTCGCCGCAGGCTGGCCGCCAGCGGGGCGGGCGAGGGCGCGGCGCGCAGGGCCATGACGCGATCTCTGGCCTCGATCAGGACATCGTCGGCGCGCTCCAGCGCGGTTTCGATCAGTTCCTGAGCACGCGAACCCGGCGCGGTGGCATAGGCGGCGGCCTGAAACCGCAACATCAGACCCTGCATGCTCTGGAGCAGCGTATCGTGCAGTTCGCGGGCGATCCGTTCGCGTTCGCTGATCTGCGCATCGGCGCGGGCGCGGGCGCGGGCAAGGTGTTCGCGAACGCGCCACACATAGAGAAGCCAGACCGTGCCGAGCAGCGCCGCGAGCACCAGCAGCCGGAACCAGCCGGTCTGATAGAAGGACGGCGCGATCGTCACCACCATCGCGGCGCCCGTGCGGTTCCAGACGCCGTCATTGTTGGCAGCGATCACGCGGAAGCGCCACGTGCCCGGCTGAAGATTGGCGTAGAATGCCTCGCGCCGGGTTCCGGCGTCGATCCATCCCGCATCGACCCCCTCCAGCCGGTAGCGGAAGCGGGACTGCTCGGCCGCGGCGAGACTGAGCGCGGTATAGCTGATGCGCAAATTCTGCGTACCTGCCGGCAGCGCAACGCGCTGAGGGGCGACGAAGCGCCGGCCGTTGGCGACGAGATCGCGAACGATGACCGGCGGCGGCAGGGGATTGTAGGTGAGGTTGGCGGGATCGATCGAGCCGATGCCTATATTGTTCGCAACCCAGATCCGGCCCTCGCCGTCCTGAACCGCCGTCGTCTTGTGCTGATCCTGGAGCGCCACGCCGGGCAGACCGTCCGCTGCTGAGAAAAGATGGTAGTCGAGCGGTGCCGGAGGCGCCGCAGTTGCCGTGGCGATCGCCGCTCGGCTGGTGCTTACCAGTCCTTTCAAGCCGCTGATCCACACGCTGCCGTCGTCGCGCTGGACGAGGCCGGTAATACCGGCCAGTACCGGCACGCGCCGCGCGTCGATCGTGCGAAACCGGCCGCCAGCGAGGTGCGCGATCCCGAACTCGCCCGCGACGAAAACGCCCGCGGGCCCGGTTGAGACCAGCGCGATCTGACCCACGGCGGGCGCTGCGTTCGCGGGTATCGCGGCGATGGCGTTGCCGGTGCGGCGATAGAGCCGATGTCCGGCAAACAGCCATTCGCTTCCGCCCGCGCCCGAGCCGACGTGCAGCGTGCCCGGCGTCGGCGACGGGCCCGGCACAGTCACCGGCTGCCAGCGGCTATCGACCAGCCGAAAGACCCCCTTGCGGGCGACCGTGACCCAGGGCGTGCCCTGCCGATCGCGCGACCAGGCGGTGATGTCACCGTCCGGCGGGGGCACGTCGGCCGGAGCGATCGTTTCACCGCGCAGGCGGAGCACGCGGCCGGGCTGGCCGATGATCAGCGCCTCGCCATCCCCCTCGATCGTCGTTATCGTGTCCGGAAGCAGCCGGAGCGGCGCGAGTGCGCCGCCGGCGCGGGCCCGGTAAAGCTGACGACCGCTCGCGACATAGACCGTGCCTGCCGCTGTCGCCGCGATCTCGAAGCCGCTGCGCGCGTCCGGTGCCAGCGTGAGTGCGGTGACGGCGCTGACCGGGCGTAGCCGGTTGAGCCCAAGATTGGTGCCGATCCACAAATTGCCTTCCCGATCCTCGAACAGCGGAACGGCAATCGGGGAGGTGAGTCCGTTGGTGGTCGAAAAGCGATCGAACGCCGGACGATCGCCGGGGGCGAGGCCCCGAATCTGGAGCAGACCGCCGGCAAAGACGGTTTCCCAAAGCGCGCCGTCGCGGGTGAACAGCAGGCGATCCGCCATCACGTCACGGGCGCCGGGGGGCAGCGGAACGATCGACAGGCCGTTGGTGGGCGGGCTCGACAACTGGCGAGCATCGCCCGACGCCCAGATGCGACCGTCCGGCGCCTCGGCAAGGCGGACGACGCCGCGGCTTTCGCGAACTGTGGTGAAGCGGCGCGCGCCGGGGCGCTTTACCAGGATATGATGCTCGCTCGCTGCCCAGACTGCACCGTCGCGCGCGACGAGCACCGAAAAGGCGGTGCCGCCGGGGAAACCCTGCGCCGGGCCGATCGCGTGCCAGCCGGTGCGATCAATCGTGAAGAGGCCACCTGCCGTCCCGGAACGCGCCACCCAGATTGTCCCGGCTGCATCGCGTGCAAGCTGCTCGACCGCCGCAAAGCCGCGACCATAGCTGGTGAGTGTGCCGTCACGCAGTTGTGCGACCTCGCCGCTGAAGAAGCCGAGCCACAATGCGCCGTCGGGTGCGGCGAGCAGCGCGGTGATGTTCTGCGAGGGGAGGTTGCCGCGCCTAGGGGCTACCGGTTCGAACGTGATCCCGTCGAACCGGACGAGCCCTGCACCGGTTCCGAGCCACAGAAAGCCGTCGGGGGTCTGGGTAATCGCCCAGATATCGGGCGGCGCACCGTCGACGAGCCGCCACGCGCGGTGGTTATACTGGCCGATGCTGCGCTGCGCCTGGGCAGGCGAGGGCGTTGCCATCAGCGTGGCGCAAAGCGCGAGCGAGGCGGCCCGTGCAACGAGCCTGGCCAGGAAACGGGATGGGTCCAACGATCGGCTCGGCCCGTGCTGCCGCCGCCCCAACCGGGCGGCCCCTACATCGTTAGCCGAAAAAGGCCCGCCGCCGCCAGAACCAAGCAGGTCCCGGACCGGCGGCCGTCGCCATGGTTACTTGACGCGTTCGACGTCCTCGAAGCCGAGCTCCAGCGGCGTCGCGCGACCGAAGATCGAGATCGAAACCTTGACCCGGTTCTTGTCGTAATCGAGTTCCTCGACCACGCCGGAGAAGGTTGCGAAGTTGCCACTCGTGACCTTGACCGTGTCGCCGATGTCGTAATCGACCTTGAGGCGGGTCTTGGGCGCTGCGGTGGCGGCTTCCTCCTTGGTGTTGAGGATGCGCGCGGCTTCCGCCTCGCTGATCGGCTGGGGTTTGCCCGAGCTGCCGAGAAAGCCAGTCACCTTCGGCGTGTTCTTCACCAGGTGATAGACGTCGTCGTTCATTTCCAGCTTGGCGAGGACATAGCCGGGGAAGAACTTGCGCTCCGACTGGATCTTCTTGCCGCGGCGGACCTCGGTCACGGTTTCGGTCGGCACTTCGACCGATTCGACGAGGCGATCCAGGCCCAGACGCGTCGCGTCGGCGAGAATCTGATCGCGGACCTTGCCCTCGAAACCGGAATAGGCGTGGATGATGTACCAGCGCGACATGTTCAGGGTGCTTTCTGTTACTGCGCGAGGCGGAGCAGGGAGTTGACGATCAGGTCGAACAGCGAATCGACCCCCAGGAAAAAGACGCCGAGCAGCGACGTCATGATCATCACCATGACGCCGGTCATGATCGTCTCGCGCCGCGTAGGCCACGCGATCTTGGACGTTTCCTGGCGCACCTGGCGCATGAATTCGACGGGACCGGTCTTCGCCACTGGCGGCATCCTCGCTTGAAAAACATCATGCCTATCGCGGGCATGGGTCCGCTGCCCGGTCCTTCGCAGGAGCCGGTGCAATCCCACCACGCTTTAGGCTAGGGGGCCGTATCTAGCGTCTTGTTACGGCTTGTGCAACCCGCGCGCCGCGCCCGTCTCAGAGATAGGCTACCGCAACGAAACCGCCTACGATCAGCAGCAGGAAACCCCAGGCGAACAGGTTCAGCCGCTGTTCGATGAACGCCTGCACCGGCGCGCCATAGCGTTTGAGCAGCGCGGCGATGATAAAGAAGCGCGCGCCGCGCGTGACCGCGCACAGGATGACGAACAGCGCGAAATTGAACTTGGCGATGCCGCTGGCGATCGTCACCAGCTTGAACGGGATCGGCGTCAGCCCCTTCAGCAGGATGATCGCGGCGCCATATTCGGCATAGGTCGTCTGGAACTGCACGACCTTGTTCTGCATGTGATAGAGTTCGATGATCCACGCGCCGATGCTTTCCAGCAGGAAATAGCCGATCGCATAGCCGAGCATCGCGCCGAGAACCGAGGCGACGGTGCAGACGGCGGCGATCGTCCACGCGCGTTCGCGGCGGGCGATCACCATCGGGATCATCATCGCATCCGGCGGAATCGGAAAGAAGCTGCTTTCCGCGAACGAAACCGCGGCAAGCGCCGGCAGCGCGTGACGGTGATGCGCCATGCGCAGAACCCAATCATACAATGCCCGAAACATGATGCGGTGGCGGTTCCCATCTCTGCCGCGCCCGGACGATCCGCGGCGCGAGTCCGTTGCCGGACCCTGTTGACCCCGCTACCCGCAAGCTGGCGACACCGCAACGCCGCGCAATGGAGTAAACATCATGGTCCGTATCGTCGCCGAACCGAATGCGGCACCGGATGCACCATCGCCGCCCGCGAAGCCCGGCCGCTGGTACTCGCACCTCTATGTCCAGGTGTTGGTCGCGATCGTCGTCGGCGTGCTGGTCGGCCATTTCGCACCAGCGACCGGCGAGGCACTGAAACCGGTCGGCGACGGCTTCATCAAACTGGTCAAGATGATCATCGCGCCGGTGATCTTCCTGACGATCGTGACCGGCATCGCCGGCATGCGCGATCTGGGCGCGGTGGGGCGGGTCGCGGCCAAGGCGTTCGGCTATTTCCTGTTCTTCTCCACGCTGGCGCTGCTGGTCGGCATGCTCGTCGCCAACGTTGTTCGGCCGGGCGCCGGGCTGAACATCGATCCGGCGACGCTCGATGCCGGCAAGGTCGCCGACTATGCCGCCAAGGCGCACGAGAGCACGCTCACCGGCTTTTTGCTCGGCATCATCCCGGATACGTTCTTTTCGGCCGTTACCGGCGGCAACATTCTCCAGACGCTGTTCGTCGCGATCCTGTTCGGCATCGGCCTGGCGTTGATCGGCGATCGCGGCGAGCGTGTGCTGACCCTGCTGGAAGACGCATCGCTGGCGGTGTTCAAGGTGGTCGCCATTCTGATGCGCGCGGCGCCGATCGGGGCGTTCGGCGCGATGGCGTTCACCGTCGGCAAATATGGCGTCGGCACGCTCGCGAACCTGGCGATGCTGGTCGGCACCTTCTATGCGACGTCGCTGCTGTTCGTGATCGTCGTGCTCGGCGCGGTATCGGCGCTGGCCGGCTTCTCGATTTTTCGCCTGATCGCCTATCTGAAGGCCGAACTGCTGCTGGTGCTGGGCACCTCATCGTCCGAGAGCGCGCTGCCGTCGCTGATCGAGAAGATGGAGCGAGCGGGGTGTCCGAAGACGATCGTCGGCCTGGTGGTGCCGACCGGCTATTCGTTCAACCTGGACGGCACCAACATCTACATGACGCTGGCGGCATTGTTCATCGCGCAGGCGACCAACGTCCACCTCTCGTTCGGCGAGCAACTGTTGCTGCTGGGCGTGGCGATGCTGTCCTCCAAAGGCGCGGCGGGGGTGACGGGCGCCGGCTTCATCACGCTGGCCGCGACGCTGTCGATTGTGCCGAGTGTGCCCGTGGCGGGCATGGCGCTGATCCTGGGCGTCGACCGATTCATGTCCGAATGCCGCAGCCTGACCAACTTCATCGGCAATGCGGTGGCGACGGTGGTCGTGTCGCGCTGGGAGGGGCGGCTCGATCGGGAGGCGCTCGATGCGGCGCTGAGCGGGCGCGCGCTGCCGGTCGACGAACGCGACGCCTATGCGATCGCGTCCTGACCCGAGACTTGACTAAATCATTGAGTTTGCTCTTCGCGTCCGGTTTTGTCAGAGTAGCTGCGAGACCAAGAGGGGAGTGAATGATGCTGTTGAAGGGCCTGATCCTGTTACTGGCGCTGCCGGGCGTGGCGTTCGCGCAGGAATCGATCGAACAGGCCCGCGCGGTCGCCGGTGCGCCGGCGGCGACGCCGCAGCGGCTGACGCTGGTCGATCTGCCGAAGCCTGTCGGGGAAGCGATCTCGCTGTTCGACGGCCATAGCCTGGCCGGCTGGGCGCCGTGGCTCGGCTATCCCGATCCTTCGGTGACCTACCAGGCGAAACCTGCCGCCACCCCGATCGGCACGAGCCGCGACACCAGCGGCGACTTCGCCGTGCGCGAGGTGGACGGCGAGCCGGCGATCTGGATCAAGGGCGAAACCTGGGGCAGCCTGGTCCAGGCGCGTGACCTGAGCAATTATCACCTGCGGCTCGAATTCAAATGGGGCGAGCGCACCTGGGCGCCGCGCAAGACGCTGCCGCGCAACAACGGCCTGCTCTATCACACCCACGGCACGCCGGGCGACGTGTTCGGCACCTGGCGGCCCTCGGTCGAGTTCGAAATCATGAAGGGCTCGACCGGCATGATCGTGATGGTGGGCAGCCAAGTGCGCGGGCGGACCGCGGCGGTGGTCGATCCCGCGATCATGGCCCCGCATCTGCGCTTTCGCATGGGTGGGCGCGAAGTCGAGATGGTCAACGGTACGCCCACCTGGAATGTCGAGGCGGCAATCGACGCGGAAAAGCCGATTGGCGAGTGGAATGTGCTCGACCTGTACGTCGTCGGCGACCGCGCGGTGCATGTGGTGAATGGCGTGCCGGTGGCCGAGGTGCACGGCCTGTCGGTGATCGGGCCCGACGGCGCCCGCCAGCCGCTGACGCACGGGCAGATCCAGCTCCAATCCGAAGGCGCCGAGACCTGGTTCCGCCGTATCACCGTCGAGCCGATCCGCAGCCTGCCGCGGATCGTCGTCGCGCAGTGAGGCGCTTATCGGGGCGGCGCGGTGCTGCCCCGGATGATCAGTTCGTGGGGCAGGGTTACCTGGTGCAACGGGCAATCGGCGCCCTGCAGGATGCCGACCAGCAGTTCCACCGCGCGCCGGCCGATCTGTCCGGTCGGCTGGGCGATCGTGGTCAGCGCCGGCTGGAAGAAACGGGCGAAAGGCAGATCGTCGAAGCCGATCACCGAGACGTCGTCCGGGCAGGAAAGCCCGGCAGCACGGATCGCGCTGATCGCCCCCAGCGCCATTTCGTCGTTGAAGCAGAAGATCGCGGTGACGCCCGCCGCCAGCAGCGCGGCGGTTTCGGCATGGGCCGACGCCGCGGCATAATCGCCCACGCGCACCTGGAGGCGATCGGCGATGCGGTGCGCCTCCGCAACGCGTAGCGCACCGGCAAGGCGGTCGCGGCTGATCGGGCTGACCGGCGGGCCGGTGACGATGCCGATGTCGCGGTGGCCGAGCGCGATCAGATGCTCCAGTGCGTCGGCGCCAGCGGCCGCATTGTCGATATGAACGCTCGGCACGCCCAGATCGGGCGAATACTCGCAGCCATTGACGACGGGCGCCGCCCGCCCTTGCTGCGCGACCAGCGGTGCCAGCCTAGCCGGCAGGCGGTGACCGAGGAAAACCAGCCCGTCGACCTCGCGGCGCGAAAGCATTTCGGCATATTGATCCTCGACATCGGGATCGTGGCGCGTGTCGCCGACGATGACCGCATAGCCGGTGTCGCGCGCCGCCTCCTCAGCGCCGCGGATCACGCTGGCGAAGAACGGATTGGCGATGTTTGGCACCGTCAGCAGGATCTTGGCCGCGCGCAACGTGCGGAGACTCCGCGCGGCGACATTGGGCTGGTAGCCGAGTGTCGCCACCACATCGAGCACGCGGCGCCGCGTCGCGTCCGCCACGCGATCGGGCTGGCTGAGCACGCGCGAGACGGTGGCGGTGGAGACACCCGCAGCCGCCGCGACCTCGATGATCGTCGTCATGCCCCTCTTCATGTCGCCTGCGACCAGCGGTGTCGATAGCGATTGATGTAATCCTTTACATCGCGGATGGTGCTGAATAGGCTGTGATTCGACATGCAGCCAAGCTGCAATCGGGGGAGAGGAAAGCGCATGGTCGCTGCTGATGGGGCGTTGACGGGTGGCGTGCGCCCGGCGCCGGGAATGCTCACGGGGCGCCTGAGCGCACTGATGTTCATGCAGTTCTTCGTCTGGGGGGCGTGGAACGTCACGCTGGGCTTGGTGATGCAGACGGTGGGCGTCGGCGATCTGATCGCGAACGCCTTTTCGGTCGGCCCGATCGCATCGATCGTCGGATCGTTCCTGCTCGGCATGGCGGCGGCGCGATTCCTGAGCCCGAAGATGCTGATGGTGATCCTGCACCTTATCGGCGGCGTGATCCTGTTCGTTCTGCCCTGGCTGCTTACGCCCGAACATGGCGCGAGCTTCGTCTGGCTGCTGCTCGGCTACATGATCCTCTACATGCCCACGGTGGGCCTCGCGAACACGATCGCGCTCAAGAGCTTCGGCGAGCGCGTCGACCGGTTTCCGTTCGTGCGCGCGTTCGGCACGCTCGGCTGGATCGCCGCCGGGCTGATCATCGGCTGGGCCGGGCTTTCGGCGAGCCCGAAGATCTTCCAGGTGGCGGCGGTCGTGTCGATCGCGCTCGGCCTGTACAGCTTCACGCTGCCGAACGTCGAGCCCGATGCGCCCCAGGGCAAGAGCCTGGTCGCCGAGGTGTTCTGCACCGACGCATTCGGTCTGCTGCGCCAGCGTTCGTTCCTGATCTTCATCGTCTGCGCGACGCTGATCTCGATCCCGCTGGCGATGTATTATGCCTATGCCTCGCCCTATGTCGGCGCGGCGGGGATCGAGAATGTCAGCGGCACGCTGGCGATCGGCCAGATGTCCGAACTCGTCTTCATGTTCTCGATGCCGTGGCTCTATCGCCGCTTCGGCGTGAAGCCGCTGCTGCTGGTCGGCATGGCGGCATGGGCGCTGCGCTATGCGCTGTTCGCGATCGGCGACGGCGGCGGCTCGCTCTGGGCGATCTATCTCGGCGTGGCGCTGCACGGCGTGTGCTACGACTTCTTCTTCGTCGCCGGCGCGATCTACACCGGCAACATCGCGACGCCCAAGGGCGTAAACGCGCAGGCGCAGGGGATGCTGACGCTGTTCACCTATGGCGTCGGCATGCTGCTCGGCTCGCAGATCGGCGGGTTGCTCTATGCGCAGCTGCCGGAGAGCCCCAGCGTCGCCGACTGGCAGGGCATGTGGTGGTATCCGGCGATCGCCGCCGCGCTGATCGCGCTGCTGTTCCAGCTGACATTCAAGAACGACCGAAAGACGGAGGTGCGGACATGACCGCGATACAGGGGCCGGCAATTTTCCTCGCCCAGTTCCTTGGCGACAAGGCGCCGTTCGATACGCTCGACCATATGGCCGAATGGGCGGCGGGCCTCGGCTATGTCGGGGTGCAGATTCCGTGCGATCCGCGGCTGATCGACGTTCGGCAGGCGGCGGAGAGCCAGGCCTATTGCGACGATCTACGCGCGCGGCTCGACAAGTTCGGCATCCAGCCGACCGAGCTTTCGACGCATTTGCAGGGGCAGCTAGTGGCGGTGCACCCGGCCTATGACGCGCTGTTCGACGGCTTCGCGCCCGCCGAGCTGCACGGCAAGCCCGCCGAGCGCCAGGCATGGGCGGTCGATCAGGTGAAGCTCGCCGCCCGAGCCAGTGCGCGGCTGGGGCTGAAGGCGCATGCGACCTTCTCGGGCGCGCTCGCCTGGCCCTATGTCTATCCCTGGCCGCAGCGGCCGGCGGGCCTGGTCGAGGAGGCATTTGCCGAGCTGGCGCGCCGCTGGACGCCGATCCTCGACGTGTTCGAGGAAGCCGGCGTCGACTGCGCGTTCGAGATCCACCCGGGCGAGGACATTCACGACGGCGCCAGCTGGGAGCGATTCCTGCAGGCGGTGGACCACCATCCCCGCGCGCGAATCCTGTTCGATCCGTCGCACTATGTGCTTCAGCAGCTCGATTATCTCGACTTCATCGATCGCTATCACGATCGGATTTCGTGCTTCCATGTGAAGGACGCCGAGTTCAATCCCACGGGGCGCAGCGGCGTCTATGGCGGCTATGAGAGTTGGGTGAACCGTGCCGGCCGCTTCCGTTCGACCGGCGACGGCCAGGTCAATTTCGTTGGCATCTTCAGCAAGCTCGCGCAATATGGCTATCGCGGCTGGGCCGTGATCGAATGGGAATGTGCGCTGAAGAACAGCGAGGATGGTGCCCGCGAAGGCGCGCCGTTCATCCGCGACCATATCATCCGCGTCACCGAGCGCGCGTTCGACGATTTCGCCTCGAGTGGCGTCGACAAGGCGGCGATCCGCAACCTGCTCGGTCTGGGAAGCACCGAGGCATGATCCGGCGTCCCCTTCGACTGGGCATGGTGGGCGGCGGCGAGGGCGCGTTCATCGGCGCCGTTCACCGCATGGCGGCGGCGCTTGACGGCGACTGGCGAATGACGGCGGGCGCGTTCAGCACCGATGCCGGCAGGAATGCACGAACCGGCGATCTGCTGGGGCTCGATCCTGCGCGCGTCTATGGCACCTATGAGGCGCTGCTCGCGGGCGAGGCCGCCTTGCCGGAAGGCGAGCGGATCGATGCCGTTGCGATCGTAACACCGAACCACCTCCACGCCCCCGTCGCTATTGCTGCACTGAACGCGGGCTTTCACGTCTTCTGCGAAAAGCCGATGGCGATGAACAGCGACGAAGCGCGCGCGATCGGCGCGGCTGCGGATGCTAGCGGCAAGCATTTCGGGCTGGCCTTCACCTATGGCGGCTATCCGCTGATCGAGGAGGCTCGCGTCCGTGTGGCGCGGGGCGATTTCGGCGCGATCCGCCTGGTGCAGGTCGAGTATATCCAGGGCTGGCTCAGCGCGCCGCTCGATACGGCGGGCAACAAGCAGGCCGAATGGCGCACCGATCCGGCGCGTGCCGGACTGGGCGGTTGCCTGGGCGATATCGGCACGCACGCCTTTCACCTTGCCGAGCATGTCTCCGGCCTCAAGGTTGAGGCGTTATCCGCCGAACTCGTCACGCATGTCGCCGGCCGGCGACTAGACGACGATGTAAGCGCGTTGCTGCGCTTCGATGGCGGCGCGAGCGGCACGCTGAAGGCGACTCAGGTGGCGGCGGGCGAAGAGAACGGCCTGCGCCTCAGGATCCACGGGGAACGCGGCGGGCTGGAATGGGCGCAGATGGAGCCGAACACGCTGACGCTGCGCTGGCTCGACCGCCCGGCCGAGATCGTTCGCGCCGGCGGGCCGGGGCTGGACAGCGCGACATCGAGGCTGTTGCGCACGCCGGCGGGCCATCCAGAGGGCTATATCGAAGCGTTCGGCAACCTTTACCGCGCCTTTGCAGCGACGATCCGCGGCGAAACCGGCGGCGATTTGCCGGGCGTCGTGGACGGACTGCGCACGATGGCGTTCGTCGAAGCTGTCGTGGCCAATGCGATGTCCGATCGGAAATGGACCAGGATCGATCCCGGAGAATATGCATGAAGTTCTGGATGGCTTTTGCCGCGACCGCGGCGCTTATGGTGGCTGCACCGGCATGGGCGCAGACCGCGGCGCCGCCCGCGTTCGCTGCGTGCAAGGCGTGCCATACCGTTGAGAAGGGCGGTCGCAACGGCGTCGGCCCCAATCTGAACGGCGTGGTCGGGCGCCCGGCCGCGTCGGCACCAGGGTTCAACTATTCGACCGCGCTCAAGGCATCGAAGCTGCGCTGGGACGAGGCGACGCTCGACCAGTTCATCGCCGCGCCGATGAAGAAGGTGCCCGGCACGCGCATGCCGATCGGTATGGCGGACCCGGCCAAGCGGGCGGCAATCATCGCCTATCTCAAGTCGATGAGCGGCAAATGAGCGTGTCGCGCCGCACCGTGCTGGCGGCGGCCGCTGCCGCGCCGCTGGCAGCCACTGCCGCTCGGGGCCAGTCCAACGCTGCGCGCTTTTCGATGGGCTATGCCCCGCACGAGGGCAGTTTCGCGAGCCGTGGCGGGCGACTGGAGCAGATCGCCTTCGCCGCTGACCAGGGCTTCACCGCCTGGGAAGACAATGAGGCGCGAAGCCGCACGGTCGACGAGCAAAACCAGATGGCCAGGGCATTGTCGAGCCGCGGCATGACGATGGGCGTGTTCGTGGCGAGCATGCCCAAATGGTCGCAGTCGCGCCCGCTGCTCGGCGGCAATGACGGCGCCGATCGCGAAGCGTTCCTTGCCGATATCCGCAGCGCGGTCGAGGTGGCAAAGCGACTCAACGTCAAGTGGATGACGGTGGTGGCCGGATTCATGGACCCTCGGGTGCCGGTCGACATCCAGACAGCACGCGTGATCGACGTGATGCGCGCCGCGGGCGACATCGTCGCGCCGCACGGCATGGCGCTGGTGATGGAGCCGCTCAACACCCGCACCAACCATCCCGGCGTCTATATGCAGAGCATCGCGCAGGGCTATGCGGTGGCGCGCGGCGCCAACAGCCCGGGGATCAAGATCCTGGCCGACCTGTATCACGAGCAGATCCAGTCGGGGAATCTGATCCCGGTGATGCAGGCATGCTGGGACGAGATCGGCTATATCCAGTTCGGCGACAATCCCGGCCGTAACGAGCCCGGAACCGGCGAGATCAACTATGCCAACATCGTCCGCTGGCTGCGCGCGCAGCGCTATGGCGGCGTGATCGGCATGGAACATGGCAATTCGATCAAGGGGCGCGAAGGGGAAGAGCGGCTGATCGCCGCCTATCGAGCCATCGACGCGCAGTGAGGAGAGGGGAACGCATGGTCGCGCGGACAATCACGGGCCTGTTGGCAGGCGGCATCGTACTGGCCGCGCTGCCGGCTGCGGCGCAGGACAAGCCCGGTTTCAAGGACACACCGATGCTGCCCGGCGGCAAGTGGCATGTGCACGATCCGGATCGGCCGGCGCCCGACGTGGTGACGCCCGAGGCGAAGCCGGGCGGGGCGCCTTCGGATGCGATCGTGCTGTTCGACGGCACCTCGCTCGACGCCTGGCGTGCCGAGCGCAAGCTGTGGCCCGTCGAGAACGGCGTGATGACCGTGCCGTCGCGGGCGAGCAGCGGCGGGGAGAATGCGCTGATCACCAAGCAGAGCTTCGGTGACGTCCAGCTTCACCTCGAATTCCGTTCGCCGACACCGCCGACCAAAAGTTCGCAGGACCGCGGAAACAGCGGCATCTGGTTCATGCAGCGTTACGAGATCCAGATTCTCGACGGCTACCAGAACCCGACCTATGCCGATGGCACGGTGGGCGCGGTCTATGGCTGGAAGCCGCCGCTGGCCAACGCGGCGCGCAAGCCCGGCGAGTGGCAGACCTATGATGTCGTGTTCGAACGGCCGCGCTTCGCAACGGACGGAAAGCTGCTGCGCCCCGCCTATATCACCGCGTTCCTGAACGGCGTGCTGGTGCAGAACCATCAGGCGATGCTCGGCACAACGATCTGGCGCCAGGTGGCGCATTACGAAGCGCATCCCGACGCGGCGCCTATCCAGCTTCAGGATCATGATTCGCCGGTTTCGTTCCGCAACATCTGGGTTCGACCGCTGCCTGACGCGGCAATCGCGCAGGATCTGGAAGGAGAGGGGAAATGATCGACCGCCGTCAGGCACTGGCCGGGGTGATCGCGATGTTCGGCGCCGGGGTGTTCGCCCCGATCGCCCGCGCCGCGCAGACCACCGCCATCCCGCTGATCAGCGATGGCCCACCGAGCAGTGCCGTATTCACACCCGCACAGCGCGCGCTGGTGACGGCGCTCAGCGAACGCGTCGTCCCGACGACCGATACGCCGGGCGCGATCGCCGCGGGCGTGCCGATGTTCATCGAAAAGCTGCTGGCCGACTGGGCGGCGCCCGGTGACCGCGTGCCGATCCTGAAAGGGCTCGATGCCATCGAGGCGCAGAGCATCGCGGATTATCAAAAGCCGGCCGCTCAGGCGACGCCCGAACAGCAGGATGCGTTGCTGACGATGGCGATGAACGATCGCCTGCCGATGGGCAAAACCTTCTTCGAGGCGTTCCGCCAACTCGTCATCGCCGGCTATTACACGTCGGAGATCGGCATGACGCAGGAGCGCGAATACCTGCCGGTTCCGGGCGAATATAACGGCGCCTTTCCCTATTCACAGGTCAACAAGGTGTACAGCGCATGATGAACCGTCGTTCTTTGCTCGCCGGTGCTGGCGGCGTCGCCGTGATGGCCGTCTCCGGCGGCCTCGTCCGGCCCGCGCATGCGGCGCAACTGCAGGCCATCGGCATCCAGCTCTATACCGTGCGCGATCTGTTTCAGAAGGATCCGGTAGCGACGCTCGAGGCGATCGCGAAGATCGGCTATCGTGAAGTCGAATATGGCGGCGGCGGTTACGACGCGATGGACGCCAAGATGCTTCGCGCGGCGACCGATCGGCTGGGTCTTCGCGCGCCGTCGGTCCATATCGGCTATGACGCGCTGCTCGGTCAGTTCGACAAGTCGGTCGCGATGGCGCGTACGCTGGGGGCGGAGACGGTGGTCCTCCCCTATATGACCGACGAACATCGCACTGAAGCGGGCTGGAACGCGGCGCTGCCGAACTTCAACCGCTTCGCCGCCGATCTGAAGAAGGCCGGCCTGGGCTTTGCCTATCACAACCACGACTTCGAGTTCACGATCAAGCCGGGCGGCGTCAGTCTGTACGAACGTTTCCTGAAGGAAACCGACCCTGATCTCGTGAAGGTCGAGCTGGACCTGTACTGGGCGGCGCATGCCGGCGAAAACCTGACGGCGTGGATCAACCGGCTCGCGCCGAGGCTCTATGCCTACCACGTCAAGGACATGCGTGCCGATCGCAGCATGACCGCGGTGGGCCAGGGGACGATCGATTTCGGTGCGCTTTTCGCGCTGAAGGGCAGCCAGGGCGTCCGGCATTTCTATGTCGAGAACGATCAGGCGCCGGCGCCCTATCTCCCGGACATCACCACCAGCTTCAACACGCTGCGCGCGCTGCGCTTCTGAACTGGGGCAGGAGAGGATAAAAGAACATGGCTGCAACCAACAGGTTCGACGCGATCGTCATCGGATCGGGCGTCAGCGGCGGTTTCGCCGCAAAGGAACTGACTGAGAAGGGACTGCGCGTCCTGATGCTTGATCGCGGCCGGATGGTCGAGCACGCGGTCGACTATCCGTATGACGGCAAGCCCGCATTCGAGGTGCCGGCACGCAACATGATGCCCAAGCCGCTGCTCGAAAGCGATTATTTCATCGCGCGGCACGGCTATGTGCAGCCGAGCAACATGGGGTTTTATAACAACGACCGGCTCAACCCCTATGCCTATGGCGAGGGCGACAAATTTTACTGGATTCGGCCGGGCGCGGTCGGCGGCAAATCGCTGATCTGGGGGCGGTGGAGCTTCCGCTGGGCGCCCGAGGACTTCGAGGCGAACAAGCGCGAGGGCATCGATGGTGTCTGGCCGATCGGCTATGACGACCTTGCACCGTGGTACAGCTATGTCGAGAAATATATCGGCGTATCGGGCTCGCGGGAGAATCTGCCCTATCTCCCTGACAGCGAATTCCAGCCGCCGATGCCGATGAACGTCGCCGAGAAGTGGCTCAAGGCGAGGCTGGAAGCGGAGTTTCCGGGCCGCAAGCTGATCCACACGCGACTGTCGAACATGACCGAGGACAAGCCCGAGCAGGGCCGTACCAAATGCCAGTTCCGCAACCAGTGCGGCAATGGTTGTTCGTTCGGCGCCTATTTCTCGACCCAGGCGGTGACGCTGCCGGCCGCGCGAGCGACCGGGCGGCTGACGCTCCAGTCGGACGCGGTGGTGACGAACCTCGAATATGATGCCGCACGCAAGCGGGTGACAGGCGTCCGCTATATCGACACCAAGACCGGGCAGGCTCAGGTGGTCAATGCCGATCTGGTCTTTCTCTGCGCATCGGCGATGGCCTCGACGCAGATCCTGATGAACTCGCGTGCGCCGGGCAGCGAGCGCAGCCATTTCGACAGCAGCGGAACGCTGGGCCGTTATGTGATGGATCATATCTTCCGCGTCGGCGTGGAAGGCGAGATTCCGGGCATGACCGATCTGATCGAATATGGTCGGCGCCCGGGCGGCGTCTATGTGCCCAGGTTTCGCAATATCGGCGGCGAGGAAGGCGTGGGCTTCAAGCGCGGCTATGGCTATCAGGGCAGCGCGCGGCGCGATCCTGCCGGACCGGATGGTTTTGGTGCCTCTATGAAGCACGGCATGCGCCGCTATGGTCCTTGGAAGTTCAGCATGGGCGCATTCGGCGAATGTCTGCCCTATCGCGACAATCGCGTGTCGCTGCACCCGGACAAGGTCGATCGGTTCGGGGTGCCGCTGATGCGCTTCGACGTGACGTTCCGCGAGAACGAACTGCGGATGATGAAGGACGCACGCGCCGAGGGCGAGGCAATGCTGCGCGCGGCGGGCCTTCAGAACATCCGAAGCTATGAGGGCGAGCATGTGCCCGGCGATGCCATCCACGAAATGGGCGGCGCGCGCATGGGCGCCGATCCGACCCGCTCGGTGCTCAATGGATGGAGCCAGGCGCATGACGCCCCCAACCTGTATGTCACCGATGGCGCGCAGATGGCGTCGGTTTCGTGCGTCAACCCCTCGCTCACCTTCATGGCCTTCACCGCTCGCGCGGCCGACCACGCGGTCCGCCAGTTGGCTCGCGCCTGAGCGAGCGGCCTGCGCGGCTGCGCTGGCCTTGCGTTCAGTCATGAAAAGGGGCGGTCCGTCGCCGGACCGCCCCTTCTTTGTATTGGTGCCGGCAAGCCGGCGATCAAGCGCTTACTTGATTTCGACGGTCGCGCCGGCTTCTTCAAGCTGCTTCTTGATCTTCTCGGCTTCGTCCTTGGACACGCCTTCCTTGACCGGCTTCGGAGCGCCTTCGACCAGCGCCTTTGCTTCGGTGAGGCCGAGGTTGGTGATGGCGCGGACTTCCTTGATGACGTTGATCTTCTTGCCACCGTCGCCGGTGAGGATCACGTCGAATTCGGTCTGCTCTTCAGCAGCCGGGGCAGCGGCGCCACCGGCGGCCGGGCCGGCAACGGCGACGGCAGCGGCGGCCGAAACGCCCCACTTCTCTTCGAGCAGCTTCGACAGCTCGGCAGCTTCGAGAACGGTCAGCGCGGAAAGCTGGTCGACGATTGCGTTAAGGTCAGCCATGATAAACTCCAGTCAGTTCAATAGGTTCGGGATAAAATAAAGGTCGCTTGAAGCCGAAGCTCAGGCAGCCTGCTTTTCGCTGTGCGCCGCAAGCACGCGGGCGATCTGCGCCGCCGGTGCCTGGGTGATCGTGGCGAGCTTGGTCGCGGGTGCTGCGATGAGCCCCACGAGCTTGCCGCGCAGCTCGTCCAGCGACGGCAGCGAGGCGAGTGCCTGCACGCCAGCCGGATCCAGCAGCACGCTGCCCATTGCGCCGCCGACGATTTCGAGCTTGTCGTTCGTCTTGGCGAACTCCGCGACGACCTTGGCCGCAGCCACGGGATCGATGGAGGTGGACAGTGCCGTCGGACCCGTCAGAAGGTCCGCGAGCACCGCATAATCGGTGCCCTGGGTGGCGATCTTGGCGAGCTTGTTCTTCGAGACCTTGTACGTCGCGCCGGCTGCACGCATCTTGTTGCGCAGGTCCGTCGACTGCTTGACGGTCATGCCGAGATTGCGGGTGACAACCACCACGCCAACCTCGTTGAAGGTGCGGTTCAGCTCGGCAACGGCGTCGGCCTTCTGGGAACGATCCATGCCGGTCTCCTCATACATGAGGCTGCCCCCGCGCGAACGAAGGCGGCCCCGGTTAAAGACCCGTGCGAACACGGGCCAGGCTCAGTCTGTCCGAGGGGAAGGATCGTCACGAGGCCGGGAAACATCCCTGGGCGTGACCCGGACCGCCCGACCGCCTGCCGCGAAACACGCGGATAGGGGGGCAAAGCCGCCGGAAAAATCTGTCCCCGTCTAGGCGAGAAAATCAAGACCGGCAGATTCCGGTCACTCGCTGTCTCGGACGGATTCCTCCCGAAGGAGGAGCGGCGCCAATAGCGCATCCGCCGCACGAGTCAATGCCCCGCCGCGCAACAAGGCCAGGGAAGGGGGGCGGGACAGGAAGGCCGGGACAGGATGCCCGGAACAGGGGCTGCGCCGACGCGACGACTTGCAACGACGAGCCGATGTTATAATGTCTCACGCCTCTGCTCAACTCGACCGGGAAGTCTCATGCGTTCAGTATCCACCCTTGCCCTGATCGCCTGCCTCGCCGCCGCCCAGCCCGCGCTGGCCCAGGACAAGGACGACGCCGGCGGCGACGCCAGCGCCGCCAAGCAGCACGAAAAGGCCGTTGCCGAGACGATCGCCAAGCAATGGGCCGACGCGCCGGTTGAGGAGACCGAGAAAAGCTATAGCGGCCGCGCCACCGTGGACGGCGCGGGCATCAGCTACAAGGCGACCGCCGGCACGCTGACGATCCGCGACGACGCGGGCAAGCCGGTCGCCAGCATCTTCTACACCGCCTATACCGCGCCGGGCGCGCACCGGCCGGTGACGTTCCTCTATAATGGCGGCCCGGGCTCTGCGAGCCTGTGGCTGCGCATGGGATCGTTCGCGCCCGAGGCGGTGAAGACGGCCGACCCGGTGGCGGTCTCGCCCGCGCCCTATGACATCGGCGCCAATCCCGACACGCTGATCGGCAGCACCGACCTGGTGTTCATCGATGCGGTGGGCACCGGCTATTCGCGCATCCTGGGCGATGCCAAGGCCAAGGACTTTTTCGGCGTCGATCAGGACGCCAGCGCCTTTACCAGCGCGATCAAGCGCTATCTGACCAAGAACGAGCGCTGGGGCGACCCGAAATATCTGTTCGGCGAAAGCTATGGCACCACCCGATCGGCGGCGCTGGCGCTGCAGCTGGAAAATGCCGGCGTGTCGCTGAACGGCGTGGTGCTGCTCTCCTCGATCCTCAATTACGGCGTCGAGCAACCCGGCTATGACCTGGGCTATATCGGCTATCTGCCGACCTTTGCCGCCACCGCCTGGTATCACAACAAGGTGGCCGACAAGCCCGCCGACGTCGCCAGCTTCGTCCAGCAGGCGCGCGACTTCGCCGCGGGCGACTATGCCGCCGCGCTCGCCAAGGGCACCGACATCACCCCCGAGGAAGAGGACCGGGTGGCCCGCCAGCTCGCGCATTTCACCGGCCTGCCGGTCGATTACGTCAAGCAGGCGAACCTGCGCATCGACGCCAGCCGCTTCCGCAAGGAATTGCTGCGCGATGCCCGCGAGACGCTGGGCCGGTTCGACGGCCGCTATATCGGCAGCGACGCCGATGCGGCGGGCGAGACGCCGGGATACGACCCGTCGGACACGGGGATTTCGGGCGTCTATGTCAGCGGCTTCATGGACCGGCTGACGCGCAAGTTCGGCTACAAGACCGATCTGAACTATCGCCTGTCGGTATGGGACACGCGGCCCTGGGACTGGGATTTCACGCATAGCGGCCCCGAAACCGGCAAGCAGCAGAATGTGGACGTGGCCGAGGACCTGGCCCGCGCCATGCGCACCAACCCGCATCTGCGCGTGCTCTCGCTCAACGGCTATTACGACATGGCGACGCCGTTTTTCGCGACCGAATATGACCTGAAGCACATGATGCTGCCCAAGCCGCTGCGCGCGAACCTTTCGTTCCGTTACTATCCGGCGGGGCACATGGTGTACCTGAACCCGGACGCGCGGCACGCGATGCGGCTGGATTTGCAGGCGTTTCTGGCGGGCAAGGCGGGGTGAGTTGGGCTGGGGGCGGGTGTGGGCCTGCCTCCCCCGCGGTTTTGGTGTTTGGGATTTGCGGGTATTCTGATCCAGTGAAAAGACGGTGCATGTTTTTGGGATCTACTTCTAGGCGCGCTCTGCACTATAAAATACCTTGAGGTGAGAGATTTGGTTGTTCGTCGTATTGATAGATGTTTTGTAGGTTAGCTATATAAATATAGGCTTTCATTGCTATGAGCACCTGCGGGTCCGTCATCAGTTGCATTCAGGTGTTCCAACCGCTCATATCCGCATTCTTTGCGGGAACGGCTGCTTTGGTTTCTGCTCGTGTGATTTGGGCCGCAGCTAGATTGACCGATTCGCGTGAGCGGGACCGTGAGTCGGATCAAACGCGTCGGAGACTGAGCTTCGTTGCCAATCTTCTCTCAATCGAAATACAAGGATTGAGGAGGCGCGCGAGAGCGGTTGAAGGAACGATCAGGGTTATCCGAGCCTCTAATAAAGCATTGACCGAGGATGGGGCGAATAAATGCCGGCTGGACCTTCCTACCGATGTGGACGACTGGGAAAAGATTGGCTTGATACCTCATGAGATACAACGAGATTTATTCACTTTCCGTCGTCTTCTGGGTGAGTACAATGATAACATGCAGGCTGGCCAAACTTTTGCGAGTGATCAGGCGGCCGAACAGGTTAATCACCAACTCGGACTGATAGCGACTCAAGGAAGCAAATTGGTGGGTGCGCTTATGCTGCTGGCGAAGGATAACGCGCGTGCCTAGCTCGGCCCGCGCCTGACGTGATAGTGAATGTTGGAGGGGCGCGTGGCGGCTTGCGATATTTGACAGCGCCTTAGCCTAGACGGCGATTTTGATGTAGGCAGAACCCTGTTTCGCGATCATCAACTGGTGTAGCTGTTAACAGGCGATCATCAACGCCGCAGCGACTCGCGCTTCTGAGGTTGCGGCTGTCCGCCGGAGATGCCGTTGCCTGTTCTCTATCATCAAGGGTGTTTCCCGCCTGCTGCGCTCGATCTGGGCGCTTTGTTTCCTCTGGTCGGGCCAGCCAATGCTGCGATTGCCCGCTACGAGGGCGTTCTGTCGGGCATTCCCAATCCCGACATTCTGCTCGCTCCATTGACCGCGCGTGAGGCGGTGCTTTCCAGCAAGATCGAGGGAACGCAGGTTACCCTGGGGGAAGTGCTGGAGTTCGAGGCGCAGGGCCAACTTTTCGATGAGAGCACGCCCAAAAAAGCCGATGCGCGCGAAGTTCTGAATTATCGCGCAGCCCTTCGGGAGGCCGAGGGACTGATGGCGCAGCTCCCGCTTTCGCAACGCCTCATCAAGGCGACGCACCGGGTTCTGATGGATGGCGTGCGGGGCCGCAACAAGGATCCGGGCGAGTATCGTCGCATTCCGAACTGGATCGGGCCGGAAGGCTGCACCATCGAACAGGCGCGCTTCGTGCCGCCCGGCGCGGACGGGATCGAAGCCGCGATGGCAGGCTGGGAGGCCTATATTCACGCCGACGCACCAGACCGACTGGTGCAGTTGGCGATTGTTCATGCCGAATTTGAGTCGATCCACCCGTTCCTGGACGGCAACGGCCGCATCGGGCGATTGATCATTCCGCTGTTTCTGTATGCGCACGGATTGCTCTCGCGCCCAAATTTCTATCTGTCGGAATATCTGGAGGCGCACCGCGACGAATATTACGAACGCATGCTGGCTGTTTCTCGAGACGATGACTGGACTGGATGGGTTGTTTTCTTCCTGCGAGGCATCATCGCACAAGCCGAAGCCAACACGCGCAAGGCGCAGGCAATTTTGGCGCTGCACCAGGAGGAGCGCGATCGGGTAGTAGAGATTACACACTCGCAATATGCGGTGCGCGCGCTTGACTGGATTTTCCAACGCCCGATATTCCAGACACCGGATTTCATCGCCTCGGCGCAAATCCCGCCAGCGACCGCCCGCAAAATCATCCGCGACCTGCGCGACAACGGACTGCTCCGCGAATTGGTGCCCGCCTCGGGGCGCGCGCCGGCGACATTCGTATTTTCGGACTTGCTGAACATTGCTGAAGGCCGGGATACGTTCTGATCATTCCGTCGGCCACGGCTCACGCAGCGGGGCGAAGCCCCCTCAAAGCGCGCGGAAGCGGAAGTCGCGGAAGCGGGCCTCGCCGGTGCCCGCCGCATAGAGCGCCGGGCGGAGCATCAGGAAGCCGCCGCGGACATTGTGGTGATAGCCCGAGACCTCCATGCCCCGATCGAAGCGCTGCCATGTCGCGCCGCCGTCGCCGCTGGTGTGGAAGGAGACGATGTGGCGATCGTTGGTGACGCGGATGCGCATCCGGCGGCCGTGCGGATTGGCGGGGCGGCCGCGTTCCAGCCCATATTGATGCGTGACGAAGCGCGCCGCATCGAAGCCGAGGCCGCAATAGAGCCGATCGTCATAGAAGAGCAGCAGCCCGGCGGTGGTGCCTTCGCCCAGCTCGACATCGCATTCGAAGCGATAGGCGAGGTCGCCCGCCGTGAGCATCAGCGGCGACGAATTGGCGGGCGCGGTGCCGCGCGCGGCGAGGACCAGCGCGCCATCGGCGACGCGGGCGCGGGCGGCTTCGTCTGGCGCGGGGCGAAAGAAGTTCCATTTGCGGCCGAGTTCGAGCCGGGCGAAATCGTCGGACAGCGGCTGGCCGTGCGGGACGGCCGATCCGCCGCGCGGCTTTGGCAGGGGGCGCGACAGGTCGCCGCCGGTCATGCGGAACCAGCCGTCATCGGTCCATTCGACCGGATCGAGCAGCGCCTGCCGCCCGAGCGTCCAATAGCCATTCTCATACCCGTGATAGACCGACCACCAGCTGCCGTCCGGCGCCTCGACCAGCGAGGCATGGCCGCGCGACCACCATCGCTCGTCGTTGCTGCGCGTGCGGACGAGCGGGTTGGCGGGGCAATCCTCCCAGGGGCCGTGGATCGAGCGCGCGCGCGCGGCGATCACCATGTGGCCGGTGGGCGGCCCGGCGGTGCCGCCGACGGCGGTGATCATGTAGAACCAGCCGCCGTGGCGGTGGATCTTCGGCCCCTCGGGCGAGAAACCCTCGACCACCCAGTCGTCGGGATAGCGCCACGGATCATAGACATGCTCGACCGGGCCGGCGAGCGACAGGCCGTCCGCTGCGAGCCGCACCCGATCCCCGCCCGAGAGGAACAGCCAGCGCGAGCCATCCTCGCCGACCGCGTGGCACGGATCGATATGGCGATGCAGGCCGAGCGGCACCGGATCGCTCCACGGCCCGTCGATATGATCGGCCCAGAGGACATGGATGTCGTTCGGATCGGCCTTGACCGGCACATAGAGGAAATAGCGGCCGTCATGCTTTTCGAGGCTGACCGCCCAGACCGAGCCGATATTGCGGGTGAGCGCGGCGCGGCGCGGCTGCCAGTTCACCAGATCGCGCGAATGCCAGAGGGTGAGGCCGGGATAGGAATCGAAGCTGGAAAAGGTCATGTAATAATCGGCGCCGTCCTTCAGGATCGCGGGATCGGGCCGATCGCCGGACAGCAGCGGATTGAGGAAGCGGCCGTCGCCGAGATCGGCGATCCGCTGATGGTCGAAGCCGCGGCGGGGGGCGGGGGCGTCGCCATCCGGCGCGGGCAGCGCGCGGGCGATGCCGGGCGCGGTGGCGGCGAGACCGGCAAGCGTGGCGCCAAAGGCTTCGCGGCGGCTGATGGGCATGGGGCTCTCCTGTCGGGCCGTCCCCCTGTGGCTGGTGGGCCAGGGTGTTGGGGGGGCGTGCTCTTGTCGGCTTGACACCGGTGGCAGCAGATAAGCGGAGATGCGGCGGGGTGGCAAGGCGTTGCCGTTGCTCGACGGTGGCACCTTGAAGAACAGAGTGAGAACGCCGATCTTTTGGCGCTGAGTCTTTTGGGGGAAGCGCGATGCGCGGGACGGTTGCCGATCGGGTGCGGGAGAATGCGGCGTTTCTGAAGGCGCTGCGGCGCACCGCCAATGTGACGCTGGCCGCCGAGGCGGCGGGGCAGACGCGCAAGACATTCCAGAAGCGCCGCGCGCGCAATCCCGATTTCGCCACCGAATGGGATGCCGCGCTCGCCTTTGCCCAGGCGCAGCTTGCCGCCGGGCCGGGCGCTGTGGCGGCGCGCGGGGCGGGGGGCGATTATGGCGTGCGGGGATCGCGCGGGCGGCGCGTGCAGGTGCGGCGGCTGCCCCCAGGCACGTTGACGCCCGAGGCGGTGCGGCGCTTTCTGTCGCATCTGGCGGCGACCGCCAATGTGCGGCTTTCGGCGCAGGCGACGGGCGTTCACTGGAGCACCGTCTATGCGCTGCGGCGGCGTTCGGCGACCTTTGCGCGCGAAATGGCCGATGCGCTGGCCGAGGGCTATGAGCGGCTGGAGCTGGCGCTGCTCGCCTGTGCGGAGGCGTCGCTGTGCCCCGATGGCAGCGCGATCGCCGACTGGCGCGACGGGGGCGAGGGAGGCGAGCCGGCGGGGCCGCTGGCGCGGATGAGCCCCAAGGATGCGCTGCTGCTGCTCGGCTATCGCCGCAAGAACATCGTCGAGGGCGTGCCGCATGCCGGCTTTGCCGTGCCGCGCTCCACCCGCGAGGAAGCGGAGGGCTGGCTGGGCCGCAAGCTCGACGCGGTCGAGCGACGGCTGGCGCGCGAGGCGGCGGGCGAGGGCGGGCATTGCCAGGCGCGCGGCGGCGATGCGATGGAGGGGCGAGGAAGGGTGCCATGAAACTGAGATCATTGTTGTTCGTGCCGGGGGATCGCCCGGATCGCTTTGCCAAGGCCGCCGCGAGCGGGGCCGATGCGCTGATCCTCGACCTGGAGGATTCGGTGGCGGCGGCGCGCAAAGGGGAGGCGCGGGCGGCGATCGCCGACTGGCTGGCGCGTGAGCGCGACGTGCCGTGCTTCGTGCGGGTGAACCCGCTGGGCGGCGAGGCGATCGGCGACGACCTGCACGCGGTGCTGCCCGGGCGCCCCGATGCGCTGGTGCTGCCCAAGGCCGAGGGTGGCGCGTCGGTGCGCGCGCTGGTGGAACTGGCCGGGGGCGCGTGTCCGCCGATCCTGCCGATCGCCACCGAGACGCCGGCGGCGGTGTTCCAGCTGGGCAGCTATGCCGGATGGTCGGCGCAACTGATCGGGCTGACCTGGGGGGCGGAGGACCTGCCGGCGGCGATCGGCGCGGCGAGCGCGCGCGAGGAGGACGGCAGCTATACCGCGCCCTATGCGATGGTGCGCGCGCTGACACTGTTCGGCGCGCATGCCGCCGGGGTGGCGGCGATCGAGACGGTCTATCCCGACATCGCCGATGCCGAGGGGCTGGCCGGCTATGTTGCGCGCGGGCGGCGCGACGGCTTTACCGGCATGATGGCGATCCACCCGGCCCAGGTGGCGACGATCAATGCGGGCTTCACCCCGTCCGACGCCGAGGTGGCGCAGGCCGAGGCGGTGATCGCCGCCTTTGCCGCGAACCCCGGCGCGGGCGCGCTTCGACTCGACGGGCGGATGATCGACCGCCCGCACCTCGAACAGGCGCGCGCGCTGCTGCTTCGCGCCGGGCGGTAGCGGCGGCGCGACCCCGGCATGGCCCTGTATGGCAGATGCCGGGGCGGACGGCGGCGCGCCGATGGCGCCGCCAAGTATAGCCAAATTGTATTATGATAACGGTTTCAGTCGTCGGACACTGTTACATCGACAACACAGTCCCCTTCGAAATCAAACCTGTCTGACAGGTTTCGCCTTCTGCGATTGACAATGTTGTCGGGCGCGGTAGCGTTATCAACGTGCGGTGAAAGACCCGCCAACGATAATCGCGAAATGACGAACCGACGCCGCGCAGGGTGCCGGCACAGGAGGGGACATGATGAAGTTGCAGAAATCGACGGGATTAACGCGCTCGGCGTCCATGATTGCGGTCGCGGCGTGCATGCTGATGCCCGCAATCGCCCAGGCGCAGACTGACAGCGCTGCCACGCAAGAGACCCAGGGCGACGAGATCGTCGTCACCGGTATTCGCGCCAGCCTCGAGCGGTCGATCGCGATCAAGCGCGAGTCGCCGGGTATTGTCGACGCGATCTCGGCCGAAGACATCGGCAAGTTCCCCGACACCAACCTGGCCGAATCGCTCCAGCGCATTCCGGGCGTGTCGATCAACCGCACCAACGGCGAAGGCTCGCTGGTCACGGTCCGCGGCTTCGGCCCGAACTATAACCTGGTGACGCTCAACGGCCGCCAGCTCGCCGCGGCGAACGTCTCGGTGGTCGGCGGCGACCAGAATGCCGACAACGCCCAGGGCACGACGCGCTCGTTCGACTTTTCCAACCTCGCGACCGAAGGCGTCCGCACGCTGGAAGTCTACAAGACCGGCCGCGCGGCGGTGCCGTCGGGCGGCATCGGCGCGACGATCAACGTCGTCACGCGCCGCCCGCTCGACAACGGCACGCCGGGCTTCAGCGGCAGCGTGGGCGCCAAGGCAGTGTACGACACCAGCGTCGACGGCTGCCTCGACTGCGGATCGAAGGTGACGCCGGAATTTTCGGGCGTGGTGAGCTGGAGCGATCCCGAGCAGCGCTTCGGCGTCAACCTGTTCGGCAGCTACCAGAAGCGTAATTTCACCTCGATCGCGGCGACGTCGAACGACTGGAACATCATTCCCTACAGCACCTTCCTGACCGGCGGCTTCGCCCGCAGCTCGGGCGCGTGCACCGGCACGGTGACGCCGACCTGCACCGTGGTGAACAACGCACCGACCGATCCGAACCAGCTGGTCGCGATCCCCAATGACAGCCGCTACCACTATGCCGAGGGCAGCCGCGAGCGCATCAACGGGCAGGCGACCGTCCAGTTCAAGCCGACCGATTCGCTGACGCTGACCGCCGATGCGCTATATGCGCAGAACAAGCAGCGCGAAGAGCGTTCGGACGTGTCCAACTGGTTCAGCCGTCCGTTCGACGAAGTGACGTTCGACAGCAACCCGACCGTCGCGACCGCCACCTATCTGCACGAGACGATCGCCGGCCAGAAGGACGAGGGCTTCGAGGCTCAGTCGCGCGCGCAGAAGAGCAAGATCGAGGATTACGGCCTGAACGTCCGCTGGGACATGGCGCCGAACTTCTCGCTGACCGTCGACGGCCATATCAGCTCGGCATCGAGCCGCCCGGACAACGCCAACGGCAACAGCTCGACGCTGATGGGCATGGGCGCGAACGTCGTCGCCGCGCATTCGGTGACCTACCTGTCGGGCATCCCGCAGCAGGAAGTGACGTTCGGCGCCAGCGCGCCGCTGGACGTCAACGACGTCGGCTCGTCGATCGGCCGTACCCGCCGCTCGCTCCAGGACCAGAAGGTCAAGGAACTGCGCGCCGATTTCGGCTGGGATCTGGGCCTGGGCAGCCGGTTCGACTTCGGCGCGAACTATCGCAAGGTCGAGACCACGCAGACCTACACCGAAACGCAGCAGACGCTGGGCGACTGGGGCCTTGCCGCGCCGGGCGACGTCCAGCAGCAGGCGCCGGGCGCGCTGCAGGAGTTCTGCCTCGTCTGCAAGTTCAACCAGTTCGATCCGGGCAACGACCCCAATTCGCTGATCGCGTTCCGCGGCAATGCGGCGAACATCTATTCGATCATGTCGCCTTATTATGAGGGTCGCGGCAACGCGGTTGCGGTCAACAGCCGCAGCGACAACCGGGTGAACGAAGAGATCTGGGCGGCCTATGGCCAGGTGACCTGGGCCGGCGAGTTGGGCAATGCGCCGGCACGGCTGGTCGGCGGCCTGCGTTATGAGCACACCAAGTCGCACACCACCTCGCTCACCGCGATCCCGGGTTCGATCCAGTGGGATTCGGACAACGACTTCGTGGTCGTGCTGTCCGACGACAGCGAGTATCTGAGCGACGGCGGCAGCTATGACAATCTGCTGCCGCAGGTCGACTTCCAGGTCGAACTGAAGCGCAACCTGCTCGCCCGTGTGTCGTACAGCAAGACGATCGCCCGGCCGAATTACAACAGCCTCTATACCTCGGTCACCGTCTTCGGCCCGCCGCGTCCGACGGCGAATGGCGGCATCCCGACCGCGACCACCGGCAATGCCCGTCTGCGTCCGCTGATTTCGGACAATTTCGACGTGTCGCTGGAATGGTATTTCAAGCCGGACAGCTATGTGTCGGTCGCGTTCTTCGACAAGCGAGTACGCAACTTCATCGGCAACGGCCAGTATACGTCTGAACTGTTCGGCCTGAACGACCCGGCTTCGGGCCTTGCGGGCACCCGTTCGGGCGATGCGCGCGATGCGTTGCAGAGCATCGGTGCCGACACCAGCGACGTGAACCTCTATGTCCTCACCTCGCTGATCAACACCACCGGCTCGACTTCGGCGGCGCTGGCCGAGTTCAACCAGCATTACAACACGTCGACCCGTGCGCTGGACGATGCCTATGTCCAGACGATCAACAACGGCCCGCGCGTCGTGGCCAATGGCAACGACGTGGCCTACCAGTTCCAGGTGACGCAGCCGATCAACAACAAGGACGCCGAAATCTACGGCGTCGAGCTGGCCGGCCAGTATTTCCTGGGCCAGACCGGCTTCGGCGTCGCGGCGCAGTACACGCTGGTGCGCGGCGATGTGGGCTTCAACATCGGGGCGGACCCGTCGGAAGACCAGTTCGCGCTGATCGGCCTGAGCGACACCGCCAGCGCCACGCTGATCTATGAAAAGCACGGCCTGTCGGCGCGCGTTGCGTATAACTGGCGCGACAAGTTCCTTTCGGGGATCAATCGCGGCAATTCGCGCAACCCGGAGTTCACCGCGCCGTTCGGCCAGCTGGACATGAACATCAGCTATGAAGTCACGCCGCAGATCGCCGTTACCTTCGAAGGCATCAACCTGACCGAAGAGAGCGTGCGGACCTATGCCCGCGACGAGAAGCAGCTGTGGTTCGCGCAGGAGCTGGATCGTCGCTTCCTGCTCGGTGTCCGCTTCAAATATTGAGGCGCGCTGCATGACGAAGGGGCCGCTGCGGGAACGCGGCGGCCCTTTTGCTTCGGGTTGAGGGGCGCTCCGCTTTGCGCCATGCTGGCGCCACGGCAGATGCGATCCGAATTTGGGTGATGATTGAATGACGAGGCACGTCGCGCTCGATAATGTTGCGCACCAGTCGTTGCGGGTGGCGCTGCGCCACGGCGCGACGTTTGGCGACCAGGTGAACCAGATGGTGGTGCTGCCCACCGAGTTCGAGGAAGTGCAGCGCGAATTTCCGATCCTGCTGCGCAAGACCGATGCGGGGGAGATGGAGGCGCTGGCGCTGCTGGGCCTCGATCGCGACGAGAATCTGTTCTTCGACGGCGAGCGCTGGACCAGCCGCTATATCCCGGCATTGCAGCAGCGCGGGCCGTTTTCGATCGGACTGCCGGGCGACGATGCCCCGGCCGATCTGGGCCCGACGGTGCATGTCGATCTCGACGACCCGCGCGTCGGCGACGAGGCCGGCGAATTGCTGTTCCTGCCGCATGGCGGCGCCGGCCGCTATCTGGAGCATGTCAGCCGGGTGCTGTCACGGCTGCACGCCGGCATCGCGATGGCGCAACAGCTCTATCCGCTGCTCGACCGGCTCGGCCTGATCGAGCCGACGACGATCGAAGTGATGCTGAACGACGAGCAGCGCTACAAGATCGAGGGCTTCCACATCCTTTCGCGCGAGCGGCTGGACGGGCTGACGGTCGGCGCGATCGAGCAGCTGCACGGCATGGGCGGGCTGGCCCATGCCTATTGGCTGGCGGGATCGCTGGGCAATGTCCCCGCGCTGATCGAGCGAAAGAACGCGCGGATCGCGGCGCGGTGAACCAGGCGGCGGCGGTCGCACCGGCGGTGCGCGAACTGAACGGCATCGCGCCCGATGCGATCCCGTTCGACGCGCTGATGGCGGAGGGCGCGCCGGTGATCCTGCGCGGCGTGGCTGCCGACTGGCCGCTGGTCCGCGCCGGGCGCGAGTCCGCCGCTGCGGCGATGGCGGTGATCCGCCGCTTCGACGCCGGAAAGCCGGTGGTGACGTTCATCGGCGAGCCGGCGATCGGCGGGCGCTTTTTCTATGACGAGCACGTCACCGGCCTGAATTTCGAGGGGCGGCGGATGGCGCTGGCCGCGCTGTTCGATCAGATGCTGCCGCGGCTCGACGATGCGGCGGCGCCGAGCGTCTATGTCGGATCGACCGATCTCGACCAGTATCTGCCCGGCTTTCGCGGCGAGAATGATCTCGCGCTGACCCATCCCATGTTCGCCGAACATCCGCCGATCGCGAGCATCTGGATCGGCAACCGCACCACCGCGACCTGCCATTACGACATGTCGAACAACCTGGCGGTCTGCGCGGTCGGGCGGCGGCGCTTCACGCTGTTTCCGCCCGATCAGGTGGCGAACCTCTATCCCGGGCCGCTGGAGCCGACGCCCGGCGGGCAGGTGGTGAGCATGGTGGATTTCCAGGCGCCCGATTTCGATCGTCATCCGCGCTTCCGCGACGCGCTGGCGACGGCGCAGGTGGCGGAGATGGCGGCGGGCGACCTGCTCTTCTATCCGGCGATGTGGTGGCACCATGTCGAGGCGCTCGATCGCTTCAACGTGCTGGTCAATTACTGGTGGAACACCAGCCCCGGCTGGCTCGACACGCCGCAGCTGACGCTGCTCCATGCGCTGCTCAGCCTGCGCGACCGGCCGGATTCCGAAAAGGCGGCGTGGCGGGCGCTGTTCGATTATTATGTGTTCGGCCCGGCCGATCGGGCGGGCGCCCATCTGCCCGAGGCGGCGCGGGGGCCGCTGGGGCCGATCGACCAGGCGCAGGCGCGGCGGCTGCGCGCGCGGCTGCTGAACGGGCTCAATCGATGACATCAGGAGAGGCGAAGGTGCACGACCGTCCGGTGAAGCGCGTGGTGATTGCCGGCGGCGGCACGGCGGGCTGGATCGCGGCGGCGGCGCTGGCGCGACTGATCGGGCCGCTGATCGAGATCACGCTGATCGAATCGGACGAGATCGGCACGGTGGGCGTCGGCGAAAGCACGATCCCGACCGCGCGGACCTTTCACGACCTGCTGGGCATCGATGAGCAGGCGTTCATGCGCGCCACCGGATCGGCATTCAAGCTGGGCATCCAGTTCGAGGACTGGAACCGGCTGGGCGACGCCTACTTCCACAGCTTCGGCCAGATCGGCAAATCGATCTGGATGGGTGATTTCCACCATTTCTGGCTCCAGGCGAAGCGCGAGGGGTGGAGCGGACCGATCGGCGACTATTGCTTCGAGCTGAAGGCGGCGCTGGCCGGCAAGTTCGCGATTCCCGCCCAGGGCAAGGGGCAGATCAACTATGCCTATCACCTCGACGCGGGCCGCTATGCGCGCTTCCTGCGCGGCTTTGCCGAGCCGCTGGGCGTGCGGCGGATCGAGGGGCGGATCGCGCAGGTGGAGCAGGACGGCGAGAGCGGCTTCGTCACCGCGCTGGCGCTGGCATCGGGCGAGCGGGTCGAGGGCGAACTGTTCATCGACTGCACGGGCTTTCGCGGGCTGCTGATCGAGCAGGCGCTGGCGGCGGGCTATGAGGACTGGCGCCACTGGCTGCCGACCGACAGCGCGCTGGCGGTGCAGACCGACGCGGTGGCGCCGGCGGTGCCCTATACCCGCGCCGCCGCGCACCGGGCGGGCTGGCAATGGCGGATTCCGTTGCAGCACCGGGTGGGCAACGGGCTGGTCTATGCCCAGGCACATCTCGACGACGATGCGGCGCGGGCGCTGCTCGAATCGCGGATCAGCGGCGCGATGCGGGGCGAGCCGCGGCTGATCCGCTTTCAGGCGGGGCGGCGGCGCAAGGTGTGGGACCGCAACGTCGTCGCGATCGGGCTGGCGAGCGGCTTTGTCGAGCCGCTGGAATCGACGAGCATCCACCTGATCATGATCGCGGTGACGCGGCTGGTGCAGCTGTTCCCGTTCGACGGGGTGAATGCCGGCACGACGCGGCGCTTCAACGATCTGAGCCGCGCCGAGATTGAGAAGATCCGCGACTTCATCATCCTGCATTACCACCTGAACCAGCGCGGCGATGGCGGCTTCTGGGACCAGCTGCGCGACATGGCGATCCCCGACAGCCTGGCGGCGAGGATCGAGGCGTTTCGCGAGGGCGCGATCGCTTGGCAGGGATCGGACGACCTGTTCCGCGTCGACAGCTGGGTGCAGGTGATGCTGGGGCAGGGGCTGGTGCCGCGGCGCCACCATCATATGGGCGCGCTGCTGCCGCCGGGCGAGTTCCGCGAGGCGATGGCGGCGGTGCGCGACAATATCGACCGCGCGGTGGCGGGGATGCCAGCGCACGAATCGTTCCTGTTCGACTACGCCCGCGCCGACTGAGCGCGCCCGCGAGTCGCGCGGGAACCGGTATCATCATGACGGGGCGGAGAACGCGCTGACGCGGCCGAAAGGGCGGCGCTCGAGGCGCGGATTTCGGGGTTTTTTGGACGAGAGCGGGTGCGTTTTCCGCCGAAGCGTCGACTGGCGCTCGTCGCAAGCGGATTGACCTTCGCGTTTGACACCGGTAGCAAAGGCGCCATGCCAAACAACCGACGACCCGGAACAGGGCGCGGTCAGGAGAGGAGAGGCAGATGGGACATGCATTTTCGTCGCGCATGGTCGCGGCATTCGGAGGGGTATCGGCGATCGCCGTGATGGTAGCCGGTGCATGGCCGGCGAGCGCGCAGGCGCAGGAGGCGCCGTCCGAGCGCGAGGTGCCCAACCCGCTCAGCCAGGCCGAGAGCGAAGAGATCATCGTCACCGGCTTTCGCGGCTCGCTCGACCGTGCGATCTCGCTGAAGCGCGATACGGTCGGCTCGGTCGACGCGATCCTTGCCGAGGACATCGCCAAATTCCCTGACCAGAATCTCGCCGAATCGCTCCAGCGCATTCCGGGCATCGCGATCACCCGCGACGGCGGCGAAGGGCGCCAGATCACCGTGCGCGGCCTGGGCGCGGGCTATACCCGCGTGCGGATCAACGGGATGGAGACGATCGCCACCTCGGCAGGCGAGGGCGGCCCCAATCGCGGACGCGATTTCGACTTCAACGTGTTCGCATCCGAACTGTTCAGCTCGCTGGTGGTCCACAAGACCGCCGAGGCGAATCTGGACGAAGGATCGCTGGGCGCGGTGGTCGACCTGAACACCGGCAACCCGATGGGGCTGAAATCCGGGCTGACGATCGGCCTGAACGCCAAGGCGCAGTATAACGACCTGTCGAAGGACTGGGGCCCGCGGCTTTCGGGCCTGATCGGCTACAAGGCGCCGAGCGGGGTGATCGCGGCGTCGGCATCGGTCGCCTGGTCGAAATACGACATTCTGGAAGTGGGCAACAACACCGTGCGCTGGCAGCAGGCGCGGTTCAATTCGGTCGACGGGACGCCGTGCTTCACGCGGAATGGTAGCGGCGGCAGCTATGTGAACAGCCCGGTGTGCGACGCGGCCTCGCTCGCCTTCCACCCGCGCATCCCGCGCTATGGCGAGATCGGCCATGAGCGCGAGCGGCTGGGCGTGACCGGCAGCGTGCAGATCAAGCCGGCGGAAAACACGCTGATCTCGCTCGACGGCCTGTTCGCGCGCTATGACGAGACGCGCACCGAGAAATGGGCCGAGGTGCTGTTCCGATCGAACGAGCGCGGCATCGACCTGGCCGATGTCACGATCGACGACGACAACAACATGGTCGCCGCGACGGTGAACAACGCCTGGGTGCGGATCGAGAATTTCCGCCGCGAATCACGCACCGATTTCTACCAGTACAACGGCAAGATCGAGCAGACCTTCTCCGACCGGTTCAAGGCGACGCTGTTCGGCGGCGCATCGCGATCCAAGGCGGACGTGCCGAGCGAGACGACGATCATTTTCGACAGCCGCAACGTCAACGGCTATCGCTTCGACTATTCGAACATGGACCTGCCGCTGCTGGCATTCCCCGACGGCACGATGACGCCGTCCAATTTCCAGTTCGCCGAATTCCGTGATCGCCCGTCGGAAGTGACCAACAAGTACCGGACCGCGAAGCTGGACCTCGACTGGAAGGTGACCGATGATTTCGGGTTGCTGGGCGGGCCGTTCTTCCGCCGGTTCGAGTTCGACACGACCGAGGCGGCGCGCGATTCGACCTATTGCGCGGCGTTCACCTGCGCCACCGGCACGTACGGCGCGCCGGTGACAGATGCGATCTCGCAGCTCTACACGCTGCCCGATGTCGGCAAGGCGCCATCGGGCACGACACTGACCTATCTGATCCCGAACATCGACGCCGCGGCCGAGATGATCGACCTGTATAACCGCCCGCTCAACCCCACCGCGGCGAACATCCGCAACGTGGTGGAGAAGGATTATGGCGGCTATCTCCAGGCCAATTTCAAGGGATCGCTGTTCGGGCTCGACTATGCGGCGAATGCGGGCATCCGCTATATCCGCACCGATGTCTCCTCGACCGGAATCAACAATTCGCAGACGGTGACGGTCGACCGCAGCTATGAGGACTGGCTGCCGTCGGTCAACATCGCCTTCTATCCGACCGAGAGCGTCATCGTTCGCGGTGCCGTGGCGAAGGTGATGACGCGGCCGGGGCTGGGCAGCCTGACGCCGGGCGGATCGGTCGACGGGTTCAACTATCGGATCAGCTTCGGCAATCCGGCGCTCAACCCGACCCGCGCGACCACCTTCGACGCGGCGATCGAATGGTATTTCCAGCCACAGGCGGTGCTGTCGCTGGCGGCCTTTGCCAAGGATATCGAGAGCTTCCCGATTTCCGACACCACGACCGGCACCTATGCGTCGACCGGCCTGCCGCTGTCGCTGATCCTTGCCAGTTCGCCGGCCGCCGCCAATCCCGAAGGCCAGCCCTGGACGATCAACACGACGATCAACGGCCCCGGCGCCAAAATCAAGGGCCTGGAACTGAGCCTGCAGACGCCGTTCGGCTTCGTCTGGGACAAGCTGCGCAACTTCGGCATGCTGGCCAACGTCACCTATGTCGACTCGAACGTCGACTATACCGTCCGCACCGCGGCGACGACGGTGGGCACGGGCAGTTTCCCGGTACTCGGCACCGAGCTGGTCACCGCGCCGCTGCTCGGCCTTTCGAAATGGTCGTACAACGGCACGCTCTATTACGAGGACAAGAAGTTCAGCATCCGCGGATCGGTGGCCTATCGATCGGGCTATCGCGACGGCACCAGCGCCACGGGCAATGTGTTCGAAGGCTATAACAGCACGTTCAACGCGGACCTGTCCGTCAGCTATGCGCTGACGCCGTATCTCGACCTGACGTTCGAGGGGATCAACCTGACCGACAATTACCAGGACCGGTTCGTCGATGCGGCGACCGATCGCAATTATGAATATGACCATACCGGCCGCGTGTTCCTGTTTGGCGCGCGGGCCAAATTCTGATCCGGGTGGGCGGACGGGCTGGCTCGCCGCCCGTCCACCCCACCCATCCAGCAATCGCAACTGAAGGCACGCTCCGCTGATGCACGGCACCTCGAACACTGACATTGTCGCCCAGGCCTTCGTGGCGGCACGACGGGCGGGCAGGGCGCTCCCCGACTATCCGGGGCAGCGACCGGAGACGCTGGCCGACGCCTATGCGATCCAGGCGCGCGCGATCGCGCTGATGGCCGCGCCCGTCGCCGGATGGAAGGTCGGCCGGATCGGCGACGCGCTGGTCGACCGATATGGCGCCAACCGGCTGGCCGGGCCGATCTTTCCCGACCTTGTCGTCGAGGCAGCGGCCGAGGGCACGCCGCCGACGATGAATGTGTTCGGCGAAGGCTTTGCCGCCGCCGAAGCCGAGTTCCTGCTCCGCCTGGGCGCGCTGCCCGCCAGCTTCGACCGCGAATGGACCAACGACGCGGTGGCCGCGCATGTCGACGAGGTGCGGCTGGGGATCGAGATTGCCAGTTCGCCCTATCCGGGTATCAATGCCGACGGGCCGGCGGTGACCGTTTCCGATTTCGGCAACAATCACGGCCTCGTAATTGGCCAGACAATTTCTCCCGAAAGTGATTTCCTTGTCTGGCCAGTCGCGCTATCGATCGACGGGGAAGTGGCCGGCGAGGGCGCGGCGAGCACCATGCTCGACGGGCCGTTCGGTGCGGTTCGCTTCCTGTTTGAACTGGCGGCGCGGGGAATCGTCACCCTGGCGCAGGGCCAGTGGATTTCGACCGGTGCGGTCACCGGCGTCCATCCCGTTCGCCCCGGCGCGCGGGTGGTGGCACGCTTTGGATCGGACCGGACGGTGGAATGCATGATCGGCGAGGGATCGGCACGCTGACCCGAAGCCGACGGAGAGGGGTTGCATGGTAGAGGTTGGTCAGGCTGCGGTTTCCGGCGCCACGGCGCGAATGGGGCGCAGGCGTTGGGTGATCGTTGCGCTGCTGTTTGCGGCGACGATCATCAACTATGTCGATCGCCAGATGATCGGCGTGCTCAAGCCCACGCTGATGGCCGATCTGAACTGGACCGAGCAGGATTTTGCCGGCGTCATCATCTGGTTCCAGTTCGCCTATGCGATCGGCTATATCGTGTTCGGCAAGGTGGTGGATCAGGTCGGCGCGCGCGTCGGCTATACGATCGCCTTCGTTATCTGGCAGGTCGCGCACATCCTGCACGGCGCCGCGCACAGCATGACCCAGTTCGCGATCGCCCGTTTCGCGCTGGGCATCGGCGAATCGGGCAATTTCCCCGCCGGCATCAAGGCGGTGACCGAATGGTTCCCCGCCAAGGAACGCGCCTTCGCAATCGGCGTGTTCAACGCCGGCGCCAATATCGGCGCGGTGCTGACCCCGCTGATCATCCCGTATATGGTGCTGGCCTGGGGCTGGCGTGCGGCATTCGTCATCACGGGCGTGGTGAGCTTTGCCTGGCTGATCGCGTGGTGGACGATGTACCGCACGCCGCGCCAGCACCCCAAGGTGTCGCCGGGCGAGCTCGCCTGGATCGAGCAGGACCCCGCCGATCCCGTCGTCCCGCTGGGCTATGGCGCGGTACTCAAGCGCCGCGAGACCTGGGCTTACGGCCTGGGCAAGTTCTTCATCGATCCGGTGTGGTGGTTCTTCCTGTTCTGGCTGCCGGGCTATCTGTTCGAGCGCTATGAACTGAACCTGCTGACCTTCGGCATTCCGCTCGCGGCGATCTACCTGATCTCCGATTTCGGCAGCGTCGTCGGCGGCTGGATGTCGTCGCGGATGATGAAGGCGGGTTATACCGCCAATGTCGCGCGAAAGGCGACGATGTTCGTCTGCGCCTGTGCGGTGCTGCCGGTGCTGTTCGCCGAATCGATTTCGAGCGTGTGGGGCGCGGTGCTGGTGATCGGTCTTGCGACCGCGGCGCACCAGGCCTTTTCCGCCAACCTCTATGCGCTGCCGGCCGATGTGTTCCCGCGCGGCGCGGTGGGATCGGTGATCGGCATCGGCGGCACGATGGGCGCCGTGGGCGGCATCCTGATGTCCTTCTATGCCGGCGAGGTGCTGGAGCGGCTGGGCACCTATTGGCCCCTGTTCGCGGTGGCGGGCAGCGCCTATTTCGTGGCGCTCGCCTGTGTCCATTTCCTGTCGCCGCGGCTCGCCCGTGTCGACATGAGCGCCTGACCCGAACGCGTACCGGAGTATCCGATGGCCAAGCCGCTGAAGCTCGATCCCGACCGGCTGTTGCCGGCCGAGGACCGCACCCGCGCGATCGCGCGCGAACTCTACAGGGAAGTGGCGGGGCTGCCGATCATCAGCCCGCACGGCCATACCGATCCGACCTGGTTTTCGACCAACGCCAACTGGTCCAACGCCACCGAGCTGCTGCTCTCGCCCGACCATTATATCTACCGAATGCTCTATTCGCAGGGCGTGTCGCTCGACGCGCTGTGCGTGCCGAGCAAGGCGGGCATGCCGGCGACCGATCCGCGCGCGGCGTGGCGGACCTTTGCCGAGCATCTCCATCTGTTCCGCGGCACCCCCTCGGCGATGTGGCTGGGCCATGTGTTCGGCGAGGTGTTCGGCTTCGACGTGGCACTGGATGGTGACACGGCCGATTTCTATTACGACACGATCAACGAGAAGCTGGCGAGCGACGAGTTCCGCCCGCGCGCGCTGTTCGATCGCTTCAACATCGAGTTCCTCGCCACCACCGAGGGGCCGCAGGACGACCTCTCGTCGCACCACGCGATCAAGGAGTCGGGCTGGGGCGGCCGCGTCGTCACCACCTATCGCCCCGATGCGGTGATCGATGTGGAGCATGAGCAGTTCCACGGCGCGCTCAAGGTGTTTGCCGAGAAGACTGGCGAGGACGTGTATAGCTGGGACGGCTATCTTGCCGCGCACCGCAAGCGCCGCGCCGATTTCCGCGCGGCCGGCGCCACCGCCACCGATCATGGCCACCCGACCGCGCAGACGGCCGATCTGGGCAAGGACGAGGCCGAGCGGCTGTTCCGCACGATCCTGTCCGATCGCTGGACCCCGGCCGATGCCGAGCTGTTCCGCGCGCAGATGCTGACCGAGATGGCGGCGATGAGCGTGGAGGACGGGATGGTGATGCAGATCCATCCGGGCAGCTTCCGCAACCATAATGGCGGGCTGTTCGCCAGCCACGGACGCGACAAGGGCGCCGACATCCCGATGGCGACCGATTATGTCCACAGCCTGAAGCCGCTGCTCGACCGGTTCGGCACCTCGACCGAACTGTCGATCATCCTCTTCACGCTCGACGAGACGGTCTATGCGCGCGAACTGGCGCCGCTGGCGGGGCATTATCCGTGCCTGAAGCTGGGGCCGTCCTGGTGGTTCCACGACAGCCCCGAAGGCATGCGCCGCTTCCGCGAGCAGGTGACCGAGACGGCGGGGTTCTACAACACCGTCGGCTTCAACGACGATACGCGGGCATTCCTTTCGATCCCGGCGCGGCACGATGTCGCGCGGCGGATCGATTGCGGCTTCCTGGCGCAGCTGGTGGCCGAGGGGCGGCTGCTCGACTGGGAGGCGGCGGAGCTGGCGTTCGAGCTGACCAACGGGCTGGTGCGCCGCGCGTACAAGCTGGGGGAACCGGCGCGGGCAGGACGCTGAGCGCGACAAGCGGTTGAAATATCGGGTGCGGCGGGCGAAATGTCTGCCGTATCCGCGAAAACATGAGCGTCGCCGTGCCGGCTATGGTAACCGGTGTCGCTTGCAGCAGAGGGACGAGGACCATGAAGATTGCGCTGATCACCGAGAACAGCCAGGCCGCCAAGAACGGGATCATCCACAAGGCGCTGACCAACGTTGCCGAGCCGCTGGGCCACCAGGTGTTCAATTACGGCATGTATTCGGCCGAGGATAGCGCGTCGCTGACCTATGTGATGAACGGGCTGCTCACCGGCATCCTGCTCAATTCGAAGGCGGTGGATTTCGTGGTGACGGGCTGTGGCACCGGCATGGGTTCGATGCTCGCCTGCAACGCGATGCCCGGCGTGTTCTGCGGCCTGGTGATCGATCCGACCGACGCCTTTCTGTTCGGCCAGATCAACGACGGCAACGCGATCTCGATGCCCTATGCCAAGGGGTTCGGCTGGGCGGCGGAACTCAATCTGGAGGACGTCTATCGCAAGCTGTTCGAGGGCGAGCGCGGGCTGGGCTATCCCAAGGAGCGCGCCGAGATCATGCGCAAGAACCGCGGCATCCTGGCCGAGCTGAAGCGCGCGACGTGCAACGACATGCTCACCGTGCTGAAGACGGTGGACCAGGACCTGCTGCGCGCGGCGATCGCGGGCGAGAAGTTCGCCGAACATTTCTACCCCAATTCGCAGGACGAGGCGATCAGCGCCTATCTGCGCAGCCTTTCGTAAGGCGGGCGGGGAGCGATGATGACCAACCCGTTCGACCTTGGCGGCCAGGTGGCCGTCATCACCGGCGCGAATACCGGCATCGGCCAGGGGATTGCGCTGGCGCTGGCGGCGGCGGGGGCGGACATCGCCGCCGTCGGCCGCACGCCGGCCGAGGAAACCGTGCGCAAGGCGCGTGCGCTTGGCCGCCGGGCGGAGATCATTTCCGCCGACCTTTCCACGATCGAGCCTGTGCAAAAGGTTGTGGACGAGGCTGTGGATAAGCTGGGGAAGATCGACATCCTGGTGAACAATGCCGGGATCATCCGCCGCGCCGACAGCCTTGATTTCAGCGAAGAAGACTGGGACGCGGTGGTCGACACCAACCTGAAGTCGGTGTTCTTCCTGTGCCAGGCGGCGGGCAGGTTCATGGTGCGGCGCTTCGGCGAGACCGGCGAGCGGGGGCGGATCATCAACATCGCCTCGATGCTCACCTTTCAGGGCGGTATCCGCGTGCCGAGCTACACCGCGTCCAAATCGGGCATTGGCGGGCTCACCAAGCTGCTGGCGAACGAATGGGCGGGGAGGGGCGTGAACGTGAACGCGATCGCGCCGGGCTATATCGCCACCAACAACACCGCCGCGCTCCAGGCCGACGAGACGCGCAACCGCCAGATTCTCGAGCGGATTCCGGCGGGGCGCTGGGGCGATCCCGAGGATTTGGGCGGCGCGGCGGTCTTCCTTGCGTCGCGCGCTTCGGATTATGTGCAGGGCCATGTTCTCGCCGTCGACGGAGGCTGGCTGGCACGATGACGTTCGCGTTCTTCGGGGAAATGATGCTGCGGCTGTCGCCGCCGGGCCGCGAACTGCTGTTGCAGACGCCGAAGCTCGACGTGGCGATTGCGGGCGCGGAGGCGAATGTCGCGACCGGGCTGGCGTGCCTGGGCCATGACGTGGCGATGATCAGCGCGGTGGCGGACAATGCGCTGGGCGTCGCCGCGATCGGCGAACTGCGCCGGCGCGGGGTGGATACCCGCCACGTCGTGGCCGAGGCGGGGCGCATGGGCCTGTATTTCCTCACCCCCGGCGCCGGGCTGCGCGCGTCGGAGATCGTGTACGACCGCGCGCATTCGGTGTTCGCGAACCGGCCGGCCGAGGCGTGGGACTGGGACGCGCTGCTGGCGGGCGTGACCCGGCTGCACCTTTCGGGCATCACGCCGGCGCTGGGGGCGAACACCGCCGCCGCCGCCATCGCCGCGGCGGAGGCGGCGAGCGCGCGCGGCATCGCCGTGTCGTTCGACGGCAATTACCGCGCCAAGCTGTGGGAAGCATGGGACAGCGATCCGCGCGGCGTGCTGACGCAGCTGATCCGCCATGCCGATGTGCTGTTCGGCAACCATCGCGACATATCGCTGCTGCTGGGCGAAGGCTTCTCGGGCGACGGGCCGGAGCGGCGGCGCGAGGCGGCGGAGGCGGCGTTCGCGGCGTTCCCGAAGCTGCAGCTGATCGCCTCGACCGCCCGGCACGTGGATGACGTGGACAGCCACCGCATCGCTGCGCGCGTCGATACCCGCGAGGGCGGGCACCAGACCGACGAGCTGCGCGTCAGCGGCATCGTCGACCGGATCGGCGGCGGCGACGCCTTTGCCGCCGGCGTGCTGCATGGCCTGCTGGAAGGCGGCGATGCGTGCGCGATGGCCGAGGCCGGGCTGGCGCTGACCGCGCTCAAGCATTCGCTGCCCGGTGACGCCAGCCTGTTTACCCGCGCGGATCTTGCCGCCTTTGCCGAGGGCGGGCTGGACGTGCGACGGTGACGAGTCGGCGCGCGGTGCTGGCGGGCGGGCTTGCGCTCACCCTGCCGCCGCGCGCCTGGGCGGCCGGCGATCCGGTGGTGGAGGCGCCGGCCGGGCGCTTTACAGGGATGCGGGAAGGGGGGCTCTCGCGCTTCCTGGGCATTCGCTATGGCCGAGCCGAGCGGTTCCGCGCGCCCGTCGCCGCGCCGCGCGCCGAGGTGTCCGCGCAGGCATTCGGGCCGATCTGTCCGCAGCGCGGGCTGAAGGACGAGCCGCAATCCGAGGATTGCCTGTTCCTCAACATCTGGACGCCGGGCACCGAACGCGCGGCGCGGCGGCCGGTGATGGTCTATTTCCACGGCGGCGCCTATTCGAACGGCAGCGTCACCGATCCGCTGAACGACGGCGCGACGCTGGCGCGGGCCGAGGACGTGGTGGTGGTGACGGTGAACCACCGGCTCAATGCGTTCGGCTATCTCTATCTCGCCCGGCTCGACCCGCGCTTTCCCGATAGCGGTAATGCCGGCCAGCTCGACCTGATACTGGCGCTGCGCTGGATCCGCGACAATATCGCCAGCTTCGGCGGCGATCCCGGCCGCGTGTTCCTGTTCGGCCAGTCGGGCGGGGGCGCCAAGATCGCGACGCTGATGGGGATGCCGGCGGCCAAGGGACTGTTCCACAGCGCCGCGACGATGAGCGGCCAGCAAGTCACCGCATCGGGACCGCTCAACGCCACCGCACGGGCGCGGGCGTTTCTGGAACGGCTGGCGGGCGGGCTCGACGCGGTGGCGACGCTGCCGGCCGAGAAACTGGTCGAGGCGCAGGACGCGCGCGACCCGATCCTGGGCGGGGGCGTCTATTTCGGGCCGGTGCTCGACATGCGCTGGCTCACCCGCCATCCGTTCTGGCCCGATGCGAACCCGCAGTCGCTGGCCATTCCGATGATCCTCGGCAACACGCATGACGAGACGCGCGCCTTCATCGATCCGCAGTCGGCGCGCATCCGCACGCTGGACTGGGGCAATCTCGCCGAGCGCATGGCGCCCGAGCTGAAGATCGATGTGCTGCCCGAATGGGTGGTCGCCGAATATCGCGCGCAGTTTCCGGCCGATACGCCGCAGGACATTTTCTACCGCGCCACCACCGCCGGGCGCAGCTGGCGCGGGCAGGTGATCGAGGCGGATGCGCGTGCCGCGGCCGGCGCGAAGGCGACCTGGGTCTATCAGGTCGATTTCGCTTCGCCGACCCAGCCCGAGCGCGGTGCGCCGCACACGATCGACATCGCGCTCGCCTTTGGCACGCTGGCGGCGCCGGGTTCCTATACCGGCACCGGCCCGGCGGCGCAGCGACTGAGCCGGCAGGTGATGGGCGCCTTCGCATCGCTGGCGCGCAGCGGCCGGCCCGCCGCGCCGGGGCTGCCCGACTGGCGACCCTATACGCTGCCCGATCGCGCGACGATGCTGTTCGATGCGACCAGCCGGATGGCCGACGATCCGCGCCGCTGGCAGCGCGAGCTGTTCGCCCGCATCCCCTATATCCAGCCGGGCAGCTGAAAGCGGCTATCGCCATGGCGCGCATCTACCGCTAGCATCCGCCGATGCAGAAGACGGGGAAGCCCACGATCAACGATGTCGCCCGGCTGTCCGGCGTTTCCAAGAAGACGGTCAGCCGCGTCATCAACCGTTCGCCGCTGCTGAACGAGGACACGCGGGCGAAGGTGGAAACGGTGATCGCGCAGCTGGGCTATGTGCCCAATGTGCAGGCGCGCGCGCTGGCGCTGCGCCGCAATTTCCTGCTCGGGCTGATCCACGACAATCCGAACGCGCAGATGGTGATGAACGTCCAGGCGGGCATTCTGGAGGCGATCCGCGACACCGAGTTCGAGCTGATCGTCCGGCCGATTGATCGCGGTTCCTCGACCGTGCTCGCCGATGTGCGTACCTTTCTGGAGCGGCAGCGGCTGTACGGCGTGCTGATCCTGCCGCCGGTTTCCGAGAACGACATGATCGCCGAGCTGTGCGAGAGCCTGGGCACCCGCTATGTCCGCATGGGCTCCGCCACGCTTGATGTGCCGGACCATATGGTCGCATCGAACGACAGCGAAGTGGTGGAAGAAGCCGTCCAGCACCTGATCGCGCTGGGCCATCGCCGCATCGGCCTGATCGCCGGGCCGCACGGCTTCCGATCGGCCCGCGAGCGGCGCAAGGGATTTGAGCAGGCGCTGTCGGCGGCGGGGATCAAGCTGCCGCGCAGCATGATCGCCGACGGCAATTACACGTTCGACAGCGGCCTGGCGGCTGCGGAGCGGCTGCTGGACCTGTCGCCGCGCCCGACGGCGATCTTCGCGTCGAACGACGAGATGGCGGCGGCGGTGATGCATGCGGCGCGGCGGCGACGCATGGAGATTCCCGACGACCTGTCGATCATCGGGTTCGACGACACGGCGATCGCATCGCAGGTATGGCCGCCGATGACGACGGTGCACTGGCCGATCATCTCGATGGGGCGTTCGGCCGCGCTGAAACTGCTCGGCGATTATTTCGGCGACCCCCAGGGCGTCGAGGAGCCGTCGATGTTCCCGTCGACGCTGATCCACCGCGCATCGGTGGCGCCGCCGCGCAGCGACGACTGATCGCGACGTTCGTTGACGACGACGGCGGTCGGCTGCCGTCATTTGCTTTGCTTTGCCGACATCGTGGTCCGACGCCCCGCCAGGCGGGCGGAAGGCGGGCTTGTGGCGCCCGCGCTGCACCGGCATGAAAACTTGCATCGCTATAAATGACACCGGTTGACTTGCGCCAAAATCGTGCAACAAATGCGGCAATACAGGCGCTCACGCGCTTGCGCCAAGGCGAGCCCAAGATTCGCCGGAGGTGGAGGAGAGAGATGCCGCGGCCGCTACCAGCGTAGTGTTCTGCGGAAACTGTGGCGCCGGGGGTGTGCCTCACAGATCGATTTCCTGTGTCCTCAGCGCAGCGCCGACATGCTTGGCAAGATGCGAACGGGGAGGTTGGAATGGCTTTTGGTTGCGGGTCTTCGACGGTAGGGCGCCGCCAGGTGCGGCATGGCGCCTCGCTTGGCGCGGTGGGAATGGCGCTTTTGCTGGCCGCGCCGGCCTGGGCGCAGCAGCAGACGCCCGGCAATGCCGTTGCCGCCGCCGATGAACGGCGCGACGCCGACATGCAGGAGTCGCAGTCGGGCGTCGATGCACAGAGCGAGGAGATCGTTGTCACCGGTTTCCGTGCCTCGTTGCAGAATGCGCTGAACCTGAAGCGCAACTCCAACCAGATCATCGATGCGATCACCGCCGAGGACATTGCCGATTTCCCCGACGCCAATCTGGCGGAATCGATCCAGCGGCTGCCGGGCGTCTCGATCGATCGCGACAATGGCGAGGGCCGATCAATCACGGTGCGCGGCCTGGGCGGCGATTTCCAGATGGTGCGGCTGAACGGTGCCGATGCGCAGAATGTGGCGGGCGGCAACCAGTCCGACGCGGGCGCCAATCGCAGCCGCGGGTTCGATTTCAACACCTTCGCCTCCGAACTGTTCGGCGGGGTGAAGATCACCAAGTCGACCGCCGCTGAGAATGACGAAGGCTCGCTGGGCGCGATCATCGACCTGACGACCGGCCGCCCGCTCGCCTATAAGGGCAATCGCTTCGCGGTCGGGGCCGAGGGCGAGTATCGCGAGAACGGCAAGACGTGGAACCCGCGCCTGACCGGGCTGGCATCGGTCAAGCTGACCGACAATTTCGGCGTGCTCGTCTCCGGCGCGTACCAGAAGCAGGAGCAGCAGCTCGATTCCTATCGCCGCGGCATCGGCGCGTTCGAATATGTCTATCGCAACTCGCAGATCGCGGGCGTGACGCCGCCCACTTATGGCTTTGCCCGTCCCGGCGGCACCGGCGCGACCTTCGGCTCCGATCCGGCCGCCTATGCTGCACTGGCATCGGACACGCTGATCCCGACGCTGCCGTCGATCAACCGGCAGGAACTCAGCTATGAGCGGCTGGGCCTGACCGCGACGGCGCAGTGGCGCCCGACCGAGCGGACCGAGATCGTGCTCGACGGCGTCTATTCCAAATATGACCAGGACAGCCGGCTGGCCGGCATCACCACGATCGGCCTGAACCGCAACGGCACCAATTCGCGCGCGACGCAGAACACGCTGCGCGCGCCCGGCACCACCAACGGCTATGCCGATCGCGTGGCGCTCTATCCGGTCTGCACCCAGAGCGCGATCGTCGATTGCGGCCAGCAGCTTTACGGCAGCACGGTGCTGCCCGGCTATTTCAACAGCTATAATCCCAATAATCTCAGCGCATTCGATTATTACAACAATCCGAATTCGCCCGGCTATGTCGCGACGACGAACCAGACGGGTTATTACACCCAGCTGATTGGCCGGCCCAACACGGTGCTGCGCGACGTGCATGTCAACGATGCGGGGCAGGCGGATTATCTGGCGCTCGACCGGGTCGACTGGCGCAGCTCGATCGACACGCAGCGCGGATCGACCGAGTTCAAGCAGGCGACGCTCAATCTGCGCCAGGATTTCGGCGACCGGCTGACGATGGAAGGCACCATCGGCTGGTCGAAATCGGTGTTCGACGCGACCGGCTATCTCGCCGAATTCAACGCGATCGACCAGAATGGCTATGTGTTCGACGAACGCGACGGGGGCAAGATGCCGGTGTTCAGCCCCGGCTTCAACGTCGCCGATCCGAACGCCTGGACGCTGGTGAAGGGCCTCTCGACGATCCGCGTGTTCAAGAACACCGTCACCAACGAATATCGCGTCGGCCGGCTGAACTTCGCGTTCGAGGCGGTGCCGGAAATGACGCTGCGCTTCGGCGGCACGTACAAGAAATACGACTTTTCGGCCGACCAGCTGCGCCGCAACCAGCGGATCGAGGCGCTGAACCCGACGCTGGCCGAGGCCAATCTGAGCATCACCGATCTGGGCAAGGTCTATGGTTTTGGCCAGGGGCTCGACGTGCCGGCGGGGACGCCGACCAGTTTCTATGCCCCCGATCTGGGCAAGTTCATCAATGCGTTCGGCATCGATTGCAACTGCGTCAACAAATGGGGCGATTTCCGCGTGGTCGCCGATGGGCGCCAGGGCGGTGCGGTGAGCGAGCGCGACATTTCGGGCTTCTTCCAGGTGGATTACAACCTGATGCTGCTGGGCCGCCCGCTGCGCGGCAATGCCGGCCTGCGCGTTGCGAACACGCGCGTCGAGGGCTTTGGCAATATCGGCGGCGCGGACGGCGTGGTGGGCACGCCGGTGGTCGGCACCAACGAATATTGGGACTGGCTGCCGTCGATGAACGCGAACTGGGAAGTGGCCGACGACTTCCTGATCCGGTTCGCCGCCGCGAAGGTGATGGCGCGTCCGCAGCTGGGCAATCTTTCGCCGGGCACCCAGTCCTTTTCGACCGGGCTGGCGACCTCCGGCGCGGCGCCGTCGCTCACCGTCGGCAACCCCTATCTGAGCCCGTTCCGCGCGACCAATCTCGACCTGAGCTTCGAGAAGTATTTCCGTAACAACGGCCTGCTTGCGGTGTCGCTGTTCAAGAAGAATCTCGACAGTTTCCCGCAGCAGATCGCGGGCGAGGCGCCGCTTTCGACCGTGTTCGAGCCGGCGGTGTATCAGCAGGTGCTCGACTCGATCACCAGCCCGACGCTGCGTGCCTATACCGAGGCGGGCGGCACCTGGGCGATACGCCAGTACAAGGACGCGCCAGGCGGCACGATCAAGGGCATCGAGGTGAATGCCCAGACCGATTTCTGGTTCCTGCCCGCGCCGTTCGACAAGATGGGGGTGATCGCCAACTACACCCATATCGAATCGAGCCTGAGCTACCTGACCGGCACGGTGCTTTCGACGACGCAGACCGGCACCAGCTCGACGGCGCAGAATATCTATGCCGACGGGCCGTTCCTGAATACCTCGCCCGATGCGTTCAACGCGACGATCTATTACGAGAACAAGCTGTGGTCGCTGCGCTTCTCGGGGGCGTATCGCACCCGCTATGTCAATCGCTTCCCGCTGGCGACGGGCACCTGTTCGGTGGGCACCACGACCAATGGCGGCGCGGCGTGCAACTCGCCGGTGGTGGCCGATTTCGGCTATAACGAGGACACGTTCAACCTCGACTTCGCGTTCGCGATCAACGTGACCGACTTTGCCCGGTTCACGGTGGAGGGGCGCAACCTGACCAACCAGACGCAGTATCGGACGATGTATGCGGACAACCCCGTGTCGCAGACCTATGGCAGCACGGGCCGCATCATCACCGCCGGCGTGCGGATGACCTTCTGACCTCCCCCGGCGGCCGGGTGCGGCGGCATCGACCGCGATGTCGTCGCGCCCGGCCGCAAGATGTGGACCGATTGCCATGCCCGATACGATGCGCCCCCTGTTCGCCGCCATGATGGTGGCTGCCGTTGTCGGCAGCGCCCCGGCGCTTGCCGGCGACCGGCCGGTGCCCGCCTTTCCGGGTGCCGAGGGAGCGGGGGCACTGTCGCTCGGCGGACGGGGCGGGCGGGTGCTGTTCGTCACCAACCTGAACGATCGGGGGCCGGGCAGCCTGCGCGCGGCGGTGGAGACGGCGGGGCCGCGCACCATCCTGTTCCGCATCTCGGGCACGATCCGGCTGGAAAAGCCGCTGCGCATCCGCGAGGGGCGGGTGACGATCGCCGGCCAGTCGGCGCCGGGCGACGGCGTCACGCTGCGCGATCATCCGCTGGAGGTGGACGCCGACGATGTGGTGATCCGCTATATCCGATCGCGGCTGGGCGATGAATCGCGCACCGAATCCGATGCGATCTGGGTGCTGGGCGGGCGCCGGATCATCCTCGACCATGTCTCTGCCAGCTGGTCGGTCGACGAGACGCTGTCGGCCTCCGCCAACTATACCAAGGCGGGCGGGGGGTTCTGGGACCTGACCGTGCAATGGTCGATCATCGCCAATTCGCTGACCCACTCGCTCCATGCCAAGGGCGAACATGGCTATGGCAGCCTGATCCGTGGCGGACAGGGCGCGCGGATCAGCTTTCACCACAATCTTTGGGCCAATCATGCAGCGCGGATGCCGCGGCCGGGCAATTACAGCGGGCCGGAGGCCGATCCGCTCGGTGCCTTTTTCGATTTCCGGTCGAACGTCTTCTACAATTGGGGCAGGAACTGGTCGGGCTATAATGCCGACAAGGCGACGCTGGCGCGGTACAATTTCGTCGACAATGCCTATGTGATGGGGCCGCAATCGAACAAGCCGATCGCGTTCCATGAATCGAACACGCTCGCCCATGCCTATTTCGCCGGCAACAGCATGAACGGCACCATCCCCGATGACCCGTGGAGCCTGGTCGACGGCATCGCGCCCGAGGGCTATCGCCTGGCCGAGCCGGTGCCGATGCCGCCGGTGACGCGGACCGGCGCGGCGGAAAGCTATGCGCTGGTGCTCGACCGGGCGGGCGCGTCGAAGGTGCGCGACAGCGTCGACGCGGCGATCGTCGCCGGGGTGCGCGACCGTAGCGGGCGGCAGATCGACAGCCAGCGCGACATGGGCGGCTGGCCCGAGCTGAAAAGCACCGCCCCGCCGCGCGACAGCGACGGTGACGGCATGCCCGATGCGTGGGAGACCGCCCACGGGCTCGATCCGCAGGACGCGAGCGACGGCAATGCCGATCGCAACGGCGACGGCTGGACCAACCTGGAAGACTGGCTGGGCTCGCTGGTGGCTTAACCCGCCACCAGCGCGGCATAGCCCGGCAACTGCGCCCGCGTCGCGCCGTTCAGCGCCTCGATCGGCGCCAGCCCGTTGAGCAGCGCGGGCGGCAGCGCGACCGGCTCCGGCGACAGGTTGAACGCGCAGACCAGCCGTGCGTCGCCGAGCGTGCGCGCGAAGACCAGCAGCGCGGCATCGGCATGGAGCACCGTCATCGTGCCCTCCACGAGCGCGGGGTGGGCGCGGCGCAGCGCGGTCATCCGCCTGGTGTGGTGGAGCAGCGAGGCGGGATCGGCCTCCTGCCGGTCGACCGCCAGCGCGGCGTGATCCTTGCCGAGCGGCAGCCACGGGCGCGCATCGGTGAAGCCGCATTGCGGGGCGGCGGCGCGCCACGGCATCGGCGTGCGGGCGCCGTCGCGGCTGAGCGTCAGTGGCCAGTTGGCGATCGCCTCGGGATCCTGAAGATCGGCATAGCCGATCTCGACCTGGGTCAGCCCCAGTTCCTCGCCATAATAGAGGATCGCGTTGCCGCGCAGCGTGAGCAGCAACAGCATCTTCATCGCGGCGAAGGCGGCGCGGTGCTCGGGCGCGACCCAGCGCGACAGGGCGCGGGGGGCATCATGGTTTTCGAACGCCCAGCTGGGCCAGCCGACCCCCGGCGCATCGGGCCATTCGGCGACGGCATCGCGCACCAGCGCCGGCGTCAGCCGATCGGCATAGAGGAAGTTGAAGCCGTAGGCGCTGTTCAGCCGGCTGTTGCCGGCGGTGAACAGGTGCATCTCCGCCTCGGGCGCGGGGCCGCCGACTTCGGCGACGGTGAAGCGGCCGGGATAGCGATCGGCCAGCGCACGCAGCCTTTCGAGCAGCAGCGGAATATCGGCATGGCTCTGGTTGTAGAGATGCTGCTGGAAATCGAACGGGCGGGTGCGCGGGGCGCCAGTATCGGGCGCGGGCGGGTTATCGCGGAGCTGCGGATCGTGCATCGTGAAGTTGATTGCATCGAGCCGGAAACCATCGACGCCGCGATCGAGCCAGAACTTGGCGGTGGCAAGCGTCGCTTCCTGCACCGCCGGATGGTGGAAATTGAGGTCCGGCTGTTCGCGCAGGAAATTGTGGAGATAATATTGGCCGCGCCGCGCGTCCCAGGTCCAGGCCGGGCCGCCGAACACCGATTGCCAGTTGTTGGGCGGGCTGCCGTCGGGCTTGGCATCGGCCCAGACATACCAGTCGGCGCGCCGGTTGGTGCGGCTGGTGCGGCTTTCCTGGAACCAGGGATGCTGGTCCGAGCTATGCGAATAGACCTGATCGATCAGCACCTTGAGCCCCAGCGCATGCGCGCGGGCGACGAGCGCGTCGAAATCGGCGAGCGTGCCGAACACCGGATCGACATCGCGGAAATCGGCGATGTCATAGCCGAAGTCCCGCATCGGTGAAGTGAAGAAGGGCGAAATCCACACCGCATCGACGCCGAGCGAGGCGACATGATCGAGCCGCGACGTGATGCCCGGCAGATCGCCGATACCATCCCCGTTCGAATCCGCGAAGCTGCGCGGATAGATCTGGTAGATCACCGCGCCGCGCCACCACGGCCGGGTTTCGGTGGAAAGCGTACGCATCGACATCAGGTTCACTCGGGCGCTCCGGCGGTGCAGACGGCATAGCCGAATGCAGGGAGGGTGAGGGCAAGGCTGCCGGGAGCGACAGCGTTGGCGGGGCAGGCGCCGGCAAGGGCGCGGAAGGCAGTGGAACCGGCTTCGACCTCGACATGGCCGGTCCAGGGTTCGGCCGAGGTGTTGAAGGCGATCACCGTCTCGGCGCCGCTCACCGGATCGAAGCGCGACACCGCGAACAGGCCGGGCTTGTCGCTGGCGAAGCGCGTCAACTGCCGCCCCCGGGTGAGCGCGGGGTGGCTGGTGCGCAGCCGGGCAAGCGTTGCGATCTCGCGGAACAGCGGATGGGAGGTGTCGAAGTTCGAACCGGCGGTGGTGGCACTGGTGCCGATCAGCTGATTGTCGTTGTACACGGCGACCTTGCTGGGGAACATGTCCTCGCGCGCGTCCTGATCGTTGCCGTCGCTGACGAAGCCCTGCTCGTCGCCCGAATAGATGGTCGGCACGCCGCGCAGCAGCAACAGCATCGCCTGGGCAAGCTTCACCCGCTGGAGCAACTCGTCCTGATCGATCTTCGGCATCGCCTGTTTGATGAAGGTGGCGCTGCGGCCGGCATCATGGTTGCTGACGAAGGTCGGCAGGCGCAGCGCGGTCGCGTCGCCGCCCTGGTACAGCGGGTCGGCGGCGAACACCCTTGCCAGCCGATCGGTGCCCTTGCCCGAGGCGACCTCGTCCACGGCGAGCGCGAAGGCGAAATCGAGCACCGCCGGGAATTTATCGACGCGGGTATGGCGGGCGAGCGCCGCCACGTCCGGGTCCGCCACTTCGCCGAAGATGTGGAAGTTGGGGATGCCCCTGGCCTTCGCCCGCGCCAGCATGGCGGGCACGAACGCCTGCCAGAATTCGGGGTTCACATGCCGCGCGGTATCGATGCGGAAGCCATCGACGCCGAACCGATCGATCCAGCCGCCGAAAATGTCGATCATGCCGGCCACCACACGCGGGTTTTCGGTCATCAGATCGTCGAGCCCGACGAAATCGCCCATCGTCGAGCTTTCGCCCGCGAAGGTCGAGTTGCCGCGATTGTGGTAATAGATCGGATCGTTGAGCCAGGCGGGCACCTTGATGGTCTTTTCCGCCTCCGGCACGAACGGCGTATAGGCATAGTCCGGGCGGGTCAGCTGCGCGAAGTTCGCCGCGGTGTGGACGTCGTCGCCGGCGAACCCCGGATTGATGGCCTCGCCGGCGACGCCCCCTTTACGGCGATATGGATAGGCGGCGCGGGCGCGATAGGCGCAGTCGCCGCATTCCTGATACTGGATGACATCGGCGGTGTGGTTGACGATGATGTCCATATAGATCTTGATGCCGCGGGCATGCGCGGCATCGACCAGCGCCTTGAAGTCGGCATCGGTGCCGAAATGCGGATCGACCCGGGTGAAATCGGTGATCCAGTAGCCGTGATAGCCGGCCGATTCCTGCCCCTTTGGCCCCTGAACCGGCTTGTTTTTGAAGATCGGCCCGACCCAGATCGCGGTGGCGCCGAGCGCCTGGATATAGTCGAGCCGCCGGATCACGCCCTTCAGGTCGCCGCCATGATAGAAGCCCTTGGCTGCCGGATCGAAGCCCGTTGCCAGCCGGTCGCCCGCCATGCCGCCGCGATCATTGGCGGCGTCGCCATTTTCGAACCGGTCGGGTAGGAGGAAGTAGAGCACCTCGTCCTCGGGCAGCCGATCGCGATAGGTCTGCGCGGCGACGGGCGTCGCGGCGAGCGCGGTGGCGAGCAGGGCGAGGGCGGTCTTGCGGATCATGCGGCCTGGGGTTCCTTCTGGACGGCGCCGATTCCGTTGAGGAAATCGACATGCGACGGCATCGCCGCGGTGGTGCGTTCGATCACGGTGCGGATCGTGGCGAGGAACTGGGCCAGTTCCTCGTCGCTCGGCTGATCGGAAAGCGGATGCCACCGGCCGGGGACGATGCCCTGGCCGAACAGCACCTGGAGCCAGCCGGGTTCGGCGAACAATTCGTCGTCGCGCCGCGAAATATGGCCCGTGGCATGGAACAGTGCGAGCTTGCCGGTCAGATCGTCGGGCAGCGCCATCGCCCGGCACGCCTGCCAGAGCGGTTCCGGCCGGTCATTGGCGTGGTAATGGAGGACGAGGAAGTCGCGGATCGCGGCATATTCGAAATGGGTCAGCCGGTTGAACTCGTCCTGCGCGGCGGCGCTGACCGGGCCTTGCGGCAGGAAGCGGAGCAGCCGGGCGATGCCGGCCTGGACGAGATGGATGCTGGTCGATTCCAGCGGCTCGAGAAAGCCGGCGGCGAGGCCGAGCGCAACGCAATTGCCCTGCCAGAATCGTTCGCGGGTGCCGGTGGTGAAGCGCAGCGTGCGCGGCGAACCCAGCGCCTCGCCATCGAGGTGCGCGAGCAGCGTCGCCGCCGCCTCGTCATCGGAAAGATGCGCGCTGGCATAGACATAGCCATTGCCGGTGCGATGCTGAAGCGGGATGCGCCATTGCCAGCCGGCGGCGCGCGCGGTGGCGCGCGTATAGGGAAGCAGCGGCGCCGTCCGCGCGCTGGGCACCGCGACGGCGCGATCGCAGGGCAGCCAGCGCGACCAGTCGCGATAGCCGACGCCGAGCGCCGACATCAGCAGCGCCGAAAAGCCGGTGCAATCGATGAATAGATCGCCTTCGATGAGGCGGCCACCGTCCAGCCGCAGCGCGGCGATCCCGGCGGGCCCGCGTTCGACATCGACGATGCGCCCCTCCTGCCGCTCGACCCCGCGCGCTTCGGCATAGCGGCGCAGGAACGCGGCGTAGAGGCCGACATCGAGATGATAGGCATAGGGCATGGCGGGCACCGGCCCCTGGCCGTCGAGCCGGGCGGCCTTGCCGGCGAGCGCGGCTTCACGGTTCAGCGAATAGGCCCCGAACGGCATCGCAATGCCGGCGGCATGCGCGCGCAGCCAGTAATGCTGAAACTCGAGCAGCCCGAGCCCGCGCCCGATCGTGCCGAACGCATGGAGATAGCGGCTGCCATCGCCGCTCCAGCCATCAAATTCGATACCCAGCTTGATCGTGCCGCCGGTGGCGCGGAGCAGGTCGGCCTCGTCGATGCCGAGACCGGCATTGAACAGGCGGATCTGCGGGATGGTCGCTTCGCCGACGCCGATTGTCCCGATCGCATCGGATTCGACGAGGCGCACCCGCCACTGGCTTCCGGCAAAGCGGGCCAGCGCCGCGGCGGCCATCCAGCCTGCGGTGCCGCCGCCGGCGACGATGATCGTTCGGGTGTCGGTCATGATCCGCACTCCTGGGCGGGACGCCGGGGGAGGGGGCATTCCCCGGCGCCCCTAGAGGGTCGAGCGTCAGAACTTGAAGCTGCCGCCGGCAAGGAAGCGGCGCCCATAGCGCTGATAGTCGATCACCTGATCCGGCTGGTTCGGATTATAGGTGACGAACGGCTCGTCGGTGAGGTTCTGGCCCTGGATGAACAGCGACAGGCCCTTGAGCGCGCTGCCTTCGGCGAAGTCATAGCCGATCTGGGCGTCGACGATCGTCTCGGGCGCGGCGCGGCGCCGGGTGCGCGCGGCACCGAAGCCCGACACCTCGCCCACGAAGGTCGAGCGATAGCGCACGCTGCCGCGCGCCGAGAAACCCCATTTCTCGAAATAGGCGGTGCCGTTGGCGACCCATTTCGAATAGCCGGGAATATCCTCTGCCGGGGCGCCGGGCGTCGGCGAGATGCTGGTTTCGGTATAGGAGACGCCGCCCGTCACGCCGAAGCCGTCGAGCGCGCCGACGAATTCGCCGAGCGGCACGGTGCCCGCCAGTTCGACGCCATAGAGATTGCCGCCGCTGCCGTTGATCGGCACGTTGATGATCGCGGTCGGCGCGATCAGCACGCCATTGCCCGGATTGGACAGCGCCAGGCTGGTCGAGGGGACTTCCTGGTCCTGATTGTACACGTAGCTGAGCAGATCCTTGTAGAAGAACTGCGCGGCCAGATAGCCCTGACGGCCGAAATACTTCTCGAACGTCAGGTCGACGGCATTGGCGCGCCACGGCCGCAGCCGGGGATTGCCGCTGCTGCCGGTGGCGAAGGCGACGTCGCCGACGCCCGGCACGGTGGTGATCTGATAGCCATAGCTGAGGCTGGCGCGCATATCGTCGAGCCGCGGCCGGACGATCTCACGCGCGGCGCTGAAGCGGATCACGAAATCGCCGGCGGTGCGCAGCGACAGGTTGAGGCTGGGCAGCACATCGACATAGTCGACGCTCGACCGGCGAAGCTCCGCGCCGATGTCCGGCGACCCATTGGCGTTGGTGCCGAGGAAGATCGCGGTCGCGCCGTTCGAATTCTGATCGGTGAACACCGCCTGCACGCCGATATTGCCGGTGAGCTGGTTGCTGCCGATTTCCTGATCGATGTCGGCCTGGAGATAGCCGGTCATCTGCTTTTCGCGGATCGAATAGGACTTCACGACGACGTCGCCATAGGGATTGCGGACGCGGCGATAGATGCCCGAATTGAGCAGCGCGACCGGATCGTAGCTGATCAGCGGGCCGAGCCCGAGATAGGTGAGATCGGTGGTGCCGAGCCGGGCATCGGCGGGCACGGGCACATCGGTGGCGCCATCGGTGTTGGCGACCAGGCCGATGAACGCCTCGTCCGGGGTCAGCGACTTCGACCGGTTGGTATAGTTCATCCCGAACTTCGCGGCCTTGAGGAAGCCGTCAAGCTCGCGCTCGATCTCGAGCCGGTACTGCCACAGCTCGTCCTTGATCAGGCGGTTGTTGTAATAGCCGTCCTGGCCGTTGAGGATGCGGGTGCCGTCCTCCGCGATCTGATCGCCGCCCCAGCCGAGCGGGCCGGTGAGCTTGATGAGGTCATAATCGCCGTAATCGAGCTGGTGGGTGAAGGAATAGCCGTTGTCGCTCGGCCGGAAGCCGATCGTGTCGGTGGCGCCGGTGCCTGCGCCGCGCGCGGTGCCGGCATAGGTTTCGAGCACGAGTTCGTTGCGATCGGTTTTCGACAGGCTGACATCGGCCATGACGTTCCAGCCGTCATCGCCTTCATATTTGCCGTTCCAGCCGAATGCGTAGAGCTTGGCGTGGCGCTGGAACGCATCGTTGCGGACGACGCCCTCGACGCCGGTGAAGCTGCCGTTCGTCACCATGCCGTTGGTGACGGTGGCGCCCGGCTGGAGCGTGCCGCTGCCCCAATAGAGCGGCAGTTCGATGCCGCGCTTGATCTGATCGTCCTTGAAGTCCGAGAAGAAGCCGTCGAGCGTCGTCGTGAATTCGGGCGCGGGCCGCCATTCGAGCGTGCCCTGAAGGCCGAGGCGCTTGAGCTCGGTGGAGGTCACATAGGATTTGGAGCCGCCGAGCACCGCTGCGCCGACCACATCCTCATAGCCCGGGCGGGCGACGCGGGCATTGGCGGGGCCGGTGCCATAGCGATCGTCGTTGATATCCACGGTGGGATAGCCCCAGGCGTTGAATTCCTTGATCTGATAGGGCTCGTCCAGATAGCTGGCCGACACCGCGATGCCGATCGTGTCGTTGGCGAACTGATCGATATAGGTGCCGTTGACGCGCCAGCCATATTCCTTCGAGCCGACGTTGAGCTTGCCGATATCGGCCCAGGTGCCGCGCCCGCCGATGCTGATCGCGCGGCGGCCATATTCGAGCGGGCGGACGGTGCGCAGATCGACCGTGCCGGACAGGCCCTGACCGACGATCGAGGCCATCGGCGTCTTGTACACCAGCACCTGGCTGATGATTTCGGACGGATATTGATCATATTCGACCGCGCGATTGTCGCCGGTGGAGGTCTGTTCGCGGCCGTTGAGCAGCGTCGTCGAGAAGTCGGGCGCGAAGCCGCGGATCGAGATCGCGTTCGAGCGGCCGTTGACGCGCTGTGAGGTGAGGCCGGGCAGGCGGGCGATCGATTCCGCGATCGACGCATCGGGCAGCTTGCCGATGTCTTCGGCCGAGATCGATTCGACCACCTGGTCACGCGATTTCTTGGCGGTGACGGCGCTTTCGAGGCTGGCGCGGAAGCCGGTGACGACGATCGCGTCGTTCTGGTCCTCATCCTGCGTGGTCGTCTCGGTGGTGGTCGCGTCCTGCGCCCAGGCGGCGGGCGTGAAGGCGGCGAAGGCGATCGCAGCGGCGCTGGCACCGAATGCGATGCGGGCGGCGCGACGGCCGCGAAGCGTGGTCAGCAACTATTCTCTCCCCAATTATGTCTCTGTCCCGGCTCGTCCCGGCCGGTTGCGATGCTGTTGCATGGTTCGGCGCGTCTGCGCGGTGCTGCATCTTTTCTTCCAAAACGGGGTATGCCGACCAGCGGCTCACATACGTATTCAGCGACGATCCGGGGCGACTATGGCTTTTCGGCACCATCGGCCGATTGACGCGCCCCGCGACTTGCTCGATTGCATATTATGCGACGCGGCGATCAACCGCCGGCGCGCCGGAGGAGAGGAGATGGGCATCCAGCGGAAGCCGACATCGTTCGATATCGCGCAGCTTGCGGGGGTGTCCCAGCCCACCGTGTCGCGCGCGCTGCGCGGCGAAGCCGGGGTCAATCCGGCGACGCGGCTGCGGATCGAGACGATCGCCAAGCAGTTGAACTATCGTGTCGACAAGGCGGCATCGAACCTGCGTACCCGCCATTCACAGACGCTCGCACTGTTGTTCTTCGAAGATCCGACGCCGGACGATTCGTTGATCAATCCGTTCTTCTTGTCGATGCTGGGTTCGATCATCCGAAGCTGTGCAGAGCGCAACCATGATCTGCTGATCAGTTTCCAGCAACTTTCGAGCGACTGGCACACCGATTACGAGGATGCGCGCAAGGCCGACGGGCTGATCCTGCTCGGCTATGGCGATTACGAACTCTATCGCGAGCGGCTGCGCGCGCTGGAGGCGGCGGGCACGCATTTCGTTCGCTGGGGATCGGCGCAGAGCGAGGGCGCCGGGCTAACCATCGGCTGCGACAATCGCGGCGGCGGCGCCGAGGCGACCCGGCACCTGCTGGCGCAGGGACGACGCAACATTGCATTTCTGGGTACGGCAACGAGCCATTATCCCGAGTTTCAGGAGCGCTATCGCGGCCATGCCGAGGCGCTGGCGGCGGCGGGCGCCGAACTGTGCCCCGAACGCCAGATCGACGCGATCACCACGGAGGAATCCGGGGCGGCCGCAGCGCAGGCGCTGCTCGACAGCGGCGCCGATTTCGACGCGATCCTGGCGGCGAGCGACCTGATCGCGATCGGCGCGATGCGGGTGCTCCAGGCCGCGGGCAAGCGCATTCCAGAGGATGTTTCGATGATCGGTTTCGACGATATTCCCGCCGCGAGTTCGGCGAGCCCGCCGCTGACCACGGTGATGCAGGACGCGCGGCTGGCGGGCCGGATGCTGGTGGAGACGCTGATCGGGCGCATCCGGGAGGAGCCGGTGCGACCGTTGCTGCTGCCCACTCGGCTGATCGTGCGCCAGTCGTGCGGCGCATGAGCCAGGAAAAGCCGCGCCAGTCCTTTGCCGGGCTGTGGAACATCAGCTTCGGCTTTTTCGGCATCCAGATCGGCTTCGCGCTCCAGAACGCGAACATGAGCCGCATCTTCCAGTCGCTGGGCACCAATCTGGACGATCTGCCGGCGCTGTGGGTGGCGGCGCCGCTGACCGGGCTGCTGGTGCAGCCGATCATCGGCCATCTGAGCGACCGCACCTGGCTGGGGCGGCTGGGGCGGCGCCGGCCCTATTTTCTGGGCGGTGCGATCCTGGCGGCGCTGGCATTGCTGCTGATGCCGGAAAGCCCGGCCTTGTGGTTCGCGGCGGGGCTGCTCTGGGTGCTCGATGCTTCGCTCAACGTCTCGATGGAGCCGTTCCGTGCGTTCGTCGGCGACATGCTGCGCAAGGACCAGCACAGCGCCGGTTATGCGGTGCAGACGGCGTTCATCGGCATGGGCGCGGTGCTGGGATCGATCTTTCCCTGGGCGCTCGAGCATCTGGGCGTCTCCAACGCTGCGGTGGCGGGGGGCGTGCCCGATACGGTGCGCTATGCCTTCTGGTTCGGCGGCGCGGCGCTGTTCGGCGCGGTGCTGTGGACGGTGCTGACGACGCGCGAATACAGCCCGGCCGAAATGGCGGCATTCGACGGCGCGGCCAGCACGGCCGACGAGGGCGCGGCGATCCGGCTGCTGGCCGGCCGGCATCCGGCAGCGGGGCTGCCGTGGATCGTCGCGGGCGCGCTGGTGGTCGCGGCCGTCGCCCGGTTCGCGCTCGAAAAGGAGGTCTATCTGCTGGGCGGCCTGCTGATCGCGTACGGCGTTGCGCAGGGCGTGGCGATCCTGCGGGCGCAGGCGGGCCGGCCAAGCATGCTGGGCCATATCGTCGGCGACTTTGCCGGCATGCCGGTGCTGATGAAGCGGCTGGCGGTGGCGCAGTTCTTCAGCTGGTCGGCACTGTTCATCATGTGGATCAACACCACGCCGATCGTCGCCGGCACTTTTTACGGATCGCCCGATCCGGCAAGCGCCGGCTATCAGACCGGCGCGAACTGGGTCGACGTGCTGTTCGCCACCTATAACGGCGTGGCCGCGATTGCCGCGCTGACGCTGTTGCCGATGCTTTCGGCGCGGTTCGGCAAGGCGCGCACGCACATCTTCGGGCTGCTGTGCGGCGCGGCGGGGTTCGCCAGCTTCTTCGTGGTGCGCGATCCCGCCTGGCTGATCGCCAGCGAGATCGGCATCGGCATCGCTTGGGCGTCGATCCTCGCCATGCCCTATGCGATCCTGGCGTCGAGCCTGCCGCAGGCGAAGCTGGGCATCTATATGGGGCTGTTCAACGTCTTCGTCGTGGTGCCGCAGCTGCTGGTCGCGACGGTGATGGGATCGATCATGAAGCGGTTCTTCCCCGGCGAGCCGATCTGGACGATGGCATTCGCGGCGGCGACGCTGCTGCTGGCGGCGCTGGCGATGACGCGGGTGGCGGTGCACAGCCGCGATTGATGCCGGGTGCTGCGACGGCCGGTATCAGCAATCGGACCGCAGACGCCGCGCGACGATGAAGGTCTGGACGATGAACAGAAGGATCAGCGATCCGCCGATCGTGCCGATCGTGATGTCGAAGCCGGACACGCTGCCGATCAGATCGCGTTCCGGATCGTCGAACATCATCGCGATCGTCAGCAACATCAGCGCCAGCCGCAGCTCGGTTGGACCCGCCAGCGAATAGGAGAGCCGCAACTCGCCCGTTACCTTCGCGCTGAGGAAGGTGTGCATGCACATCAGGAAATAGCCGGCGAGCGCGATCATCGCGACCGTCATGTCGACAAAGGGCGACAGACCGATCCCGGCGACAATCAGCAGATTGGCGACGCCATCGCAGCTGTGATCGAGGAAGTAGCCATAGGAGGGCCGCTCGATCTTGCGAAAGCGCGCGAGGCTGCCGTCGAGCGAGTCGCCGAACCACTGGACCGCGTATCCCATCATCGCGACCCACAACCACCATGTCGCAAGGTTGCTGCCGACATAGCCGATGAAAACAAGGGCGGCGCCGGCCATGCCGATGGCTGTCAGCCGGTCCGGCGTGATCGAGGGCGGCATGATCCCGCAAAGCCAGGTGAGCAGTCGGCGCTCTTTGGTGGCCAGCCAGTTTTGCTGGATGCGATTGAGCGCCGGCGCCTCGGGCAGATGGTGTTCCATCCAATGCTAATGGTTCATGGGCGATGGTTTCACAAGCGCAGCACGATCGATCGAAGCGGGCGGCTGGAACGAGCCGTCGCAATTGTCGATTCTCGGTCGCATCCGGCGGGACAGGCGGGATTGCACATCCCTAACGCTAAGGCTGCGAGCCGCCCGGGCGAGGGCGGGCCAAGGGGGATCTGCAATGACGCTTCGTTTTACCGTTCTGCGCGCGGCGGCGCTGGCCTGCTGCTCGATGGCAGCCGGATGCGGCGGCGGCGATCCGCAAGAAGCATCGGCCGCCGACAAGGTCGGTACGCTGGCTTCGGTGGCGGGGGCTGCGGCTGGCCGCCCGATCTCGGTCGCCGACCTGCCGGCGTTCGCGCAAATCTATCCGGGCGGCAAGGTGATCAGCCACCTGAAGATGAACGATGCCGGGCAGCGTGCGGGGACCGTCACCTATACAAGCGATGCCAGCGCCGCCGATATCGTCGCATTCTACAAAAAGAGCTTTGCCGCCAACGGCATTGCCATCCAGGCCGAAGCGGATACGGGCGCCGGCTATATGCTTACCGGCGCAGATGACGCGAGCAGCAAACAACTGGTGGTGACGATCACCGACGAGGCGGATGAGCGCGTTCGGACGGTCTCGCTTGTCCATAGCAGCCCGATCGCAGCCAATAGCCAGCGCGGCATCTGATTTCCGGCGGGGGCGCCAGGGCGATCCAGCCATGCCCTTGCCCTTGTTAAGCCGAGCGGATTTCGTGATGTCGGTTGCAGGAATCGAACTGTGCGAAAATGGAATTATAATTCAAATATTTATGCTGATACCGTCATTCTATATACCGTGCGAGGTGCCGCCACTTGGAAAATCTTGTTGGGTTCGATTCCAAACTCGCTGCTGATTTCAGCGTCGCGTTGAGCGATTCGCTTTCCGAGAGATAGCAAATCTACCTACAGAAATGCAGTTTCGAGAAATAGCGAGGGATGGTCTACTTCCCCCGACCGGTAATAGGTGGCCACCAATCTATGCAGTTTGCGCTCAATGGGCCTACATCGGAGGTGCGCCCACTTTTACGCATTCAGTGCAGCTATTGATCACCCACGAGCGGACGCAAACAACCGGCTCTCCGCCTCGCGCTGGCGGGGACTGGCGGTAGACCGCGGTCGGCGTTGATCTGCTCTGCGAGGGTCGCAGCCGCTACGGTAGCGACGGCAGCAATCTGCACCGGCTCTGCACAGACACTCCCACGAAGTTCCTCAGCGCCAGCGCAAGCGATCGACCAGCATCGCCTATCCACGCTGCTCCTGTGCAAGAGGGAGCAACAAGTGCGCTTCAGTTTCGTCCGCAAGGCCGGTGCCGCCTTGGCCCTGATCATCCTGTTCGACAGGCTTTTCGCCGACAGCTTCGGCGGGGCGGGAGTGGGTGTGTTCGCCGGCGCCTGGCTGCTCGCTATCGTCGCCACCCGACCGGACATCGGCAGGGCGCGATCCGCCTGGCCGGCGCTCGCGCTGGCGGCGCTTTTCGCGGCTTCGCTGTTCGACGAGCCAGGGGGGCTGGCCTGGTCGATGTTCTGGTGCGCGATCGCATTCGCCGCGCTGGCGCCTAGGGTCGGGCGTTTCGACGACGCCTGGCATTGGGGTGTCCGCCTGTTCCTCCACGGCGCTACCGGTTTCCTGCGGCCCTTCACGGACCTGCGTCGTGTCGCCGGGCAACGACGGGGCGTCGGCGCTTCTCCGCGCCTGCTCGCGACGACGCTGGCCCTGCCGCTGCTCGGCGGCATCGTCTTCCTGATCCTCTTCGCGGCGGCGAACCCGCTGATCGAGCATGCCTTCGCCTCCATCCAGCTGCCCAGCCTGTGGCAGCTCGCGCTCTGGACCTTCGTTGCCTGCTGCGTCTGGCCGATGCTGCGTCCCGGCACGCTCGCGCTGCGCATCGCCCGACGCGTGCCCGATCTGGAGCCGATCCTTCCCGGCACGTCGCTGCCTTCGGTGCTGATCGCCCTCGCGCTCTTCAACCTGATCTTCGCGGTGCAGAATGCCCTAGACATCGCTTTCCTGTGGAGCGGAGGCGCGCTGCCCGATGGCATGACCCGGACGGAATATGTGCATCGTGGTGCCTATCCGCTGATCGTCACGGCGCTGATCGCCGGCGCGATGGCGCTCGCCATGCTGCGGCCCGGCAGTGCGAGCGAGCGCGATCCCTGGGCGCGACGGCTGGTAGCCCTTTGGGTGGCGCAGAACCTGGTGCTCGTCGCCTCCAGCGCGCTGCGGACGGTGCAGTATATCCAGGAATCGATGCTCACTTCCTGGCGGATCGCGGCGCTGCTGTGGATGGCGCTGGTTGCGCTCGGCCTGGTGCTGATCTGCTGGCGCATCCTACGCGGGCGCAGCGCGCGCTGGCTGATCAACTGCAACGCGCTGGCTGCCGGTGTCGTGCTGACCGCCTGCTGTTTCGTCGACATCGAAGCGATCGCGGCCCGTTGGAACGTGCAGGCCGCCGATCCTGCGAAGATCGATCTCTGCTATCTGCACAGGGGCGGGGACAGTGCCCTGCTGCCGCTGCTCGCGCTGGAACGCCGGCCGATGGACGCCGAGACGCTGGACCGCGTGCGCTATGTGCGCGCCGATCTCCTAAGGGATCTCGAGACGCGGCAGGCGGACGGGCGGTACTGGACATGGCATGGCGCGCGTCGCTTGGCGGCGGCTCGGGCGATCGTCGGACCGGGGGCGCCACGCCCGCTGCCTGCCAATTACAGCCGGGACTGGTGCGACGGCAGCATCAGTTCCCCGCAAGTCCAATCTTGACGGGGGAGGCGCGCGCCATGATCCAGTGCCCCATGCCTCGTACGATCCTGGTCGCGGACGATGATCCGCATATCCGCCAACTGCTGGCGTTCGCGCTGGCCAAGGCCGGGCTCGATGCGATCGAGGCCGAGGACGGCGAGGCGGCGCTGGCCGCTGTCGCGTCCCACGCGCCGGACCTGATTGTGCTCGACATCAACATGCCGCGCATGGATGGGATCGAGGTCTGCCGGCGGCTGCGAGCCGGTGGCGATCTGCCGATCCTGTTCCTGTCGAGCCGGGACGACGAGATCGATCGCGTCCTCGGTATCGAGCTCGGCGCGGACGACTATGTCGTGAAGCCCTTCTCGCCGCGCGAAGTGGTGGCGCGGGTGATGGCGATCCTGCGGCGGGTGGGCAGCCGCCCGCCGGACGTCGCCGCGGCGGCGGGGCCGCTCCAGCATGGACGCCTGACGCTCGACCCCGATGGCTGGCAGGCGAGCTGGGCAGGGGAGGCGGTGCCGCTCACCGTCACCGAGTTTGGCATCCTGCGCACGCTGGCGGCGATGCCGTCCAAGGTGTTCAGCCGCGATGCGATCATTGACCGGCTCCATGGGCCGGGCTTCGCAATCACCGATCGCACAATCGACAGCCACATCCGCAACCTGCGGGGCAAGTTCGCGCGGATCGGCGCGGAGGACGTGATCGAGACCCGCGCCGGTATCGGCTATCGGCTCGGCACCTGCGGGGCGGGGTGATCGAGCGGTTCAAAGCCGTCGTGCGGCGCCATTGGCCGCGCCTGCGGCTCCGCACGATCCTGCTGCTGACCTTCGTGTTCGTGACGGCCTTGCCGGGCTTCGGCGCGCTGTTCCTGCGGGTCTATGAGAACAGCCTGCTGCGCCAGACCGAGGCCGCGCTGATCGCGCAGAGCGCGGCACTGGCAGCGGCGGGCGCGGCCGAGTGGCCGGGTGCGCACGGGATGCCGGCGAGCATGGGCACCATGCCCAGCGCGTCTACGCTTGATCTGCGCCTGACAACGGTCCTTCCTGAGCGCCCGGCAGCCGTCTCCCGACCAGGCGGAGTCGATCCTAAGACGCGTGCTTGGGCAATGCGCTTAGCCCCGGTCCTCCGTGCGACGGCAAACACGACGCTCGCGTCGATCCAGTTACTCGACCCGCAGGGGCGCATTCTTGCAGGCGGCGATGTGCGTCTGGCCTATGGCGCGATGCCGGAACTGCAGGCGGCGCTCGCCGGTCGCGCGGTGACGACGCTGCGCCGCAACGGCGCCTACCGGCCGCACTATGCGCTCGAGTGGCTGAGCCGTGCCTCCGACCTGCGCCTCCACCATGCGCGGCCGATCGTCGTTGACGGCCGGGTGGTCGGGGTGCTGCTGCTGGCGCGCTCGCCGCGCGTGTTGTTCGTCGGCATCTATGAGGATCGCGGCAAGATCCTGTTCGGCATCGTCGTGATCTTCGCCACGCTGGTGGTACTGAGCGGCCTGCTGTCGCGCGGCATCGTGCGGCCGGTGGAGGCGCTGGGCGAGGCGACCCGGGCGGTCGCGAAGGGCGGCGGCACTGTGCCGGAGGCGCCCACGACCGCCGCGATCGAGATCCAGGCGCTGTACCGCGACTTCGGCAGCATGGCCGAGGCGATCGAGCGGCGCTCGCGATATCTGCGCGACTTCGCACATGCTGTCAGCCACGAATTCAAGACGCCGCTGGCGGGCATCCGAGGCGCAGTCGAACTGCTGCAGGACCATGGCGACATGGCCGCCGCGGATCGCGAGCGCTTCCTCGCCAACATCGCCGGCGACGCAGGCAGGCTCAATCTGCTCGTCAGCCGGCTGCTCGATCTCGCGCGTGCAGACATGGCGACGGCAGAGGAGGGGGCTCGAACCGATGTGCTCCATGTGATGCGCTGCATCGCTGACGCCTATGGGCACGAGGGCGCTGGGTTTGCTGTCCACATCTCGGAGCAGCCTGTGCCGCTGGTCGCGATGCCCTCCAACGTGCTGGAAGCGGTGCTGGTGGGGTTGATCGAAAACAGCAAGCAGGCAGGCGCCACGCAGGTGACGCTCGTAGCCCGATCAGCGCCTGCGGGTGTTAAAGTGACCGTGACGGACGATGGTCCAGGGGTGCCTTTGGGAGATTGCCATCGCATCTTTGAGCCGTTCTTCACCACGCGCCGCTCGGATGGTGGTACCGGCCTTGGCCTGCCAATCCTGCGCTCGCTGCTCGACGCCAATCGTGGGAACATCGACTTTGATGCGGCGTACGCGGCGGGCGCCTCGTTTGTGATCTCGCTCCCGGTTGAATTGTGAGGCTTTCGACCGGCCGGCGATTGGAATTGGGACTTTTCTGCCATCCACAGATGCCTCGCCGAACGGCGGTATCGCCCGGGAGTTGCCGTGCGCCAGCGTCCCGGATAGGATCAAAAAAAAAACGGGAACAGAAATACGTTCTCGAAACTCACCGCTGATGAGAAGACCGTGGACGAGTCGGCTATGGATGGGCGAGGTGGCTTGGTGCCGCACCCTTTCTTATCGTGACGGCATGAACATTGGCCAACTTGACGCCGCGATCCGGGCGGGTGCTGTCGGCACGATCCTCCTGCTGGCATGGCTCCTGTTCAGCGCGCGTCGCCGGGTTGGCCTGCCTGCGGCGCTGTTTGCACCCCTAACGCTCTGCCTCTCTGGCTTCGTCATCGGCAACACGCCGATCGCCGCGCTAGCCCCGACCGGAATCGTCGGTGCCATTGCTCACACCGTGAGTGGTTTCGCGGTCGTCTTCCTATGGTGGTTCTGCCTGTCGTGCTTTGATAGCCGGTTCAGATTGAGAGGGGCCGTGTTGGGCGTCGGTTTGGCCTGGGTCGCCATCGCCGCAGCGGATCGCGGGCTGCTCGGCGATGCTTTGGCGAGCAAAGGGCTGTCGTTGCTGCTGGTCCCTTTGGGCTTCTCAATTGTCGGCCATATGGTCTGGCGCCTACTGACCGAACGTCAGGGCGACCTGATTCAGCAACGTCACGACGCCCGGATCATGGTCGCGGTCCTGCTCGGCGGAATGCTATTCATCGACTTGGCAGCCGATGCGCTGTTCGGCTTCGCATGGCGTCCACTCGCGTTCGCCATGACGCAGAACGCGATGGCGCTCGCCTTCGGCCTTTGGCTCGCCGGCAGGCTGCTGACCGTGCGTGCCGACGTGCTGACCTTCGGTGTGGCCGCGGAACCGCCGCTGCTGGCGGAACCAGCACCGCAATCCGACCTCCGGCATGACAGCGAATTGCATCGCCGATTGTCCGGCCTGATGGAAACCGAGCGGGTGTTCCTCGATCCTGAACTGACCTTCTCCGCTTTTGCCGAGAGGATGGGCGCGCCCGAACGCACTGTGCGGACGCTCATCAATCACGAGCTGGGCTACGATCATTTCCGTACCTTTCTGAACCACTACCGGGTAGCGGAGGCACGTCGATTGCTGGGTGATCGAGATCGGGATGATAAGCTGATCACAGTCGCGCTGGACAGCGGCTTTGCCTCGCTCGCCAGCTTCAACCGTGCCTTCAAAGCAATCGAAGGGCGCACCCCCAGCGACTACCGAACCGCTGCACGTCAGGAGCAACCAAACGGCGCGCACTTGGCGAAAGCCGGGTTTTGATGAGCGAAATGCCCGGTTTTGAGAGGGCAAGCCGTCGCACCCTGGGTAGAGTTGCACGCTCTCGCTACATAGGATGAAGGTGGGCGCGTGAACGGACTGATCGGCTTGGGGGGAACGCTGGCGCTTCTCCTCGTCTTGGGGGTGGTGTTGGGATGCACCGACCGGAAGCGCTTCTCTCCGCGCTGGCTGCTGATCGCGGCGCTGCTGGTGGCGATCAACGACGCGCTTCTTACCCGCGCCTACGGATCGCTGCCTGATCTGATCGGCGGAGAGTGGAACTGGCAAGGCAAGCTCCTGGCGTTAGCAGCCACTCTCGCCATGGCCGCGTCGCCGGCATTCGGGTTTCGTCGTACGGGTCTGACAATCACGCAAGAGTCCGGAAGTCTGAAGGCCGCGTTGCCAGTCGCGGCGCTCTACTGCGCCTTCTTCGCCGTGACCGCATTGGCCTTCCCGGACGGCCGATCCAGTGGGGAGGAAATCGCTTTCCAGTTGACTATGCCGGGTCTGGAGGAAGAACCCTTTTACCGGGGCATCCTCCTGTTCGCGCTGGATCAGGCTTTCACCGGCAGGAAGCGGATGCTCGGTGTCGATTGGGGTTGGGGTGCTGTGCTATCATGCTTCTTGTTCGGAATGGCGCACGCGTTCGGCTTCTCGCGCGGCAGCTTCTCCTTCGACCCTATGACAATGGCCCTGACGGCAATTCCATCGTTCATCGCCGTTTGGCTGCGCCTGCGGACAGGGAGCCTGCTCCTGCCGGTCCTACTGCACAATTTCGGCAACTCGTTCTCGCTACTAGCGTAGCGGCGGCTTCCCGATTGGGAACATGACGCGGGCCAGCTGGTGACTGCATGCGCTGGCATCCCGTGACAGGGTTGGCTTTCCCGAAAGCTGTTCCTGATTGTGTTTCCCGAAATGGCGCAGCGGAGATGAAGAAATGGGACGACCGCGCATTAGAGATCGGTTGAACGGCAATGTCTGTGGCCTTAGCCCCGACCTTCCTCCACCTATGAGTAGAGCCGACGGTCCGATTGATGAGCTGCTGCCGGTTTGATAGACACGAGGTTAAGCTACCTGCGCCTGCCGCTCGAAGTCCATGGGGCTGAGATAGCCCAAGGTCGAGTGCCTGCGTGTCGGGTTGTAGAAGCGCTCGATCTAATCGAAAACGTCGGCCTTCGCGTGATTGCGCGTGCGATATGTCTTCCGGCCGATCCGTTCGGTCTTCATCGACGAGAAGAAGCTCTCCATCGCCGCGTTGTCCCAGACGTTGCCCGATCGGCTCATCGAGCAGGTAACGCCATTGTCGGCCATCAACCGCTGGAACTGCTCGCTCGTGTATTGGCTGCCCTGATCCGAATGATGCAGCAATGCGTCGGGCTTTCCGCGTCGCCAGATCGCCATCATCAGCGCGTCGGTCACGAGCTGGGCGGTCATGCTGCCGCTCATCGACCAACCGACAACGCGCCGCGAAAACAGGTCGATGACGGCGGCGACATACAGCCATCCTTCGGCGGTCCAGATGTAGGTGAAGTCTGCGATCCACTTCTGGTTCGGCGCTTCGGCGGTGAACTGGCGATCAAGCACGTTGTCGGCAATGACCGACCGCAGGCCATTATCCTTGGGTAGACCACGGCGTCGCGGGCGCGCCTTCAGGCCGTGCACACGCATCAGCCGCTCGATGCGATGCAAGCCACATGAAAGGCCTTCGGCCAGAAGATCGTGCCAGACGCGGCGCGCACCATAGGTGCGGTAGCTGGAGATAAAACTGGCGCGAACCCTGGCACCGAGATCCTCGTCGCTACGGGCGCGGGCACTGGGCGCACGAACCAGCCAGGCGTGAAAGCCGCTGCGCGAAACACCGAGCGCTTCGCAGATCCACGATACCGGCCAGATCCCTCGGTGCTTCGCGATGAACTCGAACCTCATATCGAGTCCCTGGCGAAGTAGGCCGCCGCTTTTTTTAAGATGTCACGCTCAGCCTTCATCCTGGCCAACTCGCGGCGCAGCCGCTCAATCTCATGCTGCTCGGGCTTCATCACGCCGTGACCGGGAAACGCTGATCCCGGATCGGCCTGTTGCTCCCGCACCCATTTACGCAGCACGTTCTCGTGCAGGTCCAGATCGCGGGCGGCTTGCGACACCGATACCCCGCGTTCCCGTACCAGCTTCACCGCCTCGAGCTTAAACTCGCGGCTGAACTTCCGTCGTTGCATCTCCATCCTCCGGTTCCAAAAACACCTTATCTCGGTGTCCACGAAACCGGCAGCAGCTCAGTTCGCCCGGGCGCACAAAGAC
>NZ_JBTMWM010000009.1:0-146241 GCF_054489705.1 Sphingomonas sp. RS6
CCTCCGGTATACCCGCTCGATCATGACAAAGGTGTCCAGTTCCACTTCATCAAAGCCGCCTCGAGCCGAACTCGGAGTGCATCAGCGAAATTAGCTTCGACATCGCGAGCGAACCTGATGAGTCCCGCTATGTGATTGATCATCCCCGTCGTCGACGCGAACCCGCGATTGTCTGCATGCGCGGCAATTCCGAACCGCTCCAAGCCTCGGACGTGATCCTCGAGGCGGGTGCGCAGCTCCCGCGAAAGGCGCGGACGATCGCGATCGACAAGCAGGCCGAGAACCACCTTTCTTGCTCCCGGTGGGACGACCGAGATCTTGCCCTCGTGCATGCGAAAGCGATGTCGAACAAGGATGCTTCGAACCTCAGCTGTCAACAGCTTCGCTCGATCGCGCGAGAAACTGCTCGTCGGTCCGGAAAAGGTCAGATCATCGGAATAGCGAGTGAACACCAGCCCTTCACGTGAAGCAAAGGCGCTCAAATCCTCGTCAAGGGATCGGCACACGAGATTGGACAGCATCGGACTGGTCGGAGCGCCCTGAGGCAGATAGCCAGTAAACCGACGGCGATAGAGCTCTATGCCACGTCTCGCCCAGTTGGCGACCGAGCGCTGTCTCTGCTTGTCCACTGGTGGATCGATCCAAGGCCTCGTGCAGATCCGGGTCAGTTCAAACGAAACAAGCGGCTGATAACCCAGCGATCGGAAGACATGATACACCGATCGCTCCGGGATGCTCTCGAAGAAATCGTGTATGTCCAGTTTGAGCAGCCATCCTGCTCCTACGTGCCTAGTCGCGCAGTCGACAATGGATCGACGAGGTACGTAGGCAAAGCAGGCGTCATGCACTGGTCTGTCACGCAGGATCTCGCGCGCAATCCAGCGCTGCACCGACATCAGTTTCGGAGCGGGAACTACAACGCGTCTGAGACCGCCGGAACGTTTTCGAATATGGAACTCACGGTAGAATTCACCTGTACGCTTTGCGATCACCGACCGGAGATACCGGTGGCTCACATCCATACGAAACGCGAGATGCCCCAGCGTCAGGATAGCCGGCGCTCCCATGGCCTCCGCCTTCGCAGCCTGAGCTATCGCCGCCGAGATTACTGGTTCCGGCCGGCCGCGCGCCGCGGCCTCGGCGCGATACTGGTGGGGCGAAGCGCCGATCATCCACTTTGACCCGAATGGAGGCCCTGGTGGAGCGAACGAGCCCAGTCCTCGTCGGAGCCGGAGTTCGCTTCACCACGGTCGATCCCAGCGATGCCGTTTCCCAGGCGAAGTGCAACGCACCAGCCCGCCACGAGAACCCCGTGGCATGGACCGGCCTTTCGGCCGGCGGGAAGCTGAACGTTCACCGCTCCGCCCTCAATTCACGAGGATAATAGGCTTCCGCCCTGTTGGGCAACTGTTGATCTGGATGCGCAAGGCGCCATTTTTTGAGCTCGATCCTGCCAGCGTCGGTGAGCCGCAGGTTCTGATTGGCAAGGCTGAGCTGCTTTACAAGGTCGATCAGACGTTTCACCTCAGCGATGCTGATATCCGTGATCTCAGCAATCTCCGCGACATTGCGCACACGGCGGGCGAGCAGGTCGACGATCTGACCCAGTCGTGCGGCTCCAGCGCTTCCTGCCAAGGGACCATGAACAGGAGTCGGTCTCATGGTGAACAGCGGGAGCAGATCGCTGGGTACAGCCTTGTCTTCGAACAGGCTGTTCCAGTTTTCTGCCCTTTTCCAGAGAATGTACGGAAGATTGTTTGGCGCAGTATGTTCGAACGCAATCAGGGCGCGGCTGTCGCGAAACCCAAGCGCGCGGCGCCTGTTGCTTCGGCCTGCATGGGCCAGACAAAGTCTCTCTACCTCCTCCTGCTGCTCCGGCGTCCAGCCGGTGCCGAGAAAGGTGGGACACGCGCGCACAATGTGCACCCGTTCCTTGCCAAACCTTCGTTCGAGGAGCGCGATGGCACGGGTCGTGGCGGCGAATGCCGCGACATGAAACTTGATCCAGCCGAATGAGGTCCAGCTTCGCACGGTCGGATGGCGGAGCATTGCACTATGGAAGTCGAGGAGACGCTTTCCTGAGCCCGAAAAGTCGTCGACCAGCAGCATCGTCTTGACCTTGCGATCGCGGAGGGTAGCGAGATCGAGCAGGGAGAGAAGGTGCGCGGACGGGCCCCTGCGTCTGACTACTCCGGTCAAGATGTTTCCGATGATTGCCTCGCTGCCCGGCAGACCAGGTTCGAGAAGGTGATAGGCACCGTCCCGCCCAGCCTCATGCGCCGAGCGGGCTGGGTCAACCTCTCTGGCCGGAAACGCTGCGACTGGCGTCTGAAGCTTGTCCACGAGCAATGCGAGGTGACCGCCAAGTTCACGTCGGAGGTCCGTCTCGCTGATAAGGGAAAGCGCGTCGATCAGATCTCCGGCCACTCCGCGCTGCGCTGCCGGAAAGTTCTTCAACCAAGCAGCGACGCGTGCATGATCGATCCTGACCACTAGTCGACCCGTCGGACGAGGTCGAGAAGGCGCAGAAATTCGTCGTTCGGAGTGGCGTTCTTCCAGTAGTTCACGAACTGACAGACAACCTGAATGTTGCCCGGCGCATAGTGGCCCCTGCTGTCGATCCTGTCCGGCGACGGCAGGATGCTTCGATCAGCGCCGTCAAAGTCGAAGGGTATGCCCGTCAGGGCGCAGCGATTTTCCTGAATCGCCAAGCATTGTTCGAGCAGCTTCTCCAATGCGCGTGCGTCGAGCAGGAGGTCCTTGTTCTTTACCGTACGGAGAACTGCCTGGCCGTTAGCCTGCGCCACAGTCCGCTCGATCGAAAGACGCATGTTAACGATCGCCTTCGCCCGAGCGCCGAGAATGCGACCAGGATCAACAACCGGACCACCACTGCCGGCCTCCGGGAGCTTAACGAGCAGCCAGCAGAATGAGTGGGCGTCGATCAATCGAACGCCTCGGATACGCCTGATCGATACGAGATCGTCTCGAACCTGGTCGATGGCAGCGTTGAACTGCAGATAGTTGTCCCAGCTGCAGTTGCGGAGAGTGACCAGATCGATTCCCAGCTCCTGAAAGGCTCGATCAAATCCCGTCGGCTGGATCGGCATGAACCGATCCATGTCCTTCAGGAAATAGAGGTACGCGAGCAGCGGATATCGCGGGCCGAGGAGCTCGCCGAGCTCGGAGAACAAGGGTGCTTCGTCCCCCCCTCGGTAGAGTGCAAACAGGGCCTTTTCGATATCACTTCGAGGTCCCGGGCGGTCGATCGCCTCGAGCAGCGCGCGATGCTCCCTGTTCGCATGACCATAGCGATTCTGCCAAAAGACCAGATTGTTCGTCAGATTGGTACGATCTTCCTGTATCTCGATGGCGTCGATTGCTCGTTGCAGAATCTGGCCGGATCCGATCATTTGCGATGTCCAGCTTTCCGGCGCCAGAAGCTCCAGCGCACGGCTGCGGAGACGCGGTTTGTAACCTTCCCAGGCTGCTGCAACCCCTTCGTCGAAGTTCGTAAACGGCAGCCCCTTCTGAAAAGCAGCAATGTTTCTTAGGAAGCGGGACCACGCTTGGTCAAGGTTCCCGCTGCTGCCCGCCGCTGAGCCAGCCGGCTCCGTCACTTCAAACCCGAGCTCGCGCAGTCTCTTCGCGGCATCCGTGCGGCCGCCGCTGAGTTCGAGCGCTGTCAGAGCTTGACCCCCGCCGCCCGCTGCCCACTTGTTGGCCACCGCGGCAATTGCCTTCGAGTCGTAGCGACGCCCTTCGTGGATCAGAAAATAGTCCCGCGCTCCATTAAAACCATAGCGCTCAAGAAACGCGTCTCGCCCTGACGCGTTGAATTCGGCGATCGCATTCAGGACATCTTGCCTCGCGAGGTTGCCTCTAGGCACCGGCACCTCCGCTGCCCGCAAATTCGTCGAAGTCGCTCGGCGGCAGCTGTTCGACGTAGAGGAGCCAGCGTTCTTCGAGCGCTGACCGCTCAGGCCCTGTAGACCCGTTCAGGTGGATTGCGACCCCGTCGAACTGTTCATACCCGGCAGCTCTCGCCTGCGGGTTCACTGCTGTTCTGAGCGACTTTGGATCGATTCCCAACAGACCAAGATCGAAAAGCGTATGCAGATCGCTTCGCAGAAGCAGGCCATTGCGCTCACTGTTGTCATTTGAACGAGCATAAGGGCTGATGTGAGCCGCCTCGATGAGGCCGGGAAATGCGCAGCCGCTAACCTGACAACAGGCGCCATAGCGATCTATCAGGCGTTGTCGAAATCGGGCTTGGCCCCGGCGAAGCGCAATTTCCCTGAGCACACGACGCCGCTCCTCTATGATCGAGTGCGCGGCTTCATTGCCACCTGCGTCGGTATCCTCAGGGGAGAGGCGGCGTATGTAATTCTGGACGAAGTCAGCGGTAATCCCATTGGACAGCAGGACAGGTTCCAGCTGCGCGAGATCGATTTCCTTGATCGACATCTGGGTACTCGGACGCATGACGGCGCCATCCAGCAAAGCGAGTGTCATCGCATTTGAGCACGGCTTGAAAGTGCCTCCGTAGTGCGCTTCGAAAGTCGTCACCTGCACGATTTCCTCGACAGGCTCATCGAACAGATGACCTTCCCTGCAGCGCCAGCGGGGCGTCCGAGCGGCACGCGACTTGATGGTGGCCGTGCCGCATTCGGAGCATCGCTGGCGCGACTTGGGGCCGGTCGCTTCGATTACGTTCTCTACCGTCGCAATCCCCAGCACAGCTGCCCGCGAACGGATGATCGCGACATCACCGGGGCGGACATTCAGATGGTTGGGAACATCGCTGTCATACCGGTAGACGGTGGAGGGGGTGTCCTCGTAGCCGGCGTTGCCACCATATTGGCGAGCACCGTCGATGGCGAGAAACGACCAAGCTCTTGGCGAGGTCACGCAGTGTTCCTAGTCATGTTGGTGATCGGGCCGCGGCCCAGCAGACGATCGGTCCACGACCGACTCTCCGGCGCGACTGCAGCATGCGTATGCGCGAAGAATGCGTCGACCGCCTCTTCGAGCGCCCGATCATCCAGTTCGGACAGGAGCTGCACCTGATTGCGAAGCCTCAGTCGGATCACCGCCTCCCGCATGGCGCCTTCCATTGCCGCGCGCCCCAGCTGCTGCGATGCCCGCAGCCAGCCTTCGGCCAGTGCTCGAGACAGCCTCGCGTCATTGCCAATCGATGGGCGCTCCGTGATCTGAACCAGCGCGTCCTCGGTGAGCGCGCCAAGAAGCTCCCAGCGCCTTTCTGCCGTGTCGCCGCGGTCCAGAATTCGGCCTCGAAGCCAGAGGCGCTGAAACGTATTGCGCACCCCGCCATGAAAGCGCTCCACAGGCCGATCCGCGAACCGCCAAGCCACCAGATCCGGAAGAAGCACGCAAGCTAGGAACGCCCATACGTCGTCGCGCAGGGCCTCGCCGCCATCAAGCTCGTTTCGCTGGGCAAGAAAGGCGGACGCGCGCTCATCGAACCGCGCGCGATCGGCTGCGCTTCCGCGGTCGGGGAATCCGCAGCCAGCTGCGATCTCTTCAAGGCCAGCGCGAATATCGATGAGGATCTCATGCCTGATCGGACTGCCGCCACTTGCAGCGTAGCGGGTCTCGACTGGAAAGCTGTCTGCATCGACAATGGGTTCCGGACTTACCGCGTCGTCGGCGCGGGCGGACAGAAGCGCGTCGACAGCCAGTCGATCCAGCCTGGGGAAAAGCTGCACGATCACGCGCCTTCCTCGAGACCGACGATGTCCGCCGCAGCCAGAATGCCGGCATGGAATGTGGACGGGCGAAGATCGATCATGCTGCGGACTGCAGCAATGTCCTGTCCGGGAAATGCGAGGCCAATCCAGTGGGCTGCCCGGCCGGCGATCGAACATGGATCGGCCTCCACGGCGAGCCGTTCGAAATCATTCTGGCGCAGCGACACAGAAATGATCTGGGTCATGACATCGGCGAGGACCACCTGGGTAGTGGCGCGATCGCCCACGAGCAGTCGATCGGTCACATCGGCGCGGTCGCTGTTGAGATACAGGCGTACACTTCCGCCGAAATCGCGATGCAGGTTGCCTGGCGTCCAGTGCAGCAGCCAAGGGGCATAGGCCTCGGGCCGGCCGGCAAAGCGCTCCAAGAAGCTGACGGCCTCCATAGGAAAACGCGGTTCCTCGCCTTCCAGGCGGAGATCGAGCTGATCCGACCACAGCTTCGAGCCGGCAAGGCCGGGCGACAGCGGTGAACCCTCCCGCGGCTGGCGTAGGATGACGAGAGTATCGACGAGCAGGCGCTGCGAGAGGCTGTGGCCGGACACCACCTCGTCGATGACAACTGTCGGTTCCATCCGCATCAACGGCAGCTTCGAAGTCGCAATGATCCGACGCGGCAAGTTGCCGATACCAGTCCCGATCCGGGTGACGAGCTCGAGCGCACCATCATCGATCGGCATCGAGAGCAGGTCAGCGGCGCGATCGAGATCGGTTGTCACGAGGCGTCGGAGACGAAGGTCTCTCGCAGCGTCCCAGTCGGGCAGCCACGCGTCCCCGATCGGTGTCTCCACGCCGCCATCAAGCAGCGCCCAAGGTTCCGGACTGATCGCGGTCTGATCCAAGGTCAGGAACGGAAAAGCAATCCGTCCCATCAGACGGTCTCGTCAGAGCTTATGCGTGCGTTTATCGTCACTGCACAGTCTGCCGGCATGGCAACCGAGACCTCGAACCTCCCCCGACGGTCGCTGATGACCACAGGTCCGTCGATCGCGAGCTCTTCTCCGGCCTCGTCGACAACGCGGGTGACGGTCGGGCGCGCGGCAGTGGAATATTCCGATGCCGTTCCGCCATCCATGACCAGCAGCGGATCAAGGTGGAGCGAGACCGCCGGCCCTTCGCCACGAACCGCGAGTTCGAAGACACCGACAGGTCCGGCTTCGCCCAGTTCCAGCCGGACGAACGTGGGTCGGGTAACTGACGGCCCCGTACCACCGCCGCCGCCTGGCCCAAGTCGACGCGGTCCGGCTCCTTCGCCATCACCCTCCAGTGCTCTGCCGAAAAGTCCGGCAATGCCCGCGAGCGACGGCCCCTTGTCTCCGTCCGGAGCAGGGGCCGAGATCGGGTTTGCATATTCCAGCGCGGCTGCCCGGATGCGATCCACTGCGATCTTGACGATGCTGCGAGCTGCTTTGTCGGAGAGCGCCTCATACTGCCAGTCATCATGAGCCGGAGGCTCTGCCATGGCGAAGGCTTCTTCGACGGTATCATCGTCCGAAGCTACAAAGACACCGGCCCATTCGAAGCGGTCATCTGCGATCTGGGTCCCCGCGAAATATCGGACGACGAGCTCTACCGGCCGCATGACGGCAATTGCCGCGCAGCGCTCGGGAAACAGGCTGTCCGCGCGGCCGGCAGGCGCAACGCGATCGGCACGAAGGCCACGAGTGAAGCTCAAGCGCCCCAGATCGCGCTTCGGCCGAAAGGATTTCACGACGTCGCCGCCCGGAGGATCGGAGCGCAGATTCTTCATCGCGCGAGCAAAGAGATCGAGCGGCGGGAAATCCTCGGGTCGAGGCAGCATGCGTTCCTCGCCGTCCACGAAGATGCGAAAGTGCATCTTCCTGCTTCCAGGCGTGCCCTCCAGCAATCGAGGCCAGAAGAACCAGAGAAGGGCCTCTTCAATCAGATCGATCGCGTGCTCGCGGTCCTCCTCCACGAACACCGGGTCGAGGATCATGATCGATGTGCCGCTATGTTCCGGTGATCTCCTCGGGAAGCCGAGAGCGCCGGCGAGGTCGGCTGCATCGTCTCCTTCGACCGGGTCGACATATTCGTCATCACCCGATCTCTGCCCCCACCAATGTCGACCGGTGAAACGGCGTCGAATGCCGTCGGCATCATTCGCGCTGAACGCAGAGCCCAGCTGAGCCGCCATGAGCCGGCGCCGAGGTTCTCCTGCATCGGTGGTCTGGCTGTCGATCACGATCGTCGAGCATCGGCTGGCGAGATACAGCGAGGTCTTCCCGTAGCCATACGTCCCGCCGCCATGCGTCGTGTTCCGTCGGGAACCGACATTTCTGAGAAAGTCGACGAAGTCGGTCGGTTCGTCCTCCGTCGCCGCCACATCCGCGCGCGTTGGACCCGCCAGTCCGGCCGTTCCGAAATCGCATATTTCCAGAACATGCGGGGTCGCACTCGACAGAAAGGCTTCGAGGGGGTCTGCCGCGCTTTCGTCGAGCGGTCGATCTACCAGAACGGTATCGCGAAGTGCTTCTAGCTCGGCCGGCTGAAGGGCTCTCACACGGAAGTGAACCTCCGCGCCGCCATCCGAAAGGGCCGCGTCGCAACTGTTCTGGACGGCCTCTCGGACGACCGTCTGCACGAGATCGATGGAGGGCGCGCCGAGTAGCTTGCGGTAGCCGTCGGCCGCCAGATTGCCTGACGCCGAGTAGGCTTCGGAGTGAAGCGTCAGAGGTGGTCGAGGCATGCAATCAGCTCCGCATTTCGGGCCTCGACGCCCTCGTTGCTCAGTCGGCAATGTTCCGCCGCGCCGAGGTTCACGACGTAGGAGATCTGTTCGACACCGCTCGGGACGACTCCGCCTGCAAAGCTGTCGGGAATGACCCGCGGAAACCCAGTGTCGACCAGATAGTGATCTTCATCTTCCAGTCGAAACCGGCATCGGTTCCATTCTCGGGATTCGGGATTGGTACAGCCATAACCGGAGACAAGGCGCGCGACCTCCTGCCCGTCGGAGGCAGCGCGCATGACATCAGCTGCAAGTCTCGCGACCGAGATGTCCCCACCTTCCGTCTCCGCCAGCTGAAAGACCGCGAGTGTCAACGAGCCTCCCGCCGGTGGCAGAAGCTGGTCCACAGCCGAAATCGTCACGCTTCGCGTGGCCGACCGACTGGTCGTCTTCACTTCCGTCGCAACGGTTCCACCGTGGAAGTCGTGGCGCTCGCGAAGCGGACCGCGCCAGAGCTTCCACGCCGTCGGATCGAGGGCAAGCAATGTGCGCAGCATCAGCAGTTCGCCGATCAGGCCCCGAATCTCCTGGATCGAGACCTCCGCAGACGGCGTGATCAGCAGAGAGCGGAAATCGTCGATCGTTGTGCGACATGCCTCCACAGGGGACGCACCCTCGACGATTCTGTCCATGATCTCGTCTGCGACATCGGCGAACACGCCATCGAGGGCGCCGACCAGGCAGGTCATGTCGAGATATCGGATAGGAGTGCCGCCCAGAGTGTAGGTCGCTACGCCGATGCCAAGAGCATCACTTGGTGGCGTCTCTGCTATCCTTTCGCTCTGCCGGACGGGAAGCAGCAGCCTGAGCTCGCCCGCGATGCCCAGAGCAAGGCGCACCGAACCTGAGCCGGTCTCGACCCCAGTGTCGATGCTAGGTATCTCGAGTGCCGTCGACGCCTGCCCGCCGCGCCGAAGCATCTCCCAGTGATCGACTGACGCTTCAGCGGGCACGCCCGGCCTCAAGCTGTTCGGCGATCTCGTCTTCGATCTCCTCGAGATCATCCGCTGACGGGGGCTCGAGGCGAACGCTGTAGTATCCGCCCGCTCCCTCGGCCGCGCCGGGGAAGACTATCCCGAAGCCTACGAGGTCACCGACCGCATCGAGCGGAGAGCGCTCGGTCGAGCCTGGCCGAGGCTGCGATGATCGATCAATCGGATAAAGCAGGAGCATCGGAACGGGCCCGACGATCCCGGCGCGCGCCGCCTTCAGCGCGCTCCAGTCCGCGTCCGGAACGCCATCACCTGGCTCGCCGCAGTCGAACAGGACGTCGCGTTTGGACATCAGGGCCTTGATATCGGCGAAGTCTTCCGGCCGGTTCAGGCGGCTTCTCGTGGACAGTCGGACAGGTCCCAGGCCGCCGAGTGGCTCGGCAGAGGCGGCGCCGATCCGAGGCTCGATGACGCCGACGCTCCAGGTCTTCTGGCTGTCACCGGACGCCTCGAGATAGCCGAGCAAGAAGTCTGCCGACAGTTCGCGGTGCGACGCCTGCACGGAGTAGGCGCGCAGGAACTGGACGATCAGCCTGCCGGGAACGCCTTCGAACAGGACCTGCGAGAGGTCGGCCGATCGAAGGCCCAGGTCTGTCGCCTGGGTCATGAGATGTGCAGCCGCGGTCCAGTTCGCCTGCACGATTCGCGGATCGTGATGATCGAAACGGATCGTCTGCACGTGCTTTCCGGCGTAGCTGACGTCGGTCAGCACCGCCGCTCGCATCTTGCTTGCAGCAGTGATCGCCATGCCCGGTATGGAGCGGACGCGGACGGCGAACTCCATCGGAGTGTTGTGGCGAATGGCATATTCGGCGACGTCATCCCGGATTTCCGCCTCGATGAGGGCAAGCGAGCGGAATGCGGTCGACAGCGCCTCTGTCATCCAGATCCGCGGCATGTCCTCATAGTCCGGACGATATCCGAACCAGCGGCCCATCTGTAGCAGCGTGTCGTACTGGCTGGAGGTGCGCAGGAAATAGCTGACACACAGACCTTCGATCGTAAGTCCGCGGGCAAGAATCGATCCGCCAACGACGATGTAGGTCTTCGGAGGACCGTCGTAGTCGATGCGATCCTCGCTGACGCCGTTCTCGACGGGCACTTCAAGCGATTCCAGCACGGCCGGCATGAAGGGCATCAGCTCATCGGAGGTGACATGCGGATGAGGACAGACCCCATCTGGAATCCTGAGCTGCTCTGCATTCCAGAAGGCCAGCATTCGCTGGCACAGCGGAGACGAGGGATCCAGCAGCTGCTTGCCGACGACCTCCAGCCACGCCTTGACCAGCGTCGCAAGTCGATCATGCATGATCACGTACGCAGAGGTATGGATCAGCATCGACATGTGGCTGCCAGCCTGCCCCCGGAAGCGCCGCGCGGCGCAGGATGCGAGAAAGTAGAGAACAGCGTCCTCGAGCGAGGAGGGCATCCGCGGCTGGAAGGTATCTTTTTGCGCCCGGCTCGGCGGTTGAAGCAACGCGGTATCGTCCTCGGCAATGTCCCGGATCATGTCGAGGCCCTCTTCGTCCGGAAGAGGCGCTTCGGCATCGGCGGGCGGGCGGCCAAACAGCCGCTCAGTGCCAAAATAGCCGTCCGGTGTCGGAAGAGCGGTGATGAAATCCTTCGGGTAGAGGTCGTCCAGCTCCCCGCCGTTGACGGGGAACGGGTTGATCAGGACATTCGCAAAGGGTGTCGCGGTGTAACCGACATAGGAATTTGCCGGAAACTTTTTCAGGATCACCCGGATGTTCTCGTTGATCCGGGTCATGTCATACTCGCCCGAAGCGGTGTTGACGCTGGCCTGATCGCATTCGTCGTCGATGATGAGAACGCGCAGCCTGCGGAGCACGGCTGGAAGCGTACGATCGAGCGTCGCAAGAAGCTGACCGAGCGGCGCCACGTTCTTCTTGACGACGGCAAGCTGCACGACGCCCTCCGCCGGGGCCGGAAAGCCGCCGTTTGGCGGCATCCTGAAATCGCCTTGATCGTCCTCCGTGGTCCGAAGCTCCCACCGATCGCGCAGTCGATCGACCAGATCCTTGCGCATCCGGCTCTGGGTTTGCCTCCGCAGCTTGTTTGTCAGGCCAGCCAGGATAATGACCAGATTGTAGCCTGCATCGACAGCCTTCGAGATGACCGCCGTCATGTTGGCTGTCTTGCCCGACTGGACATGACCGATCACAAGACCCCGACAGGCAAAGCTGTCGGCCGCAGGATTTTCAAGCAGCGAGACGATCTCGTTGGAAGCGGCACCGATCCGCTCATCGACGGTCTCGGCCGACCAGCCCTTGGAATCCACGAGGTAGGAGCGCAGCGCCGGCCAGTGCCGGTCGCCCTCCGCAGGACCGCGATACCACTGCTGGCGCACGCGGAACATGGAATTGACGCGCAGGATTTCCACGGGCCGGATCGTGGCTCTGACGCTGTCTATCGCAGCAGCAAAGTCCTCCTCCTGCTCCTGCGAAAACGCGCCGAGGATCGGCTCGAGATCAGCGCGAACCAGACGAGCGGCATCATCGACATCAACTGCCGTTGCGAGGCGCGCGCGCAGCTGTCTGGCAAACGCCTCCGTCTGTGTGGCTGATGGCATCAAGCTCCCCCAAAGCCTTCAAGTTCGAGTCCCGCCCCGACCAGTTGTGCACAGCGCCGAACAGAGCGACAAGCCATATTTTCAGCCAGATTGAACTACCTTGCAGGCTCGCGAGGATGCTGGCGAAGATGATGGTTCCGGCTCAGCCAGTCCGCGCAAGAAGAGGCTCTTCAGTTGCATCCGCAGCTTCGTCGCGGTCCGCGGTGAGCAGCGCGTAGAGAGCCTCACCGATCCATCGCGCAAGCAGGGGTGGCACCGCGTTGCCGACCTGTGTGTACTGCTGCGTGCGGTTTCCTTTGAACAGATAGTTGTCGGGGAAAGTCTGCAGCCGCGCAGCTTCCCTGACCGTGAGGCTCCGGCATTGCAGCGGATCTGGATGGATGAAATAGTGGCCGTCCTTGGAGATATGACTCGTGACCGTGGTCGACGGACCGGTGGCGAGCTGAACCCTGAAGCGGTCGGCAAAATTGCCGGAGGTCCAGTTTTCGTGCGCCGGCGCCAGCTCTTCCGGAAAGTCCGACGCCTTCGGTGACTTGCCTGTCACCTCGGCGAAGACGGCCGCAAAGAAGTAGCGCGCCAGATCGCTGCCCATGTGGCCCCGCGTCGCATGGTTCGGTAGCGTTTCCAGCTTCGCGTCGGTCAGCCAGTCTCGCAGATCCTCCGGGCAGTCTTCGGAAATCCCGACACCAAATCCTTCCCGACCGGGGATATCATTCAGTGCCGCAAAGCGGCGATGATAATCGCTGGCACGCTCGGCGAAGTCAGCGTGCTGCTCATCGGTCAGACTGGTCTCCAGCTCGGCCACAAAGGCCATCGCTGCGAGCACGAGCGCGCGCCAGGCATCAGGTCCGTCTGCCTCCTGGCTGAGACCGCTCCGCAGTCGTGGCATGCCGGTTAGGGCGTGGCCGACTGTCGTCTTCAGATTGTGGCGGATCATGAGGTCAGCGAGCGCCCGATCCGGCAGGTCTTCAGCAAGGTCGGCGCGCAGCCCGACCACTATCACCCGATGGCGCGCCTGGGGTACACCGAAGTCCTCCGCGCGTACTATGAAGTCGGGCGCGCGTGGCTCGAAGCGGCCAAGATCAAGCTGCTGTCGACGGCGCGGATCAAGTGCGATCAGCCGATATCGTCGCCCGCCTTCGCGTTCGCCTCGAAGGTCGCGCAGAACCTGATCGAAGATGCGGTTTTCCCCATCCACCGAGGAAGACAGCATGCCCTTCACGTTCTCCATGACGAAGGCGGCGGGGTTCAGGCGATCCAGAATTCGGATATATTCCTGGTAGAGGAAATGCCTGTTGTCCTCGAGCGCTACGTAGCCCTCCTTGCCCGCATTGCGCGAACGGCCAGCGAGCGAGTAAGCTTGGCATGGCGGTCCGCCGATCAGGATGACATTGCCATCGCTCTCCTCGCGGATCGCGTCCAGTCGCGCGTCGAGCCGTTCAGCAGGGTCCTCCTTGCCGAGTTCGAGCTTCCAGGCCTCCCTTTCCGCGGCCATCCACTCGTCCGGATACGACGAAGCCCAGTCAGGCTCGGCGATCTTGCCGTTGATGAAGTCGTAGTAGGCAGCGGGAAGCGCGCCGTCGAACTGGCGCAGGAAGCTGCGGAGGCGTAACGTCTCGTGCGCCGATGTTTCTTTCTCGATCGACAGGGCGATGCTGAAGGCATGCTCGTTGGCGGCACCGGGAACGCTCGAAAATCCCTCGGCCAGTCCCCCCGGACCTGCAAAAATGTCAACGACCGAATATCTTGGCAAGACTCGCACGCTTTCCGAAGGTCAGGCAAAGGGATGATGATTACCACCATCGACGCGAAATGACAGGTCGCTTTCCATGGTCGACGTAGTCGATGCGGCGACGCGGTCGCGCATGATGTCTGGCATCCGCAGCACGGACACGCGGCCGGAGGCCTTTCTGCGCAAGGCGCTGCATCGTGCCGGGTTCAGATACAGGCTGCACGCAGCAAAGCTTCCCGGGCGGCCCGATATCGCCTTGGCGTCGCGGCGAGCTGCGATCTTCGTGCACGGCTGCTTCTGGCATCGCCATGAGGGATGTCACTGGTGCACGACACCGGCCAGCAACGTCGAGTTCTGGCGCGGCAAGTTTGAACGCAATGTCGAACGGGACAGGAGCGTCGTCGAGACGTTGCAGTCGATGGAGTGGCGGACGGCGATCATCTGGGAATGCGGTCTTCGGAAGCCTTATGCAGCGTCGACCCTGGAGGATGTCGTGTCGTGGCTCCGGTCGGATGATATCGCCTACGAGAGCGCGCTCGTTCGGCCAAAAGCAATGATCGATTGAAACATCCGCATGCGTCACATAACCTGGGTCTCATCTCGTCCAAACCCAGGTTATGTGACAATCAGCACGCCACATAACCTGGGTCTCAAGTCAGCCAGACCCAGGTTATGTGGCCATGAATGAAGAGCAGCAACCCCAGCGCACCCTGCTTTCCCAGCTCCTGATGCAACACCCCATCGTGCGCGCCTACGAGCTTCGCAACGAAGGTATCGATCCAAAAACCATTTCCCGCGCCGTCGCGGCCGGTGAACTAATCCGCATCTCGCGTGGCCTTTACCAGCGCCCGGAGGCCGACATCGATACCCATCAGGTACTGGCAGAGGCAGCGAAGAAAGTCCCTCGTGGCGTCGTGGCGATGGTCTCCGCGCTGGCATACCACGAACTGACAGATCAGATGCCGCGCAAGGTCTGGATAGCGGTCAGCGTGAAGGACTGGAGCCCGTCTGCTTCATCCTATCCCCCTATCCGCATCGTCGAGTTCCGGGACAGATACATGCAGCAGGGGATCGAACATCACACGATCTCAGGGATCAGCGTTCCAATCTACTCGATTCCGAAAACCCTCGCAGACGTCTTCCGAAATCGAAAGCTGGTCGATCGATCCGTGGCAGTAGAAGCACTCCGCGCCACGCTGGATCAGCGCAAGGCGACGCCGGCATCGATCGCAGATGCGGCAATGGCAGGCGACGCATGGAACATCATGCGCCCCTATCTCGAGGCACTCACGTCAAATGGCTAGGGTGCCGGCGAACATTGCGGCTTCGGTCAAGCAGCGGCTGCTCAATCTCGCCCGTGCCGAACGGCGAGTCTATGATGTGGTGCTCGTCCGTTATGCCCTCGAACGGCTGCTTTATCGCCTTTCCTTATCCGAACATCGCGGTTCCTTCATCCTGAAGGGAGGCATGCTCGTCACCCTCTGGATCGAAAGCGATTCGCGCGAGACGAGAGATGCGGACTTTCTGGGTCACGGGAACTCCGATCCTGACCACCTGCGCGAGGTTTTTGCCGGAGTCCTGTCGATCGACGCCGACGATGGGCTTGTCTTCGACACCCGGAGTCTGAGGACCGCCGTCATCAGGGAGGAGATGGAATATGGTGGCGTACGGCTCCGTGCCGACGCCTATCTTGAAAGGAGTCGGATACCCGTCACGATCGACATCGGGTTCGGCGACGCCCTCGCCGACGCTGCCCGGACCATGGCCTATCCGTCAATGCTTGGCATGGAGGAGCCGGAAATCCGGATCTACCCACCTGCCTCGGTCATTGCCGAGAAGTTCCAGGCCATGGTTGCTCTTGGCGCTGCCAACGGGCGGATGAAGGACTATTTCGATCTCTGGGCCATTCCGAGAGCCCTGGAGATTGCGCCGGAAGACCTCGATGCGGCGATCAGCGCGACATTCGATCGGCGAGGCACGGCGCTACCCGACAAGAGGCCGCCGGGACTGTCCGACGCGATGTTGACCGACGCCAAGCAGGCTCAATGGCGGGCATACGCCGCATCACTGGATTTGAAGGATCTCGCCTTCGAAGAAGTCATCGATGCGGCATGGGGCCTCGTCGGTCCGTCATGCGAGCGCCTGTCAGGCGCCAAGTCGCCGCCGATTTGATGAGCAAAGGCGCCCTTTAGCCCGGTTTGACAGCGGAAGCAGGGCAAGGGCGCCTAGACCTGCTCCTGCTCGATCGTGAAACGCAGGTTTCGGACGGTCCAGACACTGGACGGTTCGGGCAGATGCTCTTCCTGTTCCGGCGTACTCAGAGCCCTCAGCTCCTCGATCAGATCGCCAGCCGAGGCATCGCCTGCTCGCTCCTGAAGTCGCGCTATCGCCGTGACGAGCTGATTGCAGTTGGAGAAGGTAGCATCGTCACCGGCCACAACCTGCCGGAGCGAATGCGCGTAGTGCCGCGTGAGAACAAGCAGGCTGATTTCGGGTCTCGCCGAACCGGACGGCAGCCGAAAGGTCGCGCGAAGTTCGGCCGTGCTCGCGGCGGCGAGCCATGAACGCACCTTGCGAAGCCATTCGCTCACCTGCTGATTCAGCCGCCCGGTCCTCGCCAGCATCGTGGCGAAATCCGCGCCGTACGGGTCCTGATGCTTCAGCTGCGTGAGGATCACGCGGTTGCCCGGCGCCTCGACAATCACCAGATCGATGTCCGTCAGAACCTTGCCGGCCTGCCTCAATTTGATGTTGCCCCGGAATTCCAGAGTCGGAAGCACCGAGCGTATCGCCTTCTCGACCGATCGCTGCATCACCCCTTCCCGGGCCCGCTGCGCCCGGTCGTACTCCTTCGGAAAGCTGTGCTGCAGCGAATTCAGGAGGAACAGCATGACCTCATCGCTGGTCGCGCCCGCCAGTGGCCTGATGACGTGATCGTCGGAGCACTGGATCAACGGCGGGATCGGTGCTCCCGGCCGATCAAGTAGCGCCAGATTGCGCCTGCTTACGGAAAGCACGTCGAAGATGATCCGCACGTCGTCATCGGTCACCGGCACATGGCCTTCGAACCGCTTGCCGAACTGATTGATGAACTCTCGCAGTCCTTCGAGGAAGCCTGCGGTCTCGACCGACACGGTGAGGACGTCCTCGATCCTGATCGACGGCTCCTTGTCCAAGAGCGCTCGCACGAATGCCCGGTGCTTCATCGCCACCGACACGATGAAGATTGCTGCGAGCTTGTAGTTCGCGAATGTCACGCCACCGAAGAGCGTCGAGAAGTGGAAGGTGTCGAAACCCTTTGCCAGCAGCATGTCGTTGTAGGCATGCCCGAAGAAGTAGAAGTCCAGCGCGGGATCCGCCTCGTAGCCAATGAAGTGCGTCGCGAAGGGATAGACGAGATCGGTAAGCAGCGATCTGACCTCGTCGCCGATCCTGGGCCCGACGATCGCTTCATAGCCCTCCGCCAGCCTTCTCCTGTGATGCCCGGTGTGAAGACGCTCGAGCTCGCGCTCGTGCAACTCGAGATCGGCCAGCTTCGCGGGCAGGACGATCCGGAAGCGATCGGGCAGCTTCTCAATTCGGGCGCCCTTCGCGGCTAGGCTCTGTGCCACGCGCCGACCGTGCTCGACTGCGCCGGCCACATCGATGAGTGAGAGCACCGCACCCGAGTAGGTGAGGTCGCGCTGGATCGTTAGTGTCGGTGCAACGAACCGATCGTGTGCCTGCATTGCCAGCTTGATGATGCGGGCCACGCCGATCCGCATTAGGTACGATCGCTCCTGATCGGCCTCTGTCGGCTCGGCTCCGAGGTCCACACCTTCGAAATCGAGGTCGAGCTCGTTGATGGCGATCCGCCTCAGCAGCCCGAGACGGTCGGTCGCGACTTCAGCCGCGAGAGCTCGCTCCTCCTGATTGAGGCTTTCGTAGAACTCTCGCAGACTGTCAGTCACCTGACGCTGATCCCCCTCTGCGCGCTCCAGTCTCGCGAACCTGCCGGCGATCTATGGGCGCCGCTTTGCGTCAGAAAGGGGGTTCTGCTGTCGCATGAAGCATTGAAATATATGCCTGCCATACATCATGGACGTGGATGAGGCACGGATTTCTAGGTCGGCTCTCGTGCTGGAAAAAGTCGCTTACATGGGGTCGGCCTAACCGCCTGCCTGTCCGAAATTTGTGGTCCTTTTTCGGACATGAGCCCAACCGGCCCGACGCCCAGAAGGACTCGAACCGCCCCGTCCATTCACGTCCAGCCTTTTCCACGAATCCAGATCGTGCTAGGTCCTGTTGACAAAGTTGGGCAACCATTTGCGGATGGCGGCGAGATTGAGGAAACTGGCGAAGGACAGCGCGGTCTTGTCGTAGCGGGTGGCAATGCGGCGTTGATGCTTGAGGTGCCCGAACATGCGCTCGATGCGGTTCCGGTCCCGGTATCGACGGAAGTCGCAGGCAATGGGTTCGCGCCGGTTGGCCTTTGCCGGGATGACTGGCAGGATACCGCGCATCAACAGGTTCTCCCGGACCGCATCGCCGTCATAGCCTTTGTCGGCCAGCAGCGCGTTGGGCTTGTTGACCGGTAGCGCCATGAGGTCCTCGACAGCGCCGTAATCCGACGCTTCGCCGCCGGTCAGGACGAAGCCGAGAGGGCGTCCCTGATTGTCACAGCGGGCGTGGACTTTGCACGTAAAGCCGCCGCGTGATCGACCAAAAGCCTCCTTATGAGTCCCCCTTTAGCGCCCGCTGCCGAAACATGGCCGCGAACCGTGGTGCTGTCGATCATGTGCTGCCAGTCGTCGGTCAGCCCGAACTCGACCAGCGTGGCCAGCATCGCATCCCAGACGCCTTGTTCCGCCCAGCGCCGGAACCGCACATAGACCGAGTTCCACTTGCCGTAGCGCTCGTGCATGTCCCGCCAGGGACAGCCAACCCGCAGCACATGCAGCATGCCATTCAGAAACCGCCGGTTGTCATGGGAGGGCCGCGCCTTTCGGCCGCGCTCTGACGGCAGCAGACCTTCGAGCACCGCCCATTCTTCGTCCGTCAGATCGCCACGCGCCATTGCTGCTCCCCGCAAAAAGCAGCCTTGAATCAGAGATCAGGCCGTTTGGGAATCCACTTTGTCAACACAGCCTAATGATGCCGTTGGCGAGTTCGGAAGTCTATGATTTGACGGCGAAATCAATCGCTTAGGTCGCCCGGCAGAAAGCTCTTCTGACACGAGCTTCCGAACAACTGTTCGATACACTTGGTCTCGGGAGTTTCATTTATTTGGCGCGCCAGCTTTGGCCATTTAGGGTCACGTGAACGCGTTAAGACCGCCGCGCGACAATCGCGTCTAATCTGCATCGGAATGCACTCCACCGGGACTGCCTAAATTCGTAGCATTGGAGGACCCTAGCGACCGACCCCGCGCAGGCTGAACTGGCGGGCGGAGGCCCGCATGACTGCTACCAAGTTGCTCATTGGACAGATCTTGATCGTGCTCGTCATCGTATTGGCGGGTGTCTGGATCGCGACGCAGTGGGCAGCAGCAGAACTGGCGTATCAGCCCGAGCTGGGCAGGCCCTGGTTTGTCGCGTTCGGGCGCCCTTTCTATCGACCCTGGGCGTTGTTCGGCTGGTGGTTCTCGTTCGAGGCCTATGCCCCAACGATCTTTGAAGAGGCGGGCGCAATCGCGGCCACGAGTGGCTTGGTCGGATGCGGGGCGGCAATCTTCGGGTCTCTCTGGCGTGCCCGTCAGCGGCGCCATGTCACGACGTACGGCTCAGCCCGCTGGGCGAGCTTTCAGGATATTCGCGCCGCCGGGCTTGTCACGGAGGCCGGTGTGTTCCTCGGCCGCGTGGGCCGGCAGTACCTGCGCCATGACGGCTCCGAGCATGTCATGGCGTTCGCGCCGACCCGAAGCGGCAAGGGCGTGGGGCTCGTCATACCTTCGCTGCTCGGCTGGACCGGCTCGGCAGTCATCCACGACATCAAAGGCGAGAACTGGCAGCTGACCGCCGGCTGGCGCCAGCGTTTCTCGCATTGCCTGCTGTTCAATCCGACAGACGTGCGCTCGGCGCGGTACAATCCGCTGCTGGAGGTCCGTCGCGGCAAGGACGAGGTGCGCGACGTCCAGAACATCGCCGACATCCTCGTCGATCCCGAAGGAGCGCTGGAGCGCCGTAATCACTGGGAGAAGACCAGCCATTCTTTGCTGGTCGGCGCCATCCTCCATGTCCTCTACGCCGAGCAGGAAAAGACGCTGGCCCGCGTCGCGTCCTTCCTTTCCGATCCGCAGCGCAAGTTTACCGACACGCTGGACCGGATGATGACCACCAATCATCTCGGAACCCCGGAAGCGCCGGCGGTGCATCCGGTGGTCGCGTCGGCGGCACGTGAAGTGCTGAACAAGTCCGAGAACGAACGGTCCGGCGTGGTGTCGACCGCCATGTCGTTTCTCGGCCTCTACCGCGATCCGACGGTCGCGGCCGTCACGTCGCGCTGCGACTGGCGCATCGCCGACCTGGTCGAAGCCGAGGCGCCGGTGTCGCTCTACCTGGTGGTGCCGCCCTCGGACATCAGCCGCACCAAGCCGCTGATCCGTCTCGTGCTCAACCAGATCGGCAGGCGGCTGACCGAGCATCTGGAAGCCGAGAAGACAGCCAAGAGCGGTGGCCGCCACAAGCTGCTGATGATGCTCGACGAGTTCCCCGCGCTGGGGCGCCTCGACTTCTTCGAGACCAGCCTGGCGTTCCTCGCCGGTTACGGCGTCCGCGCCTTCCTGATCGCCCAGAGCCTCAACCAGATCGAAAAGGCATATGGCGAGCACAACGCCATCCTCGACAATTGCCATGTCCGCATCGCCTTCGCGACCAACGATGATCGCACGGCGAAGCGCATTTCCGATGCCCTCGGCACCTCGACCGAGCAACGCGCGATGCGCAACTATGCCGGGCACCGGCTGGCACCCTGGCTCGCCCATGTCATGGTCAGTCGGCAGGAGACGGCGCGGGCGTTGCTGACGCCTGGCGAGGTGATGCAGCTGCCGCCGACGGACGAGCTGGTGCTGGTGGCGGGCACGCCGCCGATCCGCGCCACCAAGCTGCGCTATTACAAGGACGCAGTCTTCAAGGCCCGAATCCTGCCGCCGCCCGTACTCGGTGATGGCGATTATGCCGATCGGCCCGCGCCGCGAGCAAACGACTGGGCCGGCGTCGTCCGTGAAACGGATACACGCCTCGCCGGAAGTGCGGCAGAGCAGCGCGAGGATGAGGATGGCGGGCTCGAGCAGGCGCGTCATCCTGGGCAGGAGCTTCCGGTGAAGCCGGAGGTAGAACCCACGCCCACCGAGGTGCTCGGGCTCGGCCAGGACGAGGACGATTCGGCCGCCGACCAGCGTGCCATGGACCGGGCCGGCGCCTCCGGCATCGCGCGCGCCGCCTTCGCGATGGACGCAGGTGCGGATGGTGCCGGCGGGCACCGGGCCGGCGACATGCAGGTGGAGCTGTGACCATGGTCGAGAAGGTCCGCCATCAGCTCTTCCTGCCAAAGCCGCTCAGCGATCGGTTGGAGGCGCTTGCGGCAAAGCCGGGCGCGTCGAAGTCGGCGATCCTGGCGGATGCCGTCACTGCCTGGCTCAATCGGCGCGGCGTGTCGGAGTTGGAGGAGCGCTTCGGCCTGCGGCTGGACCGCATGACGACGGCAATCGGCCGGATCGAGCGGAACGAGCATGTCCTGCTAGAGACCCTGGCGCTGTTCGTGCGGTACGAGCTCGCGATCCACGCACCGCTTGCCGAGAGCGACCAGGCGGGTCGCGCCATGGGCGCCAAGCGCTTCGAGGCGTTCGTCACCCAGGTCGGCCGGCAGGTTGCGGCTGGCCGCAGGACGATCGGTTCCACGGAGACCGGCCAGTGACCGCCGGCATTTCCGGCGATCGGCGGCGCGCGATGCTGCGGACGGCCATGGGCCCGGCGATTGCCGCCGCGCTCGCCGATCCGCGGGTCACCGAGATCATGGTCAATCCCGACGGCGCGCTCCGGCTGGACCGGTTGGGGGAGGGGCGCTCCGACACGGGCGTTCGCATGGAGGCCGCGCAGGTCGAGCGGATCATCCGGCTCGTTGCCGCGCATGCACGCGCCGAGGTGCATGGTGACGCGCCGATCGTGTCGGCCGAACTCCCACCCCACGAGGAAGGGCGGGCAGGGGAGCGGTTCGAGGGTGTGCTGCCGCCGGTGTCGACCGCGCCGTGCTTCTCGATCCGCAAGCCGGCCGAGCGTCTCTACCGGCTCGACGACTATGTGGTCGATGGCGTCATGACGCGGCTCGCGGCCGACCGGCTGAAAGCCTGCGTGCTCCTCCGCCACAACATCCTGATCGCCGGCGGGACCAGCTCGGGCAAGACCACGCTCGCCAATGCGCTGCTCGCCGAAATGGCATGCCTCGACGAGCGTATCCTCCTGATCGAAGACACGCGCGAACTGCAGAGCCCTGCCGCCGACACGGTTGCGCTGCGCACACGGCCCGGCGTCGTGACCATGGCGGACCTCGTCCGCTCGACTCTCCGGCTGCGCCCAGACCGCATCATCGTCGGCGAAGTCCGCGGCCCCGAGGCGCTCGACATGCTCAAGGCGTGGAACACCGGCCACCCCGGCGGCATCGCCACGGTCCACGGCAACAGCGCGCTGTCCGCGCTCACCCGCATCGAACGCCTGGTGCAGGAGGCGGTGGTCACCGTGCCGCGACAGCTCATCGCCGAGGCGATCGACGTCATCGTCTTCGTCTCCGGCCGCGGTCTCGACCGTCGGGTCTCGCAGGTCGCCCGCGTCGCCGGGCTCGACCCGGACACCGGCAGCTACGCGCTTGCCGACCTTCTCTTGCCCCCCAGCCCCGAAGGAGATTGATCATGCAATTCGCCAGGATCCCGGCACGCCGTGCGCGCCTCGTCGAACTTGCCGCCATCGGCATCGCATTTGCCACCTCGGCCCATGCGGCGGGGTCCGGCATGCCGTGGGAGGAACCGCTCCAGCAGGTACTCGAGTCGGTCCAGGGGCCGGTCGCCAAGATCGTTGCCGTCATCGTCATCATCACGACCGGCCTGTCGCTGGCGTTCGGCGAGAGCAGCGGTGGCTTCCGGCGGCTGATCCAGATCGTCTTCGGGCTGTCGATCGCCTTCGCCGCCTCCAGCTTCTTCCTCAGCTTCTTCAGCTTCGGCGGGGGAGCGCTGGTCGCATGAGCGACACCGGCCAGCACCTGCCAGGCTTCGAGGCACCGATCCATGCGAGCCTGGGATCGCCAATCCTCCTCGGCGGTGCGCCCCGGGGGATTGCGATCGTCAACGGGACCATCGCGGGGGCGGTGGGCCTCGGACTGCAACAGTGGCTGGCCGGGCTGGTGCTCTGGGCCGTCGGGCACAGCATTGCCGTGTTCGCCGCGCGGCGGGACCCGGACTTCGCGCCCGTCCTGCTTCGCCACCTCCGGCAGAAGGGATATTTCGCGTGCTGAACCTCGCCGAATATCGTCGCCGCACGGATCGGCTGGCCGACCATCTTCCCTGGGCGGCGCTGGTCGCGCCCGGCGTCGTCCTCAACAAGGATGGAAGCTTCCAGCGCAGCTTCCGCTTTCGCGGACCCGATCTCGAATCCGCCACCGAGGCCGAGCTCATCTCGGCCTGCGCGCGGGCCAACAACGTACTCAAGCGGTTCGGAAGCGGCTGGGCCCTGTTCTTCGATGCTGAGCGGCGTGAGGCGGCCGCCTATCCGGAAAGCGATTTCCCCGACGCCGCATCGTGGCTGGTCGACCAGGAGCGCCGGGCGGCTTTCCTCGATGAGGCTGCCCATTTCGAAAGCCGCTACCACCTGACCCTGGTCTGGCTGCCCGCGCCGGACAGCGCCGAGGCCGCCGGACGGTCGCTGGTCGAGCGGCCCGACGCCGGGACGGGGCGGGACTGGCGCGGGGCGCTGGCCCACTTCATCGCCGAGACCGACCGTGCGCTCGACCTGTTCGCGAGCTTCATGCCCGAGGTTCATGCGCTCGATGACAGCGAGACGCTGACCTTCCTGCACGGCACGATCTCGACGCGACTGCAGGCGGTCGCGGTACCGGAGACGCCGATCTACCTGGACGCGCTGCTCGCCGATACGCCGCTGACCGGCGGGCTGGAGCCGCGGCTGGGGGACCACCATCTCCGCACGCTGACTATCCTCGGGTTTCCGAGCATGAGCCGGCCCGGCATCCTCGATGCCCTCAATCACCAGGACTTCGCCTATCGCTGGGTCACGCGCTTCATCGCATTGGACAAGGGCGACGCCACCAAGGCGCTGACCAAAATCCGTCGCCAGTGGTTCAACAAGCGCAAGTCGATCACCGCGCTGCTTCGCGAAGTGATGTACAACCAGCCGTCGCAGCTGCTCGACACCGACGCCGACAACAAGGTGGTGGATGCCGATCTGGCGCTCCAGGTGTTGGGCGGCGACCACGTCGCCTTCGGCTACCTGACCACAACGATCACGGTCATGGACACCGATCGCGCGCGGGTCGAGGACAAGGTCCGGCAGGTCGAGCGGATCGTGGGCGGGCTCGGCTTCACCCGCATCCGCGAGGGCGTCAACGCGGTCGAGGCCTGGCTCTCGTCGCTGCCGGGGCAAGTCTATGCCAATGTCCGCCAGCCGCTCGTCCATACGCTGAACCTCGCGCATCTGATGCCGCTGTCGTCGGTCTGGGCGGGATCGAGCCGCAATGCGCATCTGGATGGCCCGCCGCTGCTCCACGCCAGCACCGCCGGGTCGACGCCGTTCCGGCTGTCAACCCATGTCGGCGACGTCGGCCACATGCTGGTGGTCGGGCCTACCGGTGCCGGCAAGTCGGTGCTGCTGGCGCTGATCGCGCTCCAGTTTCGGCGCTATGTGGACGCGCAGGTCTATGTCTTCGACAAGGGCTTCTCGGCCCGCGCCGCCGTGATGGCGATGGGTGGTGCGCACCATGCGCTGGGGATGGGCACCGGTGTCGGCGACACGCTGGCCTTCCAGCCGCTCCGTGGAATCGACGATGCCGCCGAGCGGAGTTGGGCCGCCGAATGGATCGCGGCGCTGCTCGCGCACGCGAAGGTGCTGGTCACGCCCGAGGTCAAGGACGCGGTCTGGTCCGCGCTCGGCAGCTTGGCGTCGGCGCCGGTGGAAGAGCGCACCCTGACCGGGCTGGTGCTGCTGCTCCAGTCGAACGCGCTGCGCACCGCGCTTAGCGCCTACACGCTCGACGGTCCCTATGGCCGGCTGCTCGATGCGGCCGAGCAGCAATTCGCTTTTGCCGATGTTCAATGCTTCGAGACCGAGGCGCTGATGGGGCAGGCCGGCGTGGTGGCCCCCGTGCTGACCTATCTCTTCCACCGCCTGGAGGAGCGCTTCGACGGCCGGCCAACGCTGTTGATCCTCGACGAGGCCTGGATCTTCCTCGACCATCCCCTGTTCGCCGCGCGCATCCGCGAATGGCTCAAGGTGCTGCGAAAGAAGAATGTCGCGGTGCTGTTCGCGACCCAGAGCCTTGCCGACATCGCGTCGAGCAGCATCGCGCCCGCCATCCTCGAAAGCTGTCCGCAGCGCATCCTGCTGCCGAACGACCGGGCGATCGAGCCGCAGAGCCGCGAGACTTACCTGCGGTTCGGGCTCAACGAGCGGCAGATCGAGCTGGTCTGCCGCGCCACGCCGAAGCGCCACTACTACCTGCAGTCCGCGCGCGGAAATCGGCTGTTCGAGCTGGGGCTGGGCCCCATCGCCTTGGCCCTGTGCGGCGCCTCCGATTCCGCGACACAGGCCCGCGTCGACGCGTTGCTCGCCGAGGGCGGGCACGCGGATTTCGCCGCGCGCTTCCTCGTCGATCGCGGCCTTGGCTGGGCCGCCGAGCTCCTCGCCACCTTCCCCGACCCTCAGAACAAGGAGTGATGTGATGCGTATCCGCACCCGCAAATATCTGGTCGCGAGCGCCCTGGGCCTGGGCACGGCCGGATCGCTCGCCATGGCGCTGACCTGCACGCAGGCCCGTGCGCAGTTTACCGTGTTCGATCCCAGCAACTACAGCCAGAACCTGCTGACCGCCGCACGCACCCTCCAGCAGATCAACAACCAGATCCAGTCGCTCCAGAACGAAGCGACCATGCTGATCAACCAGGCCAAGAACCTGACCCGGATCGACTTCCCCGAACTCCAGGCGCTCACCCAGACGCTGCAGCAGGTCGACCGGCTGATGGGGCAGGCGCAAGGCATCCAGTTCCGCGTGTCCGGACTCGACCAGCAGTTTCGCCAGCTCTTCCCGCAGAGCTTCTCGGCGGCGCTCCCGACCAACGAGCAGGTCGTCGCCGCGCGCGCCCGGCTCGATACCGCGATGTCCGCCTATCAGCAGACGATGACGGTGCAGGCGCAAGTGACCGAGAATATCACGGCCGATGCTCAGGCGCTGAGCGGGATCGTCGCCAAGAGCCAGGGTGCCGAGGGCGCGCTCCAGGCGCAGCAGGCGACCAACCAGCTGCTGGCACTCGCCGCCAAGCAGCAGTTCCAGATCCAGAACCTGATGGCCGCGCAGTACCGCGCCGAGACGATCGAACAGGCGCGCCGCGCCCAGGCCGAAATCGACGCGCGCGCGGCAACGCGCAGGTTTCTCGGCTCCGGCAGGGCCTACACCCCCAGGTAGCACCGCCGGCCAGGGCGGCGGCGGTCTTGCCTCCCGCCGTCGTCCGCCGCGAGGCGGGGCTCTCACCCCCGGTCCCGCCTCGCGGCACTCCTCCAGCGCAGGACATCGCCACCGTGAACGACCTCAACGTCATCGATCGCTTCCTGGCCGCGTTCACCCGCTACATCGACAGCGGGTTCGGTCTGCTGGGCGGGGATGTCCGCTTCCTCACGGCGACCCTGATCGGCATCGACATCACGCTTGCCGGACTGTTCTGGGCGATGGGCGGCGAGGACAATGTCATCGGCCGCTTCCTGCGCAAGATCCTCTACATCGGCGCCTTCGCGTTCATCCTGAACAGCTTCTCGACGCTGGCCGACATCATCTTCCGCTCGTTCGCGCAGGCTGGACTGACCGCCGGCGGGGGCACGCTGTCTGCCGAGGATCTGCTGAAGCCCGGTCGTCTCGCCGGCACGGGCTTTGCCGCTGCGTGGCCGCTGCTCGACCAGGTGTCGCAGCTGATGGGCTTCACGACCTTCTTTGACAATTTCCTGACGATCGCGGTGCTGCTGTTCGCCTGGGCTGTCGTGATCCTGACCTTCTTTCTGCTCGCGGTGCAGATGTTCGTCACGATCGTCGAGTTCAAGCTGACATCGCTCGCCGGCTTTCTCCTCGTGCCTTTTGCGCTGTGGAACCGCACCAGCTTCCTCGCCGAGCGGGTGCTCGGCAATGTCGTCTCGTCGGGCATCAAGGTGATGGTGCTCGCCGTCATCGTCGGCATCGGCGCCAATTTCTTCAGCGAGTTCACCAGCGCGCTGCAGGGGCAGGAGCCTGATATCGGCCAGGCGATGAGCCTGATGCTCGCCAGCCTGACGATCTTCGGGCTGGGCATCTTCGGGCCCGGAATCGCTTCGGGCCTCGTTTCCGGTGCGCCGCAGCTCGGCGCGGGCGCGGCGCTGGGCACCACGGTCGGCGCCGCCGGCATGGCAATGCTTGCCGGGGGTGCTGCCGTCGGCGGTGCCCGCATGCTGGGCGGGGCCGCGCTGGGGGCCGTCCGCGTAGGTACCGCGATGGGATCGGCTGCTTCCACGGCCTACACGCTCGGCAAGGAGACGGCAGCAGCGCCGACCATGTCGGCGGGGCTGGGCGGGGTGGCTCGCGCCGCCGGCAATGCCGCACGCGCGCGCGCCTCCAGCGCGCTGGGCCTGGGCGAGGCGGCCTCACGCGGCCGCGAGGCAGCCTGGAATGCGCTGAATCGCAACGGCGGCGATACCGCATCGCAGTCCGCGCCCGAAGAACCCGTTCCTGCATGGGCCCGCGCCATGCAGCGCCAGCAGACTGGCCGCCATCACCGCCAGGTCGCCTTGCATGCCCTCCAGCAGGGCGATCGCGGCGGCGCATCCGCAACCCCAGACATCAAGGAAAGGGACTAGCCGATGGTCTTCCGACGCGCCGTCCAGCGCTATGGACGAACCCCCGAACCGGAGACGCCGTACCACCGCGCCGGGCAGCTCTGGGACGAGCGGATCGGCTCGGCCCGCGTGCAGGCGCGGAACTGGCGGCTGATGGCATTCGGGTGCCTTGCGCTCGCCACCGGCGTGTCGGGTGCGCTCGCCTGGCAGTCGGCGCAGAGCCGGGTGACGCCCTATGTCGTCGAGGTCGATCGGCTGGGGGAGGCGCGTGCCGTCACCGAGGCAGAGGCCGGATACCGCCCGACCGACCCGCAGATCGCCTGGCACCTGTCGCGCTTCATCGCCAATGTCCGCGGCCGCTCGCTCGATCCGGTGCTGGTGCGTCGGAACTGGCTGGACGCTTATGACTTCGCCACCAAGCGCGGTGCGCAGTTCCTCGGCGACTATGCCCGCGCGGCCGACCCTTTCGGGGCCATTGGCGAGAAGACGGTGACGGTGCAGGTCACCAGCGTGGTGCGGGCATCCGATCGCTCGTTTCAGGTCAAATGGACCGAGACCGCGTTCGAGCGCGGCGCCGAGGCCGGCACGTCGCGCTGGACGGCTATCCTGACCGTCGCAATCACGCCGCCCAAGGATGCTGACACGCTCCGCCGCAATCCGCTCGGTGTCTATGTCGATGCGATCGACTGGAGCCGGGAACTGGACGCGCCGGCCGCCCCGAAGCCGGCAGCCACGCCGATGCTCCCGTCGTTCGCCCCCGCCTCGGCGCCGACCAGTCCCCCAGTCGATCCCGCTGCCCCGGCGCAGCCCAGCACGGAGGTCCAGTCATGAAGCTTTTGCTCGCCCTATCGGCGGCTTCCCTCGCCATGGTATCCGCCTCGGCGCAGCATGCGCCGCCGCCTCCGGTCAAACCGACCCCTGCGCCGTCCGCCACCGCGTCCTCGCTTGCCAAGCCGCCGGTCCGCAAGCATGTGCGGAAATCCGTGAGCCCTGGCGCCGCGCGCGTCGCTGCTGCCAATCGCGCAGCTACCCAGCAGCCGCAGGCCCAGGGCTTCGTCAACGCGGTGCAGGTCTACCCCTTCAGCGAGGGCATGATCTATCAGGTCTATACGGCGCCAGGTGCCGTGACCGACCTTGCCTTGCAGCCGGGCGAGAACCTCGTCGATGTCGCGGCGGGTGACACCGTGCGCTGGGTGATCGGCGACACCACCAGCGGTACGGGTGCCGACAAGCGCACGCATATTCTCGTGAAGCCCTTTGCGAGCGGCCTTGCTACCAACCTCGTGATCACCACCGATCGCCGCAGCTATCACCTCCAGCTTACGGCCACCTCGCGGACCGCAATGGCTGCCCTGTCCTGGACCTATCCTGCCGACCAGCTGATCGCGCTCCGGCAGAAGGAAGCCCAGGCGGCAGCGGTGGCCCCGATCGCTGCGGGCTTGTCGGTCGACAGCTTGCACTTCAATTATTCGGTGACTGGCGACAGCCCGGCGTGGCGCCCGCTCCGCGCGTTCGACGATGGGCGGCAGACCTTTGTCGAGTTCCCCGCCAGCATCGCGGTCGGCGAGGCGCCGCCGCTGTTGGTGATCGGGGCGGCGGGGGAGGCCGAGCTGGTCAACTACCGGATGCGCGGGCGCTTCTATGTCGTCGACCGGATCTTCGACCGGGCCGAATTGCGGCTCGGCACCGGCAAGCAGCAGGTCGTCCGCATCGATCGGGTCGCCGAGGTCGCGGCGCCGAAAGGCAAGCGCTCATGAGCGACGATGCCGTCCCATCAACCTCGAAGCTCGACCCCGAATCGCTGGCGATCCGGGTCAAGCCGCCGCGCGCCATCCGGTTCCGGCGCGGCGTGATCATCGCTATCGCGGCACTGGGTTCGGTCGCCCTTGTCGCCGTGGCATGGAGTGCTTTGGGATCGCGGCTGCGGCTGGCGGCAGCCGAGCGGAAGGAGCTATCGGAACCGAGCAGACAGGCGCCGCCCGATGCCTTGAACAGGCTCCCCGCAAGCTATGGCGAGGTTCCAAAGCTCGGCCCGCCGCTGCCGGGCGACCTGGGGCGGCCCATCCTTGAGCGCCAGCGTCGCATGGCGGCCGAATTGGAGGCGAATGACGCGGACGGGCCGGGGAGGGTGGAGGCACAGGCCGCGGCGCAGGAGCTCGATCGGCAGCTTTCGGAGCTGAAGGCAGCACGCGCGTCAGGACTCCTGGTGCAGAACCAGAGCAGGCCATCGGCGCTGGTGTCAGCGGAGATCGCTGCTCCGCTGACACCCGTGACCACGGAAGCGCCAACGCTGGCAGTCGATCCGGAGCGCGATCCCAACGCTCAGAGCCGCAAGGCCCAGTTCGTCACCACGCGCGACACATCGGCGGACGTCAATCCGCACAGGCTGGAAGCCGCGCCGTCGCCATATCTCCTCTCTGCTGGCAGTGTGATCCCAGCAAGCCTGATGTCCGGTCTCCGGTCCGATCTGCCCGGCCTGGTGACGGCGCAGGTGACAGCGAACGTGTTCGACAGCCCCACCGGGCGCATCCTGCTCATTCCGCAAGGCGCGCGGCTGGTCGGGAGCTACGATAGTGTCGTCGCCTTCGGGCAAAAACGTGCGCTGGTCATTTGGCAGCGCATTCTGCTGCCGGACGGCAGCTCGCTCCGGATCGACAACGTGCCGGCGACCGATGCCTCGGGCTATGCCGGCCTGCAGGACAAGGTGGACTTCCACACCTGGACGCTGCTCAAGGGCGTTGCGCTGTCCACCCTGCTCGGCGTGGGATCGGAACTGACGGTCTCCGGTGACAGCGATCTGGTTCGCGCGATACGGCAGTCAACGCAGCAGAATGTCGCACGCGCGGGCGACCAGATCACCTCGCGTAATCTCAACATCCAGCCGACGCTCACAATTCGCCCCGGCACGAACGTGCTGCTCGTGGTCCACAAGGACCTGATCCTCGCGCCCTGGCGCGGATAGGAGGCCCACATGCCTGACCTGAAACTCGCCAAGCTGCCGGATCGGAAGCCCGTCAAGCTGGCGATCCTCATCACGCCCGACCTGCACCAGCGGCTGCAGGACTATGCTGCGCTATATGCCGATACCTATGGGCAGAAGGAGGCGGTAACGGATCTGATACCAGCGATGCTCGCGTCCTTCCTCGAGAGCGACCGCAGTTTCGCAAGGGCAAATGGAGCAAACCGCCGGGGCTAGGGTGAGCGCCCATCTGGAGGAAGGATCAATTACATTGAGCCAGATTATGGTGGCCTACTTTCCAGGGAACGAAGCCCGATACTGAATGCAACTGGCCGAGTTTGATTTCCCCAGCGCGGGACCGCAGAACCATTGGCGGCCTACCGGGCGTACCGTCGTCTGAGCCTCTCTTGCCGCGCGGCGGCAGGAGCTTTGCGAAAGGATCCAGAACTCCTGCTTGTATAGTAATACTGCTTGTGATGAGGTTAGCGGAAACAAGCCATGGGAGGATAAACGGGCATCATCTGTCGCTTTGTATCTCCTTTAAGGTTTTTGCCTTCCAGCGGCTGTCTGCGCCGATCTTCCATGCGCGGTTGCTCAGGCGCGACGGTGTTGCCGCTAGATCAATATACCCCATCAGCGCGCCCGCGTCGCGATGAAGCGCCAGTCGGCGATCGCAGCGAAACGATGCGGCTTGGCGCGGCGGGTGTAGACGTCGCTATCGAGTATCGCCCGGAGATCGGCGAAGCTGTCGTAGCGGACGACGACGATGTCGTCCCATTGGTCGTCCGGTCCGGCGAGCAGGTTGTGGACCCGCTGGCCTGCATAGAGCAGCTCCGGAGTCACGCCCGTGGCTTCGCACGCGGCGCGGAAGCCGCCGACATATCCTTCATAATAGCCACTGCGAGAGTCCGGCTTTGCCCCCTCAAAACCCTTGGGATAATCGGGCGTCTCGCGGAACTTCACCAGGTTCACCATCACCACGGGCCCTTGGCCGATAGCCTGCACGGCTGCGTCCAGGGCTGCGTCGTCGAGCTCGTTTGATTGCATGTCGTGTGCCTCCGATTTTCGGTGTAGCGAGTATCGCGATGCGCACAGGGCGCGTGTAGAGATGCTGGGAGCAGGATTGAGTTGCCACCATGTCCACACCGCCCCATGTCCAGCGACTGTTGAACCTGCTGCATTTCGCGCGGGTGGTGGATGCTGGATCGTTTGCGGAGGCGGCGCGCCGCGCGGGCACGACGACCTCTGCACTGTCCAAGGCAGTCTCGCGCTTCGAGAAGGCGAACGGGGTACGGCTGCTCCATCGCACCACCCACGCCATCTCGCTGACGCCCGAAGGCGAACGCCTGCTCGAAGGCGCGCGCGACCTGCTTCGCGAAGCCGAAAGGCTTGAGGCCCTTCTCGATCATGCGAAGGCGAGCGGGTCCGGTGGGCGCATCCGGCTGAGCGCGCCGGCGCCCTTCCTGCGCGCCAGGCTGGCGCGGCAGGTGCCCGCCCTTCTGCGCGCGAACGCGGACATCGAGCTGGAGCTCAAGATCGACGACGGCACGCTGGATCTCGCGGCCGAGGGTATCGACATCGCGATCCGGTTTGGCGCGCTTGCCGGCTATGCGAACGTCGTCTCGACGCCGCTGGGCAGCTTCCCCTGGGTGCTGTGCGCGACGCCCCGCTATGTGGAGATCATGGGCACGCCGCAATCGCCGGCGGACCTCGACGCGCACCACCAGATCGGCTTTCGCGATCCCGGCTCGGGCCGCGTGATGGCGTGGCAATTCGCCGATCCGGGCAGCGGCGTCGTGGTTCGGCACCTTCCGCGCCCGCGCATCGTGGTGGAGGATCTCGGGGCGATCTGGTCGATGATGCGGCAAGGCCTTGGGCTCGCCTGGATACCGGCCTGGGTTGGCCTTGGTCCCTTGCGCGACGGACGCGTCGTCGAGCTTCTGCGCGCATGGCGCGTGCAGGAAACACCGATCCACGCGGTGCGCCTGGAGCGGCGCCATACCCCCTTGCGGGTCCGCTCGGTGCTGGACGGGCTGAAGGCGGCGGCAACAGACTGGCGCTATCTCGGCTGAGCCACTGGCCAAGCCCCGCCGGCCCGCGATATGCGGAGCGGATGCGTGAACCTACCGAAGACCAGCTTGCCGCACTCGGTGCCGCGTTCGAAGCATTCGGCCGCCGCTACAAGCTGGCCGACGCGCTTCGTTCCGAGCGGCCGCTCGCCGAACTGGACAAGGCGGTCCTGCTCTATGTTGCGGAGCATGCGGGTTGTGGCCCGACCGATGTCGCGCGCTTTCTCGAGGTGCCCACGACCACCCTGTCTTCGGCCACCGACCGGCTGGTGAAGCGCGGCTACCTCCGGCGCGAGCGGATCGAGGCCGATCGGCGTGCGGTGGCGCTGTCTCTGTCCGATGCTGGAACGGCCTGTGCGCGCGGCTTGGTGGATGCCTATCGCCAACTGCATATGCTGATGCTGTCGCGATTGGCGCCCGACGAGCGCGACCCGTTCATCGCAATGATCGGGAAGATCGTGTATGACGATAGTTGAATAATCCGAAGTTCGTTGTATCCTCTCCGAGGATGCTGCCGGGGCGGCGTCGCGCCAGCGGACGGAGCGGAACCATGTCGATACGGGTGAACGATACAGAGGTTCCAGCGCCCGAGGACGCCCGGGTCTCGCTGCTCGACCTGTTGCGCGAGCGTCTCCACCTTACCGGCACCAAGAAGGGATGCGACCAGGGCGCCTGCGGTGCCTGCACGGTCCTGCTCGACGGGAACCGCGTCCTGTCCTGCCTCACGCTTGCCGTGCAGGCGGAGGGCCGTGCGGTGCGCACGATCGAAAGCCTGGCGGGCGCCACGGGCGAGCTGCATGTGCTGCAGCGCGCCTTTGTCGAGCATGACGGCCTTCAGTGCGGCTATTGCACGCCGGGCCAGATCTGCTCGGCGATCGCCATGGCGGAGGAACTGCGTCGGGGCGACCCAAGCTACGTAACCCCTGATATCGCAGCGGGGCCGACCGCGGTGACGCGGGAGGAGATTCGCGAGCGGATGAGCGGCAATCTCTGCCGGTGCGGCGCGCATAACGGGATCGTCGAGGCGATCGAGGTGATGCTGGAGACCACGGCATGACGCCGCTGCGCTATGTCCGCCCGGCCGATCGAGTGGATGCGCTGGCGCGGGTCGCGAATGGGGCGCGATGCCTGGGCGGCGGCACCAACCTGGTCGACCTGCTGCGCCAGAATGTCGAACAGGCAAGCGAACTGGTCGACGTGAGCCGCTTGGACGGGGCGATCCGCGAACGCGAGGGCGGCGGGCTGTTCATCGACGCCGCGGTCACCAACGCCGCGCTTGCCGCGCACCCGCTCGTGCGCAGCCGCTATCCGGTGCTCGCGCGCGCGCTGCTCGCCGGTGCATCGGCGCAGATCCGCAACATGGCGACTGTCGGGGGCAACATCCTCCAGCGGACGCGCTGCATGTATTTCTACGACGTCGACGGCGCCCGCTGCAACAAGCGCCAGCCGGGCGCCGGCTGCGACGCGCGCGAGGGGTTCAACCGCTATCATGCGATCCTCGGCGCCTCGGACCAGTGCGTCGCCACCCATCCTTCCGACATGTGCGTCGCGCTCGCAATGCTCGATGCCGTCGTTCATCTCTCCGGGCCCGGCGGCAACCGATCGGTGCCGCTCACCGACTTCCACGTCCTGCCAGGTGCGACGCCGCAGGTGGAGACCCTCCTGCAGCCGGGCGAACTGATCACCGGCGTCGACCTGCCGCCGCCGACCGATGCGATGGTTCGATCGGACTATCGCAAGGTCCGCGATCGCTCCAGCTATGCGTTCGCGCTGGTGTCGGTCGCGGGCGGCCTAGCGCTCGCCGACGGGCACGTCCGCGAAGCCCGGATCGCGCTCGGCGGCGTCGCCGCCAAGCCATGGCGGGCGAGGCGGGCCGAGGCGGCGCTGGTCGGCGTGGCGCCGCACCCCGACGCGTTCCTTGCCGCGATCCGCGAGGAATTGGCCGACGCTCGGCCGCTGTCCGGCAATGCCTTCAAGATCGGCCTCGTCGAACGCACGGCAGTCGCCGTCCTGACCACCCTCGCAGGAGCGCGCGCATGACCAAGCTGCAGAATGCCATCATCGGTGGCGTGCGCGCTGTGCTCGGCCATGTGCCGGCAAGCTGGCTGCCCGGCGGCACGCCCGATCCGCTGATCGACAAGCGCGTGGCGCTGGGCGGGCAGCAGTCGCGGATCGACGGTTCCGACAAGGTGCGAGGCGCCGCGCGCTTCGCCGCAGAAGTGGCGATGGAGGACCTGCTCTACGCCGCCTTCGTCCATTCGACGATCGCGCGCGGTCGCATCGCCGATCTGGACGTGTCGGAGGCGGAAGCGGCGCCGGGTGTCGCGCTGGTCATGACCTATCGCAACGCGCCCAGGATCGGCGTGCCGCCGCCGATCGGGCTGACCAATCTCAAGGCGGCGGGCAATCACACCCTGCCCATCCTGCAGGATCCCGAGATCCACTGGAACGGGCAGGTCGTCGCGGTGGTGCTCGCCGAGACGCGCGAGCAGGCCGATCATGCGGCCAGCCTGGTCCGCGTGCGCTACGACGCCGCGCCCGCCAGGACGCGGTTCGAGGAGGGCAAGGCCAGCGCCAGCACGCCGGAGTCGATCCTCGTCGAGCGCAACCGCCTCGACAAGGGCGATGCCGGCCGGAAGTTTGCGCACGCGGCGGTCAAAGTCGACGGCGTGTATACGACGCCTTGGGAGAGCCATGCCCCGATCGAGCCCCATGCCACGACGGTCGCCTGGCAGGACGGCAAGCTGATCGTGCACGACGCGACCCAGATGATCCACGCCACTGCCGGCTCGCTCGCCAAGGTGTTCGGGCTGAAGGCGGAGGATGTCCATGTCAGCTCGCCCTATGTCGGCGGCGGGTTCGGCGCGAAGGCGCTGTGGGATCACCAGATCCTCGGCGTGGCGGCGGCGAAGCTCGCGGGCCGCCCGGTGCGGGTCGCGCTGTCCCGCGCGAGCATGCACCGGCTGATCGGCGGGCGCACGCGGACCGAGCAGCGCGTGGCGCTGGCGGCCGATGCGGACGGCAAGCTCACCGCGCTGCTGCACCATGGCTATGGCGTGAAGCCGCGGCACAGCGTCTGCGACGAGGGCTTCAGCCTGACCGGCCGCTCGCTTTATGCTTGCGAGAGCTTCGACATCGTCCAGCACAATGTCGAGCTGGACCTGCTCGCGAACAGCTTCATGCGCGGGCCGGGCGAGACGCCGGGCACCTTCGCGATCGAGTGCGCGATGGACGAACTGGCCCATGCGCTCGGCATGGACCCCATCGAACTGCGCCGCCGCAACGCCGCGACCCGCGATCCGGTGAGCGGGGCGCCCCATTCGCAGAGCGCGATGATGGAAGCCTATGATCTCGGGGCGGCGCGGATCGGCTGGGACCGGCGCGCGGCGGAACCCGGCACGCGGCGCGACGGCGAGTGGCGGATCGGCATGGGCTGCGCGACCGGCACCTTTCCCTTCACGCGGATGCCCGGCACCTCCGCCCGGATAACCCTCGACGCGAACGGCGACGCCCATGTCGCCAGCGCCGCGCAGGAAATGGGGATGGGCACCGCGACGGTCCAGCGCCAGCACGCCGCCGATCGGCTGGGCCTGCCGCTTGAGCGCGTCACGGTGACGATCGGGGATTCGCGCCTGCCCTTCGCCAGCTTTGCCGGCGGATCGTCGCAGACCGCCTCCCTGGCCGCGGCGATCAGCGCGGCGAGCGGAAAGCTCGCGATCCAGCTGATGCGGCTGGCGGGCAACGACACGCCGCTAGCGGGGCTCAAGCCGAGTGAAGTCGAGTTCGCCGATGGGGGCCTGCGCAGCGTCGAGGATCCCGCCCGCCACGAGAGCTTCGCCTCGATCCTGCGCCGGGCAGGGCGGGGCGAGCTGAGCGCGATCGGCGAAAGCGGTGCGCCGCTCGAGGTGCTGAAATATTCGATGCACAGCACCTCGGCGATATTCTGCGAACTTCGCGTCAGCGAGGTCACCGGCGAGATCCGCGTCGATCGGCTGGTCGGCGCGTTCGACTGCGGCCGCATCCTCAATGCCAAGACGGCGACCAGCCAGTTCAAGGGCGGCATGATCATGGGCCTGGGCATGGCCTTGACCGAGGAGACGCTGCTCGACGAGCGGACCGGCCGCATCATGAGCACGTCGCTCGCCGACTATCACGTCCCCGTGCATCTCGACGTGCCGGACATCGACGTGCTGTGGACCGACATCCCCGATCCCCGCACCCCGCTCGGCGCGCGCGGGATCGGCGAGATCGGCACGACCGGCGTGGCGGCGGCGGTTGCCAATGCGGTGTTCAACGCGACGGGCAAGCGGGTGCGGGACCTGCCCCTTACCCTCGACAAGCTGCTCTAGCCTTTGGATCGGCGCGGTCCCGCCGATCAGGGGGAGGTCCGTCAGGCACTCCGAGCAGATCGCCCCAAGCGGGTATCGATCGACCAGGCGCCCGCCCCGTTCATGGCAATGTGCAGCGCGACGACGCCGAGGATGATCGGATATTCGATGCCCCGATCGATCCAGGGATAGGTCGGCCCCAGTGCAAGGCAGATCGCCGCCATCTGGACCGCGAGCATCGGCGCGACAAGCCGCGTCGCGAAGCCGATGGCGATCGCCAACCCGCCAAAGCTTTCGAGCAGCGCCACGAACAAAGCCAGTTGCGGCGCGAAGGGCAGGCCCAGCATATTCTCGATCAGGTTCACCGAACCGCCATCGGATCAGCCATCGAGCCGTGGGCGCCGCCGGTCAGCTTCGGCAAGCCGTGGGTCATGATGGTGATACCGAAGGCCATCCGGAGCAGAACATAGCTGGCCACGCGCCCGCGGGCGTAAAAGCCTTCGAGTGCGGGGGAGGGCAATCGAGGCGCCTGTGTCGCCGCGCGGACAGATGGGGCCGGCATGTCCAACTCCTCTACATGTTTCGTTGGAGACAACAGTATCGCGGGAGCTTGAGCGCTCAATCCCGTAGGAGCTGAACTCACCATTCCAAGTGCGGCAACAATCCCAGCTTGATGTGCGATACATATCGGCGCATCCGAGGACGCATGGATCGGTTCGAAACCATGCGGCTCTTTGTCCGGATCGTGGAACGCGGCAATTTCGCAGGCGCGGCGAGAGACCTGGGGTTCCCCCGCGCCACGGTCACGCGCGCCATCCAGCAACTGGAAGGGCATCTCGGCACGCGGCTTCTGGAGCGCACGACCCGCGCTGTCCGGCCGACGGACGACGGCATTGTCTACTATGGGCGATGCGTCCAGCTTCTAGCAGACCTCGACGAGATCGAAAGTGGATTTCGGCCATCCGAACCCAAGGGGCCGTTGTGCGTCGACATGCAGGGCACGCTCGCGCGGTTCTTTGTCCTGCCGGCGCTCCCCGAATTCCTGCGCCAGCATCCGTCGATCGAGCTCCGGCTGAGCGAGACCGATCGCATGGTGGATCTGGTCGAGGAAGGCATCGACTGCGTGCTGCGGGCGGGAGTCCTGCCGGACTCCTCCCTCGTTGGCCGGAAGGTGGCGGACGCCGAGCAGGCGACCTTGGCGAGCCCCGACTATCTCGACCGGTTCGGCATGCCCTCGGCGCTGGAGGATCTGCCCAGCCATCGCATGGTCGCCTACGCCGCGTCCGCCTCCGGCCAGCCATACGCGCTCGACTTCATGGTCGACGGAGGGACGCGAGAGGTGCTGCTACCGTTCGACGTCACCGTTCGCGGGGCCGAGCTCTACACGGCGGCGGGCGTCGCCGGTCTCGGGCTCATCCAGGTTCCGCGCTATCGCGTGCAGCACCAGATCGATGCGGGCTTGCTCATCCCCGTCCTCGCGCAGTTTCCGCCGCCGCCGGTGCCGATATCGGTGCTCCATCCCGGACATCGCACCGTATCGCCGCGGACGAGGGTGTTCGCCGACTGGCTGGTCGCCTTGTTCGAGCGACTTCAGGCAGAGGGGCGGCTGTAAGTCGCCTCTGGCCCCATCCTGCAAACGAGCAATGCGAGAGACAGCTCAATCGAACCGGACGCCCGCAAGCCTGCAAGATTCCTCCCATAGCCGTGCCGCCGAAACACCGTTCAGGGCCCGGGCAGGGGGCTTTTCGAGCGCGGGATAGCCGCGCGTGCCGCCCAGGGCGTGGGGGCCGTAATAGCCGCCGTCCTGCGCGGAGGGATCGGTGGCGGCAAAGAGCGTCGGCAGTGCGCCCTGCCAGGCCGGCTGGAACAGGAAGGGCAGGAAGCGCCGTAGCCGCCCGGAGACGCTCTGCGGACCTGCGCCGTTCACGATCAGGTCCGTGCGGGTGATGCCGGGATGTGCCGCCATGCTTGCGATGCCCCAGCCGTGCCACCGGCTTTGCCGGCTGAGCTCCAGCGCGAACATCAGGCAGGCCAGCTTGGACTGGCTGTAGACCGACATCGGCCGGTAGCCGTGCTCGGCCTGGAGGTCGTCGAACGCGATCGCGCCGCCGCGTGCGGCGACGCTGCTCAGCGTTACCACCCGCGGCTGCATTCCCCGCTTGAGCAGCGGCAGCAGCCGGGCGGTGAGCGCGAAATGGCCGAGATAGTTGGTGCCGAACTGCAGTTCGAAGCCGTCGCTGGTCTCCAGCCGCGTCGGCGGTGCCATGACGGCGGCGTTGTTGATCAGGAGGTCCAGCCCCTCCTGCTGGTCCGCCAGGCGCTCGGCGAACCGCGCGACCGATTCCAGGCTGGCGAGGTCGAGAAATTCGAACCGTACCGTCGCGCCCGGGGCCGCCGCGAGCACGGCTGCAACCGCCTGCACGCCCTTTTCGGGATTGCGGCCGGCGATCACCACCGCGGCGCCCGCGCCGGCGAGCGCGCGCGCGTCCTCCAGGGCCAGGCCCCCGGTGCCGGTGACGACGGCCGAGCGGCCATGCTGCGAAGGGATGTCGGCGGCGGTCCAGCGATTCATGTCTGTTCTCGGATCAGGTGCAACTGCCGCCGGAATAGCGGGGCGCCCGGCGCCCCGCTTGCCCGAAGCCACGGAAAACCTGTCCGATCCTCGCTTTCGTGGCGCAGCGGGCGCTACCGCCCGGTCACCGCCGCGATCAGCGCCTTGCGCTCGAGCACGTCGCGCTTCGGCGCGATGCCGAAGGTACGGCTATATTCCCGCGTGAACTGCGACGTGCTTTCATAGCCGACCTGATAGGCCGCCGTGGTCACGTTCGCCGCATCGTCCAGCATCAGCCGGCGCGCCTCCATCAGCCGCAGCTGCTTCTGGAACTGGATCGGCGTCATCAGCGTCAGCGTCTTGAAATGCTGGTGGAAGGAGGAGGGGCTCATCCCCGCGGCGTCCGCAAGATCCTCGATCCGCAGCTTCTCGGCGAAGCGTTCGCGCAGCAGCCTGATCGCGCGGGTGATCCGCTCCAGATGCGTGTCGGCGATGAGTTGCTTGCAGATCTCGCCGCCCAGCGGCCCGGTCAGCAGCCAGTAATAGACCTCGCGCATCAGCGAGGGGAACAGGATCGGCACCGCCTCGGGCGTCTTGGTCAGCCGCAGCATGCGGACGAGGCAGTCGGCGAGCGAATCGGTCACCCGCGTCACGAAGATGCTCGGTCCGTCATGCTTGCCGGGCTTGGGCCGCTGCTGGAGCTGTTCGAGCACCTCGCGCAGCAGTTCCAGGTTGAAGTCGATCGTCATGCCGACGAAGGGCTCCCCCGGCGACGCCCCGACGATGCGGCCCGACGCCGGCATCTCCATGTTGACGATCAAGCATTCCATCGCGCCATATTCGAGCGAGTCGTCGCCGAACTCGATCTGCTTGAGGCCTTCCACCACCACGCACAACGACGGCCGATAGATCTGCCGGTTCGCGGGGACGTGGCGCATCGCGCGGATGACGTGCACTTCCGGCGCCGGCAGCGGGAACAGCCCCTCGCCGCCGCCCCCCGCATCGATGTGCGCGTACACGGCTTCCCGCAAGGCTGCAGCTGCGCGATCGTCCGGCGGCGCGATGGGCTGGGCGTGCGCTGCCCCGCCACGCGCGGTGCCATTTGGAGGAAAAGGCAAGATTTTCGCGGTTTCCGGCATTCTGGTCATCGAAGACACCTTCTAACTTGATGGCGCAGATAAGCCGAGGTGTTGCCCGAAGATGACAGATCCAGCGATCCCGTCAACCCGAAATTTGCAGAAGTTTGCGGGCGAGATCGCGGTGCGTGAAGCAATTCATCTTCGTGAATCGAGAGAACTACGGTTTGTAGGAATACTTTTGCTGGTAAGTATTGTCTGTCAGGTCGACAGGATATTGCCGTTCATCCTGATAGAGCCGATCAAGCGCGATCTTGATCTGAGCGATGCCCAAATTGGCCTGGTAACCGGTCTGGCATCGGCGCTTTGCTATACGCTCTTTTCGCTGCCGATCGCCCGCGCTGCCGATCGCGGCTCGCCCAGGCTGGTCCTGCTCGGCTGCGTTCTGGTCTGGAGCGCGATGACTGGGCTGGGCGGGCTCGCCACCAGCTTCGCCGCGCTCGCCGCCAGCCGCTTCGGCGTCGCCCTCGGCGAGGCCGGCGCGATCCCCGCCGCGCACGCGCTGATCGCGCGGCGGATCGCACCGGATCGCCGCGGCCGCGCGCTCGGGCTGTTTTCGATGGGCATTCCGCTCGGCACGATGCTGGGCTTCGCGCTGGGCGGCGTCGTCGTCGATGCGCATGGCTGGCGGACGGCGCTGCTCGGCGCCGGAATCGCGGGTGCCGTCCTGGCGATCCTGGTCGCCGGCCTGGGCCCGACCCCGCCGTTGCGGCAGCAAGGGGAAAGCGTCCCGTTCCTGAAGACGGGCAGGGTGTTGCTGGCGTCGCGCGCGTTTCGCTGGCTGCTCCTTGCCGCGGTCTGCGTCGGCTTTGCGTCCGCGCCTTTCTATGCCTTTGCCGCGAGCTTCCTTATCCGTGTCCATGGGTTCAGCGCCGCGCAGGCGGGGCTCGCCTTCGGACTGCTCCAGGGCAGCATGGGGCTGGTCGGCACGCTGCTGGGCGGGCGCGACTTCGATCGGCGGCGCAGCGCCGGCAATCGCCGCCTGCTCGCGACGCCCGCGCTATTGTTCCTCGTGGCGGGCGCCACCGCCAGCGCCGCGCTGTTCGTGCCGATCGGCTGGCTCGCGATCGCGCTGTTCGTGCCGACCATGCTGTCCTTCGCCTTCATGCTGCCCGGGGCCTTCGGCGCCGCGCATCTGGTCGCCGGCGCCGGCCATCAGGCGATGGCATCGAGCATGGTCCTGATCGCGTCGGGGCTGCTGGGGCCGACGCTGGCGCCGCTGCTGGTCGGCGCGGTGAGCGATGCCGCTGGCGATGCGGGCATCCGCCACGGACTCCGCTTCGGCCTGTTGCTCGTGCCGATCGCCAGCGTGGTGACCGCCGCGGCCATGCTGGTCGCCAACCGCCACATCGCTGCCGCCGCCGGGGAACCGGCGATGGCCTGAGATCGGGTCTGCGGCACCCCGGCCGCAGATCCGGCGAGGGATCGCCCACCGCCTTCCCCTGGGCGGCGCGCGCCCTCGAACCGCCGCCGGAGGCCGCGCCTTCCCCTGCCTCCGGCGGCTACCCCCATGACGAGGAGTTTCGAAGATGCGTATTCTGCTGCTGCTTTCCTTCGCCTGGACTACCGTGCTGACCAGCGCGGCCGCCCATGCCCAGCAGGCCCCTGCCGAGGACGGCGGCGCCCATGGCATGGTGGCGCTCGGTGCCGGGGTGGTCCCCGAATTCGACGGTGCCGGCGACGTGCGCCCGTTCCCCTTCGCCACCGCCGATATCCGCTGGCGCGGCGTCAACTTCCAGCTCCGCGGCAATGGTGCGCGTGTCGATCTGGTCTCCGATCCGCGCTTCGCCGCCGGGCCGGTGATCGGCCCGCGCCTGCCGCGACAGGATGTGGACGGGCGGCTCGGGCGGCTTCCCGAGATCGGCACCGCGGTCGAGGCGGGCGGCTTCGTCGGCTACCGCATCGGCGGCAATGCGCAGGGGCAGGGCGGGGTGCAGCTGGAACTGTCCGTCGTGCACGACGTGTCGGACACGCATGACGGACTGCTCGCAACGGCGAGCGCCTCCTACGCCGCCGTGCAGCGCCGTGACCTGTTCCTGTCCTTCGACCTGCGGACGACCTGGGCGGACGAGAAATACACCCGCACCTATTTCGGCATCGACGCGGCGGGCGCGGCGGCGAGTGGGCTCGCGCCCTACCGCCCGGGATCGGGGCTGCGCGACGTCGGCGGCGGGGTGACCGCGGGCTATTGGTTCGATCCCCATCTGGGCGTCATCGCCCATGCCAGCGCCGGCTATCTGATCGGCGATGCAGCCGACAGCCCGGTCACCCGCGAAGGCAGCCGCTGGCAGCCGATCGCTGGCCTGATGCTCGCCTATCGCTTCTGACTAGCGTCCCGGCGCGGGCTCTCCAAGGCCGGCGCCGGGGCTGCCTTCCCGATCAACGCCCGCCAGGAGCCCAACCATGCCCTATCTGCTCACCGTCAACGGGCAGCGCCACCGGATCGAGGCGGACGGCGAGACGCCGCTTCTCTGGATCCTGCGCGACACGCTCCATCTGACCGGCACGAAATATGGATGCGGCGCCGCCCAGTGCGGTGCCTGCACGGTCCATCTCGACGGTGCTCCGGTTCGGTCCTGCTCGGTGCCGTTGAACGCGCTCGGCACGGCCGAAGTGACGACGATCGAAGGCGTCGATGGCCCGCAGGCACAGGCGGTGCGCGACGCCTGGGTCGCACGCGACGTGCCCCAATGCGGCTTCTGCCAATCCGGCCAGGTGATGAGCGCGATTGCCTTGCTGCGCGCGATCCCCACGCCCTCGGACGCCGATATCGACGCGGCGATGGGCGGCAATCTCTGCCGCTGCGCCACCTATACGCGCATCCGCGCGGCGATCCATGATGCCGCCGCTGCCGTCGCCGGGGCAAGCGCATGACGAAGCGGGCAACGGCAGCGCGGCCCCGCCGGCGACTGAGTACGCCGCAACTAGCGGCGATTGTGGTACCGGCGCTGTGCGTCGCCGGCGCCCTGTTGTTGCGCCCTACCGAGCCGAGCGCGACACCGCTGCCGCCGCCACCCTCCGCACCCACGGAGACGCTTCGCCCGGTGGGGGCCTTCTCCAAGATTGCCGATCCCCGGCAGCGTTCGGTCGCGCTCTTCCGCGAAGCCGGGCGGGTGTTTCAGCATCCGCGTTGCCTGAACTGCCATCCGCGCAGCGCTCGGCCGACCCAGAGCGGGGCGATGCGCCCGCATCTGCCGCTGGTGACGCGGGGACCGGACGGCGGCGGCACGGAGGTCCTGCGCTGCACCACCTGCCACCAGGCAGCCAATGTCGCCGCTTCGGGCGTGCCCGGCAATGTCCGCTGGCGTCTCGCGCCGCCGGAGATGGCCTGGCAGGGCAAGTCGCTCGGCGCGATCTGCCGCCAGCTGCTCGATCCTTCGCGCGCGCATCTGCGCCGCGACGCGCTGCTGGAGCATGTGGCGCACGACGATCTGGTCGGCTGGGCATGGCATCCCGGTGCGCAGCGACGCCCGGCGCCAGGCACCCAGGCACAGTTCGGCGCGCTGGTCGCGGCGTGGCTGGAAACCGGCGCGCATTGCCCCGCCTGAGAGCGTTCCCGGAGATGTTCTGATGTCCGATACCAAGCCCGCAGCACACGGCTTCCGCATGACGCGCCGCCGGATGATCCTCGGCGGCAGTCTGACCGGCGGCGCGCTCCTCGTCGGCTATGCAGCGACCCATCCGATGGAGGTCGCCGCCATGCTGCTGAGCGGCGGGGGCCACGATCCCGAACCGAGCGCGTTCGGCGCGTATATCCGCATCGCCGCCGACGGGATGGTGACGATCGTCAACAAGCAGCAGGAACTGGGTCAGGGAATCCACGCGGCGCTGGCGGCGATGATCGCCGAGGAGCTCGACGCCGATTGGAACCGCGTTCGGGTGATCCCCGCCGAGGTCAATTTCCGCGCCTATGGCGTCCAGCTGACCTATGGGTCCTTTTCGGTGAGCACGCAGTGGGACGCGATGCGCCGCGCCGGGGCCGCCGCGCGCGCGATGTTCATCGCGGCCGCGGCGCGGCGCTGGCGGGTGCCGCGCGCCTCGATCGGGGTGCGCGACGGCATCGTCTCGCACGCCGCCTCGGGACGATCGGCACCCTTTGCCGCGCTGCTCGCCGATGCCGCCAGGGAGAAGCCACCGCAGCAGCCCCGACTGAAGCAGCCCGCCGAATATCGGCTGCTCGGTACCGATCGCGTGCGCCGCAAGGATGCGCTGCCCAAGAGCACCGGCGCCCAGGTTTATACCCAGGACATCCAGCGTAGCGGCATGCTGTTCGCCGTGCTCGCGCGCAGCCCGCGTTTCGGCGGCCGGCTCGTGCGCTTCGACGATCGTGCGGCGCGCCAGGTGACGGGCGTGGTCGACGTGTTCGCCATGCCCGCAGGCGTGGCCGTGGTCGCGGAAAACAGCTTCGCCGCGCTCCGCGCCCGCGCGGCGCTGCGTACAGAATGGGACGACCGCCAGGCCGAGCGCCGCTCCACCCCGGAGATCGTCCAGGAATATCATCGCATCGCGCTTGGCCAGTCCACCCTGAAGCCCGATCGGTTCCTGCAGCGCGGCGATGCCGACCGCCTCTTCGGCAAGAGGCAGTTCGAGGCGGCGTTCGACTTTCCCTATCTCGCCCATGCGCCGATGGAGACGCTCGATTGCGTCGCGCAGGTGGACGGATGGCATGTCCGGATCGCCTGCGGCAGCCATCTGGCGACCGGCGAACTCGTCAACGCCGCCATCGCCACGCCGACGATTCCCGGCAGGGTCGAGCTCGAGGTGCTCCCCGCCGGCGGATCCTTCGGCAGGCGGGGTGCGGCGATGGGTGATTATGTGGCGGAGTGCGTCCATATCGCCCGACGCCTGCAGGGCCGGCCGGTCAAGCTTTTCTGGAGCCGGGAGGACGATCTCACCGGCGGTTATTACCGCCCGATGGCGCATCACCGCGTGTGGATCGAAACCGGCTCGGACGGCTTGCCCACGGCCTGGCGACACCACATCGTCGCGCAGCAGCTGCTGCCGTTCGGGGCGAACAGCCAGAATTACGAGGGCGTGAAGAATTCCCCCTATCTGGCCGGCGCATCGACGGTGGACTGCAAGATCTTCACGCCCAAGTCCCCGGTCACCGCCACCTTCTGGCGCTCGGTCGGGCATTCGCACAGCGCGATGGTGATGGAGCATGTCGTCGACCAGCTCGCGCGCCGCGCCGCCAGGGATCCCGCCGACTATCGCCGCGCGCTGTATCGCCGCGCCGGTGCGACGCGGCATCTGGCGGTGCTCGACGCGGTCTGTCGCGAGGCGAGCTGGGGCACCCCGATCGATGCGGGCTGGGCGCGCGGGCTGGCAATACAGGACTATGCCGGCACCGTGGTCGGCCAGGTCGCCGAGGTCCGGCTGGAAGGTGGGCGGCCCATCGTTCGCCGTGTCGTTGCCGCGGTGGATTGCGGCATCGCGATCAGCCCGGACCAGATCGCTGCGCAGATGGAAGGCGGGATCGGCTTCGGCCTGTCCGCAGCGCTGTACGGTGCGATCACGCTCAAGGACGGGATCGTCGAGCAACGCAACTTCGATGGCTACCGGGTTGCACGCATGGACGACATGCCACGCGTGGAAACCCATATCCTGCGATCGACGGCGCCGCCCACCGGCATGGGAGAGCCCGGCGTCCCGCCGATCGCGCCCGCGATCGCGAACGCGATCCTCGCCCTGACGGGGCAGCCGACCTGGCGCCTGCCCTTCGTGGGCACCGACGCTTGACCGCTATCTTCGATGCGGCCAGCTGCGCTAGCTGCCGGCGGTGGCAATGGCCCAGGGAGCATGGTTGGTGAGGATTTCGTTCGGCAAGCCGTTGGTGTTGGCAGTGGCACTTTGCGGTGGCACCGGCATCGCCGGGGCGCAGCCGTCGCAGGGGCCGGCATATCGCACGCCGGCGGCGAGCGTTCCCCTGCCGGTGGACCATGGCTTCCATGGCGTGCTCGACCTGCAGGTCGATGCGACCGACATCGCGCACCGCATCTTCACCGTGCGCGAGCATGTTCCGGTGGCGGGCGGCACCCGGGTGACTCTGCTCTATCCCCGCTGGGAAGCCGCGAGCCACGGGCCGAGCCTGAACGTCGTCGACCTGGCGGGGCTGGTGGTGGAGGCGGAAGGCCGGCCCGTCCGCTGGCGGCGCGACCCCTACGAGCCGCATGCCTTTCATGTCGATGTGCCGGCGGGGGCCAAGGCGATCGACGTCCGCTTCCAGATGGTGGCGGGCGGGGACTTGCTGACGCCCGACATCGTCAGCGTGCCCTGGCAGCGGCTGGTCCTGTATCCGGCCGGCTGGTACGCCCGGAACATCCGCACCACGGCTTCGGTCACGCTGCCGGCGAGGCTCCGCGCCTTCACCGCATTGCACGTCGAAACGGCTGGGAGCGCGACGCTGCGCTTCGCCGAGACGACGCTCGAGTCCCTGCTCGACGCCCCCGTCCTTGCCGGACGCTACACTCGGCAGGTGCCGCTGACCGTTCCCGCCACCGGCAGCGTGACGCTCGACCTTGTCGCGCAGCGCCCTGCGGATCTGGCTGTGCCGCCTGAACGCGTGGCGGAGCTGACCGCGCTGATCGCACAGATGACGGCCGTCTTCGGAACCACCCCCTTCGCGCACTACGACATCCTCGCGCGCCTGGGCGACGATGGCGCCTCGGGCGGCACCGAGCACCGGTCGTCGAGCGAGAACGGCTTGCCATCCTCGCTCTTCCGCGACTGGCAGTCGCAGATCCTCTCCCGCGACCTGATCGCGCACGAGATCGTCCATGCCTGGAACGGCTTCTACCGAATCCCGGCCGATCTTTGGGCGCCGACGCCGAACGTGCCCGTCTCGGGTAGCCTGTTGTGGGTCTATGAAGGGCAGACAGAGTTCTGGGGGCGGGTGCTGGCGACCCGGGCCGGGCAGTTCACCCCCGCGGAGCTGCGCGACCGGATCGCGGTCGAAGCCGCCGAGATCGCCGCTAGGCCCGGCCGCGCGTGGCGGCCGCTGTCCGACGACGTCCACTACCCGGCCTTCATGCTCCGCCAGCCGGTGCCCTGGCGCGACTGGCAGCGGCGGCGCGACTATTATTCGGAAGGCGTGCTGCTGTGGCTGGCAGTGGATGGTGAACTGCGGGCGCGGACCGGCGGGCACCGCGGCATCGACGATTTCGCCGGCGCCTTCTTCGCCGGAGCGACACCGGATGCGCCCACGCGAACCTACACGTTCGAGGACCTTTGCGAGACGCTGGAGGCAGTTGCACCTGGCGATTGGGCCGGGTGGCTGCGGCAATGGATCGACGGGCAGGGCGCGCTCGACACGACCGCCGGGCTCCGCAGCCATGGCTGGCGCCTGGTCTTCACCGATACGCCTACGGCTGCTTTCCGCGCCACCGAGGAAGAGGCGGGCGTTGCCGATCTCAGCTATTCGATCGGGCTTGCCGTGCGAGAGAATGGCGTCGTTCGCGCGGTAGCGTGGGACGGCCCCGCCTTTCGCGCCGGATTGCGCCCGGGCGCGCGCGTCGTGGCGATCGATGGGGCCGCGTTTGGTACGGAGACTCTGCTCGCCGCCATACGGGCGTCGGCTGGCCATCCGGTGATGCTGACGGTCGAACAGGATGGCGTCCGAGCGGATCGGCCGATTCCTTACGCGGGGCCACTGCGCTATCCGCGGCTCGAGCGGATCGCGGACAGGCCCGACACGCTCCGGGACCTGCTGGCGCCTCGAACGATCCTGCCGAAGGCCGGTACGCGCCGCGGGGCAGGCTAAGCGGACGGCTTCGGCCCGATCAGCGATGCGATCCGCCGCGCCGTATCGTCGGTCGCCGGATTGTAGACGATCATGCCCAGGTCGGGGCGGCCTTCGATGGCGAAGTACGAGAATTCGAGTTCGAGGATCCCCTGCTCGGGATGGTGCACCCGCTTGTGCCCGTTTGCATTCCCGGCAACGTCATTGTCTTGCCAAAGCGCCTCGAATTCGGGGCTCAGCCGCGACAGTTCCTCGACCAGCCGGGTGATCTCCGCCGCCGCGCCGGCGCGCACCGCGTCCGCCCGAAAGGCACCCACGACATAGCGGGCCACGCTTCGCCAATCTTCCTGCGCTGACTTCACCTTGGAGTTGGTGAAGACGAGACGCAGGATGTTGCGGTGTTCGCGGGGTAGCAGGCTATAGTCGGTCAGCACCGCCGCCGCCGCGGCATTCCACGCGACCACGTCCCAGGTCGCGGTCTTGATGATCGCCGGGCTGGCCGGCATCGCGTCGAGGACGCGCTGCAGGCGCGGCGTGACCTCGTCCGAACTGCGGATCTTGATCGCGGGTGGCCGCCCGAGCCCCAGCACGAACAGGTGCTCGCGCTCGGGTGCGGTCAGCATCAGGCCGGAGGCGAGGCGCTCGAGCACATCTTCCGACGGCGCGCCGCCGCGGCCCTGTTCGAGCCAGGTATACCAGGTGGCAGAGATGTTCGCCCGTTGCGCAACCTCTTCCCGGCGCAACCCGGGCGTCCGCCGCCGCCCCGCCGGAAAGCCAAGCGCGGCAGGATCCAGCCGCGACCGGCGGTCGCGGAGAAAGGTGCCCAGGGGGTTGGTAGATACAGGCGACATTGCCGAACCTGGTGAAGTTTATACCATGATAAAGCCACTACTTTAACAGGAAACGGTATAGGTCGAGAGGTGTCCGCGAACAACCACGAGGTGTCTCATGCGGATATTTCTGACCGGCGCGACGGGCTTCATCGGCGCGCACATTCTTCCCGAATTGCTGGCGGCCGGCCACCAGGTGCTGGGCCTTACGAGATCGGACGCCGGGGCCGGGCGCCTGTTGGCCGCAGGCGCCGAGGCGCATCGCGGCACGCTCGAGGATCTGGGCAGCCTGCGCGATGGCGCGACGCAGTGCGACGCCATCATCCACACCGCCTTCGACCACGACTTTGCCCATTATGTGGAGAATTGCGAGAAGGACCGGCGCGTGATCGAAGCGCTGGGCTCGGTCCTGCACGGGTCCGACCGGCCGCTGCTGATCACCTCCGCCGTGGGCATCGGTACGCCGGCGGACGGCGGGCCCGCGATTGAAGCGGTGTTCGACAGCGCGCATCCGCTGCCGCGCATCGCGTCCGAACAGGCCGGCAACGCGCTGCTCGACGCCGGGGTCGACGTCCGGGTCGTGCGGTTGCCGCAGGTGCACGACACGGTGCGGCAGGGCCTGATCTCCCCCTATATCGATCTCGCCCGCGCCAAGGGCGTGGTCGCCTATGCGGGCGAGGGTGCGAACCGCTGGTCTGCCGCGCATGTGCACGATGTCGCGAGACTCTATGTGCTGGCCCTTGATCGCGGACGCGCCGGCGAACGCTATCATGCCGTTGCCGAGGAGGGCGTGCCGATGCGCGACATCGCGCGGACGATCGCTACCGGCCTCGATCTGCCGCTCGTTTCGCTTTCTGCCGCGGAACTACCCGCACATTTCGGCTGGATGGCCGCGTTTGTGGGACGGGACATGCGCGCTGCCGCCGATTCGACCCGGGCGCGGCTCGAATGGCTGCCGACGGGGCCGGACCTGCTCGCCGACCTCGCGGCCATGGACGATGCAGCCGCACCCTAGGCGCTGCCGGGATCGCTCCATGCAGGAGCTGCCGGTGCAAGCTGGAGGGTGAAGACCGTCCTCCCCGGCACGGAAGAAAGCACGGCCGGGCTGCCGTGCAGCCGTGCCACGCCATCGACCACTGCCAGGCCCAGGCCGGCACCGCCATGTACCTTGCGGTCGCGTCGCCAGAAGCGCTGGAACACCAGCGCCTGCTCCGCGTCCGCAATGCCGGGGCCATTGTCTTCTACCGACAGCTGCCCGCTTTCGGTGACGGCGACGGTGATCTCGGTGCCGCCGGGCGTGTGCTGGACGGCATTCTCGACCAGTGCCCGCAAGGCGCGGTCCAGAAATTGGGGATGCGCCTGGACCGGCACCGGGCCCGTCGCGCCGCCATAGGCGATCGTCTGGCCACGCCGGAAGGCCAGCGGCGCGATATCGGCGACCGATTGCTGGGCCAGTGCCGTCAGGTTCACGGTTTGCATCGGCATGCCCGCGAGCGAATCCAGCTCGGCGATTTCCAGCAGCTGTGCGACGATACCGCCTAGGGCGTCCAGATCCCGCTTGATCCCCTCGGCAAGCAGTGGATCCGCGATTTGCTCGGCACGAACGCGGGCAAGCGTGATCGGGGTGCGCAGCGCATGGGCCGCATCGGCGGTGAAGTCGCGCTGGGTCTGCAGGCTTTCGGTCAGGCGGTCGAGCGCATCGTTCACGCCTTGGGCGAGGGGGCGAACCTCCGTCGGCAATGCCGCAGCCGGCAGCCGGATGTCCGGTTGCGCGGGTGCGATCGTCCGCACCAGCGCCGAGGCGCGCCGCACCGGGCGAAGCGCGGTACGGATGATCCAGGCGTCGACCGCAAGCAGCAACGCCAGCAAGGGCGCGACCACGACGAGCCCGTGGGTCAGGAACTGCCGGACGAGGTCGTCGAGGACATTGGCCGGATGGTCGAGATTCTGCACCACCAGGATCCACAGGCGTTGCCGATCGACAACGACGGGTACGCTGAGGGCTGCGTAATAGGCGTGGCGGGATCGCCGTGTCCGATACACCTCGGTCGTGCGCTGGGGGACGCGCACCGCCAGCTTCAGGGCCGCCGGCATCCCGTCGATCAGCGCGGCGCCCCGCGCATCGGCGACACGAAAGCCAAGGCCGGCCATTTCCAGCCTTGTCCGCGCACCTGCCGACGCCAGTGCCAGTTTCCCGTCGCGAACGATCAGATCGTCGCGGATCGCCATCGCCTCCGATCGCAACGTCTGGCGCTCGAGCCGCTCGGCCGTGGTTTCGAGCATCCAGTAGACGCCGGCGGATACGGCGAAGGCGGTGATCAGCACCGCCACGGCATGCCACGCCAGGATGCGCGACAGCAGCGATCGCGGCGCGCGGATCATGCGGCCGGTCCTGCCAGCATGTAGCCGACCCCGCGGATCGTGACGATTAGCGCGCTCGCGCCGGCATCGGCCAAGCGTCGGCGCAGGCGGTGGATGTACACCTCGACCGCATTCGAACCCAGATCGCCCTCCAATCCGAAGAGCTGCGCTTCGATCTGCGCCTTGGCGACGACGCGCTCGCGCCGCTGGATCAGGATTTCCAGGATCGCCAGCTCCCGCGCGAACAGGATCGTCGGCGCGTCACCGATGCGCACCTCGCGCGTGGCGGGATCGAGGGTGACGTTGCCGCAGGTCACGGGGCGGTCCGCGATCAGGTTGTTTCGTCGCAGCAGCGCCTGGACGCGCGCGATCAGTTCTTCCGGCGCGAAGGGCTTGACCAGATAGTCGTCGCCGCCCGCGCCGAGGCCGGCGACGCGATCCGCGACGCTGCCGCGCGCGGTCAGCAGGATCACCGGCGTGATATCCCCGCGCGCCCGCGCCGACTGGACGACGCCCCGCCCGTCACCATCGGGCAGCCCGATATCCAGGATCACGGCCGCATAGCTGCCCAGTTCCAGCATCAGTGTGGCGTCCTCGACGCTGGCGGCGTGATCGATCGTGAAGCCGGCGCCGGCCAGGAGCGGGCGGAGCATCGCCACCAGCTCCGCGCTGTCCTCGACGATCAGAAGTCGCATGCCGTCTCCGTTCCATCTCCGCCATTGCGGACCCCATCGCACCAGCGCCGTGTAAGGTCCGTGTAAGCGCGATCAACCTAGCGCCGCCGCTTCGGCCACTTCCGGCCGCCTTCGGTAGGAAAGCGCAGCGATGGCGAACCTCATGAAACGCTGGACGGGCGGCGCGCTGCTGGTCGCAATTGCGCTGGCCGGCGCGATTCCGGCAGGCGCGCAGAACGCCCCCACTATCGCCGAGCCGATGGTGTTCGACCTAGTTCGGCCGCTCGGCGCGAAGCGCGGCGAGCTGGAAGTCAACGCGTTGGCGCAGCAGAACCTGTCCGGGCCCGATCGCACGACCGAATGGGCGCCCGAGATCGAGCTGGCGGTGGCGGACGGCTTCGCGGTGGAGCTGGAGCTCCCGCTCGAAGGCCGGCACGTCACCGCGTACAAGATCGGGCTGCAAGGCACGTTCGGACTGCTGAACCAGGGGCGGGGCATCCACGGCGTGCAGTATCTCGGCGTGTGGAATCGAGCGGAGCGGCGCTGGGAAAGCTCGCTGCTGTACGTGCTAGGCAACCGCTTCAACCGGCGGGTCAGCACCCTGAGCATGATCGGCATCGGCGATGTGAGCAGCGCCGGACGCTCCGAGCGCGCGCTGCTGGTCAATCACACGAGCTTCTACGATGCGAGCGACGCGACGACGCTGGGCGTGGAGGTCAATGTGCGGCTCGGGCGCGAGCGGTCGGTGCTGGTGATGCCGCAGCTCCACCAGTCGTTGAAGCCGCGGCTGGACGTGCAGGCCGGGATCGGCGCGACTTGGCGAACCGACGAAGCCTGGCGCCCGCGCGTGGGGGTGCGCTTGGTCCGCCAGCTCTGAGGCATTGCCCCTCGCCAGCACTCTTCGCAGCTATCCCTCAAAGCCAGCGCCATTCCCGCTGGTCCGGCGCCTAAAGAAGCGAGCTGGGCCGCAACACGCAACGATTGTCGGCATTGCGCCGCGAGAGATTGCGGCTGCATTCAGCTGAACCATCGCCAGCTATTTGACCCTCGCGGGCACGACGTGGCGTCGTTCCGCCTCTTGCGACGACCCTGCGGCATCGATCCAAATGGCATCATGAAACGCATTGAGGAATAATCACAAAGGTCGGTGGGGCAAAGGTTCGTGTCCGGGTTTCGGACCGAAATTTTTGGTGGGCCACGAGTGGGCCACGGCATTTTGGGGATTTGAAAAGTGGCGGTTTTCTGGGGTTTCTGGAGGTAGATGTGAGTCCGGCCAGGGCCAAAGCACCTAGCAAGCCATCGCCTCAGGAAAAGGCAGGATAGTCGCCCCGTTGCGCAGGCTATCCAGCAGGTCCGACCACCACTGTGCCATGGCCACGCGTTCCTTCCAGTGTCTGCCGCGATGGTAAGCCGCGCGGACCCTGTCGCTGTCGCCATGCGCCAACGCGCGTTCGATGGCGTCGTAGGACCATTTGCCGGATTCGTTCAGCAAGGTGCTCGCCATCGCCCGGAAGCCGTGTGCCGTCATCTCGTCGCTGGAATATCCCAGGCGGCGAAGTGCAGCGTTGAGCGTGTTGTCCGACATCGGCCGCGTGCGCGACCGCATTGACGGGAACACATAGCCATTTCGCCCGGTGATCGACCGGATTTCCAGCAGGATGGCAATCGACTGGGTCGAGAGTGGGACATGATGCGGCTTGCGCATCTTCATCTTCTCGGCCGGGATGGTCCACACAGCGGCGTCCAAGTCGATCTCCTCCCACCGGGCATGTCGCAATTCCCCAGGGCGGACGAACACATGGGGCGCTAGCTGCAGTGCCCATTTGGTCATTCCTTGGCCTTCGTAGCTGTCAATGGCGCGCAGCAGCTTGCCGACATCCTTCGCTTCGGTGACGGCGCCATAATGCGTGACGGTCGGCGTCAATAACGCGCCACGTAGGTCCCGTGTCGGATCGGACTTCAATCGGGCAGTAGCGATCGCGTAGCGGAACACGGCGCTCGCCAACTGGAGGGTGCGCCGTGCGGTCTCCAACTTGCCGCGCTTCTCGATCTTCCGGATCGCGGCGAGCGCATCGATTGGCTCGATCTCATGGATCGGCATCTTGCCGATCGAGTTGTCGAGCAGGCTGAGGAGATATTCGCTGCGTGACGCGGTTGCAGGAGCCCACGCCCGGTCACCATCACGCCGTCTCTTCGAGCAGTATTCGTTGGCGACTCGGGTGAAGGTAATGTCCGCAAGCGCTTCCCTCCGAAGTTTCTCGCGATGCCGCTCCAGAGCGGGGTCTTTCCCTTCTGCGAGAAGTTCGCGGGCGTCGTCGCGCAGATTGCGCGCGTCGCGCAGGCCTACCTCGGGGTAAGCGCCGAAACTGAGCTTTTTTTCGACGCCGTGGCGCTTGTACTTCATGCGCCAAAGGCGGGAGCCGGACGGCGACACGACGAGAAACAGGCCGAGCTCGTCGTAGAGCTTGTAGGCCTTGTCGCGAGTCTTGGCCTTTCGAATTGCGATATCGCTCAGCGCCATGGTTCGGGCCTTTCGCAGCGAAGCCCGACCGGGTGGGGCCTCATGCCAAATTTTAGGTCCGCAATCTTGGGAAAAGGGCCCCACTTGGCCTTGCGCTTCAGTGGAACTGAACGAGCGATCACGAACCGGACGGCCAAAAAATACCGCAGATTTCTGCGGTTTACAAAGCCGTATGGGATTTCCTGGGATCGAGAAATGGTGCCGGTTGCAGGAATCGAACCCGCGACCTTCGGTTTACAAAACCGCTGCTCTACCAGCTGAGCTAAACCGGCGCCGATACGCTTGCGGCCAGGGCGGCAGCGTATCGGCGCATCTGATCGGTTTGAGGCGCGCGGTCAAGACTGCCGCCGCGCACAAAAAAACGCCCGCCTCCGAAGAGGCGGGCGCAGGCACTTGGGAACGGTTGTTGCGTCAGAAGTTGATCGTCGCACCCACGGCGATCTGACGGCCGAGCGAATCGTAGCGCGCCGACAGCGTGTTGCTGCGCGACAGGCCGTAATTGTACGAGTTCGCAAGGATCGGCGGCGTCTTGTCGAGGATGTTGTTCGCCGAGACCCGGAACGAATAGTTCTGGTTGACGCGGAAGCTCAGCGCCAGATCGAAATAGTCGTAGGCCGGGATGCGTGCGAACGTCTCACGCTCGCCACCCTCGACCCAGCCGAGCGCCGGATCACCCGAGTTGGTGACGTTGGTCAGGCCGCTCAGGTGGCGCCAGTTGAGCGACGCGCTGAACACGCCGTCCTGGGTGGTGTAGGTGCTGCGCAGCGTGTGGGTCCACTTCGGGATCAGCTGGCCGCACGGCCCGCCGAAATAGCCGCCCGCGCAGTTATACTTGGCGAGGATCGGCGAATCCTGCCCACCGAGATAGGTGGCGAGCGAACCCGCGAAGTCGAAGTCGAGGCGACCGGCGCTGCCGAGGCCCAGATTATACTGGCCCTGGAAGTCCCAGCCGTGCGACTTGCTCTTGTAATAGTTCGTCGTGCCCTGGCGTATATAGCCCGTTGTCGGGTTGTCACCGGGGGTGCTGTACAGCGTGCCATCGGCGTTGCGGACGAACATCTTACAGAAGAAGTCGCTGCCGGTGGCGGCGCAGCCGTTCGAGAAATAGGCGTAGTCGTTATAGCCGATCGAGTCGTTGAGATCGATCAGGAAGCGATCGACCGACAGCGTCAGACCGGGCAGGAAGCGCGGCTTGAGGATGATGCCGAAGGTCTTGGTGTACGCCGTTTCCGGATCGACCGTGAAGCCGCCGCTGCGATAGGTGCAGCCGACGTCGGTCGGGCACAGCAGCGTGGTGCTGCCGTACAGATTGTCGGCGAGACCGGTTGCCGCGCAGACTTCGCGCGAAGCAACGGGTGCGCCATAGTTCGGCACCTGCTGACCCGAAACCGGATCGGTGGTGTACGTCACCGTCGGAGCGCAGATGTCGTTATAGGCGGTGGTGATCCGGCCATAGCTGGTGTTTGCGCCCTGAGCAGCCTCGACGACCGTCGGTGCGCGCTGCGCGCGATTGATCGAGCCGCGGAACGTGATGTCCGGGATCGGCGCCCAGACCGCTTCGGCCTTCCAGGTGGTGAAGGTCTGCGGGTTGGTGCTGTACTTCGACAGACGAGCGGCACCGTTCAGCTGAAGCAGATGGGCGAACGGACGACGCTCCATGATCGGCGCCTGGAGCTCGACCATGCCTTCCCAGACATTCTGGGTGTAGTTGGCATCGCTGCCGCCATTCTGTTCGCGCCAAAGCGCATCGGCGTAGCTCTTCAGATGGTCTTCGCGATATTCGGCGCTGAGCGCGATCGCGACGCCCTGTTCGGCCCAGGGGCTGGTGATGCCATAGGTGCCGAGATCGCCCTGAACCGTGGCGATGCCATCATATAGCTCGGTGAGGTTCGTCGTAGTGCCGTAGGTGCCGTCGACCAGATAGTTGAACAACGTGGTGTTGTTCGTGGTCGAATAGGCGCTGAACGGATCGAAGGGCACGCAGCCATCGGCCGTGCCCGACGCGCAGGTCGGCACGCCGTTGACGTTGACGACGTTGAGCGCCTTGTTGATGCGATCGAACGACGGCAGCGCCCAGCTGGTATCCTGCTGGTTGCGAGCATAAACGCCGCCGACGTCATAGCTCCAGCCCTCGGCGATATTGCCGCGGACGCCGCCGCTGACGCGGGTGCCTTCGTTGACGTAACGGTCTTCGAGGTCCGGCACGCCGCTAAAGCGATAGCGCAGTTCGATCGGAACCATCGTGGAGGTGCCGGCCGCCGAGCCGCAGATCGTCTGTGCTTGCGAGCTCGACAGGAACGGGTTGTCGCAGTTCACCTGATAGGGCGTGTCGCCATAGGCGGTGTAGCTGTAAACGCGTGCCGGATAGAGGTTGGCCGACTTGTCGCGGAACCACATCGCATTGGCATAGACGGTCGCCGCGTCCGAAATTTCGTACGAGGCATAGCCGCCGGCGTTCCAGCGCTCCGAGCGACGCTGGAAGGAATAGCCGTCATACGGATTGGTTGCGACGGCGCTGCTGTACGGCACGAAGGTGCGCGAGCCGTCCGGATTGTTGACATACTGGTTGCCCGACGCGGCGCCGGTACGCGGCGAGACATAGCCGGTCTGCGTGTAGGTGGAGATCGTGCAGGTCAACGGGCCGTCGACCGTCGATTGGACGAGCTGGCAACCCGAGGTCTCACGCGCGTCATAGGGGACCAGGTCCGCCTTGCGGTAGTTCACATAGCCCGAGAGGTGCAGACGATCTTCGAACAGCTTCTTGCCGGCCGCGATCGACAGGTCGGCACGGCCGCCATCGGTGACGAAGCTGTGGCTCGGCTGCGAGAAGTTGTACTGGCTGGCGACTTCCGAAACCAGGCCCGCCTTGTTCTGGTGGGCGTAGAAATTGTAGTTCGCGTTGAGCTGAACGCCTTCGAAATCGTCGTTCATGATGAAGTTGACGACGCCCGCGATCGCGTCCGAACCGTAAACGGCCGAGGCGCCGCCGGTGAGCACGTCGACGCGCTTGATCAGCGCGGTCGGAATCATGTTGACGTCCTGGCCGTTCATCGTGCCGAGGCGCTTGCCGTCGACGAGGACGAGCGTGCGTTCGAAGCCGAGGTTGCGCAGCTTGATGCGCTGGCGGCCGTCCGAATCCTGATAGTTCTGCTGGCTGTCCGGCGCGATCTGCGGGATGCGATTCAGCACATCCTCGATGTTGACGGCGGCCTGAAGCCGGATCGCCTCCGACGTGACCGACTGGATCGGTGCCGCGGCGGTCATGTTCGGGCGGTTGATGCGCGAGCCCGTGACGATGATCGCGTCGCCGGCATCGGCCGTGCTGGTCTGCGCGCTATCCGTCGACGTCGTCTCCTGCGCAAATGCCGGCATCGCAAGTAGGCCGGCAACACAGGTACTCGCAAGCAACAGTTTGTTCATTCGCAACATAGGTTCCCCTTTGGTGAAGTGATTGGATGCTTTCCTTGTTGAACAGGGCGAGCGCCTACATAGCAGGCGCTCGCCGATGCTCTGGAAATTACATCCGGATCGACGCGCTCAACGAGAATACGCGACCGTTCTTGTAAATCGAGGTTGGTGCGTCCGGCGTGGAGCTGTACTGATAATAGGTTTCGTCGAGCAGGTTCGACGCCGCTGCGGTCAGCGAGATCGCCTTGTTCAGATTATACGAAATCTGCGCGTCGAGCTGACGGTAGGAGTCCGTGTAATCCTGCGACTGCTGGCGACCGAAGCGATAGAAATACTTCGACCGATAATTGTAGCTGAGACGCGCCTGGAACGGTCCCTTCTCGAAATAAGGCGAGAGGGTGTATGTGTCGCGAGACAGGAACGGGAGGCCGGTGGCGGCCTGCGTATCGGCGTCGGCAAAGGTGTAGTTCGCCTGGATGCCGAAGCCCCAGAGCAGGTTGGCGTTGCCCGAGATCGAGAAGCCGGTCACCGATGCCTTGCCGCCGTTCACCGGCCGGCTGATCGAGTATTTCAGCGTCTGGCCGGTAACGGTGTTCGTGAACGGCACGCCATCGCCATCCGGGCCATCGTCAACCTCGTTGCCGATATAGTTCGAGATGTCGCGATAGAAGATTTCGCCGGCGAGGAAGCTGCCCGGTGCGAAATACCATTCGGTCGAGAAGCCGAAATTGGTTGCCGCATAGGGCTTCAGATCGGGATTGCCGCCGCTGCCGGAGCGCGTCGTGTCGTCCAGCGAGATCGATCCTGCGAGATCGCTGTAACGCGGGCGCGCGATCACCTTGGCCATCGAGCCACGAAGAACGACGTCCTCGCCCGCCTGATAGATCAGGTTGAACGCCGGGAGGAAGCGATTGTCGTCGTTGGTCACTCGCGTCAGCGCATAGGTGCCGCCGCTCTGAAGGTAGAAATTCGACTGATCTTCGGTGTGAACGAAGCGCCCGCCGAGATTGCCGCGGAACTTGCCCAATTCGAAGTTCGCCTGGACATAGCCGGCGCCAATCCGCTCCTTCACGAGCCAATAATCGCTCTGCGAAAGGCCGCGATCTATCGAGAAGTTGCCATACTTCTCCAGCGCAGCAATGATCGCGTCCTTGTCCAGCCCGGCGAACGGGATGCCGTTCCCTGACGTGCCGAGGCCGCTATACAGATCGGCGCTGCGGATCGTGGGGTTGAGATCGGCGACGGTGAAGTCCTGATCGGTGTAGATCGCGTTAGAGTAGGTCGTGTTGCTATTGGTGTGATCGACGTAGCGACCACCGAACAGAAGCGACGTGATCGGGCCCCATTCGACGTCGCGCTTGAAGTTCAGCTCGCCGAACCATTCCTTGTCGACAGTGAAGCCGGACTGGGTGGGCACACCGCCGATCTGACGACCGAAGAACGTGGTGCCGTCAGGCGCGGTGATCGTCTCGCCGCCATTGGCGGTATAGTTGCTCAGCCACTTGCTGGCGTCGGTCGCGGGGGAGTCCCAGTTGACGGTCGTGCTCTGGCCATTGGCGCCTGCGGTGAAGCCCTGCTGCGTGCGGAAGTCGAGCAGATATTCGGGATCCTTGCCGCCCGACGCCTTGGTGTAGCCGACATTGCCGGTAACTTCCCAGCCGCCCGGCTTCCAGTCCAGCAGCATGGCATAGGAGTCGTTCTTAACACGCGTACGGCGATAAAGCGTATCGAGCTGGCCGGTCGAGCCGGTGCCGCTGGTGATGCCGCCGAACGTGGCGGAGTCGACGACGCCCGGGCTGCCATCCTTGCCGGCAACCGAGGTTGCGGAAATCAGCCGCGAGCCTTCGTAGCCATAGGTGTACATCGAGTTCGAGACGTTGTCGTAATTGCCGCGGATCACCATCGCGGTGCCGGTGAGTGTCAGATTGTCGACCGGCTTGACCTGGATCGTGCCGTTGAAGCCGATGCGCTCACGTTCCTGGCGGAAATATTCGCGGGCCAGGAAGGAGGCATAGCGGGCGTTGCCGAACGCGGTCTTTTCCGCATCGGTCATTTCGGCTTTGGTCTTGCCGTTGAACGTCGCGGTGTCCGGTGCATTGTCGAGCAGCGCATCGCCGGTGCGATACCAGTAGCTGGCGACGCCGGCGCGGGCGAGCTGTTCCTTGTCGTAGTTGGCGCCGACCAGGATGCCGATCGTGCCGGCTTCGTTATGCCAGCTGTAAAGGCCCGAGCCGCGGAAGCTGCCCTTGTCGGCGCGGTCGTTATATTCATAGCCACCGTTGAAGGCGAGGGTGCCGGGCTTGAGATCGAGCGGCTTGCGCGTGACGACGTCGACGCTGGCGCCGATCGCGCCTTCCTGCAGACGCGCCTCGGGCGTCTTGTAGACGATCGCCTGGCTGATGATCGTCGGCGACAGCAGCGAATAGTTGAAGGTGCGGCTGGAGCGATCCGAAGGGTTGCCGCCCCAATCGGCCGAGGCGATCGAATGGCCGTCGATGGTCAGGCGGTTCAGCGCGGGTTCGACGCCAGCGATCGAAAGCTGTTCACCTTCACCAAATTGGTGATCGACCGTGACGCCTGGCAGGCGCGACAGCGATTCAGCGATGTTGTTATCAGGGAATTTGCCAACGTCTTCGGCGCTGATCACATCGACGATCGAGTTCGCATTACGTTTAGTTTCGATCGAGTCCTGGATACTCTTGCGAATGCCAGTGACGACGATTTCGCTCTGACCGGAATCGTCATTTTGTGCGGTGCTGCTCTGTGCCATCGCCGGTGCGACGTGCCCAAGCGAGAGCGCCAGTGCCGCGACGGCGGCAGAATTCAAAAGCGAACGATTGAAACCCGACATTCGTGTTCTCCCCTTCCCTGACCCGAAAATGCGAAACCTATTTGCCGCCCCCCATCAGGCTGGCTGCGGCCCGAACCACCGTCTCCCCGGAGGGATCGGTAACCGCATAGGTAAATCCCGGCTGGAGCGCGTAGGCGCCCACCCGGCCGTGGTGATCGATCGCGAGGAACGCGACCTGCGCGTCCTTCACGGCATCGCCGCGGAGTTTGGCGATGTGTGCCACCGCCTCTCGGCACGCCGCCATCGGCGACATGCCCGCGCGCATCGACGACACGACCCGAGCCGAGCCGGCGATCCGCGTGACTTCTTCCCCGACCCCCGTCGAGGTGGCCGCGCCGACGCCTGGTTCGACCATCAGGCCGCAGCCGGCCTGGGGCGAATCGCCCACCCGGCCACGCAGCTTGAACGCCATGCCGGAGGTGGTGCAGGCACCCGCCAGCCGGCCGTTCGCGTCGCAGGCGACGATGCCGATCGTGTCATGGTCGAGCGCCGAGCCGCGCTTGTTCTCGATATTGGCGATCGGCTGATACTTCGCCGTTTTCAGCCATTTGCGCCATTCCGCCTCGGCTTCGGGCGTCAGCAGCACCGTTTTCGGAAACCCCTGCGACAGCGCGAACTGGCGCGCGCCTTCGCCGACGAGCATCGTGTGCGGCGTCTGTTCCATCACGCGGCGCGCAACGGAAATCGGGTGGAGAATATCCTCGAGCGCCGCCACCGCGCCGACCTGGCCGCGATCGTCCATGATGATCGCGTCGAGCGTGACATGGCCGTCGCGATCGGGATAGCCGCCAAGGCCGACCGAGTGATTGGCCGCATCGGCTTCGGGCACGCGCGCGCCGGCTTCGACGGCGTCGAGCAGCGAACCGGTGGCTTTCCATTGCAGATAGGCCGCGGCGTTGGCGGCGGCGCCGAAATCCCAGGTGGAGACGATGAAGGCTTCGCGGCTGGCGGGCTTCGCGATGGCGGCACGTGCCGGGACTGCCGTCAATGCGGCGAGACCGATCTTCAAACTCCGGCGTCGAGCGACGTCCATCGTTGCATCCCCTTGTCGGCGCAGCCCCTGCTGCATCCATGCGCCGGACGCTGCGTCATTTGCATGTCATCCGATAGCCAAGAGGTTGTCATAGGTCCTACATCAATACAATACCAAAACCGAAAATTGGTTTCATATATGGCAGTGAAGCCTGCTGGACGGGACATTTTCCTGCGTTGCTGTGGCCTGATGGCAACGCGCCGGGCACCGCTGAAGCGGCCCCGGCGCGCGTGCATCTCGGGTCCCGTTTACCCGGCGTTTATCGCCGAATCGACGTAAATCCGCCGATTTCGGCAATGGCGAGCTTGGGTTCGTCGACTGCGGTCTCGGCGAAGCGAAGTCGCAGATAGCGTGCCTCCCGGGCACGGGTGAAGGCGATGCGCTGGGTCGAGAGCGCATAGGCAATGTTGGAGAACTCGCCGGTCGCCGCTGGATCCCAATTGGTACCGTCGACGCTGGTCTCGGCGACGTAACCCTTTGGCGGCGCGGCATCGGTCATCACGTGGCGCGACGGGGTGAGGCTGAAGCCGGCGAGCAGAAGCGCGTCGCCCATGTCGATCGTGACCTGAACCGGCGCCTGCGGCTTGGGCGCGGGCAGAATCCAGATCGTGCCGGGATCGCGATCGAGCAGCTTTTCGGCGCCCGGGCCGCTTGCCTCGTTGACGCGCCACTTGCTGGTATCGAGCACGGTCGGGTCCGACGAGACGATCGGCGCGACCGGCACCGGCGCGACCGAGCGGAACAGCGCGAATTCGCTGATTGCGGGGCAGGCGGGCGCGTCGACGATTCGCAGCCGCACGCGGCGCGGCGCGATCGGGGCGGGCAGGCGGATGATGCGCTGGGCCGAAATGCACTCATGTTCGGCAAGCTGCTGCCAGCGGCCGTCGATCTCGGCATCGACCGCGAACCGCGTCACGCGCACGCCGAGCGGCAGATATTCGCGCAGGCGGATCAGATCGAAGCGCGTGCCGGGCTTGAGGTCGAGCGTCAGCGTGGGTGTCCTCACACCGTCGGCGGTCGACCAATAGGTTTCGCGCGATCCATCGAGCACGCGTGCCGGCTCGAATCCGGGGCCACGGACATGGCTGGCATGCGCCACCGCGCCCTTGGCGAGATCGGTCGCGAAGCTGGCGCGGATCGCATCGCCGAACGACTTGAGGATCTTGACGTCCTGATCGGGAATGCGGCCGCGACGATCGGGCGGGATGTTGAGATTCATGTTGGTGCCGCGGGCGACCGATTCGTCGAACAGCTTGATGAGGCGCTCGGGGCTCTTCACCCGCGAATCCTCGTCCGAGTGATAGAACCAGCCGGGACGGATCGAGGTATTGGTCTCCGCCGGCCACCAGAGCGGCGCACTGCGAACGCCCGAATTGCCTTCGCTCTGCACATAGGGATGGGTGGGCATGGTGGGCCAGCAGGGATCGCCGGCGATGCCGTCCTCATTGCCGACCCAGCGGATGTCCGAGCCCATCGGATCGAAGGTGCAGGCATCGGGCTGGAGCTTGTGAACCAGCGCGACGATCGACGGCCAGTTGTAATAGGCGGGGGCGTCGATCTTCCGCGTCTCGCGCGCGCCGCCATAATAGCCGTCACCGCCATTCGCGCCATCGAACCACACTTCGTAGAGGCGGCCATAATTGGTGCAGAGATCGGTCAGCTGGGCTCGGTAATAGTCGATATAGGCGGGGCGCCCATAATCGGCATGATTGCGATCCCAGGGCGAAAGATAGATCGCGAAGGGCATCTTGGCTCGCGCGCAGGCGTCCGAGAACTCGCGGACGATATCGCCCTTGCCATTCTTGTAGGGGCTGTTGCGGATGCAATGCTCGGTGAGCGGGGTCGGCCAGAGGCAGAAGCCGTCATGGTGCTTGGCGGTCAGGATGATCCCGCGCAGCCCGCCCGCGCGCGCGGCGGCGACGATCTGGTCCGCGCTGAAATCGGTGGGGTTGAAGGTTTTGGGGTCTTCGTCGCCATAGCCCCATTCCTTGTCGGTGAAGGTGTTCATCGAGAAGTGGACAAAGGCATATTGCTCGCGCTGGTGCCATTTCCACTGGCGCGCGCTGGGGGTGGCGCCATAGGGGCGCGGCGCCGCGATGCGGGTGGCGCCGGGGCGGGCCAGGGCAGGCGCGGCGATGCCGGCGCTGAGCCCGGCGGCGACCAGCGCACGGCGCGAAAATTCGGTCATGGTGTTTCTCCAGCGAGAGGTTCGGGAATGAGCCAGGTTTCGGCAACCTGATGGCCACGGCCGCTGCCGCCCATGCCGGGTGGCCGCGTCCAGGCGAGATCGAGCGTGCCGCCGCGCGTGGCGGCGTGAGGGATTTCGAGTTCGACCAGCATCGGATTGCTCGATCGATTGAGCGGCGGGTGGAGCTCGATGCCGCCATTGGCGACGAGCCGCATCGGCAGCCAGTAATCCTCGCCCGCATAGGTGGCGATCAGGCGATAGCGGCGCTTGGGGTCCAGGCCGGTGTAATGGAGCCGCAGTGGGGAATCGTAGAGGCTTTCGGCATAGCTGATCCACGACATCCGCCAGCCGTCGTTCGGGGTTCGATCGGCAATGCCCTCGACCACGCCGTGGAAGCGGAGCGGATCGGCAAGCGGGCTGGAACCGCGCACGAGATGCGGGGCGTTCCAGGGATCGCCGAGATCGTCATAGCGCGCGCCGTCGCGGGTGCGGGCATGGTCCGCCAGTTCCGCGGGCGTGCGGGTGGCGAGCTGTTGCTCGATCCAGACGCGGTCGTTCAGCTCGACATCGACGCGATCGAGATTGGCGCCGCGTTCGACATTGGAGGCGCCGTACAGCTTCACGCTGAGTTGGAGCCGCGCGCGCTGCCACAGCCGCTCGGCGAGCGCGAACAGGCGGGCGCGGAGCGCGGGAACCGGCGCGGGATCGGGCTCGGCAAGGCGGGCGCGGGCGGCGGCGGCGTCCGGTGCGGCGAGCGCGGCAGCCTCCCGGGCGCGGGCGGCGATCAGGCGGTGGCGGACGATCGCGTCATAGACCGCGCGGTAGCGAAGCGCGTCGACACGCCAGTCGGCCCAGGGCGCCGGCGCAAGGCGGTCGACCAGGGCGAGGGTGGCATCGATGGCGGAGTTTGTCGCCGGATCGCCGCTCCAATTGTCCTCGAGCGCGAAGATCGCCTTTGCCGCCGCAGGATCGCCGATGAACATGCGCGCATAGTCTGCGGCGAAGGCGTCCGGGGTGACGCCTGGCGACCAGCCGAGGCGGAACCAGAGGAACTGGTTCACATCGTCGTTCACCCCCTCGGAATAGGTGATGAAGCCGCTGCTGCCGGGATCGAGATGGCGGAACAGCGCCGCCATCGCGCGCGGACGCGGGTTGATCGGCTCGCGCCCCTCGGTCAGCGCGAAGGCGGGGCTCCAGCGATCGACCGGCACCTGCGCGTGCATGGTGTGGGCGATATCGGGATAGAGCAGCAACTGGTAGCCGCGGGGCAGGTGGCGCCGCTGGACGGCGACGGGATCGCGCGTCTGCGGGCCGGCGAAGATGCCGGTCAGCCAGCGGGGGCGGCGGGCGAGCTGCGCGTAGAAGGCGTCGAGCCCGGCCGCGTCGAAGCCCTGGGTGGAAATCCAGACGCTGGCGGCGGGATTGCGGGCGTGGAGCGCGGCCGCCTGTTCGGCGACGAGCGGAAACAGATTGGCGGGGGCGGCATGGCCGGGATCGCCACCGGGAATGTAGAGCGCGTCGACGCGCGGCAGCTGGCTGAGCAAGGTGCGGAAGCGGGCGAGTTCGTCGTTGCGCTGGGACTGCGTCACATAATCGTGCAGATTGGGGTAGTAGAGCGCGAAATCGATGCCGAGGCTGTGCGCGATTTCACCGATTCCGCGCAGCGTTTCGAGCGGCGGAGCGGGGAAGAGCGGGCTGGTGGCGGCGTCGTCGGAAACTGGCGCGATCACCTGCACGCCGCTGGCGCCCCACAGCGCGAAATCCTCGATCCGTCGGCGGAACATTGCCAGGGTCCAGGCATCGTAGCTGTTGTTCTTCGCGCGGTAGCCGATCTGGGTGAGGCGGACGGGGCGGGCGGGGGCGCTGTCGTAGCGCAGCGGCCGCGCGCCGGTGCGCAGATACCAGCCGGCGCCGTAGACGAGGCCGCGCGTGCCCCGGGCGGTGATGACGAGCGTGTCACCGATCCGGCGCACCGCAAAGCCCTCACGCGGAAGACGCCCTGGCGCGACCTTGCGCCACGCGGCGCGATGCGCGGGGGGCAGCGATGCCGCCACCGCGTCCTGCGACGCGAGCAGCACATGCGCGCACGGCGCATGCTGCTCGGCCAGCCGCTCACGCAGGAGATCGGCCGCGACTTCGCCGCCCGCGCCGGCAGCGACGCAGGGAGCCGAGGCCAGAAGCGTAGCGGCGAGCAGCATCAGGCGGGCGTGCGACCGTTGGACGGCGGCCGATCCGCCGGCGCACGGCCGAAGGCGGGGTTCGGCTTATCCGACATGGTGAAACGCAGCGTGCCGCCTTTCACCAGATCGGCGTGCGCGATCCAGCTCTTGCGCCACGGCTTGCCGTTCCACTGCACCGCCGCGACATAGGGCGTGTCGGCGCGGTTGCCCGGCGCCTCGATCACCAGCTTGCGACCCTTGCCGACCATCACCTCGGCACGCTCAAACAGCGGCGACCCGAACACATAGGCCGCCTCGACGGGATCGACCGGATAGAAGCCGAGCGCCGAGAAGATGAACCAGGCGCTCATCTGGCCGCAATCGTCGTTGCCGATAATGCCGTCGGGATCGTTCTTGTACATCTCGACGCCCAGCCGCCGCACCATCGCCTGCGTCTTCCAGGGGGCGCCGACATAGGCATAGAGATAGGCGGCGTGCTGATCGGGCTCGTTGCCATGGGCGTATTGGCCGACCAGCCCGGAAATGTCGGGTGGCGCATTGTCGGGCAGGGTGGAGGGCGCGTTGAACAGCGCATCGAGCTTTGCCTCGAACTTCGCGTCGCCGCCCATGTGCGCGATCAGGCCATAGACGTCGTGCTGGTTGAGGAACGTCGCCTGCCAGCCATTCGCCTCGGTATAGTCACGCCACCAGGGCTTGGGCATATGGCCGAGCTGAATGGGGTCGTACGGCGTCCACCAGCTGCCATCGGCGAAGCGCGGGCGCGCGAAGCCGATGCTGCCGTCGATCACGTTGCGCCAGTTGCCCGAACGCTTGCGCAGCCGCTCGGCATCGCCCTTTTCGCCGATCGCGGCGGCGAGGTGCGACGATGCCCAGTCGTCATAGGCATATTCCTGCGTGCGGCTGACGCTTTCGAACCATTTGTCGGCGGGGACATAGCCCATGCGGTCGTAGAGATCGCGGCCCTTGCTGTTGTCCCTGTCCGGCGCGGTGAAATCGAAGCTGCGGCGGCGGATCGCCGGCCAGGCGGCGGCATAATCGGCCGGAATCCCCTTGGCCTGGGCCTCGGCGAGCGGCACGACGCCGTGCCAGCCGATCATCGTGCCGGTTTCCTTGCCCTGGAGCGGCCAGACCAGCGGGCCATAGGGGGACTGGGCGGTTTGTCGGATCATGTCATCGACCAGCGACTTCACCCGATCGGGCGCGATCAGCGTGAGGAGCGGGTGGAGCGCGCGATACGTGTCCCACAGCGAATAGGTGCTATAGGCCGCGCCGCCGCTGGGGACGGTGTGGATCTGGCCGTCCATGCCGACATAGCGACCATCGACGTCCGAAAACAGCGTCGGCGCGAGCTGTGCATGGTAAAGCGAGGTGGACAGGATGGTCCGCTGATCGTCGCTGCCGCCTTCGACGCGGACGGCATCGAGCGCCGGTTGCCACCGGGCGGTGGCATCGCGCCGCACGGCATCGAAGTCCCAATGTCTCGCTTCGGTGACAAGATTGGCGCGGGCGCCGGCGACATCGACGCCGGAAATGCCGCAACGCACGAGAATCGGCGCGTTTCCGGCATCGTCATAGTGAAGGACAGCCTTGAGTCGCCGCCCGGTGATGCGCCGGCTGCCGGCCGGTTGTTCGGCGTCGTCATCGGCATAGAGCGTGATCGAATCGGGCTGGCGCGACATCTGGAGCGCGAAAAAGATCTTGCGGCCCTTGGCCCAGCGGAAAACTTGTCGCTGACCGGTGATCGTGCCGTCGTCCTCGATCGTGAAGGCGGCATCGGCGATCAGCGGCGGGCTATCCGAACTGTCGAGAACGAGGTGCGACAGATCGAGCAGCAAATGGCCCTTGCCGGCCGGAAATGTGTAACGATGCCAACCGGTTCGTTCGGTGACGGTCAGTTCGGCGCGGACGCCGTTTTCAAGTGCGACATGATAATAGCCGGGTTCGGCGCGCTCGTCGCTGTAACGCAGGCGATAGCCCGCGTCGGGCGCTTCGCGTGTGCCGGGTTGGAGCACCACCGGCCCCCGGCCAGGGACAACGAGCAGATCGAGCATGTCGCCGATGCCGGTGCCCGACAAATGGGTGTGCGAGAAGCCGAGGATCGAGCCGTCGCTGTGATAATAGCCCGAACAGGTCTCCCAGCGCTCGACGCCCGTGTCCGGGCTGAGTTGCACCATCCCGAAGGGCAGGGTGGCGCCGGGATAGGTGTGGCCGGTGCCGCCGGTGCCGATGAACAGATTGGGCGTGCCCCGCCGCATCGGCTGCGCAAGGGCGGCGCGTGGAGCGGCCGCAGCAGCGAATCCGATCGCGCTGGTGGCGAGCAGATGGCGTCGGGAAATCATCACAGCGTTTCCTGAAGGATTTTGGGTTGCACGGCAGCGAGATGGAGGGTCAGTTCGCCGAACAGGCCATTGGCCCAGGCGAACCAGTCGCGGGTGAACTTCGAGGGATCGTCCTGATCGACCGCTTCATGGATGAAGCCCGTGGCAGCATCGCTATTGCTAATCATTTTCAGCATATTGCGAAGCGTTCGCATGTCGCCGTCATGGTTGAAACCCCGCATAATCAACGACATCGGCCAGACCTGGCCGAGCCCGACATGCGGGCCGCCGATTCCTTCGACGACCTTGCCGCGCGACCAATAGGGATTGGCATCGCTCCACGCCGCGTCGGCGGTGCGCTGCCACAGCGGGTCGGCGCGATCGAGGCAGCGCAGATAGGCGAGGCTGGAGAGCGAGGGCACGTTGGCATCGTCCATGAAGATCGCGTTGCCGAAGCCGTCGACTTCATAGGCGATCACCTCTCGCCCGTCGCGGAGGCGCATCGTCCCATAGTCGCGGAGCGCGGCGGCGACCTCGTCGGCGAGCGCGGTAGCGTCGTTCGCCAGTGCCGCATCCTGCCGCGCCGCCATTGCCAGCGCCGCCAGCTCGCGCAGCGTGGCGACGGCGAAGTAATTGGCGGGGATCAGGAACGGATAGACGCAGGCATCGTCGGAGGGGCGGAAGCCCGAATGGATCAGCCCCACCGGCCGCGTGGGCGCGCCATAGCCGTCGAGCATCAGCGTCTCGGTCGGCCGATCGCTGCTGCGCAGGAAGCGATAGGGGCCCTTGCCGTGCTTGCGCTGCTGTTCGCGGAAGGTGGCGACGATCGCGCGTGCGGAGGCGGCCCATTGCGCGTCGAACGGCGCGGTATCGCCGGTCGCTTTCCAATAATCATGGGCGAGGCGGATCGCGTAGCAGAGGCTGTCGATCTCCCATTTCCGCTCGGCGACGCCGGGCTTCATCTCGGTCTTGTCGTGCAGCGCCCAGCTGAGTTCGGTGCGGCCGTTCGGATCCTCGAGAAAGGCATTGGCATAGGGATCGATCAGGATGCAGCGCGCCTGGCGGGCGATCAGGCCGTGGTAGAGCCGGCGGAGATCGGCGTCTTCGCGGGCAAGATGCAGATAGGGGCGAACCTGCGCCGAACTGTCGCGCAGCCACAGCGCGTCGATGTCGCCGGTGATGACGAAGGCATCGGGCTTGCCGTCGACTACGCCCATCTTCACCGTGGTGTCGAGCGTGTTCGGATAGCAGTTGGTGAACATCCAGCGGAGCTTGGGATCGGCGATCTGCCGCGACACGCGCAGGATTTCGCGCTCGACCGCCTTGCTGACAAAGCGGCGATCGGCGGGGGCCGGGCGCCGGCTGGTGAAATCGGGCGCGGCATTGGCCAAGGCAGGCGTGGCGGCGAGCGCGAGGCCGGAGCCGATCAGGGTGCGGCGGTCGATCATTTCGGGAGTACCTGTGCATTGCCGGCAAGGGTGAATTCGGCCCATTCGCCCGGTCCGTCGCCGGGCTGGCCGCCGCCGACCCAGACGCGATAGGTGCCGGGCAGCACGCTGCGGGTGCCGTCGCGCGCGACGCTGCTGATGCTGCGCGGATCGAGCGTGAAGGACAGGCTGGCAGCCTTGCCGGGCTGAAGCGCGACGCGCCGGAACCCGGCGAGCTGGCGCTGGAGGACCGGCGTGGTGAACCCGCCCGGTTTGCCGGCGTCCGGCGTGACGACATAGACTTGCGCCACTTCCTCACCGCTGCGGTTGCCTGCATTGGTCAGCTTCGCGCTGACCTGCACCGGCTGGCCGATGCCGGCAGCCTTTGCCGACACGTCGCCATAGGCGAAGCGCGTGTAGCTGAGGCCGTGGCCGAAGCCCCAGAGCGGCTTGCCGGTGAAGTAGCGATAGGTGCGCTCCTTCATGCCGTAATCGACGAAGGCGGGCAGATCGTCGACCGAGGCGTAGAAGGTGAGCGGCAGGCGGCCCGAGGGGTTGTTCTTGCCGGCCAGCGTCTCGGCGATGGCGGTGCCGCCTTCCTCGCCGGGATACCAGGCTTCGAGGATCGCATCGGCGAGGCCGGGATCGACCGCCACCGCGCTGCCGCTGGTGAGGACGAGGACGAGCGGCTTGCCGGTCTTGCGCAGCGCCTTGAGCAGTTCGAGCTGCGGGCGGGGCAGGGCGATATCGGTGCGGTCGCCGCCGACGAAACCGGGGATCGAGACGCTGAGCGCCTCACCCTCCAGATCGGGCGACAGGCCGAGCACCGCGACGATGGTGTCCGCATCCTTCGCGGCGGCGATCGCCTGGTCGCGCAGGGCATCGGCCGGGGGCTGCCACATCAGGCGGACGCCGAAATCCTCGCTTTTATGGTCGATCTCCATGCGGAACGGCACGGGGCGGCCGTCGCTGGCGAGCTTCACCGCCACGCGCGCCTTGCCGAGCGGGCCATCGTGGAGGAGTTTGCCGTCGACCCACAGGCGCACCGCGTCGTGCGTCGAGCAATCCTTCCAGCAGGCGGGGATGTCGATCGCCAGTTCATAGTCGCCGGCGGCGGGCGGCACGAACTCGCCGGTCCAGCGCACCCCGAAACCGGTGGGGTTCAGCCCCGGCAGCGGCGCGGCGCGGGTGTAGTTGAAGTCGATCCGGCGATCCTGGCGGGTGGCGACCGGCGTGCCGGTGACGGTGGGGCTGGCGAAATATTCGGCCTTGAGCCCCGGCTTGCCATCGGCGCGGAACGCGGTTTCGGGCATCGTCACCGCGGCGGCCTCGGCGAGTGTCGAGCCCTGGGCATAGACGACCTTGTCGGCGCCGAACTGGCGGCGGATGCCGTCGAGCGGCGTCACCGCGTCCTTGGCGGTGCCGTGATAATTGCCCTCCAGCACGGTGAGATCATCGGCATTGGCGCCGATCACGGCGATGCGGCCGCCGGGGGCGAGCGGCAGGCGATCGCCGTCATTCTTGAGCAGCACGATGGCCTTGCGCGCAGCCTCCAGCGCCAGCGCGCGGCGGGCGGGGGTGCCGAGTTCGCTCGGCTTGATCCGGCCCCACGGATTGGCGGCGCCGAACGCGATGCCGAGCGCGCGGCGCGCCTCGAGCGCGCGCTTGAGCGCCACGTCGACCTCGGCTTCGCTGACCAGCCCGTGCTTCACCGCTTGCGGAAGCGCGGCGTAGGTGGTGCCGCAATTGAGGTCCATGCCGCCCTTGATCGCGGCAGCCGATGCGGCGGCGGCGTCGAGGCGATAGTGATGGAACAGGTGGATGTTCGCTACTGCGTCGCAATCCGAAACGGTGAGGCCGGTAAAGCCCCAGTCTTTCCGCAGCCGATCGTTGAGCAGCGCGCCCGAGGCGCAGGCCGGGGTGCCGTGGATCGAGTTGTACGCGCACATAAGCGACTGGGCCTTGCCCTCGGTGATGGCGAGGCGGAAGGCGGGGAGATAGGTCGATTCCATGTCCTGCGGGCTGGGATCGACATCGAAGCCGTCGCGGCCGGCTTCGGGGCCGCTATGCACCGCGAAATGCTTGGGCGTGGCGAGCACCTTGGGATGCGCCGGGTCCGGCCCCTGAAGTCCCTGGATGAAGGCGACCCCGAGATGGCCGGTGAGGAACGGATCCTCGCCATAGGTTTCCTGCCCGCGGCCCCAGCGCGGATCGCGGAAGATGTTGATGTTGGGCGACCAGATGGTGAGCCCTTCATAGATTTTCCGGTCCGCGTTCACCGGGCGCGCGTTGAACTTGGCGCGGGCTTCGGTGGCGACGGTGTCGCCGACCTTGTGGAGCAGATCGACGTCCCAGGTTGCGGCGAGGCCGATCGCCTGCGGGAAGACGGTGGCGGTGCCGTTGCGGGCGAGGCCGTGCAGCCCTTCGTTCCACCAGTCATAGGCGGGCAGGCCGATCTGCGCGTCGGCGGGGGCCGTGCTCTGAAGCTGGGCGGCCTTTTCCTCGATCGTCATCCGGGCGATCGCGGCATCGACCGGATCGGGATCGCTGGCGAGGAGGAGCAGGGGGAGAAACGGCATCAACGGGGTCCCAGCGTACGGAGGGTAAGGGCGCGGGCCAGCGTGGCGCGGCTCGCGTCGGACGTGATGGTGAGCGTGCGGCTTTCGCCGGGCAGCAGATCGAAGCCATTGTCGCTCGGATGGGCGGCGGTGGCGCCGAAATCGAGCATCACCGCGCGGGCGAGCGCGCCGGCCTTCACCGTCACCTGCTTGCCGTGCCAGCGCACCGAGAGGCGCGGAAACGGATAGGCCATGTCCTTGGGCAGCGACCGCTCGATGATCTGGCGCGAAACGGGTTTGCCGCCGATCCACAGCTCGGCGACAGCATAGCTCTGCGCGGGCGCCGCGGTGCCGAACAGATCGGCGTCGGGGATCGTCGCCAGCTCGAGCGAACCGGGCGAGAGATCGAGCTTCTCGGCTTTGCTGCCCAGCGGCTTGCCGGCCATGGTGAAGCCGCGCACGCGCCATTCGGCGGCGATCAGGCCGGTCGCATCGGACACGGCGGCGAGGCGGGTGGCGCCGTCCTTGTGCTCGGCGACGATCGCCTGCGGCGCGAACATCCGGCGCGCCTCATACTGGAGCAGCTTCCACTGGCCGTCATAATCGATGCTCGACCAGCTGATTGCCGGCCAGGCATCGTTGAGCTGCCAGTAGAGCGAACCCATCGTGATCGGCGCGCAGGCGCGGTGATGGCGTGCGGCCATGCCGATCGCCTGCATCTGGTTGACCTGGGTGAGATAGACCAGATCGGCGAAATCGGCGGGCTTGCGCAGACGCTGGTCGAGATAGAGCTGGAGCCGGCCATTGCCTTCGCCCGCCAGGAATTTCTGGTGCGCCTTGAGCGCCGGGCTGTCGATCGCGAGCGGGCCATTGCCGGCGAAGTCGCGGATCGTCGACAGGTTGGGCATCGCCTGGAAGCCATATTCGGACATGAAGCGCGGGCAGCTGTTCAGATAATTCTCGACCGGCTTCGATCCCGACCAGACATCCCAGAAATGGCGGTCGCCATTGGCATCGGTATCGGTGGGGCCGGTATAATCGGTGGAGGGCGAGCCGGGCCAATAGGTGCTGCCGGGCGCTTCCTTGAGCACCGCATCGCGCAGCGTGCGGTCGAACAGCACGGCCATGCCGGTGCCGATCCGTTCCTGCTCGTCGGCGCCGACATTCTTCTTGAACGCCTTGCGATCGGACCAGTTTTCCCAGCCCGACAGCACTTCGTTGCCGCCGTTCCAGCCGATCACCGATGGATGCGGCTGGAGCCGGGCGACCTGCTGTTCGGCCTCGATGCGGACATTTTCGCGAAAGGCGGCATCGGGCGGGGTGACGGCGCCGCCGAACATGAAGTCCTGCCAGATCATTAGCCCGAGCTCGTCGGCGGCCTGGTAAAAGGCGTCGTCGAGATAATAGCCGCCGCCCCAGATGCGAATCATATTCATGTTCGCATCGCGCGAATCTTTGAGAATGCTAATCATTCGCGCAGGTTCGACGGCGCTGGGGAACATGTCGAACGGGATCAGGTTCGCGCCCTTGGCGAAGATGCGAACGCCGTTGATCCGGAAGCCGAAGCCGTCGCCCTGGGTCAGCAACTCGACCGTGCGCAGGCCGATGCGCTGGGTGACATGATCGCTGACGGTGCTGTCTTCCTCCAGCGTCGCTTCGACCGTGTAGAGCGGCTGCGCGCCATAGCCGACCGGCCACCAGAGCTGCGGCTTGGGCACGGTGAGCGGCACGCTGACGGCGTTTTCGCCCGCGCCGATCGCGAGCACGCGCGCCGCCTCCACAGCCTTGCCGTCGGGGCCGGTGACGCGGGTGCGGACGGTGATGCTGCGGGCGCGATCGCCGAGGATCGTCCAGCGCGCGACCAGCCGCGCCTCGTCGGGGTTGAGCGCTTCCTGATCGATGCGGAAGCCATCGATCCGGGCGTCGTCCCACGCCTCGAGCCGTACCGGCCGCCACAGGCCGATATTGACGAGGCGCGGCGCCCAATCCCAGCCATATTGATATTTCGGCTTGCGGATATAGGGCGAGGTCTGCTTGCCCTTGGGCTCGTCGCCGAACGCCGAATCATATTCGCCGGGCAGCGGGAATTTCTCCGCCAGCACCATCGGCTGCAACGTCTTGATCGGCGAGGCGATGGTGACGATCAGTTCGTTCGCGCCCGCCTTCAGCGCCTGCTTGGCGTCCACGCGCCAGCGGCGGTGTGCGTTGTCGGTCTCCAACAGCGTGCGGCCGTTGAGCGTCACCGTCGCGAAGGTGTCGAGCCCGTCGAACACGAGATCGAGGTGATCGCGCGCGAGCATTTCGGGCGTGACAGTGAGCGTGCGGCGGAACTGCCAGCGGGTGAGGCCGGCCCATTGGATCGGCGCTTCGTTGATGCCCTTGTACGGATCGGGCACGCGGCCGGCGGCGATCAGATCCTGCTGGACGCTGCCGGGCACCCTGGCCGGGAACCACACCGCTTCCTTCGGATGTGCCTTGGCGGCATCGGCATCGCTGGGATCGATGCGGACCTCCCAGGCGCCGTCGAGCGAGAGCGACTGGCGCGGATCGGCCCATGCCGGGGTGACGAGCGCGAGCAGCGGGAGGAGCGCGAGCGTGCGCGCCTTCATCGCGCGTCCTCCGTCAGCACGACGCGGTCGACGGCGTAGAAGGGGTCGGAAATCGGCGAGGTGAACTGGAAGCAAAGGTCTTCGTCTCCTGCGAGCTTCGGCAGGGTGCCGGTAAAACGGAACTGCTGCGGCGCAGTGGCGGGATCGGGTAGCGGGAAGGCGGCGATGGCAACCGGCGGCGTAGCCTTGTCCTTTGACTGGCACCGGGCGGTGACAACAAGCTCACCATAGGGCGTGACGCTGTAAGTGCGCTGAACGGCGCCATAATCATGCGCCAGCGCCCAGTTGCGCGGCAGGCGGGCGACATCGACGGTGAAGCCCGTCGCGAGGTCCATCGGCGCCTGCGGATAGATGCTGCACGTGTTGAAGATGTTGACGCTGAACGCCGGGCCGGTGGTGGCATCGGGGTTGAGCGGCACGCGCAGCATGAGCGGCGACCCGACGGGGCAGGGGGCCATGGTCGCGCTGGTGCGGGTGAGCAGCGCCGCAGCGCTGCTGTCGAAACGGCGGGGCGCGGCCACCGGCGCCCCGGCGGCATCGAAGGCGGCGGCGAGGATCGTCGTGCCCGGCTTCACCGTCAGCGGCGCGGTATATGCCCGCGACGTCGCGGTCGGCGCCTTGCCGTCGAGCGTGTAGCGGATCGTGCCGAAGCCGGTCTGGCTGGCGAGCGCCACCTGCACCTTGTTTGCCCTTAGCGCATCGCCGCGGCTGCCCTGCAGCTTGTAGTCGACGGCGAAGGCGCTGTCCGCGACCTCGATGCCCGACCGGCGCCAGCGGCGGATCTGCGGTTGCAGGCGCGTGACGAAATCGCCGAAGTCGCGCTTGCCCTTCGCGCTCCACGTCATTTCCGCGATGGCGGCGGCGCGGGGGAAGATCGCGTGCTGCACCTGATAGGAGGTGACCAGATATTCGCTCCAGGCATTGCCCTGCGCGCCGAGCACATGGTGCGCCTTGTCGGCGGCGATCGCGGCGGGCATCGGCTCATAGCCATAGACCATCGCCAGCGACTGGACATTCAGGCGGCCCGGCGGCTCGTCGCCGCTGTCGGCCTGAAGATTGTCGAGATAGAGGATCGGCGCGGGCGAGAGCACGACGTCGTGGCCCTTGTTCGCGGCCTCGATCGCGCCCTTTTCACCGCGCCAAGACATCACCGAGGCGGAGGCGGGGACGCCGCCTTCCAGAATCTCGTCCCAGCCGATCAGGCGGCGGCCATGCTGTTCCAGATAGGCGCCGAACTGGTCGATCATCCAGCTTTGCAGCGCATTCTCGTCCTTCACGCCCAGCGCCTTGATCTGCGCCTGTACCTCCGGCGAGCGCTGCCACTGATCCTTCACCGCCTCGTCGCCGCCGAGATGGATATAGGTGCCGGGGAACACCGCCATCAGTTCATCGAGCACTTCCTTCACAAAGGCGATGCCCTGCGGGCCGGGATTGAACAGATAGGGATCGATCCCCCAGTGATTGGAAACCGGCGGCCGATCGCCGAGCACGCCGAGTTCGGGATAGGCGGCGACAAGCGCGGTTGCATGGCCGGGCAGATCGATCTCCGGCACGATCGTCACGCCGCGTTCGGCGGCATAGGCGACCAGCGCCTTCAACTGATCCTGCGTGTAGAAGCCGCCGACATCCGGCCCCGGCGCGCCGCCGGCCGAAGGGGGCGTGCGCCGGCTGCCGATCTCGGTAAGCTTCGGATAGCGCTTCACCTCGAACCGCCACCCCTGATCGTCGGTAAGGTGAAGGTGCAGCGTGTTGAGCTTCACCGACGCCATCTGGTCGATCAGCGTCTGAAGAAACTCGATCGGCTGGAAGTGGCGGGCGACATCGACCAGAAGGCCGCGCCAGGCGAAACGGGGGGCATCGTCGATCGTCACGGCGGCGATGCGGGCCGGCTTGCCGAACGCGGCGTCGGTGCTGGCCAGCTGTGCCAGCGTCATCGCGCCATAGACCAGACCGGCGTCGCCTGACGCGGCGATGCGGACGCCGCGACTGTCCACCGTCAGCCGGTACGCCTCCGCACCGGCGATCGCGGGGTCGCGTTCGAAGCGGATCGCGCCCGTGTCGCCGCCCAGTGAAAGGGCAAGGCCGCGCTCCGTCTTCACATGCGCGGCCAGCACGCGCGCAGCTGCGGCGGCGCCAGTGTCACCGGTCGGTGTCGCGATTTTTGCGCCGTTTGCGACGGTGTAGCTGCCCTTGCCGGGAACTGTAGACGCCGGAATCGGCGTGAGCGGCGCGACCTGGCCATAGGCCGTCGATGCGAGCAACAGCGCCACCCAGCCGAGATGCCTGCCGCGCCCGATGATTGCCGTCATTGCCCGTCCCCTCTGCCTCGCGGTCGCTCGCACCGCGTGAAAGGGTGTAACCAATATAAGTCCTATTCGGCAACCGCACTCGCGCGGTGAGCAAAAAATCTTTACGATTATGCTATTGACCTTTGCGAGCGGGGCTGTTGGGGTCGGCGTACCAATGTATACCTGTTCGCTGCACGCGGCACTTGCCGACGCGCGGATCGACGCCGTAGCCTCGCAATGGGTATCGGGGCTGGCAGGGGGAGGACTGATGACGTTTTCGGATCAGATAGGCCGGTTTCGCGACGGGAACCCGTCGCCGCTCTATCTGCAGCTTCAGCAGCTGATTCGCGATGCGATCAGCGGCAAGATTCTCAACCAGGGCGATGCCATCCCGCCCGAGCGCGATCTGGCGGTCGAATATGACGTGTCGCGCATCACGGTTCGCAAGGCGATCGGCGGGCTGGTGGAGGAAGGGCTGCTCACCCGGCGGCGCGGCGCCGGCACCTTCGTCGCCGAGCGTGTCGAGAAGAGCTTTTCCAAACTGTCGTCGTTCACCGAAGACATGGCGGCACGCGGCCGCACCGCAAGCAGCAGCTGGATTTCGCGCGCGCCGGGGCAGGTGACGCCCGAAGAGGCGATGGCGCTCGGCCTGTCGCCGGGGGCGCCGGTGATGCGCTTCTCGCGCATCCGCTTCGCCGACGAGGAGCCGATGGCGCTCGAATTCTCGACGATCGCCGGCTATTGCCTGCCCTCGGTCGATGCGGTGGGGGACTCGCTCTATGCCGCGCTCGAAGCGGCCGGCAACCGCCCGGTGCGGGCGTTGCAGCGGCTGCGCGCGGTGCCGTTCCTGGGCGAACATGCCAAGATGCTGGGCGTCAATCCGGGCCATGCCGGGCTGCTGATCGAACGCCGCGGCTTCCTGCGCGACGGGCGGGCGGCGGAGATCACCCGATCCTATTATCGCGGCGACGCCTATGACTTCGTCGCCGAGTTGAGCGACGTCTGACGCCGCATATCCCTGACACCCCAATATCCCGGCCGCGATATGGCCGACCGACTGTGGAGTACCCCTGATGGATCGTCGCCAGATGCTGCTCGGCAGCGCCGGATTGAGCGTGCTGGCCGGGATCGGCGTGCCGCCCGCCGCCTTCGCCCGGTCCGAGGATGTTGCGCCCGAGGGGTTGCCGATGCCGGCGCCGCGCCGTGCGCTGCTGCCGCGCCTGCCGGAAACCGATCCGTCGCGGATGCTGATCGAGCGGGGCTGGCGCTTTCACGAAGGCGATATCGCCCCGCCGCCGCTGACCACGCACGACGCGACCTATGGCAGCGTCAAGGCCGGCAACGCTCAGGGCGCGGCGGCGCGCGACTATGACGACAGCGACTGGCCGGAGGTGCGGCTGCCGCATGACTGGGCATCGTTCCAGCCGTTCGTCGAAACCGCCAACGTCTCGCAAGGCTATCGCCCGCGCGGGATCGGCTGGTACCGGCGCCGGCTGGTGCTCGACCCCGCCGATCGCGGCAAGACGATCGAATTGCATCTCGACGGCGTGGCGACCAACGCCACCGTCTGGGTGAACGGCAGCGTCGTCGCGCACAACTGGTCCGGCTATTCGAGCATCTATGTCGACATGACGCCGTTCGCGCGCTTCGGCGACGAGGACAATGTCATCGCGATCCGCGTCGATGCCGATGCCAAGGAAGGCTGGTGGTATGAAGGGGCGGGGCTGTATCGCCACGCCTGGCTGATCCGCCGCGCGCCGGTTTCGATCATTTCGGATGGCGTGCATTGCGATCCGCGCAAGACGGCGTCGGGATGGCAGGTGCCGGTAACGGTGACGCTGGGCAATATCGAGCGCGCGCCGGTGGACGTGACGGTGGAGGCCGAACTGCTCGATCCCGCCGGCAAGCGCGTCGCGATCGGCAGCGTCGCGGCAACCGCGCCGGTGCTGGACCATGCCGAGGCGTCGTTCGCCCTCGATGCCGGCACGCCGCAGCTCTGGTCGGTCGAGACGCCGACGCTCTACACTGTGCGGACGCGCGTGCTGCGTGACGGCGCGCCGGTCGACGAGCGGCGCACCGCCATCGGCTTCCGCACGATCCGCTTCGATGCCGATCAGGGGCTGTTCGTCAACGACAAGCACGTCAAGCTGAAGGGCGTGTGCATCCACCAGGACCATGCCGGGGTGGGCACCGCGATCCCCGATGCGCTGCTGCAATGGCGGCTCGAACGGCTGAAGGCGATGGGCTGCAACGCGATCCGCATGTCGCACAATGCGCCGACTGCCGAACTGCTCGACTGGTGCGACCGGATGGGCTTCCTCGTCATGGACGAGAACCGTCATTTCAACCCGGCGCCCGATTATCTGGCGCAGCTCGAATGGATGGTACGCCGCGACCGCAACCATCCCAGCATCATCCTGTGGTCCGTCTTCAACGAGGAGCCGATGCAGGGCACCGAGGCGGGCGTCGAGATGGTGCGGCGCATGGAAGCGGCGGTGCGGCGGCTCGACGACAGCCGGCCGGTGACGGCGGCGATGAACGGATCCTTCTACAATCCGGTCAACGTCTCGTCGGTCGTCGACGTGATGGGGTTCAATTACTATCAGGGCGAATATGACAAGTGGCACGCGCTGAACCCCGGCCGGCCGAGCACCAGTTCGGAGGATACCAGCGCGTTCGAGACGCGCGGCGCCTTTGCCAGCGATCCTGCAGCCCATGTCATCACCTCCTATGACGACGAGGCGGCGGCGTGGGGCAACACGCATCGCAAGGCGTGGCAACTGATCGCCGAGCGCCCCTTCCTGGCGGGCGGATTCGTGTGGACCGGCTTCGACTATCATGGCGAGCCGACGCCCTATGCCTGGCCGACCATCGCCAGCTTCTTTGGCATCATGGACCTGTGCGGCTTTCCCAAGACCGCGTTCGGCATCCACAGCGCCGCCTGGATCGACGATGCGCCCGTCGTTTGGCTGGCGCCGCACTGGACCTGGCCGGGCAGGGAAGGCGAGACGATCAAGATCTTCGTCGCCTCCAATGCCGAGAGCGTGACGCTGCTGCTCAACGGCAAGGTGGTGGGCGCGCAGACGGTCGACCGGCTCCAGGGCAATGAATGGCAGCTGCCCTATGCGCCGGGCCGGCTGGAGGCGCGGGCGATGCGCGGCGGCAAGGTCGTGGCGACGATGGTGCACGAGACGGCGGGCAAGCCGGTCGCGCTGCGGCTGACGCCTGCCCGCACGGCGATGGCGGGCGATGACGAGGATGTGCAGCCGATCACCATCGACGCGGTGGATGCCAAGGGGCGCCACGTGCCGACCGCCAATCTGATGACCCGGTTCACCGTGGACGGCGCCAGCATCATCGGCGTCGGCAATGGCGATCCGAACTGCCATGAGCCGGAAAAGGGCAACAGCCGTTCGCTGTTCAACGGACTGGCGCAGATCATCGTGCAGGCGGGCATCGGGCGCGGCCGGATCACGGTGCGCGCGACCGCCGACGGGCTGAAGCCGGCGACGCTGACGATCGACCGCGCCGACATCGCGCCGCGCCCCCAGGTGGCGGCGATCGCCGCGCCGATGCTGCTGGGCGACTGGCGGCGCTCCGAGCCGTTGGCGGCAAAGCCCGCGCCGGGGCTGGTGCCGGACAACAACAGTTGGGCGTTCCTGCGCAGCGCGACGCCGACGCCGGCCGAGCCACAGCCGGGCTGGCGCGTCTACAACAACCGCCTGACCCCCTGGAAGCGTATTGCCGCCGAGGGCGGGGTGCTGCGCTTTGCGAGCGTCGGCGGGCTGGCCGAACTGTGGGTGGACGGCAAGAAGCTGGCGGAAAAGGCGGATGCAGCGCCGGGGCCGCTGGAGGCCGCGTTCCCGGCAGGGACGGGCGAACGCACGGTGGAACTGATCGTCGAAGCGCCGGCCGGGCAGGCGAGCGGCTTGCTGGGGAAGGTTACGCTGGCGGCGCGGTGAGCGTGCTTCCCATCCTCTCGGTCAGGGCGAGGATGGGAAGGACGGAAAGTGGTGGTTAGCTGCCGGCCCGCGCTGGACCCAGCCGGCGCCTTAATCTGCCAGCCAGCAGTCCAAAGAGGAGCGCCACTGGGATCGCCAAGGCCCAATACAGCAACCTCGAAACGCCCCAGCCCACAGATAAATCTTTGACGATCAACAGCGAGATCGTCGTGACGGGAACGAGAACGGGGGGACTGAGTGCGAGATCGAGTGCGCGCATCCCAGGAGGATGTCATCGATCTTGATGATCCGCAACTCGGCCGTGATGGGCGGCTTCTGGGGTGCGAGCCGTCATTCGTTGGGCGGGGCTCCATCGGGTTGTGAAGCACGGCGATCGTGCCTCACCCCATCAGTTCGGCCAGCACGCCGTCATCGCCCAGAAGGTGCAGCACCGTTGCCGATGGCCGGGCGAGTCCGCGCAGGCCGAGGGCGAGGAGCGCGTCGCTGTCCACCTCGGCAGGCTCGCGCAGTTCCACGCGCAGGCGGTGATTATGGGCGCTGACCGCGACGACGTTGCGCGCGCCGCCCAGCGCGGCCAGCGCGGTCGGCTGGAGCGTCACCGGCAGGTCTGCCGCCGGTGCGGCCGTCGGGGCGGCAGCGGGGGCGGCGACGCCGCCGCGCGCGGTCGCGTCGCGGATTTCCACCGCCACCACATCGGCGACCGGACCGAGGACCACCTGCAGCGCGCGAGCGGACGGGCGGAGGATGCCATGGGCGCCGAGCGCCTTGAGCGCGGCGTCGTCGACCGCGCCCTGATCGGCGACGATCAGCCGGAGGCGGGTGGTGCAGGCGCCGACTTCGATCAGGTTGGCCGATCCGCCCAGCGCACGGGCAAAGGCCTCGCCACGGCTAGCGGGCGCAGTGCCGGCCGCCGCGTCCGCCACCACCGGCGCCTCGGCCTCGCGGCCGGGGGTCTTGAGGTCGAAGCGGCGGATCGCCCAGCTGAAGATGCCGTAATAGAGCGCGAAATAGACGAGGCCGACCGGGATCAACAGCAGCGGCTTGGTCGCCTTGCCGAAGTTCAGCACATAATCGAACAGGCCGGCGGAGAAGCCGAAGCCGAGCTTCACGCCCAGCGCATCCATCACCACCATCGCCACGCCGGTGAGTACCGCATGGACGGCGTAGAGCACGGGGGCGAGGAACATGAAGCTATATTCGATCGGCTCGGTCACGCCGGTCAGCAGCGAGGTGAGCGCGAGGCTGAACAGCAGGCCGCCCACCGCCTTGCGGCGTTCGGGCAGCGCGGCGCGGTACATGGCGAGGCAGGCGGCGGGCAGGCCGAACATCATGACGGGGAAGAAGCCGGCCATGAACGCGCCCGCGCTGGGGTCGCCGGCGAAGAAGCGGCGCAGATCGCCCGTCGCGCCGTGATAATCGCCTTGCACGAACCAGAAGACGTTGTTGAGGATGTGGTGGAGGCCGGTGACGAGCAGCAGCCGGTTGAGCACGCCGAACGCGAACAGGCCGAAGCCGCCGGCATCGGCGATGCCGTGGCTGAGCCCGTCGACGCCCGCGCTGATATGCGGGAAGCCGAGCCCGACGATGACGGCGATGACGAGACCGGCCAGCCCGCTGACGATCGGCACGAAGCGCCGGCCGCCGAAAAAGGCGAGATACGCGGGCAGCTTGATCGCCGAGAAGCGGTTGTAGAAGCCGCCGCCAATCAGGCCGGCGGCGATGCCGATCGGCACGTCGAGCCGTGCGACCGCCTTTGCCTTCCATGCCGCCACCGCCAGCGCCGCCGTGTCTGGCGCGAGCCCGGCACCGATATCGCCGGGGACGGCGAGCAGGGTCTTGCCCGCCTCGGTGGAGACGAGGAAGCAGACGATGCCGGCCAGCGCAGCGGCGCCATTGCCGTCCTTGGCATAGCCGGTCGCGACGCCGATCGCGAACAGAAGGCCGAGATGCGCGAACAGCGCGTCGCCCGCGGCGCTGACGAACGCGATGTCGAGCAGATCGGGCTGGCCGAGCCGCAGCAACAGGCCCGCTACCGGCAGCACCGCGATCGGCAGCATCAGCGCGCGGCCGAGCGGCTGGAGCAGTTCGAGAATGGACTTCATGCGGCGAACTCCCGGGCGAGACGGCGGACATCGTCGGCGGTGGCACAGGCCAAAGCGGCGGCGGCATGGGCGCGGGCGCGCGCCAGCGTCAGCGTCGATACCAGCGCCTTGATTTCCGGAACGAGCGCAATCGTCGCAGATAATTCGGTGACGCCGAGCCCGATCAGGATCGGCACGGCGAGCGGATCGGAGGCGAGGCCGCCGCAGACGCCGGTCCAGCGGCCCTTCGACGACGCGCCCTGGCACGTCTGCGCGATCAGCCGCAGCACCGCCGGGTGCAGCCCATCGATCCCGCCGGCGACGGCCGGATTGCCGCGATCCATCGCCAGCGCATATTGGGTGAGGTCGTTGGTCCCGACCGAAACGAAATCGACCTCGCTGGCGAGCAGATCGGCGGTCATCGCCGCCGCGGGCGTTTCCACCATGATGCCAAGCTCGACCGGCGCATCGATGCCCATCTCCGCCTTCAGCCGATCGAGCACCGCGCGCACCGCGCGTACTTCGTTGAGGCTGGCGACCATCGGCAGCATGATCCGCGCCTGGCCGATCGGCCGGACGCCGAGGATCGCGCGTAGCTGATCCTCGAGGATCTGGGGATGGGCGAGCCCGACGCGGATGCCGCGCAGGCCCAGCGCCGGATTTTCCTCCGCCGCGATCGGCAGATAGGGCGCGGGCTTGTCGCCGCCGATGTCGAGCAGGCGGATGATCAGCGGGCGGCCATCGAGCGCGTCGGCGATCGACTGATAATCGGCGGTCTGTTCGGCGACACTGGGCGGCGTCTCGCGTTCGAGGAACAGGAATTCGGTGCGCAGCAGGCCGCTGCCCTCCGCGCCATTGGCGCGGGCGCGTTCGGCATCGGCGCGCGAGCCGAGGTTGGCGAACACCTCGATCCGGGTGCCGTCGGCCATGTGACAGGGCGCGCTCGCCGCCGCGAGGGCAGCGGCGAGCGCGGTGGCGCGGGCTTCGACGCGGGTTCTGGCTTCGGCCAGCAGCGCCGCCTTTGGCGCGACCCGAAGGGTGCCCGCGCCGGTGTCCAGTATCAGTGTCTCGCCATCGGCGACGCTGCGCAGCGCCGGCCCGATTGCGACCAGCGCCGGGATGCCGAGGCTCGCCGCGAGGATCGCGACGTGCGAGGTGGGGCCGCCGCGCGCGGTGCAGATGCCGCGAACATTGGCGGGGTCTAGCGCGGCAACCTGCGACGGCAGCAGATCGTCCGCCAGCAGGATCGTCTCGGGCGGCAGCGCCGGCGCGGTATCGGCAACGCCCTCGATCGCGGCAATCACGCGGCGCTCGAGGTCGACCATGTCGTCGGCGCGTTCGGCGAGGTGCGCGTCGCCCGAGGCGCGCAGTAGATCCGCCTGCGGGCGAATGGCGTCACGCCATGCCTGGCTTGCGCTGACACCGCGCTCGATCGCGCGGCTTGCGGCGGCGTGGAGTTCGGGATCGCCGAGCATCGCGCGGTGGGCGGCGAGGATCGAGGCGAGCGGGCCGCTGGCATGCGCGCAATCGGCGTCGATCGCACGTGCCACCGCCGCGATACCGTCGTCGAGACGGGTGCGCTCGACATCGGCGCCGCTGCCGGCCGGATCGAAGTCGATTTCGGCGAGGCGGAAGAAGCGGGCGATGCCCACCGCGATGCCTGGTGCCGCGGCGACACCGGGCAGCACGCCCGGTTCGGCGGGGCTGGCGGCAGCGGCCGGCATGGGCGGCGGCGTAGGAGCAGGCGCCGGGTGGTCGGTCTTTTCGCCCATGCCGCCTTCGATCATCGCGGCCAGCGCATCGACGGCGGCGGCGGCATCGGCGCCCTGTGCCTCGATCCGCACGCTGTCGCCGTGGCGGATGCCGAGCGTCATCACCGCCACGGGACTTGCCAGATCGGCGCTGCGGCCCTGCTTGGCGATGGTGACGCGCGCCGAATGCGCCGAGGCTGCCTCGCGCAGTCGGGCGGCGGGGCGGGCATGGATGCCGTGCGCCAGCGGGACGACCACGTCGCGCGCGGCGGTTTCGCCGCCGGCGGCGGTTTCGCCCGCCTGCGCCGTGCCGGCCGAGCGGATCGTGAAGATCGCGTCGCCGGGCGCAACCGTGCCGGCGGGGCGCACATCCTTGAGCGTGAAGGCGTCGCCCGCGATCATCAGCACCGGCGTCGCGACCGAGGGCGCGCCGCACACCACGGCATCGAGATCGAAGCGGATCAGCACGTCGCCCCGGCGCACGCGCGTGCCCACCGTGACGGCAGGCGTAAAGCCGCGACCGGCGAGGCCGACCGTGTCGATGCCGATATGCATCAGGATTTCCAGCCCGTCGGCGATGCGCAGCGTGATCGCATGGCCGCTGGGTTGCAGCACCGACACCTCGCCGTCGCACGGCGCGTAGAGGCAGCCCTCGGTGGGATCGATCGCGACGCCGTCACCCAGCATCCGCTGCGCGAACACCGGATCGGGCACGTCGCTGAGCGGCATCAGCCAGCCGGCGAGCGGCGCGGCGATGACGATCGTGGCCCCGGCAGTGGCGTCGTTCGTGAAGGGCGGCGCGGTCGTGCTCAGGGTCGGTCTCCGTTCGGATCAGGGAAATCGGGTGGCGCCGATCCAGCAGGCAGCGGGCTGGAGGTCGGACGTCAGTTGCACCCAGTCGGCGCGCATGCCGGGGGCCAGCGTGCCGCGCTCATGCGCCAGGCCGAGGAAGGTAGCCGGGCTGGCGGCCGCCATCGTCGCCGCATCGACGTGCGAGGCGCCGACGCGCGTCACCATGTTGCGGAACGCCGCCGCCATGTCGAGCGCCGAACCGGCGAGCGTGCCGTCCTCACCCAGGCAGCGGCCGTCGCGGACCAGGATGCGCTGGCCGTGCAGATCGAATTCGCTGACGTCGGCGCCGACGCAGGGCATTGCATCGGTGACGAGCATGAAGCGGTCGTGCGGACGCGCCTGGAGCGCGATGCGCAGCACCGCGTCATGGACGTGATAACCGTCGGGAATCAGTCCGCAATAGACCGACTGGTTCTCGAGCGAGGCGCCGACGACGCCGGGCGCGCGGTGGAGCAGCGGCGACATCGCGTTGAACAAATGCGTCACGCCGGTCATGCCCGCCGCGAAGGCGGCGGCGGCGGTGTCGTAATCGGCATCGCTATGGCCGATGCTGAGGATCACGCCCGCGTCATGCAGCCGGCGGATGTCGTCGAGCGACACCATTTCGGGCGCCAGCGTCAGCAGCACCTTGCCCCGGCGCGGGCGGGTGAGCAGCGCGATCATCGCTTCGTCCAGCCCGCGGAACTTGGCGGGATCGTGGATGCCCTTGCGCGATACGTTGAGGATCGGCCCCTCGATATGCGCGCCCAGACAGCCGGGCACGCCGGCCTCGATCGCGGCATCGGCAGCGTCGAGCGCGCGCGCGATCACTTCCGGCACGTCGCTGATCAGCGTCGGCAGGAAACCGGTGGTGCCGAACCGGGCATGCGCCGCGCCGATCGCGGCGATCCCGTCGACGGTGGTGGCGTCGTTGAACAGCACGCCGCCGCCGCCATTGACCTGAACGTCGATGAAGCCGGGCACCAGCCAGCCGCCGCCCAGATCGATCGTCTCGTCGCCCTGGCCATCGGCGGCGATGGCGGCGATGCGATCATGGTCGATGCGGATCGTCGCCGATGGCAGCACCCCGGCGGCGGTGACGACATGGCCGTTGACGAAGCGAAAGGCGGTCATCGCGTTTCGGTCACCTTGCGGAGATACAGCGGCCGATCGGGGTCGTTGCCGCGCGCCAGCGATAGCGCGTTGACCATCGGATAGAAGCTCTGCACCATCAGGATCGGCTCGATCACCGGATGCGCGGCGATCACGCCGAGCGGCGATTCCGCGCCCGCCGCCGCATCGGCGAGGCAGACGCGGGCGCCGCGCGCGGCGAATTCGGCCGCCGCCTCGCGAACGCTGTCCCCGGCGGTGTCGGACGTCGCGAAGGCGAGCAGCGGAAAGCCTTCGCCGACGATCGCCATCGGGCCGTGACGGACTTCGGCGGCGCTGAACGCTTCGGCGTGCAGGCCGCAGGTTTCCTTGAACTTCAGCGCCGCTTCCTGCGCGACGGCGAAGCTGTAGCCCCGGCCGATCACGAACAGGTTGGCGGCCTCACGCAGCGTGTCGACCGCCGCCGACCAGTCGAACTCGCGCGCCTGTTCCAGCTGATCGGGCAGCGCTGTCAGCGCGTCGCCAAGCGCTGCGTCCTGCACCCATTCGGCGACGAGCGCGGCCAGCCCTGCGAGCGCGGTGATATAGGATTTGGTGGCGGCGACCGAGCGTTCCGGGCCGGCCTTCAGCCCGATGCACGTGTCCGCCATCGCGGCGAGCGGCGACTCTTCGTCATTGACGAAGGCGACGATGCGGGCGCCGGCCTCCTGATAGGCCTTGACGGTCGCCAACAGATCGGGGCTGCGGCCGCTCTGCGAGATGGCGATGCACAGCGCAGCCGTTTCCGCCACCGGCGCGGCGAACACCGACGCGACCGAGGGCGCGGCCGATGCCACCGGCAGGCCGACCAGCGTTTCGATCAGATATTTGCCGAAGGTGGCGGCATGATCGGAGGAACCGCGGGCACAGGTGACGACGAGCGCCGGCGGGGTCTCGCGCAACTCGCGGGCCAGCGCAGCGATTGCGGCGCCGTTCTCGTCGAGCAGGCGGCGAACCGCTTCGCCCGCTTCCGCCGCCTCGCGCGCCATCAAGGTGGCGCCGTCGGCCGGCTTTTCCGTTTCCGCGATCATATCCCCCAATGGCCTCCGCTGGCATGTAATGACCCAGCGATAAGTTACATATTGGTATTGTTCAAGCGCTAGCTTGTCCATCGAGCAAATTGCGCAGCGCCTGCACCTTCGCAGCGTCGGTCGCCAGGCGCGGGCCGCTTTGGAATCCGAAGGCGATCTCGCGGGCGTCGGCGGTACCCACGGGGCTGCGGCACGAGGCATGGACCTCGCGCACGCCGGTCGCCAGAATCGCGGGCAGGGTGCCGGCGTCGACGCCGCTGCCGGCAAGGATGACGATGCGGTCGCCGGCGGCCGCGACCAGCCGGGCGAGCATGTCGCACCCGTCGATCGCGCGCGGGGTGGCACCTGACGTGAGGATACGATTGAAGCCCAGCGCGATTGCCTCGTCGAGCGCGGCGAGCGGATCGGGGCAGAGATCGAAGGCGCGATGAAGCGTCACTGAAAGCCGGGGATCGGCTGCACGGGCGACTTCAATCCACTCGGCGAGCAGTGCGGTCTCCAGCCGGTGATCGGGCCGGCTGGCGCCGATCACCACGCCGGCAAGGCCCGCCTCGGCCGCGGCGCGAATGTCGGCGGCGACCAGCGCGGATTCGGCGGCGCTATATGTGAAATTGCCGTCTCGCGGGCGGGCGAGGAGGTGGACCGGGATCGGCGCCGCCGCCGCTTCGGCGATCAGCGAGGCGGGCGGCGTGAGCCCGCCAACCGCGAGCGCGGCGCAAAGCTCGATCCGGTCGGCGCCGCCGGCCACCGCTGCGGCGATCCCGCCGACATCCTCGACACAGACTTCGAGCAGGCGGCGCATCGTCGTTTCGATCCCTTTCGGTGCAGGTTCTAGAAAAGTCTTACTTTGCGCCGGCTGTGGTTTGCAATCACCGAACGCCGAAGGTCCAGCCCTCGGTGCGGGCAAGCGCCGGGGTCAACGCGCTCGGCGCCCAGAGCGCGTCATCGGTCGCTGCGACGCGCAGCCAGGCCGCGCTGAGGATCGCGTCGGTGGCGTGATCGTCGGCGCGCGGCAGCGGTCCATGCGGCGCCGATCCGAACACGGCGAGCAGGCTGTCGAGCGTTGCCGCGTCGCGAATCTTCGACACGCCCTTGCGCATTCCCGCGAGCCGCGCGGCGAGCGCGGTGTAGATTTCCACCAGCACCGGGCCATCGGCGGGAACCGGATCGAACGGCCAGATCGGCACGGCACCGCGCAGCCGGTGGAGCACCCGCATGCCCGTCAGGCTCGATTTGCCGACCTGGCTCGCACCAACCAGGTTAAAACAGCTATAGGGGGAGAGCGCCATTGCTTCCTGCCCGACCTCGCACAATCGGAAGCGGCCGCGTCCGCCCGGGAACAGATCGCCGCAATCGCCCATCTGGCGGAAATGGCGCCGCGCCTGTTCATGCTGGACGAAGCTGGTGGCGGCGAGATGGGGATCGGCCTCGCACAGCCGGTCGACCAGCGCCCACAGCGCCGGGCCATCGCCCGGGCTTTCCGCCCAGCCGGGGAAATAGGCGCCATGATCGACAAAGGGAAAGGCGGGCGAGAGGTCGAGCCCGATCAGCGCGCGCGTGTTCGTCCGCGCCAGTTCACCGAGGAAGTCGAGGATGTCGGCGCGCGACCAGGGCCGGTCGATCAGCGCGGGTGGGGCATCGCCGAGGCGCGCATGGGCGACGGCGAGCCCCTTCGGCCGCGCCACCGCCTGGCCGGACCAGTCGATCGCGATGAAATCGGTGAAGCTCAGGGCCGCTCGTCCATGCCGGCCGCGATCCGCTGGGCCTTTTTCGCGCGGTCCCACCAGGCCCGCTGGATATAGAGTTCGATGCGCTCGCGCGAGGGCGTGCCATAGCGGACGAGCAGCATCGGATAATTGGCGTAGTGATCGGTCTGCCAGAACGTCTCGGGATCGGTTTCAAGCAACAGCGGCTTCTCTTCCATCGCCACCATCAGCCCGAAGCTGCCCGGCTTTTTGGCGTATGACATGAGGCCCTTGCCATTGATCTTCGGGCACGGCGTGCCCCACCAGGGCGCCATCACGACGTCGGGCAGGGTGAGGGCATAGGCGCAGGCATCGTCCCAGTCATCCATCGCGTCGCTGCTCCCGCATCGCCGCCCACCAGGCGAGCCGTTCGGACACGCGCTTTTCATGCCCGCGATCGGTGGGGGTGTAGAAGGTCTGCGGCTCCATCTCCGCCGGCCAGTAATTGTCGCCGGAAAAACCGCCCTCGGCATCATGGTCGTAGGTATAGCCCTTGCCATAGCCGACCTGCTTCATCAGCTTGGTCGGCGCGTTGAGGATGTTCTGCGGCGGCATCAGCGAGCCGGTTTCCTTCGCCACCTTCCACGCCGCCTTCTGCGCCTTGTAGGCGGCGTTCGATTTGGGTGCTGTCGCCAGGTAGAGACATGCCTGGACGATCGCCAGTTCACCCTCGGGTGACCCGAGGAAATCATAGGTGTCCTTGGCGGCGATGCACTGCACCAGCGCATTGGGATCGGCCATCCCGATATCCTCCACCGCCATGCGGACGAGGCGGCGGAGCAGGTACAGCGGCTCCTCGCCGGCGGTGAGCATCCGCGCGAGATAATAGAGTGCCGCCTGCGGATCGGAGCCGCGCACCGATTTATGCAGCGCTGAGATCAGGTTGTAATGCCCCTCGCGGTCCTTGTCGTACACCGCGACGCGGCGCTGGAGGAAGGCGGAGAGTCCGGCGGGGTCGAGCGGCGCCTCGAACTGCACCGAGAACAGCGTCTCGGCCTGGTTAAGCAGGAAGCGGCCGTCGCCGTCCGCGCTTGCCACCAGCGCGTCGCGCGCCTCGGGTGTAAGGGGCAGGGGGCGCTCCTCCAGCGCCTCGGCGCGATCGAGCAGCTGGCTGAGCGCCGCATGATCGAGGCGGTGCAGGATCAGCACCTGGGCGCGGCTGAGCAGCGCGGCGTTGAGCTCGAAGGACGGGTTTTCGGTGGTGGCGCCGACCAGCGTGACCGTTCCGTCCTCGACGTAGGGCAAGAAGCCGTCCTGCTGGGCGCGGTTGAAGCGGTGGATCTCGTCCACGAACAACAGGGTGCGCTTGCCGATCCGGGCATGGTCGCGCGCCTCGGCGAACACTTTCTTGAGGTCCGCGACGCCAGAGAACACCGCCGAGATCGCAATGAAGCGCAAGCCCACCGCATCGGCGAGCAGCCGCGACATGGTGGTCTTGCCGGTGCCCGGCGGCCCCCAGAAGATGATCGAGCTGAGCTTGCCCGCCGCCACCATCCGCCCGATCGCGCCGGCCGGGCCGGTCAGATGCTCCTGACCCACCACCTCGTCCAGCCGCTGCGGGCGCAGGCGATCGGCGAGCGGACCGCCATCGGCTTTGTGCGGGGTGGCGGGGCTTTCTTGCGTGGCGAACAGGTCTGGCATCGGCGCGAAGATAGGCGCGGCAGCGGCGATTTGCATCCCGCCGCTTGATCGCGCGCAAGGCGCGGGGGGGATGCGCGCGCGCAAGCCTCGCTGGTCCCGCGACGGCCGGGGCGACCAGCGCTTGAGGAGGATCGGCATGGACTGCGACGTGGTCATCGTTGGGGGCGGCCCAGCAGGTCTGGCCTTTGCTCGGTCGCTCGACGATCTGGGGCTCGATATTGTGCTGGTCGAGCGTGCGCCGCAGGCCGCACTGGCGACACCGCGTTTCGACGGGCGCGAAATCGCGCTGACGCATGGATCGAAGCGCATCCTCGAACAACTCGGCGCGTGGCGGCGCATTCCGGCAGACGCGGTGGCGCCGATGCACGCCGCGCGCGTGCTGAACGGCGATTCGCCCTTTGCGCTGACCTTCGATGCGGAGGGCGGGGTGGCCGATCAACTCGGCTTCCTCGTGCCCAATCACCATATTCGCGCCGCGCTCTACCAGGCGGCGGCGGGGCAGGCGGGGCTGCGCATCGTGACCGGGGCGGAGGTGGTGCATGCCCGTTCGGGCGCCGCCGGCCCACGCGCCGAAATCCTGCTCTCCTCGGGCGAGGTCGTGCGCTGCAAGCTGCTGGTGGTGGCGGATTCGCGGCTTTCGGGCACGCGCCGGGCGCTGGGAATCGGTGCCGACATCAATCCGCTCGGTCGATCGATGCTCGTCGTCCGCGTGAACCATGATCAGCCGCACGGGCGCACCGCGCTCGAATGGTTCGATCATCACCAGACGCTGGCGCTGCTGCCGCTGAACGGCAACCAGGCGGGGGCGGTGCTGACATTACCCGAAGCGGCCGCCCGGCGCGTGGCGGCGCTCGACGATGCAACACTGGGCCAGGATCTGACGGCGCGGTTCCGCGCGCGGCTGGGCACGATGACGGTGGCGAGCGATCGCCAGCTCTATCCGCTCGTCACCACCTGGGCACATCAATTCGTCACCGGGCGCGCGGCGCTGATCGGCGATGCGGCGGTGGGCATGCATCCGGTGACGGCGCATGGCTTCAATCTCGGCCTCAGCGGCCAGGCGCTGCTCGCGGCCGAGGTGCGCGAGGCGGTGCGGCGCGGGCTCGATCCGGGGACGCCGGCCGCACTGCGCCGGTTCGAGGCGAGCCACCGGGCCGATTGCCGGCCGCTTTATACCGGCACCAACCTGCTGGTCCGCCTGTTCACCGACGAGCGGCTGTCGGCGCGGGCGATGCGGCATGCGGTGCTGCGGCTCGGCGCCGGGCTGCCGTTCGTGCGGCCGGCGGTGCGGGCGATGCTCACCCACTGAGCGTCGCCGGGGGACGACCCTTCGGTCCCGCACTCAAAAAATGCGGGAAGCCACTTGCGCAATCTCTTTCAAGATATATCTTGAGCGCATCGAGACTCAGACGAAAGAGATTTTTATGTTTTCGCAACAAGGACGGTCTGGCCGCGGGCCAGGCCATCGCGGCTTTGGCGGGCGTGGATTTGGCCCCCGCGGCCGCGAATTTGCCGCCGGTTTCGGCATGATGTTCGGCATGGCGCCGGAGCGGGGCGGCGGCGGTGGTCGCGGCCGGCGGATGTTCGGCGGTGACGAACTGCGGCTGATCCTGCTCAAGCTGATCGAGGAAGCGCCGCGCCACGGCTATGACCTGATCCGCGAGATCGAGGCGCGCTCCAGCGGCGCCTATGCCCCCAGCCCGGGCGTGGTCTATCCCACGCTCACCTTGCTCGACGAGATGGAACTGATCGGCGAGCGCAAGAGCGAGGGCGCCAAGAAGCAGTTCGAGATCACCGAAGGCGGTCGTGCGCATCTGGCCGAACATGCCGGCGAGGTGGCGGCGCTGTTCGAACGGCTGGCCGCGCTGGGCGAGCGCCATTCGCGGACCAGCGGCGGCCCGGTGCGCCGCGCGATGCACAATCTGAAGACGGTGCTTATGGCGACGGCGATGGACGAGGACACCGACGCCGAGCGGCTGCACAACATTGCGGAGATCCTCGACGAGGCTGCCCGCAAGATCGAGCGGCTGTGACGCGACCATGCCGCGCATCGAGATGTTACGGCGACGGCTGGGCCTGCTCCCGGCTGCGCCAAAGGAGAATGAGACCATGACGATCCCGACCTATTCCGCACAGGCGTTGGTGCCCACCGAGCATGCCAGTCGCTATCTCCAGCAGCTCTGCAAGCATTGGCAGCACAATCTGCAGGTCGAATTCACGCCCGAAAACGGCACGGTGATCTTTCCCAAGGACGCGCGGGGCAGCGCATTCCCGGGCGACGCGGTGGTCACGTTCAACGCGGTCGAAACCGGGCTCGACGTGCGGATCGATGCGTCCGCGCCCGAGCAGCTCGAAGGGCTGAAGGGCGCGGTGGCCCGCCATCTCGACCGCTTCGCCTTCCGCGAGCGCGAGCTTCAATACGACTGGCGCTGATGCCGGCGCGGCCGGCCCTGGCGCTTCGTCAGCGGCCGGCGCGTGCGACCAGTGCGTCGAGATAGGTGTCGAGCACGGCGCGGTTCACATCGTCCCAGACATAGGCCCGCGCCATCGCGTGGCCCGCCCGTCCGGCGGCGGCGGCGCGGGCCGGATCGCGCACCAGCTCGGCAATCGCATCGGCATAGGCATCGACGTCGCGCGGCGGCACCAGGAAGCCGTTGACGCCGTCTTCGATCAGGTCGATCGCGCCGGTCGCGCGCGCGGCGACGACGGGCACGCCGCACGCCATCGCCTCCGACGTGACGTTGCCGAACGTCTCGGTCACCGAAGGGTTGAACAGCACATCGAGCGACGCGACCGCGCGGGCGAGATCGTCGCCGCGCTGGAATCCGGTGAACACCGCGCCGGGCACGCGATCGGCAAACCAGCTGCGCGCCGGGCCTTCGCCGATCACCATCACGCGGTGCGGCACGCCGCGCGCGGTGAGCGCGCCGCAGACCTCCGAAAACACGTCGAGTCCCTTTTCGAGCACCAGCCGCCCGAGAAAGCCGACCACGAATTCATGGTCGCCGATGCCAAGCGCGCGCCGCCATGTCAGGTCGCGCCGCTGCGGATTGAACCGCGCATGGTCGACCCCGCGCGACCAGATCCCGATCGGCGTTGCGACCCCCCAGCCGCGAATCAGCTCGGCGGTCGAGCGGCCGGGCGTCACCACCCGGTCGACGCGGTTGTAGAAGCGGGTGAGCAGCCGGATGATCAGCGGCTCGACAAAGCCGAGATGATAATAGGCCGGATAGGTCTCGAAGCGGGTGTGCAGCGACGCCACCGTCGCGATCTCACGCTTGCGTGCCCAGCTCACCGCGCGGTGGCAAAGCATTTCGGGTGCCGAGACATGGACGATATTGGGCGCGAACGCCGCCAGATCCTCGCGAATGGCGCGCGGCAGGCCGGTCGCGAACTTGTATTCGGCGCGGCCACCCGGCACCGGCCATGCCGGCACGCTCACCAGATCGCCGGTGGGCGGAAAGGCGGGCGTGTCGGTGGTCGGCGAGTAAATCCGCACGGTAACGCCCTGCGCCAGCAAATAGCCGACCAGCTTGTTCAGCGCCTGGTTCGCACCATCACGCACATAATTATAATTGCCGCTGAAAAGCGCGACACGAAGATCGGTGGGTTGCATTTGCGATCGGCGCATAGTCGTCGCTTGCAAACGCGGCAAGCGGACGGAATGTCCCATCGGTGGAACGCCGGTGGCTCCGCCGGGTTTTCCAGCGCATGAGCAAGCATTTCGGCAAGGGCGCGGCCGTGCGCTGGAACTGGGGCAGCGGCACCGCGGATGGCAAGGTGAGCGAACGGTTCGACCGTCGCGTCCAGCGCACGATCAAGGGCCAACGCATCGTCCGCAACGGCAGCAAGAACAACCCCGCCTATCTGATCGAACAGGCCGATGGCGATCGCGTGCTGAAACTCGGCTCCGAACTCGAAGGCGAGGGCTGAGCCCGCAAAATCCGTTCCCTTTTCGTTTCCATCGCGCTACATCCGCGGGCATGGCGAAACTTCAGAAACGCTATGTCTGTCAGGCCTGCGGCTCGGCCACGTCGAAATGGGCGGGGCAATGCGGCGATTGCGGCGAATGGAACACGCTGGTCGAGGAGGCCGGCGCGGCTGTCACGCCGTTCCACGCCAAGCATAACCTGCAATCGGGCGGCCGCGCGATCCAGCTTTCCGGGCTCAACACCGATGTCGCGCTGCCCGAACGCATGGCCAGCGGCATTGCCGAACTCGACCGTGCGCTGGGCGGCGGTTTCGTCGAGGGGTCGGCGACGCTGATTGGCGGCGATCCCGGCATCGGCAAGTCCACCCTGCTGCTCCAGGCGGCGGCGAAGATCGCGGCCAAGGGTCTCGCCGTCGCCTATGTCTCGGGCGAGGAGGCCGCCGATCAGGTGCGGCTGCGCGCCCGCCGGCTCGGGCTAGGGCAGGCGCCGGTGCAGCTTGCCGCCGCCACCTCGGTCCGCGACATCCTCACCACGCTCGGCGGTGCGGCGCCGCCCGACCTGCTCATTATCGATTCGATCCAGACGATGCACTCGGACCTGATCGAGGGTGCCCCCGGCACCGTCAGCCAAGTGCGGGCCAGCGCGCAGGAACTGATCCGCTTCGCCAAGGAACGCGGCACCGCGCTGGTGATGGTGGGCCACGTGACGAAGGACGGTTCGATCGCCGGGCCGCGCGTGCTCGAACACATGGTCGATACCGTTCTGGCGTTCGAAGGCGAGCGCAGCCATCTCTATCGCATCCTGCGTGCGGTGAAGAACCGCTTCGGCGGCACCGACGAGATCGGCGTGTTCTCGATGGAGACCGAGGGGCTGGCAGAGGTCGGCAATCCATCCTCGCTGTTCCTCACCCAGCGCGACGAAAGCGTCACCGGCACGGTGGTGTTCCCGGCGCTGGAGGGCACGCGCCCGGTGCTGGTCGAGGTGCAGGCGCTCACCGTCCGCCTCGCCTCGGGCGCCACCCCGCGCCGGGCGGTGGTCGGCTGGGATTCGGCGCGGCTGTCGATGGTGCTCGCGGTGCTGGAGGCGCGGTGTGGGCTCAGCTTCTCGGCGTGCGAAGTCTATCTCAACATCGCCGGTGGCTACCGGGTGCAGGATCCCGCGGCCGACCTGGCGGTGGCGGCGGCGCTGATCTCGGCGTTGTCGGAGCGGCCGGTGCCCGCCGATGCGGTGGCGTTCGGCGAAATTGCCCTGTCGGGCGAGGTTCGTCCGGTCGCGCATGCGGCGCTGCGGATGCGCGAAGCGGCCAAGCTCGGCTTCAGCCGCGCGTTGACGCCGGCGACTCAGGGGGGCGAGCCGGGCGCGCTTTCGATTTCCGCATTCAAGAATCTCGGCGGTTTTGCCGAGCATCTGCTGGGCCGTTAACCTCGTTACAAGCTCGCTGTGCTTATCGCTTCGCCAGTTTTAGCTAATATGTTTCGTAAGAAGATGGTAAAGACCGAGGTGGGACAGGCAATTTGCTTGCGTTTTGGTGCAGGTGAAATTACCACCGGCACAGTTGAACGAATTGTATGAAAAGCAGTTAGTTAACCTGTGAGGTTAACAACACTTCATGCGATTGTCAGCGTCGAGATTGAACATGGGGCGAGAGATGGCGGGCGAAGCGACAGATTCCGGGCGACGGGCGCGATATCGGCGGGTGGCCGTGCGCGCCGGCGGCATTGCGGCGATCGCTTCGCTGATGCTCACCACCTCGGCGGGAATCGCCGTGGCGCCGGTTGCAGCTGCGTTCGACGCGTTGGCAATGCTGAGCGCGCGTTCGCCGGGCGTACGCGAGGTGGGCGCGGTCAACACCAAGCTGGCGCGCGGCAAGATGCCGCTGGTGCTGGCCGGCGAGCCGCCGGTGATGGCGCCGCCGGTCGATTCCGAGTTTGCGCCGATTCCGGCGGCAGCGGCGCTTCCTGCCGATAACCCGCTGACCGAAGTCGCGGGCGGCAATCCGATCGGTGGCACCGACAGTTTCACGACCAGCGACAGCTTCACGCCGATCGGCGGCGGTTTTGGCGGTGGCGGGCCCGGCGGTCCGGTTGGCATCGTGCCGGGCGGCGGCGGTGGCGGCGGTGGTGGCGGCGTTCCGACGCCGACCCCGACGCCCACCACGCCGGTTTCGCCGGTGCCCGAACCGGGCATCTGGGCGATGATGATCGCGGCGCTGTTCGTGCTCGGTGGCCTCGCCCGCCGTCAGTCGCGGAGCGAAACGGCCGTCGGATGAGTGCGGCCCGACCCGCGGGCATGTGGATCGCCGCTGCCGCCGTGCTGGTGGGCAGCGTAGCGATCCCGCTGTCGATCAGCCTCCGGGCGAAGTCCGATCCCGCACCGGCGGTGATCGTCCAGCCGAAGCCGCCGGCCGCGCGCATAACCTTTCCGGTTCATCAGCTGCCCCGGCTTGCGCTGCCGGACGGCTCGACTCGGGCGGTGAAGAGCCTGCTGAACGTTCCCGACAAGATGCGCTACGGCGACTTTGTGTGGAACGAGAACGGCGTCGGCAAGGGTGTGGTGTGGATCCGCGTGGACCTCACCCGACAGCTGCTCTCGGTATTCCGCGATGGACAGGAAATCGGCACCAGCGTGATCCTCTATGGCGCCGATGGACTCGAGACACCGGTCGGCGATTTCCCGATCAAGTGGATGCGCGAGAAACATCGTTCGCGCACCTATGACGCGCCGATGCCTTATACGCTGCGCCTGACCGACGATGGCGTGGCGATCCACGGCAGCAACGTGCGCGAGGGCGCGGCGACGCATGGCTGTGTCGGCGTGCCGCTGGAATTTGCCCGGCATCTGTTCGCGGTGGCGGCGCCGGGCGATCTGGTGACGATCGTCCGCTGAGCGGCGCAGTCCCGCCGGGGATCAGTTCGACGCCAGCATCGTCAGGCGATTGTTGGACGCATAGATCGACATGCCGTCATGCGTGCGCGCGACGTCGATCACGCACATATGGCCATAGCGCCGATGCTCGCCGCAGCCGACGCCGGCATAGCGCAGCTCCGGCTCGAAGATCAGCCGGCGATGGCCGCGATCGATCACGCCGTCATCGACGATGAGCTGGCGGACCACCGCGTCGGCATCGGCATAGCCATAGGAAATGTCTTCCCCCACCAGATCGCCGCCGCCTAGCTTGCGGACGCGTTCGCCGGGCGAGGTGCCGTCGGGGCCGACATGACCGTGCTCGCCAAGCGGCCCCTGCATCGCGACATGATGCCGCGCGGCCAGCGCGAGCAGCGAGGCGCGGTTGAGCGGCGGTAGGGCGGGCTGCTGTTCGAGGAACGCGATCGCCTCGTCGACGGCGGCGACGCCCTCCTGCGTCAGCAGTCCCTTGGCGCGATCGGGCAGGAACACGGCATTGCCGAGGAAATGGCGGCGGTAGTCGCGAAGCTGTTCGGCATAGGCCGCCGGATCCTGCCGGACGGCGTTGATCCGTGCCAGCACATCGTCTTCCAGCGCAGGCGCTTCGTTCGCCGCGATCAACAGCGGCGCGGCGGCGGCCAGTGCAGCGAACCCGAGGCGGCGAAGACGAACCACGCTCCACTCCAATCACCACGGCCGAAACTGGCCGTTGTCGGAGATGATTTTGCCGGTGCGAACTTGAGATATGCCGAAGGAGCAAGGTTAATCGACGTGGTTTTCAGCCGGTTAACGCGGTGCGCCGCCTGTGGCCGGCCGCCCCGATGCGATTTGGCGGGTTTCGCGCCGCCGCCGCGGTGCTAAGGAGCGGCGGCGTGGGGAGGATCAGGTGACCGGGCTCGATATCATTGTTCTGATCGTGATCGGCGGGGCGGCCGTGCTGGGATTCCTGCGCGGGTTCACCACCGAGGTGCTGGCTTTTCTCGCTTGGATCCTGGTCGTCGTCGCCGTGAAGTTCTTCCACGCGGGGCTGACCGCGCTGCTTGCCGGCGTGATCGGCACGGCAGGCGGGGCGGCGGTGCTCGCCTTCGCGCTGCTCGCGGGTACCAGCTATTTCGGAGGGCGACTGATCGCGAATTCGCTGGGCGCGCAGATGCGCAACTCGATGCTCGGCCCGATCGATCGCGCGCTGGGCGTCGGCTTCGGCGTGCTCAAGGGGCTGATCCTGGTCAGCATGGCATTTCTGGTGCTGGTGCTCGTGCTCGATACCGTTGGCGGTGGGCGGCGGAACCGGCCGGAATGGATCACCGCATCGGTCACCTATCCGCTGCTCGACACCACCAGCGCGGCGCTTGCGGATTTCGTCGACCGGCGCCGCAACGGCGAGCCGGTGTTCGGCGGCGCGCCGGCCGATCGCGACGGCAGCGCGCGTGCGCGTCGGCGCGACTGAGCAGCACCGCGCGCGCGGCGGAGGCTGCGCCGATTTGCCCCTCGTAACCGGGACGCGGCTGCCCTAGATCGGGGGCATGAATGCGCCCCTCTACAATCTCGAAATCCTGCGGCTGGCCGCGTCGATTCCGCATCATCAGCGGCTGGCGGCGCCGGGCGGCTCCTCCGAGCGCCGGTCGCCGGTGTGCGGCAGCCGTGTCACCGTCGACATCGACGTCGACGATGCCGGGCGGGTGTCGGCGGTTGGCATGCTGGTCCGCGCCTGTGCGCTGGGCCAGGCATCGGCGGCGCTGATGGGCGAGGCGGTGATCGGCCGGACGGCCGGCGAAATCGCCGAGGCGCGCGACGCGCTGACCGCCTGGCTCGCCGGCGAACGGGATGCGCCGCCCGACTGGCCGGGGCTCGAACTGTTCGGTCCGGCGCTGCCCCATCGCGGGCGGCACGCTTCGATCCGCCTGGCCTTCGAGGCCGCGGCGGATGCCGCCGTGCAGGCCGCCGAGGCGCGCGTCTGATGGGGCACGAGGGGGGCGGATCGCTGCTCGCCGATGCGGTGCCGCTGCTCGGCTTCGCGTTGTTCTTCGTGCTGCTGTTCCGCCGGCTGGGGCTGGGTGCGACGCTCGGCTTTCTGGTCGCGGGCGCGCTGGTCGGGCCGCATGTGCTCGGGCTGGTCGGCGATGCCGAAGGCAAGATGGGGATCGCCGAACTCGGCATCGCGCTGCTGCTGTTCCTCGTCGGCCTCGAACTCAGCCCGTCCCGGCTGTGGCGGATGCGGCGCGACATTTTCGGGCTCGGCACGTTGCAGGTCGCGCTGTGCGGCCTGGCGATCGCCGCCATCATCTGGATCATCACCGGATCGACGCTCGCCGCCGCGCTGGCGCTGGGCCTGCCGATGGGGCTTTCGTCGACCGCACAGGTGCTGCCGCTGCTCCAGTCGGCGGGGCGCCTGCGCACCCCGTTCGGCGAGCGGGCCTTTGCGATCCTGTTGTTCCAGGATCTGTCGATCGTCCCGCTGATCACGATCGTCGCTGCCCTGTCGCGCAACCCCGCCGATCAGGCCGGGCCGCCGGGATGGCTGCTCGGCGTCTATACGGTGGCGGCGATCGTCGGGCTGGTGCTGGCAGGCCGCTTCCTGCTCCAGCCGCTGTTCCGGCTGATCGGCAATCTCGACGAGCGAGAGATGTTCGTCTTTGCCGGCCTGTTCGCGGTGATCGCCAGCGCGGCGGTGATGGAGGCGCTGGGCCTCTCGGCCGCGCTGGGTGCGTTCATCGCCGGCGTGATGCTCGCCGATTCGCCCTATCGCCACGAACTGGAGGCCGATGTCGAACCGTTCCGCGCGATCCTGCTCGGTCTGTTCTTCCTCGCGGTGGGCATGACGCTCGATCTCAACGCGATCGCCGATCGCCCGCTGTTCGTCGCCGGCATGGCGCTGGCGCTGATCGCGACCAAGGCGGTGCTGATCATGGGCCTGGCGCTGCTGTTCGGCATGAACATTCGCGCGGCCTTCGCGCTGGGCCTGCTGCTCAGCCAGGGCGGCGAATTCGGCTTCGTGCTGTTCGCCCAGGCCCAGAATGCGCTGCTGATCGAGCCGGAGGCGGCGAGCGTGTTCAGCGCGATCGTCACCGTATCGATGGCGACCACGCCGTTCCTAATGATGGCGACACGGCCCTTGCGCGTGGAAAAGCCGAAGGATGGCGGGCATCTCGACGAGCCTCGGGCGGAAGGCGCCAACGCGGTGGTGGTCGGCTATGGCCGCTTCGGCCAGACGGTGGCGCAGATGCTGATCGGCCAGGACATTCCGGTGACGATCATCGACCGCGATGTCGAGATGATCGAGACGGCCGGGACCTTCGGCATGAAGGTCTATTATGGCGACGGCACGCGCATCGACCTGTTGCGACAAGCGGGCGCGGCGGAGGCCGAGCTGATCCTGTTCTGCCAGGATGGCGATGCGATGGATACCGCCGCGGTGGAGGGGGTCCACGCCGCTTTTCCCAAGGCAAGCATCTTCGTGCGTGCCTATGACCGGCGCAGCGTGATGAAGCTGAAGGGCGCGCCGGTGGCCGGCGTGGTCCGCGAGGTGATCGAAAGCGCGGTGGTGATGGCGCGGCGGGCGATGCAGAATGTCGGTGTCGACGGGGCGGAAATCGACAAGACCGAGGCCGAATATCGCCGCCGCGATTCCGAACGGCTGAAGCGGCAGAAGGAAACCGGCGACCTCTATGCCGGGCGCGACGACATGTTCAGCCAGGCCGCGGCTGCCGCCGCGCGTGAAGCGGATGCCGGTAATTGAGAAAGGGATCGGGGCGATGAATCTGCTGGCGATACTGGCGGCGCTGTGCGGCGCGATGGCAGTGGCGGCGGGCGCGTTCGGGGCGCACGGCGCGCAGGGACAGGCGGTGGAATGGCTGAAGACCGGCGGCCATTACCAGCTGGTCCATGCGGTGGCGGCGCTGGTCGCGATCCAGATGGGTGCGCGCGGGCCGGCCTGGCTGTTCGTTGTCGGCGGCTTCGTGTTCGCGGCAACGCTCTACCTGATGGCGCTGGGTCTGCCGCGTTGGCTGGGCGCGGTGACGCCGATCGGCGGCGCGGCGATGATCGCGGGCTGGCTGTGGCTGGCCTGGGTGGTGGCGTCCAGGGCCGCGCGATGACCGGCGGGCCCAGCGACTGGAACGCGGAACAGGTCCGCCTCTGGCTCGATCGCCGGATCAAGGCTGCGCGCGCGGATCAGGACGTCGCCGACCGCTATGGCCGCGACCGCGAGGACGAGTATGACAAGGCGGCGGCCGAGGAATGGGTCTGCGCGCAGTTCCGACAGAGCGAGGCGGTGGAAGATCAGGCTCGGTTCGACGCGGCGCTGAAAGCGCTGCTCGCGAAGGATGATTTCTACCGCGCCGGGGTTCGCAGCGAGCAGCGCTTCGAGCGCGAGGTGAAGGCGTATCTGCGCAAGCTGATGAAGATGACGAAGACGAACACTGGGTTCGGAAAGACGCTGCGGTACCAGTGAGGCAGAACAACGTGCAGACCGTAATCTTCAAACCGACGCTGGAAGACGTGCTCGCAGCAACTCGATTGAACTATCGGTCGAATTTACGCTCGCAGCGTGTGGTGCTCGCCTATATCGTGCCAACCCTCATTCTTGCTGCGGCTGGCTGGTTCCTGGCAAGCCCGTGGAGTCTCGGCCCGGCGCCGATTGTCGCGACGCTGGCAGCCGGGTACTGGCTCCTCGTCTTCACGGGAATCCTGGGCGTTAGCTATCTGCGTCTGCCGAAGATCGTGCGCCGGACCTTTGCGCAACAGCGGTCCTTGCACGATCCGATCACGATCGCGTGGTCAGAGCATGCAATCGCATTCACCTCTGAGCGAGGTTCTACGAATCTTGCTTGGGAAGATTATGTGAACATCGTGAAAGGCAAGGATTCGATCGTCCTGCGTCAGACGGAGCTGCTGTTCAACTTCGTGCCGACGCGATTGCTGACGCCCGAGCAGATCGAGGCCTTCCCGGAAAAGCGGTGATCGCCTACCGCCCCGACCGCCGGCAGCGGTCGGAGCAATAGACGACATTTTCCCAGTCGCGTTCCCATTTCTTGCGCCAGGCGAAGGGGCGCTGGCAGACCGGGCAGGTCTTGGTCGGCAGGTCGCGCTTGGCCACCCCGCGCGGCATCGGCCTACTCCGCGCCGACGATCTTGGCGATGCCCGCCGCGACGGTCGGGTGATAGGTCGCCTTCGCACCCTGATAGAAGCGCAGCGCGATCGGCTTGCCCCAGTCGCCCTGTGCCATCAAATCCTTGTAGATCGGATAGATCAGCAGGCCGCGCCCGACGCTGCCGACCAGCTTTTCGATGCCCGGCAGCGCCGGATCATAGCGGTTGGCGATCGCCAGTTCGCCCCAGGCCGAGCGGACATAGGCGTTGTTCGAGGCCGACAGGCCCAGCGTCTCGTCCAGTTCCTTCAGCCGGGCCGGCGTCTGCTGGCGGTTGAGGCCGTTCAGAAAGCGCAGCCATTGCTGGGTCGACCAGCCCTTGGGATCGACCGCCGCCACCGGCCCGCCGGCATTCACTGCCGCGAGCTGGCGGTCGATCGCTTGCAGCGTCGCCGACTGGACGTGGACGGCATTGTTGGGCAGGCCCGGCGCATAGGCCCATTTGTCGAGCTGCAGGTTCGCTTCCAGCCCGGCATCGCCCTTTACGAGGTTGGCGCGCAGGTCGGCGAGGAAGCCGGCAGTGGTCTGCGGCTGGAAGGCGTGGCGGTCGAAATAGCCGCGCAGATACACGTCCCAGCGCGCGCGGCCGACGATCCGCTCGATCGTGCGCAGGAAGGTCGAACCCTTGAAATAATCGAGCTGGCCGAAGGTCGCGCCCGGATCGCCGTGCAGCCGCGTGGTCGGCGCGTCCATGCCGCCGGCATCGGCGATGTCGCGTTGCAGTCCGTCCCATTCGAGATCGGCGTCGGTCGCGGCGCGTTCCTTGCCGTACACCGCCTCCATGATGCGGTTCTCGAAATAGGTGGTGAAGCCTTCGTTCAGCCAGCTGTCCGACCAGGTGGCGTTGGTGACGAGGTTGCCCGACCAGCTGTGCGCCAACTCGTGCGCGACCACATCGACGTTCGACTTGTCGCCGGTGATGATCGTCGGCGTCAGGAAGGTGAGGGTGGGGTTCTCCATGCCGCCATAGGGAAAGCTGGGCGGCAGGACGAGCATGTCGTACCGGCCCCAGCGATAGGGGCCGTAGAGCGCCTGCGCCGCGTCGATCATCTTTTCGACATCGCCGACTTCCTTCGCGGCGGCGTCGAGCATGCTCGGCTCGGTCCACACGCCCGCGCGCGGGCCGACGGCCTTGAAGGCGAGGTCGCCGACCGCGAAGGCGATCAGATAGGGCGGCACCGGCTTGTCCATGCGGAAGCGGAAGCGGTGCCAGCCCTTGCCGGCGGGCACGCCCTTGGCGCCGTCGATCCGCTCGGCGCTCATCACCGCGACCAGGTCCGACGGCACGGTTAGCGTCGCCGACCAGGTCTGGCGGATGCCGGGGCTGTCCTGTGTCGGGATCCAGCTGCGGTTGTTGATCGGCTGGCCCTGGCTGAACAGATAGGGCTTCTGCTTGCCCGCCGTGAGCTGCGGCGCGAGCCATTGCAGCGCGGACGCGCTCGGCGCCGAGCGATAGTGGATGACGATGCGACTGGCGCCGTTCAACTGTACGGTCAGCGGCGCGCCGATCTCTGGATCGGCCTTGCCGACGGTGTAGGGCAAGGGCTTGCCGGCGGCGTCGGTGATCTTCGCGATGACCAGCCCGTCATCGTCGAGCACGATTTCCTTGGCCCCCGGCGCGGCGAGGATGTCGAGCGTGGCGGTGCCGGACAGCGTCTTCGCGTTGAAATCGGCGCGCAGGTTCAGCGCGACATGGGTGACGCGGGCGATTTCGGGGCGGGCATGGGTCCACACATCCTTGGCCTCGGCCGTGGTGAGGATCGGCGCCACGGTGGCGGGGCGCTGCTGGGCGAGCGCGGGCGGGACGAACATGGTCGAGGCGGCGAGCGCCAGGGCAAGAATACGCATCGCGCCGGGGTAAGGCGTTGGAAGGCTTTGGGCAATGGTGGCTTGGGGGGCGGGGCAGGTTACGCGCCTTATCGGGCCGGTGGTTGCGAGGCCTTCCCATTCATGCGAACGAACCACTGATGGCGCTTACATGGGTAACCCTGATCGGCGGTCGCCATTCTCGGTGTGCCATTTTTGATGATATGGCTGAATATCCGCAGGCGGCATGCGGGATGGTGGTTGCTCCTGATCGTGCTTGCCTTTGCGATCGTCGGTAATGTTGTCGAACAAGTGACGATCGGTACGGCACCGCTTTTCTGACTGACGTCGCCAACACCGCCGGCGCGAACTTGCGAGGCCGGCTTCCCTTACCGCGCCCGGTCGAGGAACGCCGCCACCGCCGTTAGGTCGACACTCTTGTCGAGATAGGTCTGGCCGATGCCGCGCGCGAGCAGGAAGGGCAGGGTGCTGCCCTCCATTTTCTTGTCGTGGAGCATGTGGTCGACCAAAGTCTTGCCGTCCGCCGTCACGCCGGCCACCCCCAGCCCGTCGGGCAGGCCGACGCTGCGCAGATGCGCGGCCACCCGCGCCGCATCCTCGGGCGGGCACAGACCCTGTTCGGCCGAAAAGGCAAAGGCCAGCGCCATGCCGGCGGCCACCGCCTCGCCGTGGAGCAGCTTGTCCGAAAAGCCCGTCTCCGCCTCGAGCGCATGGCCGAAGGTGTGGCCCAGGTTGAGCAGCGCGCGGGTGCCGGTGGTCTCGCGCTCGTCGGCGGCGACGATGCGGGCCTTGGCGGCGACCGAATGGCCGATCGCATGGGCGCGCGCGGCCGGCTCGCCGGCGAACAGCGCCGCCGCATTCGCCTCACACCAGCCGAAGAAAGCGGCGTCGTCGATCAGGCCATATTTGGCGACTTCGGCATAGCCGGCGCGCAGCTCGCGCTGGGGCAGCGTATCCAGCACCTGCGGGTCGATCAGCACCACGGCCGGCTGGTGGAAGGCGCCGATCAGGTTCTTGCCAGCGCGCGAATTGATCGCGGTCTTGCCGCCGACCGAACTGTCGACCTGGGCCAACAGCGTGGTGGGGATCTGGACGAAGTTGCAGCCGCGCTTGAGGATGCTGGTGGCGAAACCGACCAGATCGCCGATCACGCCGCCGCCCAGCGCGATCACATGGTCGCTGCGGACCACGCCCTGATCGAGCAGCCAGTCGGTCAGCGCCTCAAGCTGCGCCCAGCTCTTGGTGCCTTCGCCGGCCGGCAGCGTGAGCACCGGCGCGGCGATGCCGGCGGCGGCCAGGCTGGCGACCAGCGCCTGGCAATGGGCGCTGAGATTGGTGTCGGTGATGATGGGCATCGCCCGCCCTCGCGAGAGCGGCGCCAGTACCTCGCCAGCGCGGGCCAGCAGGCCGGGTTCGATGCGCACGTCATAGCTGCGTGCGCCCAGCGCGACGGGAATGGTGGTCACTTGAAAAGGGCCTTCAGGATCGCTTCGACGGTGGTTTCGTGCGGTGCGGCTACGCTGGGGACGCGGATCTGTGCAAGCGCGTAAAACGGATTGCGCACCCGCGCCAGTTCAGTGAGCGTGACCAGCGGATCGCGTCCGCGCAGCAACGGGCGCGTGTCGCGGCGGCGCACGCGATCGGCGAGCACCGCCGGCTCGGCATCGAGCCAGATCGAAATCGCCTGGTCGAGGATCAGCTGTCGCGTCTCGTCATTGATGAACGCGCCGCCGCCGGTGGCGATCACCTTGGGCGTGCCATCCACCAGCCGGGCGATCACCCGGCGTTCGCCGTCGCGGAAATGCGGCTCGCCGAACCGGTCGAAAATGTCCGCCACGGTCATGCCTGCCGCGGCCTCGATCTCGGCATCGGCATCGACAAAGGGCAGCCGGAGCCGCTGGGCCAGCCTTCGGCCCACCGTGGTCTTTCCGGCCCCCATCAGGCCGACAAGGACGATCGGCTTGCCTTTCCAGCCTGCGGTTTGGACATGCGTTTGTAACATCGTGCGAGGGGCTATACAGCGTGGCCTCGTCTCGGGCAAAAGGCCCCTCCAATCATTCTTCCGACGGACTTTGTTGCATGCCGCGTTCGCTTATCGTGTTGCTCGTGATCCTCGTTCTGCTGGTCGCGGGGCTGTTTGCCCTGGCGGGTCGCGACACCGCGAAGGAGCCGGTGCGGATGGAGAAGGCGGTCGCGCTTGAAAATCTCGCCAACTAAGGTCTCGCGGATCGCGCTGGCGGCGGTGCTGCTGGCGGGCGTCGGCGTGCCGGCGCTCGGCCGGCAGCAACAAAAGGCCCCCGAATCGCTGCTCCCGCCCGGCTTCGACCAGCCGGCGCCGGCGCCGTCGCGCCCGGCCGCGACCCCGCGCCCGCAGCCCACGGTACCCCCGCAGACCGAGCCTGCGCCCGTGGCCGCACCCGCCGTCACGGCTGCTGAGGACGGCGGCGATTCGGTCGAGGCGGTGGACGGCAATGTCAGCGCCGCCGAACTGCCGCAGGTCGATCTCTCGCAATATGATCTGCCGCCCTCGGCGCGCCGTTCGCTCGGGCGGATCGGCAGCACTGCCTGGGGCAATGCTCCATTCGCCGCCAATGCGTTCGGCGACACCCACGGGCGGATGCTGCAGACGCTGATGCGCCGGCTCGACGCGCCGGTGGCGTCGCGCTGGGTGACGATCGCGCTGCGCCGCGCGCTGATGTCGCCGATCGATACGCCGCGCGACGTGAACGGGGCGGATTTCGCTGCGCAGCGTGCCTGGCTGCTGCTGCGGATGGGCGAGGCGGTGGCGGCGCGCGCGGTGATTGCGGGCGTCGATGTCGATCGGGCGACGCCGCTGCTCGACCAGGTGATCATGCGCGTCGCGCTCGCCACGGGCGATCCGGCGGGCGTCTGCCCGGTGGCGGACAAGGCCGCGCAGGCGATCGATCGCCGCGAATGGGCGCTGGCCCGCGCGATGTGCGCCGGGCTGGCCGGCAAGCCGGGCGAAGCCGACCGGCTGATGGATGCCGCGCGCCAGGGCACCAGCCAGGGCTCGATTGACAATCTCCTCGCCGAAAAGGTGATCGGCATGGGCGCCGAATCGCGCCGCGCGGTCACGATCGAATGGGCGGGCGTGCCCCGGCTTTCCGAATGGCGTTTCGGCCTGGCCGCCGCGACCGGCGTTGCCGTGCCCGACGATCTGTATCGCACGGTCGGCCCCGAATATCGCTACTGGCAGGCGCTGGCGCCCGGCGTTTCGCCGGCGGTGCGCGCGCCGGCCGCCGAACTGGCGGCGGCGGCGGGGGTGTTCTCCAATGCCGGACTGGTCGATCTCTATGCCGATCTCGATCAGGCGGGCGACGCCAGCGGCCCGCTGGCGGAGACGATCCGCGATCTGCGCAATGCCTATGCCGCGCCGGCGCCTGCAGATCGCGTGCGGGCGATCCGCGCACTGTGGGATGCGGCGGAAACGCCGCGCGCCCGCTATGGCCGGCTGGTGATGACGGCAAAGGCCGCGAGCTGGATTCCGGCAAGCAAGGATGTCGATTCCGCCGACGGACTGATCGCGTCTATGCTGTCGGCGGGCTATGACGGGGCTGCGCTGCAGTGGCGCGGCGTGGTCGCGTCCGGCAGCGAGGGCTGGGGGCTGCTCGCGCTCGCCGATCCGTCGCGTGCGGCAGTCAGCTTTGCCGCGTTCGACCAGTTTCGTGGTGCCGCCAGCCCGCGCAAGGCGGCGATGCTGCTCGCCGGCCTCGCCGGGCTCGGCCGCCTGAGCGCGGAGGATGCGCGCCGCGCCGCCGAGGCGACACAGGTGCGAATCGGCGGCGTCAACGCCTGGACTCAGGCGATCGACCGGGCCGGCACGAGTAACCAGCCGGGACTCGTTGCGCTGCTCGCGGCGGTGGGCATGCAATCGCCCCGCTGGGATCAGGTGACGCCCGAGGCCGTGTTCCACATCGTCTCGGCGATGCGCGCGGCGGGCATGACCAACTATGCGCGGATGATCGCCATCGAGGCGGTCACACGCGCCGCTTGAGCGCGCCGCCACCGGGCGGTGACGCCGCGCTGATCGAGCGCTTCCTGGAGATGCTCCGGGCGGAGGCGGGTGCAGCCGCGAACACCGTCGCCGCCTATGCCACCGATCTGCGGCTCGCCTCGACGCTGCTAGACGGCGGACTGGCGGTGGCCGGGGAGGCGGAGATCGCGCGGCTGGCGGACGAATGGCAGGCGCTTTCGGGCGCCACCGTCGCGCGCAAGGCGGCGGCGCTGCGGCGGTTCTTCGCGTTTCTGCTCGACGAGGGGTTCCGTGCCGACGATCCCGGCGGGCATCTGCCGCGCCCGGGCATCCGGCGCCCCTTGCCGCGCGTGCTGAGCACCGGCGACGTCGATGCGATGTTCGCCGCCATCGCCGATCGGCAGGCGCGGGTGCCGCCCGATCCGCTCGACCTGCGGCTCGCCGCGCTGATCGAGCTGCTGTACGGATCGGGCCTGCGCGCCACCGAACTGGTGTCGCTCCCCCGCAATGCGATCCATCCCGACCGGCCGTTCCTGATCCTGAAGGGAAAGGGCGGGCGCGAGCGGCTCGTGCCGATCTCCGATCGCGCGCGCGAGGCGGTGGCGCGGTGGCGCGATCATGTCGCCCCCGACAAGCCCTGGCTGTTTCCATCGGGCAAGGGGCATTTGTCGCGCATCCGGCTGTACCAGCTCGTCCGCGCGCTGGCGGCGGCGGCGGGCATCCCGCCCGATCGCGTCAGCCCGCACGTCCTGCGCCACGCCTTCGCCACGCACCTGCTGGAAGGGGGCGCGGACCTGCGCGCATTGCAGGCGATGCTCGGCCATGCCGATATCGCCACCACCGAAATCTACACCCATGTCGACAGCCAGCGGCTGGTCGAACTCGTCAATCAACGACACCCCTTGGGCGAGGCGCTCGTTGACGCGAAGCGCGGCGCCGCGTAGCGCCCGGCACCATGACGACATTCCTCGACTTCGAGAAGCCGATCGCCGAGCTGCAGACCCGGATCGACGAGCTTCGCACCACCGCCCAGGGCGGCGATGTGGACATCGCGGCCGAAATCGACCCGCTTCAGGCCAAGTCCGACAAGCTGCTCCAGGAAACCTATGCGCGGCTGACGCCGTGGCAGAAGACGCAGGTTGCCCGCCACCCGGAACGCCCGCACTTCAAGCACTATGTCGCGGGCCTGATCGAAGATTTCATGCCGCTGGCCGGCGACCGCGCCTTTGCCGACGACAATGCGATCATCGGCGGCCTAGGGCGCTTCCGCGGGCGTCGGGTGATGGTGATCGGCCATGAAAAGGGCGACGATACCGCCAGCCGCCTTCGCCACAATTTCGGCATGGGCAAGCCGGAGGGCTATCGCAAGGCGATCCGCCTGATGGGCCTGGCCGATCGGTTCAACATTCCGGTCATCACGCTGGTCGACACTTCGGGCGCGTTCCCCGGCGTCCAGGCTGAGGAGCGCGGCCAGGCCGAGGCGATCGCTCGCTCGACCGAGGCATGCCTCAACCTGCGCGTGCCGGTGATCGCATCGATTCTGGGCGAAGGCGGCTCGGGCGGCGCGGTGGCGCTGGCGGCGGGCAACCACGTGCTGATGATGGAGCATGCGGTCTATTCGGTGATTTCGCCCGAAGGCTGCGCGTCGATCCTGTGGCGCACCGCCGACAAGGCGGCCGATGCGGCCGAGGCGATGAAGGTCACCGCCCAGCATCTGAAGGAACTCGGCGTGATCGACCGCATCGTCGGCGAACCGCTGGGCGGCGCGCACCGTGCCCCGGGCCTGGCCGTGCAAGCGCTCGGCGACGCGATCGAGGAGTCGCTGCGTGGTCTGGACGGCGTCTCGGGTGAAGGACTGCGCCAGGCTCGCCGCGCCAAGTTCCTGGCGATGGGCCGGCTCTGAACCGCTCGCCGCAGGGCAAAAAACGCAAAAAAGGGGCGACGGGAGATGATCCCGCCGCCCCTTGGTCGATCTGAAGGGATCGCTGGGCTTACGAAGCCGCCATGTTCGACGAAACGTTGCCGAAGGTGGTGTTGAGCTGGTTGCCCAGGCCCTGCATCGCGGCGATTGCGGCGACGGCGATCAGCGCGGCGATCAGGCCGTATTCGATGGCAGTCGCACCCTTGCGGTTGGCGACGAACTTGCGAAGAGTCTTCATGGTACCGGTCTCCATGTCGATCGGAACGACGATGTCCCGCCAGCGACCTTGGGCGGCTTTGTCTAACATCGCGTGATCGGGTTTGGTTAAGCGCCGTTCATAAAAAAGAGGCGGCGGCACTCCTGTGCCACCGCCTCTCTCGCACGATCTGGGAGGATCGATTGCTTACGAAGCCGCCATGTTCGACGACACGTTACCGAAGGTCTTGTTGAGCTGGTTGCCCAGGCCCTGCATCGCGGCGATCGCGGCGACGGCGATCAGCGCGGCGATCAGGCCGTACTCGATGGCGGTCGCGCCCTTGGAATTCTTCAGGAAGTTACGAATCTTCTGCATACCGGTCTCCATCGTCCCGCAATTGCTTCATCACCGGCCCCTCGGCCGAAGCGTTCGGGGCAGGATCGAACCTACGCGGGGGAAGTTAAAAACCGCCTAAGCGACATCGGGGCGGAGGGCGCGCCGGGCCGTCAGTTCGTGCCGGCGCCCTGCACCTTTTCGGACACGTTGGACCACATGCTGCTGGTGGCATCGGCAAGGCCCATCAGGCTCGCCATGATCGCCAGCACGATCATCGCCAGAATAAGTCCATATTCCACCGCGGTCGCGGCACGAACATCGCTTTGCAGCGCACGGAAAATCGTCATCAGGGCTCGCATCGGCAACCAATCTTGTCCAAGGGCAGGCGGAAGCTCCCAGAATTTGATTGAGAAGTGATTATCGTGCCGGACGCAGAACAACGCGAGATCATGCTGGTGGTCGCGGCGGCAATGCTGCGCGAAGGCCGCGTGCTGGTGCAGCGCCGCCCGGCGGGCAAGCCGATGGCCGGCCTGTGGGAGTTCCCCGGCGGCAAGGTCGAACCAGGTGAGGCACCCGAATCGGCGCTGGCCCGCGAGCTTGGCGAGGAACTGGGCGTAACGGTGAATCCCGCGACGATAGCGCCGCTCAGCTTTGCCAGCGAATCGCTCGCCTCGCGCCATCTCGTGCTGCTGCTGTACCGAATCGATCATTGGCAGAGTGAACCGGAGGCGCGCCACGCCAGCGCGTTGCACTGGGCCGACGCCGCCGAACTCCGCGCATTGCCGATGCCCCCGGCCGACCTGCCGTTTCTCGATGTCCTCGCGCCGTTGCTCGGCGGCGGGGTTTAGGCGGCGCCGCCCTTGCGAAGCGCGTCCGCCAGCGAGGCGGTGGCGCTGCCCGGGCGGGCGGGCTTGGGTTGGGACGGGTCGGGTGACCATCCGGTGACAAAGATGATCTCGAACCGCTCCGGCGTCCGGCCGTCGGGATCGGCGCGCTCGACGAACGCGGCGGCGGTGCCGAGCAGCGTGTCGCGGCGGAGCGGCGGCGTGTTCGGCAACAGATTGGTCGCCGCCATCCCGCGAAGGTCGCGGATCAGCCCCGCCAGCCCGGTGTAGCGGACCTGCAGCGACTCGACATCGGCCACCGGCATGGCGAACCCCGCGCGGGCGAGCAGATCGCCTGCGGCACGCACGTCGATCTGCGGGTGGAACCGCGCGACCGGCCGCGCCGATTCGGCACCGATCAGGCAGGCACGGAGCGTCGAAAGGCTGCCCGCGCCCAGGAACGCGCCGAGAAACAGGCCATCCGGCTTCAGCGCGCGGCGGGCAAGCGTCAGCATGCCCGGCACGTCGTTGACGGTATCGAGCACGCCCGCCGAAACCACCAGATCGAAGCTGCCCTCGGGAAATGGGTGCATGTCCTCATCGGCATGGATGGCGCCGGTAGCCGCGGCAAAGGCGGCGCCCGCGTCCATCCGGGTGATAGTCGCGCCCGCCAGCTCGAACGCGCCGTCATGGCTGCCGAGATCGAGCACGTCGTGGAAACGGCGCTTCACCCCGTCGAGCCGCTCATAAATGCCGTCGAGCATGTGATCCCGCAAAAAGCCTTCATAGTTGCGGGCGGCGCGATCGCGGCGCTTGCGACGCAGGCGGCGGTCGAAGATTTCGGAGTCGGTCACGCCCGCGCTTGTGCAGCGCATTGAGGCAGGGGACAAGCATTGCATGATCGCCGCCGCGCGCCTTGCCCGACTGATCGATTTCGCGCTGCCGCCGCGCTGTCCCGGCTGCGGGACGATCGTCGATGCCGATCACCGCTTCTGCGGGGCCTGCTGGGGCAAGCTGCGCTTTCTCGGGCCGCCCTGGTGCGCGCATTGCCATCTGCCGTTCGAGTTTGATCGGGGGGAGGGCGCACGCTGCGGCGCCTGCATCGCTGATCCGCCGCCGCTCGACGGGATTCGCGCCGCAGTCGCGTACGGCGATGTCGCGCGGACGGTGGCGCTCAAGCTCAAATATGGTCGGCGACTGGCGAGCGCGGCGACGATGGCGCGGGCGATGGTCCGCCTGATGCCGGAGGACGCCGATCTGCTGGTGCCGGTGCCGCTCCATCGCTGGCGGTTGTGGTCGCGCGGCTTCAATCAGGCCGCCGTCATCGCCCAGGCGATCTCGGTGCGGAGCGGCGTGCCGGCCGATCTGCACCTGCTCCGCCGCGCAAAGGCGACGCCGGTGCTGCGCGGCCTCGGCGCGAAGGGGCGCGCCCGGGCGGTGTCGGGCGCGTTCGCGCTGGCCGGTGATGCCCGCGCGCGGCTGGCCGGGCGCACGGTGGTGCTGGTGGATGATGTGCATACCAGCGGGGCGACGGCGGGGGCCTGCGCAAAGGCGCTCAGGCGCGGCGGCGCGGCGCGGGTGATCCTTCTGTGCTGGGCGCGCGTTCTCGTCGAAGAGACGATGGATTGACAAGCCGCGGGACGGCGCACACCTGAGAGGTCGATATGGCAAAGATCGAAATCTACACCAAGGCATTCTGCCCCTATTGCTCGCGCGCGAAGCAGCTCCTGCAGAAGAAGGACGCCGCGTTCGAGGAAATCGACATCACCATGGGTGGCCCGCGCCGCGAGGAGATGATCCAGCGCGCCAATGGCCGCACCACCGTGCCGCAGGTGTTCATCGACGGCCGGCATATCGGTGGCTCCGACGATCTCGCCGCGCTCGACCGGCAGGGCGGGCTGGACCCTCTGCTCGGCCAATGACGCGCATCGCCCTGCTCCAGATGACGAGCGGGATCGATCCCGACGCGAACGCGCGGACGATGGTCGACGGCGTGGCGGCGGCGGCGGCCGGCGGCGCTGCGATGCTGTTCACGCCGGAAATGTCCGGGCTGCTCGACGGCGACCGCGCCCGCGCCGCGACCAGGCTTGTGCCCGAAGCGTCGGACCCCGTGCTCGCGGCGGTGCGCGAAGCCGCGGCGAAGCACGGCATCTGGGTGCATATCGGCAGCCTCGCGGTGCTGCGCGAGGACGGCAAGCTCGCCAATCGCGCCTTTGTGATCGACGCGAGCGGTGCGATCCGCGCGCGGTATGACAAGATGCACCTGTTCGATGTCGATCTGCCGACCGGCGAGAGCTGGCGCGAATCGAACAGCTATACCGCCGGCGCCGGCCCGGTGGTCGTCGATACACCGGCGGGGCGGCTGGGCCTCGCGATCTGTTACGATCTCCGCTTCCCGGATCTGTTCCGCGCGCTAAGCGATGCGGGCGCGACGCTGCTGGCGGTGCCGGCGGCGTTTACGCGACCTACCGGCGCGGCGCACTGGCATGTGCTGCTGCGGGCCCGCGCGATCGAGGCGGCGGCGTTAGTGATCGCGGCGGCACAGACCGGGCTCCATGCCGATGGTCGCGCCACCTATGGCCACAGCCTAGTGGTCGATCCCTGGGGCGAGGTCGCGCTTGACATGGGCGAGGCCGCCGGCATCGGCTTTGCCGAGATCGATCCGGCGCGCGTCGACGATGTCCGCGCCCGGATCCCGGTGCTGCGGCACCGCCGCCCGATCGGCCAGGTGTCTGCGTCATGATCGTCTTCGATCTGAAGTGCGGCGGCGGCCATGTGTTCGAGGCCTGGTTCAAGTCGAGCAGCGCCTATGAGGAACAGCGCGCCGCCAGCCTGATCGCATGCCCGGTGTGCAACGATTCCTCGGTCGGCAAGGCGGCGATGGCGCCGGCGGTCGCGGCGAAGGGAAACCGCGCGCCTGCCGACGGACCGGCCGCGATGAAGGCCGCGCTTGCGGCGATCGCCGCGATGCAGGCGAAGCAACTGGAAACATCGCAATGGGTGGGCACCGGCTTCGCCGCCAAGGCGCGGGCGATGCACCAGGGCGACGAGCCGGAGGCGCCGATCCACGGCCAGGCGACCCGCGACGAGGCGATCGCGCTGGTGGAGGAAGGCGTTCCGGTCGCCCCACTGCTGGTCCCGGTCGTCCCGCCCGAGGCTTGCAATTGATTTGCCCGCGCCGGCCCGGTACCAGCGCTTTCGTGGCCCGGTAGCTCAGCAGGATAGAGCAAGCGATTCCTAATCGAGAGGTCGGAGGTTCGAATCCTCTCCGGGTCACCACTTCCTTGTAAGCGCTATCCCTCCACCGCAGCCCGGCGCATCGCCAGCAGCGCGAGCGCGGCGATCGCCGAGCCCAGGCTCATCAGGATCGCGACCAGCGACAGCGAATAGCCTGCCGCGAACATCACGCCCGCCAGCGCCGGCGCCAGTGCCGAGCCGCCCCGGCCGATGCCGATCACGAACCCGGTCGCGGTCGCGCGCAGGCCGGTGGGGAAGGCGCGGGCGATCAGCGCATAGAGGCCGACCACGCCGGCATTGGTCGCAAAGCCCGCCCCCGCTGCGATCAGCGACAGGCCCGGCAGGTCGTTGCTGCCCTGGCCGAACAGAATGACGAGGCCGACCGATGCCGCCATCGCGGCGATGGTGAGCGCGAGCAGGCGGATCCGCGCGGTCAGCAGCCCCAGCAGCAGCGATCCCGTCGCGCCGCCCGCGCTCGCCCATACCAGCACGCCCGCCGCCGCCGATGGCGCATAGCCCATGTCGACGACGATCTTCGGAATCCATTTCAGGATGAAATAGAAGGTCATGATGTGCGCGAGATAGGCGAGCGTCAGCAACATCGTCGTGCGCGCCAGTGACGGGGCGAACAGCGCGGTGACCGGCGCTTTCTTCGCGGCGGGCGCGGCCGGCGGCAGGCTTTCGACCGCGGCGTGCCCCATCCGCATCAGCACCACGTTCACGCGCGCCAGCGCATTGGCGGGGCGGCGATGGATCAGGAAAGCGATCGATTCGGGCGCGGCCAGCAGCACGATCGGGATGAAGCAGGCGCTGGCGATCGCGCCGAACGCGAACACCGATTGCCAGCCATAATCGCGCAGCAGCACCGCCGCGATCGAACCGCCGACGATCGTGCCCACCGGATAGCCCGCCGCCATCAGCACCACGCACAGCGCACGGCGCCGGGCATTGGCGGCCTCGGCGACGGCGGCGTTGGTCGCCGCGAGCATCCCGCCGATGCCGATGCCGGTCAGCAGCCGCCAGGCGGAGAGGATTTCCACGTTCCACGCCAGCGCCGCGCCGGCCATTCCCGTCGTCATCAGGCAGAGACAGCCGAGGATCGTCGCGCGCCGCCCCAGCCGGTCGGCAACGCCGCCCAACAGCAGCGATCCGCACGCCATGCCGATCAGCTCCATCGACAGCACCAGGCCCAGCGCCGCGCGGTCGATCCCCCATTCGCGGGCGATGCCGGGGGAGGCGAAGCTGATCGAAAGCACGTCGAACCCGTCGAGCGCATTGAGGCCCACCATCACCGCGACGATGCCCCATTGCAGGCGCGACATCGGCTCGCGCTCGAGTATCGTCTGCGGATCGCGACCCATCTCATCCTCCCTTGAATCGAGTTCTTCGCTCGATTGCGTGACCCTGCCGCAATTCGTTATGGTTCACAACAGAATCGCTGGACGACGTTTGCATTGTTGCGCATGTGGCCTCGCAGCGAAATTCCGTTGGAGAGACGAATGACCAAGCCGCCCTTCCGCGCCGATCATGTCGGCAGCTTTCTGCGCCCGCCCGAACTGATCGCCGCACGGAACGCCTTTCGCGAAGGCCGTATCGATGCCGCCGCGCTGCGCACTGCCGAGGATGCCGCGATCCGCGACGTGGTGGCGATGCAGGAGTCGCTGGGCTTTCAGGGGATCACCGACGGCGAGTTTCGCCGCACCTATTTCCATACCGATTTCCTGCTTCAGCTCGACGGCGTCGAGGAGGCGGGCGGCACGCAGGTCCGCTTCCACCAGCATGGCGGCAAGGAGCTGGAATATGCCCCGCCGGTGATGAAGATCTCGGGCAAGATCGCCCATGCACGCGACATCCAGCGCGCCGATTATGATTTCCTCGCCAGCTGCACTGGCCGCACGCCCAAGGTGACGATCCCGTCGCCGACGATGCTGCATTTCCGCGGCGGGCGAGAGGCGATCGATTCGACCGCCTATCCCGATCTCGACGCCTTTTACGAAGACCTCGCCGCCGCCTATCGCGCCGAGATCGCCAGCCTGGCCGATGCCGGCTGCCGCTATCTCCAGCTCGACGACACCAATCTCGCCTATCTGTGCGACGAGACGCAGCGTGAGAATGCGCGCCGCCGCGGCATGGACCCGGATGCGCTGCCGCGCCTTTATGCCCGCATCATCAACGAATCGATCCGCGATCGGCCGGACGACATGGTCGTCTGCGTGCATCTCTGCCGCGGCAATTTCCGTTCGTCCTGGGCGGCCGAAGGCGGCTATGAGCCCGTTGCCGAAGTGCTGTTCAACGACCTCGCGGTCGACGGCTATTTCCTCGAATATGACGATCCGCGCTCGGGCGACTTCGCGCCGCTGCGGCACGTGCCGGCGGACAAGACCGTCGTGCTGGGGCTCGTCACCACCAAGCTCGGCGAACTCGAGTCGGTCGACGACGTCCGTCGCCGCATCGACGAGGCGGCTCGCTACGCCCCGCTCGAACAGCTGGCGCTGTCGCCGCAATGCGGCTTCTCGTCGACCGTTCACGGCAACGACATTGCGATGGAGCAGCAGTCGGCGAAGCTGCGCCTCGTCGTCGACGTCGCCCAGGCGGTGTGGGGCGCCGCCTGAGCTGATCGCGGTCAGCCGGCCGCCAGTTCCTCGTCGGGCAGCAGTTCGGTGTCGATCTGGCGCTGGGCTGCTGCCGAATAGCGGGCACCGCGGATCGTGCCGGGTGCGAACAGCGCGTCCACCCGCGCAATCGTCGCGGCGTCGAGGTTGATCGCCGCCGCCGCGACATTTTCCTCCAGATGGCCGATGTCGCGCGTGCCGGGGATCGGCACGATATGGTCGCCGCGCGCGAGCACCCAGGCGAGCGCCAGCTGTGCCGGCGTGCAGCCGACCTCGGCCGCGATTTCGTCGAAGGTCGCGACTGTCTCGAGATTGTGGCTCAGCTGCGGCTCTACGAAGCGCGGCATCGTCAGCCGGATGTCGCCCTCATGATAATCATCGTCGCGGATCGCACCTGCCAGCATCGCGCGCGCCACCGGCGAGAAGGCGACGAAGCCGATGCCGAGTTCGCGGCACGTGTCGAGCACCGCGACCTCCGGGTTTCGCACCATCGGTGAATATTCGCTCTGCACCGCCGCGATCGGATGCACCGCATGCGCCCGCCGGATCGTTGCGGCGGACATTTCGCTGAGCCCGATCGCGCCGATCTTACCGGCCTCGTGCGCCCGCACGAGCGCGCCGACCGAGTCCTCGATCGGCACGTTCGGATCGAGGCGGTGGAGATAATAGAGATCGATATAATCGGTCCCGAGCCGGCCGAGCGCCCTCTCCAGCGTGCGGGTGATCGCCGCGGGCGAACCGTCCAGCCCGCGCTTGCCGTCGTGCAGGTCGAGCACGCATTTGCTCGCCAGCGTAAACTCCGCCCGGCGATGCATCACCGCCGCGCCGAGCAGCCGCTCATTCTCCCCGCCGCCATAGAGCGCGGCGGTGTCGAGCAGCGTCACGCCCAGATCGAGCGCGCGGTTCAGCAGCCGCACTCCGTCCTCGCGCGCGGGCGGGACGCCATAGGCATGGCTCAGGTTCATGCACCCGAGCCCGATGGCGGCAACGGAAAAGGGTCCGATCGTACGGCGCGGCAGGGTCAAAGCGGCAATCCCACATAGTTTTCGGCGATCGAGCGCTGCATTGCCTCCGATGTCGCCACATAGTCCAGTTCTGCCGACTGCATCCGGTGTTCGAACATGCCGTTATCGGGGAAGCTGTGCATCAGCTTGGTCAGATACCAGCTGAAACGCTCGGCCTTCCAGATTCGTGCCAGCGCCCGCGCCGGATAGTCGAGCAGCGCCGCCTCGTCGCCGCCGCGATAATGGGCGATCAGCGCTTGCGACAGATAGGCGACGTCGGATGCGGCGAGGTTCAGCCCCTTCGCGCCGGTCGGCGGCACGATATGCGCGGCATCGCCCGCCAGGAACAGCCGGCCCAGCCGCATCGTCTCGCCGACATAGGAGCGCAGCGGCGCAATCGACATTTCCAGCGCCGGCCCGCGGGTGATCCCGTGGCTCGACAGCGGATCGAATCGCAGTGCGAGTTCGTCCCACAGCCGCTCCGCCGGCCAGGCGTCGAGCGTGTCGGTGAGCGGCACCTGGATGTAATAGCGGCTGCGCGTTTTCGAGCGCATCGACGCCAGCGCGAAGCCGCGCGGACCATTGGCGTAGATCAACTCGTCGTGACAGGGCGGCACATCGGCCAATATGCCGAGCCAGCCGAATGGATAGTCCAGCTGGAATTGACCACTGCCGCCGCTCGCTTCGGTCACCGTCTGGCGACAGATGCCGCGAAAGCCGTCGCAGCCGGCGATGAAGTCGGCCTCGATCCGCATCGGCTCGCCGTTCACCGTGCAAGTGAGCGAGGGCGTCGTACCGTCGATGTCGTGGAGTGCGACGTCGGCCGCCCCGAACAGGATGTCGAGCCCGCGATCGGGCGCCGCCGCGATCAGGTCGCGCGTCACCTCGGTCTGTCCATAGACGGTGACATGGCGGCCGGTCAGCGCCTCGACGTCGATGCGGATCAGCCGGTCGCCATCGGCGAGATTGAAGCCCGTCTCGATCAGCCCCTCGGCGCGCAGCCGGGCGTCGAGCCCAAGCTGCACCATCAGATCGGTCGTGACGCTTTCGAGCACGCCCGCGCGGATGCGGCCTTCGACATGCGCTCGGCTCTGCCGGTCGACGATCATGCACTCGATCCCCGCGGCGCGCAGCAGATGGCCGAGCAGCAGCCCCGAAGGGCCGCTGCCGACGATCGCCACGCCGGTCCGGCGCGTGTTCACGCGCGGAGCTGCCGTTCGAGCTGGTCGAGCACGCGATAGCAGGGGAGCACCTGCGCGACGCTGGCATTGGGTTCGCGCCCTTCGCGGATCGCCGCGACGAATTCGCGATCCTGAAGCTCGATGCCGTTGTTCGACACCGCAACGCCGGACAGGTCGACCGGCTCCTCGCGCCCGGTGACGAGATCGTCATAGCGCGCGATCCAGGTGCCGTTGTCGCAGATATAGCGGAAGAAGGTGCCGAGCGGCCCGTCATTGTTGAAGCTGAGCGACAGCGTGCAGATCGCGCCGCTCTCGCTCTTGAGCTGGATCGACATGTCCATCGCGATGCCCAGTTCGGGATGCATCGGCCCCTCGATCGCATTGGCCTGAACGATCGGTCCGGCCTGATAGGCGAACAGGTCGACGGTGTGCGCGGCGTGGTGCCACAGCAGGTGATCGGTCCAGCTGCGCGGCTCGCCCTTGGCATTCATGTTCTGGCGCCGGAAGAAATAGGTCTGGACGTCCATCTGCTGCACCGCGAGCTCGCCCGCGGCGATCCGGCGGTGAAGGAACTGGTGGCTGGGGTTGAAGCGTCGGGTGTGGCCGACCATCGCGGTAAGCCCGGTTTCCTGCGCCTTGGCGAGCACCGCCTCGCCGTCCGCCAGATTGTCGCATAGCGGGATTTCAACCTGCACATGCTTGCCCGCCTCCAGGCACTGGATCGCCTGGGCGGCGTGCATCTGGGTCGGCGTGCAGAGGATCACCGCGTCGAGCCCGGGCTGTTCCAGCGCCTCGGCGAGTTCGGTGGTGGCGTGGGCGATGCCATATTTGTCGGCGACAGCCTGGGTCGGCTCCAGCCGCCGACCGACGACCGAGATCACCTCGACGCCGTCGATCTTCTTCAGGCCGTCGAGATGCTTTTCGCCGAACGCGCCGGCGCCTGCGAGTGCGATTTTCATGTGAGTACTCCGTTTATTCGGCTGCTTCGGCAAAGCCGCTGCCGGTCATGTCGAGCCCTTCGCCATTGTCGGGGCGCAGGACGAGATGGCCGATCGCGGTGTTCGAACAGGGGACGTGATAATGGCGGTGCAGCGCGGCGGTGCGCTTGCCCAGCGCGCCGCGCATGATGAGCCACATCACCATCTCGATGCCCTCGCTGCCCGTTTCGCGCAGATAGTCGATGTGCGGGATACGGCGCAGGTGATCGCTCTCGCCGATCAGCCCGTCGAGGAACATGTTGTCCCATTCGCGATTGATCAGCCCCGCGCGCGGCCCCTGAAGCTGGTGGCTCATGCCGCCGGTCCCCCAGATCTGGACGTTCAGATCCTCGGGGAAGCTCGCCACGGCGCGCGCGATCGCCTCGCCCAGCGCCCAGCAGCGATTGCCCGAGGGCGGGGGATAGGTGACGACGTTCACCGCCAGCGGCACCACCTTCACCGGCCAGGCTTGGGGCGTGCCGAACATCATCGACAGCGGCACGGTCAGCCCGTGATCGACATCCATCTCGTTGATGACGGTCATGTCGAATTCGTCGAGGATCAGGCTCTGGGCAATGTGCCAGGCAAGGTCCGGGTGTCCCTCGACATCGGGCACCGGGCGTGGTCCCCAGCCTTCATCGGCCGATTTGTAGCGCTCGCCACAACCGATCGCGAAGGTGGGGATCACCTTCATGTCGAAGGCCGAGGCATGGTCGTTATAGACCAGGATGACGACGTCGGGCTTTTCCGACTTTTCCCATTCCCGCGTCCAGTCGTAACCGGCGAAGATCGGGCCGAAATAGGCGTCGCGATCCTTGCCCTGATCGACGGCCACGCCGAGCAGCGGCACATGGCTGGATGCGATACCTGCGGTAATCCGTGCCATGTTCAGCGTCCTTCCTTGTCGCCGGCGCCTTCGGCGGCGGCGTTGGCCTTAATCGAGCGGAGGCCCTCCGGCGAACGGCCGCCGCGCATCATCATCTCGCGATATTCGGGGAAGCTCATGTCGGTCATCGTGCTGACCGCCTCGGCAAAGGGGATGCCGTCGGTCGAGAAGAGCTTGGCGAGGAAATAGACGTTGCCGCCCAGATCGAGGCATTTGTTGTAATCGCGGGCGAGCAGCGCCTGCTTCGCCTCTTCGCTCAGCGGCCATTCGTCGAGATAGGCGCGTTCGTCCGCCTTGAACCGCTCGCGATTCTCGGCCTTCATCAGGCTCATCGCGAACTGGTTCATGTGATAGCCCGCGCGCGCGCGCCTGGCGGTGAACACGCGCGTGCCGGGGATATCGTCGAATTCCGCCAGATAGGCGTGAATATCCTTGTGGTCGGTCACAGCCCTCTCTCCTTCAGCCTGGCGTCGAGCCGCGGGAACACGCGGCGGGCATTGCCCTCGAAGATCGCGTGGCGCTCGGCGCCGCTGATTGGCAGCGCGTCGATATAGCGCTTGGTGTCGTCGAAATAATGCCCGGTGGTCGGATCGATACCGCGCACCGCGCCCACCATCTCGCTGCCGAACAGGATGTTCTTGTTGTCGATCACATCGGCCAGCAGGTTGATCCCCGGCTGATGATAGACACAGGTGTCGAAGAAGATGTTGTTCATCAGATGCGTGTCGAGCGACGGTTTCTTCAACATGTCCGCCAGCCCGCGATAGCGTCCCCAATGATAGGGCACGGCGCCGCCGCCATGCGGAATGATGAAGCGCAGCGTCGGGAAATCGGCGAACAGGTCGCCTTCCAGCAGCTGCATGAACGCCACGGTGTCGGCGGCGAGATAATAGCCGCCGGTCGCGTGCATCGCCGGGTTGCAGCTGCCCGAGACGTGGATCATCGCCGGCACGTCCAGCTCGACCATCTTCTCGTAGAACGGATACCAGTAACGGTCGGTCAGCGGCGGATGGGTGAAATGGCCGCCGCCCGGATCGGGATTGAGGTTGCAGCCGATAAAGCCGAGCTCGGTGACGCAGCGCTCGAGTTCCTCGATCGAGCCCTGCATATCCGCCTTCGGGCTCTGCGGCAGCATGCACACGCCGACAAAGGTTTCTGGGTAGAGACCGACGACGCGCCCGATCAGGTCGTTGCATCGGCGTGCCCATTCCGTGGCCATCGCTTCGTCGCCGACATGCGGCGCCATCGCCGATGCGCGCGGCGAAAAGATCGTCAGGTCGGCGCCGCGCTCCTTGATGAGGCGCAGCTGGTTGGCCTCGATCGTCTCGCGGATCTCGTCGTCGGTGATGTGCGGATAGGGCGGGGGCGTCTCGCCGGCCTTGAACGCGGCCTTCTGCGCCTCGCGCCAGGCATCGTGCCCCTTGGGCAGCACGGTATAATGGCCGTGGCAGTCGATGATCATCGTCATGCGCGTGAAATCCTCTCCTCGATCGCGGCGAGCTTGGGGGCAAGCCCGTCGGGCGGCGTGCCGAGTCCGAGTGCGCCGATCGCGCGCTGACGGGCAACGGTGCCGCGGGTCATCTCGGCGCCGGTGCCCAGCGCCTCCAGCGTCTTGATCACTTCCTCCATTTCGGCCGCGCGGCGCAGCCCGTGGATCATCATGCGGTCGAGATTATAGTCGGCACGCGCTTCCCAGGGGCGGGCGCGCTCGCTGGCGTCGAGCGAGGCGAGCACGGCATCGCGCACCCCCGCCGTCTCGGCAGCCAGCAGGCACTCGGCGGTCAGCGCCTCGATCCCCTTGACCATCACCGAACGGATCATCTTGATCGACGAAGCACGGCCGACGGCATCGCCGGCGGTGCTGATATTCTGGAATCCGAGCGCCGCCAGCATCGCCGCCGCCGCTTCTGCCCGCGCGCCGCTCACCAGCAGCGGCGCGGCAAGCCGGGCCGGATCGACAGGGGACAGGATCGCGAGATCGACATAATGCCCGCCTGCCGCCTCGATCGTGCGCGCGGCGGCCTGCTTGGTCTGGGGCGCGACGCTGTTGCCGTCGCAATAGAGTGCGCCCGACGCGAGATGCGGCGCGGCGGCCTCGGCGGCGGCGAGCGCCTGGTCGGCGGTGACGAGCGAGAGGACCAGCGGTCGCCCGGCCAGCGCCGCGGCCAGCGTCGCGGCACCCTCGACGCCGGCGTCGGCATAGCGGTCGCGCATCGCGGCGGCATCGTCGGTATCGGTCTTGCGGTCGAACACCCGCGCGCTCGCTTCCCAGCCGCCCGCACGGGCGAAGGTCGCGCCAGCCTCTCCAAAGCCGATCATGGCGATCGTGTCTGTCATGGGCGGCGGCATGGCCGAGCGGGGCGGCGGCGGCCAATCGAATCCGTCTGCCCGCTATAAGTTTTTACGTATAGAGCTTTGTCGCCGCTGCCTGCAGCGTCGCCAGGAACCCCGATTGCGCTCGCGTCGGCCGCCAGTCGGCGCGGTGAGTGACGCCGATCGTGCGGGTGACGCTGCCCGGCGCGGGGCCGAGGTCGACGACCATGCCGGCGCCTAGTTCGACAGCGAGCTGGTCGACCGAAAGCAGCGTCAGCTCGTCCCCCGTCCGGAGCAGCTCGCGGATCGTGATGACCGATCCGCATTCGATCGGCACCGGCGGCAGCGGCCCGCCGATGGCGGCGAAAAGATTGCGCCACAAGGTGCGTAGCGGCGTGCCTTCGGGCGGGACGATCCAGCCAAAGCGGTGCAGCGCCGCCAGCCGATCCGTTTCCTCGACCAGCGGATGGCCGGCGCGGCCAAAAATCGTCGGCCTGTCGTCGAACAGCCGCAACTGCACCAGATCGGGGCCGATCGTTTCCGGATCGCGCAGCGCGCCGATCATCAGGTCGATCTCGCCATCGCGCAGCGGCCCGACCAGTTCGCCATGCGCGCCTTCGTGGATCAGGATGTCGATGCCTGGAAAGGCGGGGCGAAAGGCCGTGATCGCATGCGGCAGCAGCCGCGCGCGTGACAGCGGCATCGCCCCGATCGAGATGCGGCCCGAGGTGCGGCCGAGCAACTCGCCCAGATCCTCCGCCCCAGCGCGCAGTTCGGCCAGCGCCAGCCGCAGCCGCCGCGCCACCTGCACCCCCTGATGGGTGAGCACCAGCCCGCGCCCGCGCCGATCGACCAGCCTTTGCCCCAGCGCCAGTCCGAGATCGCCGACTGCGCGGTGCAGCGACGACACCGTCACCCCCGCCGCGTGCGCCGCCGCCGGATAACTGCCCTGCTGCGCCAGCGCGACGAACGCGCGCAGCTGCGCCGCCGTCACCCGGTTGCTGCCGATCAGCCGCAGCGCCGCCTCGACGCGCGGCAACAGGCGCAGCGCGGCCGGGGTCGGTGCCATGCCGGCGGCGCGGCGTTCGAACAGCGTCAGGCCCAGCTGCGTCTCAAGCTTGGCGATGCCCTGCGTCACCGCAGGTTGGGTGAGATGCACCGCATCGGCCGCGCGGCTGATGCTGCCGAGCCGCACCACTGCGGCCATGGCGGCGAGGTGGCGGATATTGAGCTGGTTGACTTGCACGGACAAGGATTAGCAAAAACTAATGGCCATGCCATCATTCGGATTGGCCCCGCCGCGCCCATGCGCGCACCCGGCCATCAACCATGAGAGGAGCAGCCATGTCCGGCATCGTCGTCCAGAACATCGAACGCGCCGATCTCGCAGTGATCGACGGCCTTGCCCATGCCGGCGTCGCCACGGTGCACGAAGCGCAGGGCCGCACTGGCCTGCTCGCGCCGCACATGCGCCCGATCTACGCCGGCGCGCGGATCGCGGGCAGCGCCGTCACCATTTCCGCACCGCCGGGCGACAACTGGATGGTGCATGTCGCGATCGAGCAGCTCCAGCCGGGCGATATCCTCGTGCTGGCGCCGACCAGCCCGTGCACCGACGGCTATTTCGGCGATCTGCTCGCCACCAGCGCGATGGCGCGCGGCTGTCGCGGGCTGGTGATCGATGCCGGCGTGCGCGACGTGCGCGATCTGACCGAGATGGGCTTCCCGGTCTGGTCGAAGGCGGTTCATGCGCAGGGCACGATCAAGGCGACGCTCGGCTCGGTCAACGTGCCGGTGGTCTGTGCCAATGCGCTGGTCAATCCGGGCGACGTGGTGATCGCCGATGACGACGGCGTCTGCATCGTCCCGCGTGCCAATGCGGCGGCCGTGCTCGAAAAGGCGCAGGCGCGCGAGGCGGTCGAGGAAGCCAAGCGCAAGCGGCTCGCGGCCGGCGAACTCGGTCTCGACATCTACGACATGCGCCCGAAGCTCGAAGCGATGGGGCTGAAATATGTCTGATCCCGCCTCCGCTCGCGTGATGTGGATGCGCGGCGGCACGTCGAAGGGCGGCTATTTCCTCGCCGCCGATCTGCCCGCCGACACCGCCGCCCGCGACGCCTTTCTGCTGCGCATCATGGGCTCGCCCGATCCGCGCCAGATCGACGGGATGGGCGGCGCCGATCCGCTGACCAGCAAGGTCGCGGTGGTGCGCAAGTCGGCGCGCGACGGCGTCGATGTCGATTATCTGTTCCTTCAGGTATTCGTCGATCAGGCGATCGTCTCCGACGCGCAGAATTGCGGCAATATCCTTGCCGGCATCGGCCCCTTCGCGATCGAGCGCGGGCTGGTGGCGGCAGCGGACGGCGAAACCCGCGTCACCATCTTCATGGAGAATACCGGCCAGATCGCCGTCGCCACCGTGCAGACGCCGGGCGCCCGCGTGCGCTATGACGGCGATGCGCGGATCGACGGCGTGCCCGGCACCGCCGCGGCGATCGCCCTCGAATTCCGCGACACCGCCGGCTCCTCGTGCGGCGCGCTGCTGCCCAGCGGCAACGCCGTCGATGTGGTGGAAGGCGTGGCGGTCACGCTGATCGACAATGGCATGCCCTGCGTGGTGATGAAGGCGGAAGATGTCGGCATCACCGGCTATGAGGATCGCGAGACACTGGACGGTAACACCGGGCTCAAGGCCCGGATCGAGGCGATCCGGCTGGCGGTCGGCGAACGGATGAACCTGGGCGATGTCCGCGAGAAATCGGTGCCGAAGATGATGCTCGTCGCGCGCCCCCGAAACGGCGGCGCGGTGACGGTGCGCAGCTTCATCCCGCACCGCGCCCATGCCTCGATCGGGGTGCTCGGCGCGGTCAGCGTCGCCACCGCCTGTTTGCTGCCTGGCACCCCCGCCGCCGAGGTCGCCGTAATCCCCGAAGGGCAGCGCAAGACGCTGTCGGTCGAGCATCCGACCGGCGAGACGACCTGCGTGATGGAACTGGACGAGAGCGGCGCGGTCACCAGCGCCGCTATGCTGCGTACCGCGCGCAAGCTGATGGACGGAGAGATATTCGCATGACCACCGACGTCGAGGGTCGCGTCCGCAGCTGGACGCTCACACCATCGAAGCCGCGCTACACGCCGCCGCCGGGCGCGGTCGACGCGCATTGCCATGTGTTCGGCCCGATGGCCGATTTCCCGTTCAGCCCCAAGGCGAAGTACCTGCCGCAGGACGCCGGCCCGGACATGCTGTTCGCGTTGCGCGACCGGCTCGGCTTTGCGCGCAACGTGATCGTCCAGGCGAGCTGCCACGGCACCGACAATGCAGCAACGCTGAACGCGATCGCGCGATCGAACGGCATGGCGCGCGGCGTCGCGGTGGTCGATCCGGCGATCGGCGATGACGAACTCGACGCGCTCCACGCCGGCGGCATCCGCGGCGTCCGCTTCAATTTCCTCAAGCGGCTGGTCGACGACGCGCCGAAGGACCGCTTCCTCGACGTCGCGGGCCGGATCGCGCGGCTCGGCTGGCATGTCGTGATCTATTTCGAAGCCGACATCCTCGCCGAGCTGCGCCCGTTCATCGATGCGATCCCCGTGCCTGTCGTGATCGATCATATGGGCCGCCCCGATGTGAACCAGGGGCCGGACGGCGCCGACATGACCGCCTTCCGCGCGCTGCTCGACAGCCGGCCTGACATCTGGACCAAGGTGACGTGCGCCGATCGCCTCGATCCCGCCGGGCCGCCCTATGCCGATTTCGTCCGCGCGGTGCGCCCGCTGGTCGAGGATTATCCCGATCGCGTGCTGTGGGGCACCGATTGGCCGCACCCCAATATGGAAAGCGTGCTGCCCGACGACGGCGCGCTGGTGGACGTCATCCCCCGCATCGCGCCGACCGAAGCGTTGCAGCACAAGCTGCTCGTCGCCAATCCGATGCGGCTCTACTGGCCCGAAGGCGCCTGATCGCCGGTCAGCCCATCCGATAGACGGTGATCCGCACCGCGGGCTGTTTCGCCTCCTCGGCAGGGCCGACAGTGGCGGTGAACACCGACTGGTTGAGCCACTGATGCGGCCCCAGCGGCGCTTCGAACACCGGCGTCGCGCGGACATGGTTGTCGAACGCGACGCCGCGATTGGTGATCTGGATCAGCGTGCCGTCCTTCTCGCGCATCAGATAGCTGGCCTCGAGCGTCACCGATCCGTCGGCGCGGATCAGCTGCCAGTCCATCCCCTCGGGCAGGATCGTCCCGCTGATTCGCGGCCCGGCGAAAGTGCCGCCGGTGATCGGAATGCGGACGCGCTTGCCATAGGGCGTGGCGCCGACCTGTTCGGCGGGGCCGAGCGTGACGATCGCCTCATAGACGAACTCGATCGGGATGCTGGTCTGGCGCTCGGCCGCGGCTGAGGCCCGGGCGATGGCCGGCGCGCCGATCGCGGCCGCCGTGGAGCCGATCGCCGCCGCGCCGATCAGTCGCCGGCGGGAAAGGACGGGAAGGTTGGTCTCATCGGGGCGCTGATCGTCGAACATGGCGTCTCCTTGCCGCATGGCCGCTCGCCGGCGGCCCCTTCTTTATCTGCCAGACAAAGCAGATGCCGGCGGGCGAAGGAAGCGCCAACATACTCGTCCCGGCCGTCTTTCCACGGACGGATGGCTCTGCTACCTATTTGTCCGACATAAAAACGAGATGAGGATGCAGGTGACCACGGAAAATTGCTGTTTCGGCCATTCGCGCCGGCATTTCCTCGCCGGGGCGGGGAGTGGCGCACTGGTCGCCGGCACCGGCGCGATCAACGTCCTGGCGGCGCCCGCCGCAACCGCGTCGCTCGATCCCGCTGTGCCGGCGGTTCTTGCGCCCTTCGATCTCGCGGACGTGACGCTCGGCGAGAGCCCGTTTCTCCACGCGCAACGCAAGACCGAGGCCTATCTGCTTGCGTTGCAACCCGATCGCATGCTGCACAATTTCCGCGTCAACGCTGGATTGCCGCCGCGCGCGCCGGTCTATGGCGGCTGGGAATCGGCGCCGACCTGGGCCGATATCAATTGCCACGGCCATACGCTCGGCCATTATCTGTCGGCCTGTGCGCTCGCCTGGCGTTCGACCGGCGATGCCCGTTTCCGCGAACGGATCGATCATATCGCCCGCGAACTCGCCGAATGTCAGCAGGCGTCTGGCAGCGGCCTAGTCTGCGCCTTCCCGAAGGGGCCGGCGCTGGTCGCAGCCCATCTGCGCGGAGAAAAGATCACCGGCGTGCCGTGGTACACGCTGCACAAGGTGTTTGCGGGGCTGCGCGATGCCGCCACGCTGGCGGGCAGCGAGACGGCGCACGCCGTGCTGCTGCGACTGGCCGACTGGGCGGTGGTCGCTACCCGCCCGCTCTCCGATGCACAGTTCGAGGCGATGCTCGGCACCGAACATGGCGGCATGAACGAGGTGTTCGCTGACCTGTATCTGATGACCGGCAACGCCGATTACCGCACTATGGCAGAGCGCTTTTCGCACAAGGCGATCCTGTCGCCGCTCGCCGATGGCCGCGACTATCTCGACGGGCTCCACGCCAATACGCAGGTGCCGAAGATCGTCGGCTTCCACCGAGTCTACGAGGTGACCGGCGATGCCCGCTATCGCGACGCCGCTGCCTTTTTCTGGCGGACGGTGGCGCTCACCCGTTCGTTCGCGACCGGCGGGCATGGCGACAACGAGCATTTCTTCCCGATGGCCGCGTTCGCCGATCATGTCTTTTCGGCCAAGGGGTCGGAAACATGCTGCCAGCACAACATGCTGAAGCTCACCCGTTCGCTGTTCCTCCACGATCCGCAGTCCGCTTATGCCGATTACTACGAACGGACGCTCTACAACGGCATCCTCGCGTCGCAGGATCCGGACAGCGGCATGGCGACCTATTTCCAGGGCGCTCGCCCCGGCTACATGAAGCTGTATCACACGCCCGAGGATTCGTTCTGGTGCTGCACCGGCACCGGCATGGAAAATCACGTCAAATATCGCGATTCGATCTACTTCCATGCCGATCGCACGCTCTATGTGAACCTGTTCGTTCCCTCGTCGGTGACATGGAAGGAGCAGGGCGCGACTCTGGTGCAGGAAACGCGCTTTCCCGAGACGCCGTCGACGACGCTGCGCTGGTCGCTGGCGCGGCCGGCCGAACTGACGCTGAAGCTGCGTCATCCCGGCTGGAGCCGCACCGCAACCGTGCTGGTCAACGGTGCGGTTGTCGCGCGCTCGCAAATGCCGGGCAGTTATGTCGACCTGAAGCGCATCTGGCGCGACGGTGACCGCGTCGAACTGCAACTGGTGATGGAGACGCGGGCCGAACACGCGCCTGCGGCCCCCGCAATCGTCGCTTTCACTCACGGCCCGCTCGTGCTCGCCGGCGTATTCGGTCGCGACGGGCTCGCGCCCGGCAGCGACATCGTCGTGAACGAACGCCTCTATGGCCGTTATAACGACACGCCCTTTTCGCCGCCGACGCTGTCGGGCGATCCGGCGGCGCTGGTTGGCCGGATCCGGCCTGGCGCGGAGCCGCTCAGCTTCACCATCGCCGCCGATGGCGGGCAGGCGGTGCGGCTGATCCCCTATCACCGCGTCGCGCACGAACGCTATGCGACCTATTGGCAGGTGGCGCCGGCCTGAATCAGCCGGTCGCGGCTTGCCCCAGCACGGCCTTGACGGCCCGGTCCCAGCCTTCGAGCCGCGTCGCGCGATCGGCCGTGTCGATCGCGGGCTCGAAGCTGCGCGCCGCGCCGCGCATTGCGCTTGCCGCCTCCAGATCGTCGAACAGCCCGCAACCGACCCCCGCCAGCATCGCCGCACCCAGCGCGGTCGTCTCGGCAAAGTCGGGGCGCTCGACGGTCAGCACCAGCATGTCGGCCAGATCCTGCGCGATCCAGTCGTTGGTCACCATGCCGCCGTCGATCCGCAGCCGCGACCAATCGGCCCCATCGGCGGCAAAGGCGGTCTTCAGGTCATGGCTCTGGTGCGCCATCGCCTCCAGCGCGGCGCGGACGATGTGCGCGCGGGTCGCCGCGAAGCTCAGGCCCGACAGCGCGGCGCGCGCCTCCGGCTCCCACCACGGGGCGCCCAGGCCGCTCAGCGCCGGCACGCAATAAACGCCGCCATTGTCCGCCACCGAACGCGCCAGCGCCTCGGTTTCCTGCGCCGATCCGATCAGCCCCAGCGAATCGCGCAGCCACTGGATCAGGCTGCCCGCGACGAACACCGATCCCTCCAGCGCGTAGGTGCGTCGCCCCCCGAGCTGCCACAACACGGTCGACAGCAGTCGATGCTTCGATCGCGGCTGGAGCGTGCCGGCATTCGTCAGCACGAACGCGCCGGTGCCATAGGTCGCCTTGGTGTCGCCGGGGGCGAGACAGGCCTGGCCGATCGTCGCTGCCTGCTGGTCGCCGGCCATGCCGCAGATCGGGATCGCGCCGCCGAACAGCCTGGTTTCGCCAAATTGACCCGCGCAATCGACGATCTCGGCCAGCGCGCCGCGCGGTGCGCCGAACTGGTCGATCAGGCCGTCGCTCCACGCGCCGCTGCCCAGCCCCATCAGCAGCGTGCGCGACGCATTGGTGGCATCGGTGATGTGCAGCCCACCGGTCAGCTTCCACACCAGCCAGCTTTCGACCGTGCCGATCGCCAGCCGATCGCCGGCCTCGCGCAACTGCGGCCAATGGTCCATCGCCCAGGCGATCTTGGTGCCGGAGAAATAGGGATCAAGCAGCAGGCCGGTGCGCGCCTGGATGCCGGGTTCCTCGCCCGCCTCGCGCCATGTGCGGCACAGCGCGGCGCTGCGCCGGTCCTGCCAGACGATCGCGGGGGCAAGCGGTTCGCCGCTCGCCTTGTCCCAGAACACCACCGTCTCGCGCTGGTTGGTGATGCCGATCGCCGCGATTCGATCCGCGCCGCCCGCCGCCTCGATCATCGCTGCCGTGCAGTCGCGGGTGCGCGTCCAGATCTCGGCGGCATCGTGCTCGACCAGGCCGGGCGCGGGGTAATGCTGCGTCAGTTCGGCGGATCGGCTGGCAAGACAATGACCGTCGGTCGCGAACAGCATCGCCCGCGTCGACGTGGTCCCCTCATCGATCACCAGCAGGCTGCGTTCCATCAAGTGAGGCTAGCGGGCAACAGCCACCGCCGCAATTGCGCCGCGTCGTCGCCGCGCGCGCGCCGATGATTGCCGCAAAAGACGCCGTCTCCTAGGATGTTGGCGAAAGGGAGTGCGGGTGGATCAGCGGACGGGCATGATCGGCGGAACGGACGAAGCAGCGCTGGACGACGGGCTCGCCGAGGACGAAGCCGTCGAGGCGCAGCCCAGTCTGCGGCGCGACCGGCTGATGGCCGCGCTGGTGCTGATCGCCGGCATGGGCCTCATCCTTGCCTTGCCGTTCGCGCTCCAGGCCGGGTCGCGATTTTTCCTGCCGCTCACCGCCTCGCTGGTGATCGCGATCGCGCTGGTGCCTGCGCTCGAATGGCTCGAACGGCATCGGCTGCCGGCGCCGCTGGCGGCGTTCGTCTGCGTGCTGCTGTTCCTCAGCGCCGCGAACATCGCGCTCGCCTCGATCGTGGTGCCGGCATGGCAATGGATCCGCCGGCTGCCGGACAGCATTCCCCAGATCCAGCACAATCTGGAGCCGGTGATCCGTTTCTATTCGAACCTCGAGCGGTTCGTGAACAAGACGCTCAACAATTTCGCGTCGCAGCCGATTCGCCAGCCGGTGGCGGTCCCGGCGCAGCCGCCGACGTCGCTGATGGATCTGTTCACCACCTCGGCGCCCTCGGCGCTGATCGAGATGTTCTTCGCGATCCTCGTCATCTACTTCTTCCTCTCGGGCTGGACGCGGCTGCGGCGCCGCGCGATCACCAGCCGGTCCAGCTTCGGCGGCGCGATGGCGACGGCGCGGGTAATCCAGGATGTCGTCGACGATACCTCGGCCTATCTCGGCACGATCACGCTGATCAACTTCATGCTCGGGCTGATCGTCGCGGGGGCGCTGTGGATGCTCGGCATGCCGACGCCGCTGATGTGGGGCGGCATCGTCGCGCTGCTCAACTACATCCCCTATATCGGCCCGGTGGTGGCGGCGGTGCTGCTCGCGGTCGGCGGGTTGATGAGCTTCGCCGATATCGGCTGGGCGATGACGCCGCCGCTGATCATGATCGCCGCGCACCTGATCGAGGCGAATGTCGTCACGCCGCTGATCGTCGGCCACCGGCTGACGATCAACCCGATCATGATCCTGATTTCGCTCAGCTTCTGGGGCTGGGTGTGGGGGACGACGGGGGCGCTGCTCGCGGTGCCGCTGCTCATCATCATCCAGACCGTGCTCAATGCCGCGGGCAAGCCCGACATCGCCGGTTTCCTGTTCGAACACGGCACCTTGGTCAGCGATCCGGCGGAAGCGCGGGGGTATCGTCGAGCGGGACGCGATCAATCCGGTTGACACCCCCAAAAGGCGAGGCTAGTGCCCGCCTCCTCGCTTGGCTCAAGCGGGTGTAGCTCAGTTGGTTAGAGCGCCGGCCTGTCACGCCGGAGGTCGCGGGTTCGAGCCCCGTCACTCGCGCCACTCGCCATGCGGGACTCCAGATGGAATCCGGCGGCGATTGGCCGTCCAAGATTTCCTCGCTTGGGTTTCAAGCGGGTGTAGCTCAGTTGGTTAGAGCGCCGGCCTGTCACGCCGGAGGTCGCGGGTTCGAGCCCCGTCACTCGCGCCATGCGGCGCATTCTTCCCCTCGAGACGGAAAATCGCGCCGGGGCAGGGGTTTTGCCCCATCTCCTCATCTGTTCTAGGCAGGTGGGATGATTCACTTCTCCTCCCGCATCCCGGCGATTGCTGCGCTTCTCCTCTCCACCACTGCTGTCACGCCCGCATCGGCCCAGGTCGCTGCCGATCCCGCGCGACTCGAACAGACCGTCCGTACGCTCGCGTCCGACACGTTCGAGGGGCGGGCGCCCGGCACCCGTGGAGAGGATCGCACGCTCGGCTATCTGATCGCCCGATTCGAATCGCTCGGGCTGGAGCCCGGCGGCCCGGATGGGCAGTGGGTGCAGAAGGTGCCGCTGCTGCACACCCGGCTCGGCGTGCCCCGCACCCTGCAGTTCGATGGGCCGCGCGGCCCGATGCAGGTGGAGCAGGCAAAGGACCTCTACGTCTCGACGATTCGCCCGGACGATGCCGCCAGAATCGCGAACGCGCCGGTGGTGTTCGTCGGCTATGGCGTCCATGCGCCGGAGCGCCAATGGGACGATTTCAAGGGCGTCGATCTGAAGGGGAAGGTCGCGGTCTTCCTCGTCAACGATCCCGATTTCGCGGCGGAAAAGGGCGATGCCGTTGCCGGCCGGTTCGGCGGCCGCACCATGACCTATTATGGCCGCTGGACTTACAAGTTCGAGGAAGCGGCCCGGCGCGGCGCGATCGGTGCGCTCATCGTCCATGATACGGCCGGTGCCGGCTATGGCTGGAACGTCGTCATCAGCAGCGGCGGCGAGAATTACGACATCGTTCGCAGGCCTGCCGATCTTACCAGCGTCGCGTTGCAGGGCTGGCTGTCAGGCGACGCGGCGACTCGCCTTTTGGCTTCGGCGGGGCTGGATCTCGCGCGGCTGCGGGTGGCGGCGCGCAAGCCCGATTTCCGCCCGGTGCCGCTCGAAGGCGTGCACTTCACCGCCGACGTGCCGGTCGCGCACGAACAGGTCGACAGCTACAATGTGCTCGCCCGGCTTCGCGGCAGCGAATGGCCGGACGAGACGGTGATGTTCGGCGCGCATTGGGACGCCTACGGCGCGGGCAAGCCCGATGCGCAGGGCCGCATCTATCGCGCCGGCGCCAATGATGATGCGCTCGGCATCGCCGGCCTGCTGGAGATCGCCCGCAACCTGAAGGCGGGGCCGGCACCGAAGCGCAGCGTGATGTTCGCCGCCTGGACGGCGGAGGAGCGCGGCCTGCTCGGCTCCGAATATTATGCGACGCACCCGGTGGTGCAGCTCGCCACCACCGTCGCCAATCTGACGATCGACATCCTTCAGACGGCGGGGCCGGCTAACGATGTCGTTCTGGTCGGCAAGGGCCAGAACACGCTGGAGGACGACATGGCCCGCGTCGCCGCGACGCAGGGGCGGCGGGTGACGCCGGAGGGCCTGCCGGAGCGGGGTCTGTTCTACCGCGCCGATCATTTCTCCTTCGCTAAGCGCGGCGTGCCGACGCTGCTGCTGATGGGCATCGCCGGCGCCTCCGACCTGAAGCAGGGCGGCACGGCAGCGGGGCAGGCGTGGATCGATGCCTATACCGGCCAGTGCTACCACCAGGCCTGCGACGCCTGGGGGCCGGACTGGAACCTCGCCGGCGCTGTGCAGGACATCGATCTGGTCGGCACGATCGGCGCGCAGCTGGCGAACGGCACGGCCTGGCCCAACTGGAAGCCGGGTTCCGAGTTCAAGGCGATCCGCGAGCGCAGCCGGGCAGGGGAGTAACGGCTCCCCGCCGCCGATTCTTTCTCCCGATCCGCCGAACGATCCGCCGCCGCCATGCGTTGATGGTCCGGACGCTGGAAACGGCGCCATCCCCAATCGGCAGAAGGAGAGCAAGCGATGGATACCCAGACACGCGAAACGCACGACCTGATCGCGTCCGACCGGGTGGAAGGCACGTCGGTCTACAATCATGATGGCGAGAAGCTCGGCTCGATCGCCCGGTTCATGGTCGACAAGGTATCGGGCCAGGTCGAATATGCGGTGCTGTCGTTCGGCGGCCTGTTCGGCCTGGGCAGCAATTATTACCCCTTGCCCTGGAAGGCGCTGACCTACAGCACCGATCAGGGCGGCTATGTCGTCAATGTCGATAAGGATCGGCTGGAAAGCGCGCCCAATTACGATTCGCGCGGCGACGAGCCCCGCTATGACCGCGAATATGGCGAGCGCGTCTATGGCTATTACGGCATGGTCTATATGTAACCCGCGCGCGGGCGTGGCGGCATCGCGCCGCTATGCCCGCCAGCGCCCCGTTTCCATCCAGCGGAGCAGCGGCTTGAGCGGCAGGATCCACACGATCCCCGCCGCGACATAGATCACCGTCTGGACGAGCACCGGCAGCGCGCCGATCGCCGTCGAGAAGCTGGCGATCATCACCACCCAGACACAGATCAGCGCGACGATCGCAAGCGCCCCGGCGGGCTTGCGCCAGCTCGGGTTCATCGTTCGTCGTGGCAGATCATGCCATCCTCGGTAACGATGGCGTGGAGCGGCACGTCCCAGATGTCGGCGGGAATCGCCGGCACTTCCTGCACCGCCCAGGCGATGCCGACGCGCCATGCCGATTCGAACCGGGCAAAGGCGCGGTCGTAATGGCCCGCACCCTGGCCGAGTCGGTTGAGCCGGCGGTCGAACCCCACCAGCGGCGTCAGGATGATGTCGGGGGCCAGTTCGGGCGCCTGCGCATCGGGCTGGCGCAGGCCATAAGGCCCGGCGTCGAGCGCATCGCCCGGTGCCCAGGCAAGGAACCGGATCGGCGCCGCCCGGTCGATCACATGCGGCAGCGCGAGCCGGCAGCCACGCTCGATCGCGGCCGCGGCGAGCGGCGCGGGATCGGCCTCGCTGCCGATCGGGTGATAGCTGGCGACGACCATGCCCGGCTTCAGCCGCGCCAGATAGGCGTCGGGGACGGCGATCGCGGCGGCTTCGCTGTCGGCGAAGAACCGGTCGCGCTCGGCCCGCAATCGGGCCCGCAAGGCTGGCTTGTCTAGGATCATGCGCGTGGCGGGACCACCATGGGCCGTTTGCCCGAATATCCACCGACGCACAGAACGTCAGGTGGGAACCATGTGTTGCAGACCAGGATCTGCACAGGGACAGCTCCCATGGATGAAGATTATAGCCTCAGGGATAATTGCCAAGGCTCGCACCGGGCAGTCCCGCCACTCCCTATCTAGGCGGTCGGCACGCGTTCCTCAAGGGCCATCGCAACCGCTTCGAGCCGATCGGCGATTCGTTCGAGCACCAGCGTCGAAACGCCCTCGGGCGGCCGGTTCGCCATTTCGTCGATCTGGTCGGCCAGGATCAGCGCCAGATAGACGAGCGTGCGTTCGGCATTGAGCCCGCCCGATGCCCGCTTCGCGGTCTCGGCATGCGTCTCGATCATCGCTTCCAGCTTGCGCAGATGCGGTTCTTCGCCCTCGCGCGCGGCGACGGTATAGGCGCGCCCGGCGATATGCAGCGTGATGTCGGCCATCAGTCCTGGTCCCCGGCGTCTGGCTCGGCGTCCGGCCCGGCATCGGGTTCCTCGTCGATCAGCGTGTCGAGCGCGGTGATCGCCGCCTCCACCCGCTCGCGCAGCAGCGCGTGCCGCCGCTCCAGCCGCGCGGCGGAATAGGCGCACGCCGCCGTCGCCGCTTCGATCCGCGCCAGCGCCTGTTCGATTCTCGCTTCCGTTCCCGTATCGTCGTCGGTTTCTGGCATGTCCCGCCGATAGCACGGCTGAACCCACCGGCAACCCTCGTCGCCCACCGTCCATCGCTGGCGCGGCTCCGGCGGGCGGTTGACGTTGGCGCCGCGCGCTTCCAAAGGCGAGCGCGCATCAACAGGGAAACAGACGTGACCGCATCCTTCACCGATTGTGCCAACGCGATCCGCGCGCTCTCAATGGACGCGGTTGAGGCCGCCAATTCGGGTCACCCCGGCATGCCGATGGGCATGGCCGATGTCGCGACCGTCCTGTTCCAGAACTATCTCAAGTTCGATCCCGCCGATCCCTATTGGCCCGATCGCGACCGCTTCGTGCTCTCGGCCGGCCACGGCTCGATGCTGCTCTACTCGCTGCTGCACCTGACCGGCTATGCCCGCCCGACGCTGGAGGACATCAAGAATTTCCGCCAGATCGGCAGCCCCTGCGCTGGCCACCCGGAGAATTTCGAGCTGCCGGGCGTCGAATGCACCACGGGTCCGCTCGGCCAGGGGCTGGCGATGGCGGTGGGCATGGCGATCGCCGAGCGGCACCTGAACGCGACCTTCGGCGGCGATCTGGTCGATCACCGCACCTGGGTGATCGCCGGCGACGGCTGCCTGATGGAAGGCATCAACCACGAAGCGATCGGCATCGCCGGGCACCTCAAGCTCAACCGCCTGATCGTGCTGTGGGACGACAACAACATCACCATCGACGGCCCGGTCTCGCTCTCGTCGGTCGAGGATATTCCCGCCCGCTACCGCGCGACCGGCTGGAACGTCCTCGAATGCGACGGCCATGACGAGGCGGACATCACCCGCGCGCTCGACGAGGCAATCGCCAGCGACAAGCCGGTGCTGGTCAAGTGCCGCACCGTGATCGGCAAGGGCGCGCCCAACAAGGAAGGCACGTCGAAGGTCCACGGTTCGCCGCTCGGCAAGGACGAAGTCGCCGCCGCCCGCGCCGCGCTCGGTTGGAACCATGCCCCGTTCGAGATCCCCGGCGACATTCGCGATGCGTGGCTTGCCGCCGGCAGTCGTGGCGCGGCGCCGCACGCCGCCTGGAAGCAGCGGCTCGCCGCGCATCCCGATCGCCTCGGCTGGGAACGCCGCGGCGACGTGCAGCCGAACCTGCTCCAGCCGCACATCCAGCAGCTGATCGCGAATCCGCAGAAGGTCGCGACGCGCAAGGCGTCCGAACTGGCGCTCGAGGCGGTCAACGCGATCCTCGACGAGACGATCGGCGGATCGGCGGATCTTACCGGCTCGAACAACACGCTGACCAAGGGGCTCCAGCGTCTCGACGCCGCCAATTATGGCGGCCGTTACCTCAACTACGGCATCCGCGAATTCGGCATGGCCGCGGCGATGAACGGCATGGCGCTGCACGGGGGCGTGATCCCCTATGGCGGCACCTTCCTCGTCTTCGCCGACTATGCCCGCGCGGCGATCCGCCTCTCGGCCCTCCAGCATGCCCGCGTCGTCTATGTGATGACGCATGATTCGATCGGCCTGGGCGAGGACGGCCCGACCCATCAGCCGATCGAGCACCTGATGAGCCTGCGCGTCATCCCCAATCTCGACGTGTGGCGTCCGTGCGACGTCGTCGAGACGGCCGAGGCGTGGGAAGCCGCACTCGCCAAGAGCGACGGTCCCTCGCTGATCGCGCTCAGCCGCCAGAACCTGCCGCAGCTGCGCACCGAAGCCGCCGAGAACCGCTCGGCTCGCGGTGCCTATGCGCTGCTGGAGGCGGAAGCGCCGCGCAAGGTGGTGCTGCTCGCCACCGGCTCGGAAGTGGAAGTGGCCGTCGGGGTGCGCGAGGCGCTGGAAGCCCAGGGCATCGGCGCCGATGTCGTCTCGTTCCCCTGCTTCGAGCGCTTCGAGGCGCAGGACGCCGCGTACAAGCGCGACATCCTGCCGGCGGACGCGCTCAAGGTGTCGATCGAGGCGGGCACCACCTTCGGGTGGGAGCGCTATACCGGTACCGATGGTTTGCGCCTCGGCGTGGATAGCTTTGGCGCCTCGGGCCCCTATCTACGGCTCTACGAACATTTCGGACTCACTGCGGGCGCCATCGTGCCCCAGATCCTTGCCAAGCTGAACGGAGAACAGGCATGACGAAGGTTGCGATCAACGGTTTCGGACGTATCGGCCGTCTGGTGGCACGCGCGATCCTCGAGCGCCCGGAAAGCGGCCTCGAGCTCGTCACGATCAACGACCTGTCGGACGCCAAGTCGAACGCCTGGCTGTTCGCGCGCGACAGCATCCACGGCAAGTATCCCGGCACCGTCGAGGCCGACGGCAACGACATCGTCGTCGACGGCAAGCGCATCAAGGTGACCGCCGAGCGCGATCCCGCCAACCTGCCGCACGCCGAGAACGGCGTCGACATCGTGCTGGAGTGCACCGGCTTCTTCACCAAGCGCGAAGACGCCCAGAAGCACATCGATGCGGGCGCCAAGAAGGTGCTGATCTCGGCCCCGGGCAAGAATGTCGATCTCACCGTCGTCTACGGCGTGAACCACGACAAGCTGACCGCCGAGCACACCATTGTCTCGAACGCGTCGTGCACCACCAACTGCCTGGCGCCGGTCGCCAAGGTCCTCAACGACGCGATCGGCATCGAGCGCGGCCTGATGACCACGGTCCACGCCTATACCAACGACCAGAAGATCCTCGACCAGATCCACCCGGATCTGCGTCGTGCACGCGCTGCCGCGATGTCGATCATCCCGACCACGACGGGCGCCGCCCGCGCGGTGGGCGAGGTGCTGCCGGAGCTCAAGGGCAAGCTCGACGGTTCGGCCGTCCGCGTGCCGGTGCCGGATGGCAGCCTCGTCGACCTGACCTTCCAGCCGAAGCGCGATACCTCGGTCGAGGAAGTCAACGCGGTGCTGAAGGCGGCGTCGGAGAGCGGCCCGCTCAAGGGCGTGCTGGTCTACACTGCCGATCCGATCGTCTCGGCCGACATCGTCCACACCCCGGCTTCCTCGACCGTCGACAGCCTGGAAACGGCCGTGATCGACGGCAAGCTGGTCCGCGTGGTCAGCTGGTACGACAATGAATGGGGCTTCTCGAACCGCATGGTCGACACCGCGACCGTGATGGCGGGGCTCTGATACCAACGTCCTCCTCGCAGGCGGGGAGGACATTTCTACACTCGGAGGGGAGGGTGGTTGCACGGCCTGCAGCGCCCTCCATCCTCAAAGCGGCCGTAGCGTCGCTGGGTAGCTCCTCTTCTGTCATCCCGGCGAAAGCCGGGATCCATTCGCCCCTCGGGCGAGGCAGGAGCCAGGACGTCCAGGCCAATGGATCCCGGCTTCCGCCGGATGACGCTGGTGGGGCGGGGGCGGCACGGCGGCCAATGGCACAAGCGCAGGATGCGAGCGCTCCGCCTCCGGATGCTGCTCGCAAGGCAATTCATTACGCGAGGGGTTCAGCATGGCGCGCACTTTCAAGACGCTCGACGATATGGGCGATATCACCGGCAAGCGGGTGCTGGTCCGCGAGGACCTCAACGTGCCGATGGCTGACGGCAAGGTGAGCGACGATACGCGCCTGCGCGCCGCGATTCAGACCGTCGCCGAACTCGCCGATCGCGGCGCCAAGGTGCTCGTCCTCGCCCATTTCGGCCGGCCCAAGGGTAATCCCAGCCCCGAAACCTCGCTGGCGCAGGTGGTCAAGCCGTTCGAACAGGTGCTCGGCCGCTCGGTCCGCTATATCGATTGGGAAGGCGATGCCGCCTCGGTCGCGACGCTCAACAATGGCGACATCGCGCTCCTCGAGAATACTCGCTTCTTCGGCGGTGAAGAGAAGAACGATCCGGCCGTGATCGATCGTTTCGCGTCGCTCGGCGACCTCTATGTCAACGACGCGTTCTCGGCCGCGCACCGCGCGCATGCCTCGACCGAGGGCCTCGCCCACAAGCTGCCCGCCTTTGCCGGCCGCCAGATGGAAGCCGAACTCGACGCGCTCGACAAGGCGCTGGGCAACCCCGAGCATCCGGTGGCGGCGGTGGTCGGCGGCGCCAAGGTCTCGACCAAGCTCGACGTGCTCAAGCACCTCGTCGCCAAGGTCGATCACCTGATCATCGGCGGCGGCATGGCCAACACCTTCCTCGCTGCGCGCGGGGTCGATGTCGGCAAGAGCCTGTGCGAGCATGACCTGACCGGCACCGCCGAGGAGATCCTCGACGCCGCCGACGCTGCGGGCTGCACCGTCCACCTGCCCTACGATGTGGTGGTGGCGAAGGAATTCCGCGCCAATCCGCCGGTGCGCACCGTCAACGTCCACGAGGTCGCCGCCGACGAGATGATCCTCGATGTCGGCCCGGCCGCGACCGAGGCGCTCGCCGACGTGCTCAAGACCTGCAAGACGCTGGTGTGGAACGGGCCGCTCGGCGCGTTCGAAATCCCGCCGTTCGACGCGGCGACGGTATCGCTCGCCCGCACCGCGGCGGCGCTCACCAAGGAAGGCCAGCTCGTCTCGGTCGCCGGCGGCGGCGATACGGTGGCGGCGCTCAACCAGGCCGGCGTCTCGGGCGATTTCAGCTTCGTATCGACCGCAGGCGGTGCCTTCCTCGAATGGATGGAAGGCAAGGAACTCCCCGGCGTCGCCGCACTGGCGCGCTGAACGCCTCGTCTTCCCTCTCCCCTTGTGGGAGAGGGAAGGGGCCCGCCGCCGAAGGCGGTGGGAAGGGTGAGGGGGACGGCGATCCAATTGTCCCCCAGCCGCAAAAGGGTCGCCCCTCAAACCGGCGGCGCTTCCTTCAGCAGCGGCACCAGTTCGCGATTGAGATCGTCCAGATCGAACGCGCCTGCCTTGGCGTAGCGCAGCACCCCGGCCCGATCGATCACATAGTTGGACGGCACCGCATTATCGATCATGCCATAGGGGCCTCTGATCTTCTTTGTCGGCTGGATGCTCAGCTTCTCGAACAGCGGCTTCAGCTTGTACAGCGGCACCGAATCCTCGGTGGTCAGCGCATAGACGCGCAGGCCGTGCGCCTTCTGGATCGCATAATAGCGATCGAGCAGCGGCAGCTCGGTGCGGCACGGCACGCACCACGTCGCCCAGATGTTGAACACGACGACATCGCCGCGCATCTCCGACAGCTTCACCTTGCTGCCGTCGAGCAATGTCAGTTCGGCCTCCGGCGCCGGGCTGCCGATCTTCGGGCCTTTCGCCGCAAGGGCCGCGCCCGGCGTCGCCAGCAACGCCGCGCCCGCCTGCAACAGGCGCCGTCGATTCCACATTGACCTTCCCCCCTTTGCCCCGCGACGAGGCTACTGTCCCGCAGCGACGCGCGTCAATGACGCGTCTCCGCAATACCAAAGCGCGACCAATCATCCGCCAGGTATCGCAGCTGTTACGCACCCGCGAAAATTGTTTTGCTCCGCAGCATTTAGGCAGCGTTGTCAGACTTTTCGGCGCGATTTGGCCGCGATAGGGACCGCCTCGTCATCACCGAACAAGGGGAACATCATGGGCATCACGCCGGCCGTCAAAGCGATCCTCGACAATTACGGGTCGGACAATCCCGGCGTGAAGGCGAACCTCGCGCGCATCCTGATGCAGGGCCGGCTCGGCGGCACCGGCAAGCTCATCATCCTGCCGGTCGACCAGGGCTTCGAACATGGGCCGGCGCGCAGCTTCTCGGTCAATCCCGATGCCTATGATCCCCATTATCATTTCCAGCTCGCGATCGACGCCGGCCTCTCGGCCTATGCCGCGCCGCTCGGCATGATCGAGGCGGGTGCCGACACCTTCGCCGGCCAGATCCCGACGATCCTCAAGGTCAACAGCTCGAACAGCTGGGCGACCGGGATCGACCAAGCGGTGACCAGCGGCGTCGACGATGCGCTGCGTCTCGGCTGCTCGGCGATCGGCTTCACCATCTATCCCGGCGCCGACGGCGTATTCGAGATGATGGAGGAAATCCGCGAGATGCGTGCCCAGGCCGCCTCGGTCGGCATCGCGACGGTGATCTGGTCCTATCCGCGCGGCGGCAAGCTCAGCAAGGATGGCGAACTGGCGCTCGACGTCGGCGCCTATGCCGCGCACATGGCGGCGCTGCTCGGCGCGCACATCATCAAGGTCAAGCTGCCCAGCAACCATGTCGAGCAGCCCGAGGCCAAGAAGCTCTACGAAGGCACTGACTGGTCGGCGCAGAGCGACCGTGTGGCCCATGTCGTGCAGAGCTGCTTCGCCGGCCGCCGCATCGTCGTCTTCTCGGGCGGCGCCGCCAAGGGGGCCGACGCCGTGTACCAGGACGCGCGCGACATTCTCGCCGGCGGCGGCAACGGCTCGATCATCGGCCGCAACACCTTCCAGCGCCCGCGCGCCGAAGCGCTCGCGATGCTCGACAAGCTGGTAGCGATCTACAAGGGCGAGGAGGCCTGAAACCTGCCCCGGCGGCGCCGACGGGTTCGCCCGGACGGCGCCGCCGCATAACCGCCGCTGCTTGACCCCAACGGACAGGGGGTGGAAGGCCCGCCGACAAAGGCGGTAACGTTCCGCCGACATTCAGCAGCGGAGTACCCAATGTCCGACCCGTTCGACGATCTCGAAGACGAAGCGAAGCTCGAAGGCTTTGCCGAACAGTTCGTCCGCGACGATCGCCGCCCGCCCTGCCAGCTCTACCTGATCTCGCCGCTCGACGTAACCGGCACGTTCGCCGATCGCCTGCGCCGCGCGCTCGATGCCGGCCCGGTCGCCGCCTTCCAGTTCCGCGTGAAGGATGTCGACCAGCACCAGGCCGCCAAGCTTGCCGAGCCGCTCCAGCGCATCTGCGCCGACGCCGATGTCGCCTTCATCGTCAATGACAGTATCAGCCTCGCCAAGCGGCTCGGTGCCGACGGCGTGCATCTGGGGCAGGGGGATGGCGACGCCCGCGATGCGCGCAGCATCCTCGGCCCCAATGTCCAGATCGGCGTGACCTGCCACGACAGCCGCCATCTCGCGATGGAAGCGGGGGAGGCTGGCGCCGACTATGTCGCGTTCGGCGCCTTCTATCCCACCGGCACCAAGGAGACGAAGCATCGCCCGGATCCGGCGATTCTGTCCTGGTGGTCGGCGCTGTTCGAGATTCCGTGTGTTGCGATCGGGGGAATCACCCCCGCCAATGCCGCGCCGCTGGTGCGAGCGGGCGCCGACTTCGTGGCGGTCAGCCATGCGGTTTGGGGTGGCGACGAGGCGGAAGCGGTGCGTGCCTTCGCCGCGATTCAGGGGATGCAGGGCTGATTCTGGCGAGATTCGCCGCTGATTCGGCGGGGATGGTCATCAATCGGTCATTTCCGGCGGAAAGATCGACCGTCAAAAAGCGCGGTTTTCCGCCGTTTTCCGGGCCGATGTCACGAAAACGACAGAAAGTTTCATTTTCTCGTTGACGGTCCTGCG